>NZ_JAPYKQ010000012.1:0-159895 GCF_037179625.1 Mesorhizobium sp. Cs1299R1N3 | reverse complement strand
TGGCGCGCTTGTTGCGCGGCACCAGGCTGGCGGCGACGACCGAGCCGATGCCGAAGAAGGCGCCATGGCCGAAAGCGGTGAAGACGCGCGCGGCCATCAGCAGCCAGTAATTGGGCGCGATGGCGCAGAAGAGATTGCCGACGACGAACAGGGCCGCAAGCCCGACCAGCACGGGTTTGCGCGGCAAATGCGCGGTGGCCATGGCCACGACAGGCGCGCCGAAGACGACGCCCAGCGCATAGCCGGTGACCAACAGGCCGGCGGCGGGGATCGTCACGCCGAGATCGGCGGCGACCTCCGGCAGCAGGCCCATGATGACGAATTCGGTGGTGCCGATGCAGAAGGACGCAATGGCAAGCGCAAGGATCGGCAAAGGCATGGGAGGTCCAGACTGAATCGGTTCAATTTGGAGACTGCGCGACGATCCCGACTGGGCGCAACAGACGTTGCCGCAATGCAGCAATGCAGAAAGCGTTGAGCTGATTGAAACGGGCGCCGAGGCGCCCGTAGAACGGCTCGGCGGTTTGCCAAACGCTGAACTGCTCCAGTCTCAGGCCAGCGGCTTGAGTTCCTGGGCTATCGTCGGCAGCAGTTCCGAAACCGTCGGGTGGATGTGCATCGCGCGCGCCAGCGTATCGACCGGCGCCTTGGCGTACATCAGGTCGAGCACGCAATGCACCGCCTCGTCGCCGCCGGGGCCAAGCACCGAGCAGCCGAGGATCTCCCTGGTGTCGGCATCGACGAGGATCTTCATGAAACCTTGCGTCTCGCCCTTTTCGACGGCGCGGCCGACGCGGGTCATCGGCCGTTGGCCGACCAGCGCGCGGCGTCCCGATTTCCTCACCGCGGCCTCGGTCATGCCGCAGCGGCCGAGCGGCGGGTCGATGTAGAGTGCGTAGGCCTCGATGCGATCACTGACCTTGCGCGGATCATTGTCGAGCAGATTGGCGGCGACGATCTCATAGTCGTTGTAGGAGGTGTGGGTGAAGGCGCCCTTGCCGTTGCAGTCGCCCATCGCCCAGATGCCTGGCACGCTGGTGCGCAGCTGGTCGTCGACGACAACCGCGCCGCGTCTGTCGACCTCGACGCCCGCCTTGTCGAGGCCGAGATCGTCGGTATTGAGCGTTCGGCCCAGCGCCAGCAGCACATGCGATCCGATCGCGGGCGGCTTGCCGGCGGAGAAGGTCACGGCAATATCCCCACCATGTTTGACGAAGCCGATGTTGTCGGCGCCGACATGGACCGCGATGCCTTCGTTTTCGAAGATCGACAGGATGGCGGCCGAGACGTCCTCGTCCTCGCGGCCGGTTAGGCGCGGGCTCTTTTCGATGACGGTGACTTCCGAGCCGAAACGGCGGAACATCTGCGCGAATTCGAGCGAGATGTAGCTGCCGCCGACGACGATAAGGTGGCGCGGCAAAACGTCGAGATCCATCATCGACGAGTTGGTCAGATAGTCGATGTCGTGGATGCCAGGCAGGTCCGGCACCGAGGCGCGGCCGCCCGTGTTGAGGAAGATTTTTTCGGCGGTCAAAAGGTCGTCGCCGACACGTACCGTGTTGGCGGATTCGAAGCGTGCGTGGCCGCGATAAAGCGTGCAGCGCTCCATTCCAGCGATCCAGGTCTCCAGATTGCCACGGGCGTCGTTGGTGACCTTGTCCTTGCGCGCCTTGATCCTGTGATAATCGACCCCGACGGGACCCGAAAGCGTCACGCCATAGTCGGCGGCGCGCCGAGCCAGATGCGCGGCATAGGCGCTGGCGACCATGGTCTTGGTTGGCATGCAGCCGGTGTTGATGCAGGTGCCGCCGACCAGCTTGCGCTCGATTAGCGCCACGCTCATGCCCGCGGCCGCCAGGCGACCGGCCAAGGGCGGCCCCGCCTGGCCAGCGCCGATGATGATGGTGTCGAAGGTTTTCGCCGTCATGCCACCGCCGCCACGATCAGCAGACCGCCGACGATCGCCACCGCGTCCTCGATGAAGGCCGCGGGCTGGTCCTTGCCGAAAGCGGCCGCCAGCCGGCCGCGCGCTTCGGCACCGCCCAGCGTGCCTATGACCGCGCCGATGGCGCCGGCGATCAGGCAGACGATAGTGGCGCCGCCGGCCGCGCCGAGCACCGCGCCGGAAAAGGCGCCGAGCAGGATGCGGATGCCGAACTGCTGCGGCACTTTGCGGCTTGGCGTCGACGGCAGCTGGTCGGTGACCAGTTCGACGATGGCCAGGACGGTGAAGATGCCGACAGCCGCCCAATGGCTCATGAAGCTCGCCCAGCTGCCGGCAACCGGCAGCCAGCCGAGATAGGCGCCCCAGGCGACGGCGGCAGGTGCCGTCATGGCGCGCAGGCCTGCAATGACGCCGATCAGAAGTGCAAGGATGTAGAGCAAGCCGATCCCTCTCGATGCCGGGCCGGAACAGCCCTGAAACGGCAAGCTACCATAGGTCGGATATTTGGCTAGGCCGCAGAGTCATGAGCGCAGCCACGGCGGATCGAGGCGAGTCAGCCTAGTGGAGCGTTGACCGCAAATTGCGCGGCGAAGGCCCTGATATAAGCGGGCCGAGCTTCCCCGCGCGCTACATAGGCGGCCAGGTTTTGATATTCGTCCAGAATGCCTGACATTCTCAGTCGCAGCAGCACGGATACCATCAACAAATCGCCGGCGCTGAACGCATCATCGAGCCAGTCGGCGACGCCCAGGTGAGCCGAGAGACTGTCCAGCCGGGACCGAACACGGTCCTTAACCAGCGGCAAGCGCGCCTCGCTCCAGGGCTTGTCAGCTTCGAATATCCTTGCCGTGGTCAATTCGAGGATCGGCGGCTCGACGGTGTTCAGTGCGGCAAACATCCACGTGATCGCGCGGGCGCGGGCATTGCGATCCTTCGGCAGCAGGCCGGCATGCTGCTCGGCAAGATGAAAGACGATCGAGCCGGTCTCGAACAGCGAGAGAGAACCCTCCTCATAGGTGGGGATCTGCCCGAAGGGATGGATAGCCAGATGGTCAGGCGCCTTCATCCCTGCAAAGGAAACAAAACGAACCTCGTAGGGCTGTCGCACCTCTTCCAGCGCCCAGCGAACGCGGGTATCGCGCGCCAGTCCTTTGCCGCCATCGGGCGATCGTTCAAATGCCGTGATGGTGATTGTCATCGCAGTCGTTTCCTTGCTTTGGCGAATTTCTTCGGCTTCCTGCCGAGGACGAATGAGTTGTCCGGAAATCGACAGTGGTCTTGAACTATTTCATTGCCGGGCGCGGATCGCGAATGTCCGCTTGCGATCGAAGGTCGTGACGGCACGGTGACCAGTTCCGTAAAGCCGCTATCCCGGTTTATAAGTTCACGTCCTGGTCCTTGCCTCGGCGCTGTTCGCAATGATGTCAAACGGAGGCACTGCCATGGTTCAGAGCGAACGGGCGAAAATGGCGGCCGGCGAATGGTATACATGCCTGGATGACGGTCTTGGCGCGTTGCGCGGCTTGGCCGCGGATGCCGTGTTCGAGCATAATACGCTTCCGCCCCGGCGCGGGTGGTCAGTTGGGGCTGAGTGCGCTCACGTGCCCAATCAATGCAGCCGGGAGATGCGCCATGCGCTCGCCGACATCGGCCCGCCTGGAAAATTCACGCCGGTATTGCGCCGGCGAGGTCCGGAGCCGCGCGGAAAAGTGCTGGCGCAGCGATGTGGCGCTGCCGAAGCCGGCATCGAAAGCCACGACGTCGATCGATTTGTCCGTGGCTTCCAGCAGCCGTTGCGCCAGTTCGATCCGCTGGCTGATCAGCCAATCGCCAAAACTGGTGCCGATCGATTTCTGAAAACGGCGGGTGAAAGTGCGCCGTGTCAGGCCAGCGGCTTCGGCGACGCTGTCGAGGCTGTGCGTTTCGCCTGATGTCGCGCGAACCGCGTCGAGCACCTCGGTGAAGCGATCGGCATCGGCGCTTTTTGCCACGGGGCGCTCGATGAACTGCGCCTGCCCGCCCTGCCGGTGCGGCGAAAGCACGACGTGCCGGGCGAGCCGCAGTGCCGCCTCGGCGCCATAGCGGGCACGCACGATGTGCAGGCAGCAGTCCAGCCCGGCGGCGACGCCGGCAGAGGTGACGATGTCGCCGTCGTCGACGTAGAGCACGTCGGCATCGACTGAAATGTCGGGATGGAGGGCCCGCAACTGCTCAGTATAGGCCCAATGCGTGGTCGCCTTCCGTCCCGAAAGCAGGCCGGCGGCGGCGAGGGCAAAGGTGCCGAGACACAGGCCCACGATCAGCGCGCCGCGCCGGTGCGCGCGGCCGAGCGCTTCCTCGAGCGGTTTGGCCAGAGGCGCTTCGAGATCCTTCCAGCTCGGGATGATGACGATATCGGCGTCTTCGAGCGCGGCAAGCCCGTGCGGGACCAGGATGCCCAGGCCGGCATCGGTCCGGATCAGCCCTTCCTCGACCCCGCAGACACGGAAGTCGAAGCGTGGCAGGCCGAGGTTGGTGCGATCCGCGCCGAACACCAGGCAAGGCACGGAGAAATGGAACGGGCTGATGCCATCGAAGGCGAGGACGGCGATGATGGGAGCGGTCATGGGGCGTTTCCAGTGTGAGTGTGGATTGTCCTAATTCTTTCGGATGATGTCAATCGGGCCACTGTTGGCACCCAAGCCAGCAGATTACTTTCGGCCCATCGCATTCAAGCCTGAAAGGAAACATCATGTCTGACCCAGCCAACACCGCGCCGCGCCGCGCGCTCGTCGTCATCGACGTCCAGAACGACTATGACGGCGGCAATCTGGCCATCCAGCATCCGCCGTTCCGCGACAGCGTCGTCAACGTGGCGCGCGCGATGGACGCGGCGGCGGCCGCCGGCATCAAGGTGGTGGTCGTCAAGCAGATGGCGCCCGAGACGTCGCCGATCTTCGCCAAGGGCAGCCATGGCGGCGAACTGCATCCGGAGATCGCCAAGCGTGGCCGCGACCATTATGTCGAGAAGAATTTGCCGAGCGCCTTCACCGGCACCGACCTTGAGGCCTGGCTGCGCGCAAATGCCATCGATACGATCGCGGTCATCGGCTACATGACGCATAATTGCGACCTGTCGACCATCATCCACGCCGTGCATATGGGCTTCGCGGTCGAGTTCCTGTCCGACGCGACCGGTTCGGTACCCTACGCCAACAGCGCCGGCTACGCCTCGGCCGAGGAGATCCATCGCGTGGTGAGCATCATCCTCCAGTCGCGCTTCGCCGCGGTGCTCAAGACCGCCGAATGGATCGACTGCCTCAAGACCGGCGCGCTGCCGGAACGCGACACGATCCATGCGTCCAACCAGCGGGCGCTGGCGCGCAGCGCCGCGTAGCCATCCGCGAAATGCAAAGGGCGCCGCGGTGATGCGGCGCCCTTTGCCGTTTGGACTTGAAGGATTTAGAACAGGCCTTCGATCTGGCCAATCTCGTTGAGGAAAATCTTTTCCGAGGATGGCGCCTTGGGCAGGCCGGGCATGGTCATGACCTCGCCGCAGATGATGACGACGAAGCCCGCGCCCGCCGAAAGCCTGACCTCACGCACCGGCACGGTGTGGCCGGTCGGCGCGCCGCGCAGGTTGGGGTCGGTCGAGAAGGAGTACTGGGTCTTGGCCATGCACACCGGCAGGTTGCCGTAGCCGGCCTGCTCCCAGGCGTGCAACTGGTCGCGCACCGACTTGTCGGCAATCGCTTCCGAGCCGCGATAGATGCGCTGGACGATGGTGTTGATCTTCTCGAACAGCGGCATGGCGTCGGGATAGAGCGGCGCGAACTGCGAGGCGCCGGATTCGGCCAGCGCCACCACCTTGTTGGCGAGGTCCTCGATGCCCGCCGAGCCCCTGGCCCAGTGCTTGCACAGGATCGCCTCTTCTCCCATCGAGGCGACATAGTCCTTCATCGCCTGGATCTCGGCATCGGTGTCGGAATAGAAGTGATTGATGGCAACCACTGCCGGCACGCCGAACTGCCTGATGTTCTCGATGTGGCGGCCAAGGTTGGCGCAGCCCTTCTTCACCGCCTCGACGTTTTCCTTGCCGAGGTCTTCCTTCTTGACGCCGCCATTCATCTTCATGGCGCGCACGGTGGCGACGATGACGGCGGCCGCCGGCTTCAGGCCCGCCTTGCGGCACTTGATGTCGAAGAACTTTTCCGCGCCCAGATCAGCGCCGAAGCCGGCTTCGGTGACGACATAGTCGGCGAGCTTCAGCGCCGTCGTGGTGGCGACGACCGAGTTGCAGCCATGCGCGATGTTGGCGAAAGGGCCGCCATGCACGAAGGCCGGGTTGTTCTCCAGCGTCTGCACGAGGTTGGGCTGCATAGCGTCCTTGAGCAGGACAGCCATGGCGCCGTCGGCCTTGAGGTCGCGGGCATAGACTGGCGACTTGTCGCGGCGGTATGCGACGATGATGTCGCCGAGGCGCTTTTCCAGGTCCTTCAGGTCGGTGGACAGGCACAGGATCGCCATGACTTCCGAGGCGACGGTGATGTCGAAGCCGGCCTCGCGCGGAAAACCGTTGGCGACGCCGCCGAGCGAGCAGATGATCTCGCGCAGCGCCCGGTCGTTCATGTCCATGACGCGGCGCCACACGACGCGGCGGGTGTCGATGCCGAGCTCATTGCCCCAGTAGATGTGGTTGTCGATCAGCGCCGAGAGCAGGTTGTGCGCCGTGGTGATGGCGTGGAAGTCGCCGGTGAAATGGAGGTTCATGTCCTCCATCGGCACGACCTGCGCGTAACCACCGCCGGCGGCACCGCCCTTGACGCCGAAATTCGGGCCGAGCGAAGCTTCGCGGATGCAGACGATCGCCTTCTTGCCGATGCGGTTCAGGCCGTCGCCGAGGCCGACGGTGGTGGTGGTCTTGCCTTCGCCGGCCGGCGTCGGGTTGATGGCGGTGACCAGGATCAGCTTGCCGTCCTTGTTGCCCTTCACCGACTTGATGAATTCTGCTGAGATCTTGGCCTTGTCGTGGCCGTAGGGCAGCAGATGTTCGGTCGGGATGCCGATCTTCTTGCCGATCTCCTGGATCTGCTTTTTCCTGGCGCCACGCGCGATCTCGATGTCGGACTTCACTTCGGCCATGACGGCGTTCCTCTGGATTGGACGGTGGAGGGGACGGGGTTGATCTTACTCGCAAGAAGGCTGGAGCCGGACGCGCGGGGCATCTAACCCTGTCGCTGCGGCGGCGTCAACTTTCATGCAACTATGTTTCCTATAGAGAAAATTCCTCTGCGGCGGGCCGGCCTATTCCCGGTTCTTTATGGCTCCGCTTACCGCGCCGTATAGAAGCCAGAGCAGGGGCGCTTCCGCCGTCTCAAAACAGCCGCACAATGCACGGAATGCGACAGACGCGACGGCGCAAATTCGCCATCGCTGGTGTTGCGGTGGGACAGCGCTACTGCGTCAGCACGTTGCTGATTTCAACCATGTTGGAGCGCACCCGAAGCACGTAGAAGCCCATCGTTGTCAGGTGGGTCGGCAGCAGCCAGCCGTCCTCGCGGCCGTTGGCGATGATGAAGGGCTGGATACGCAGGGCCGACACGAACTGCGCGTCCATCGTATCCCAAAGGCTCTGCAGGTGCTTTTCCTTGATGACGTTCTCGAAATCGGCCTGGGCGCCTTTCATTAGGCCGTAATAGGCATAGAGCTGGCCATAGGCGAACCAGTAGCGGTCGTCGGCGCGGGTGTCGAACCAGCCATTGTTGTGGTTCTCGGCGCGCTCCTTGAGGATTGCGGACGTCGAGCCGATGTCACTGGCGATGCGGTCAATATACTGCTTCAAATTGTCAGCGCGGGCATCGAAAGTGGCCTGGCAGGTGGCAAGCCGGGCATTGAACGAACGCAGCTTGCGCACCGCGTCGCGATAGTAGCTCGGCGTCGGCGTCTTCGGTCCAAACGGGCTCACGCCGAAGTACCAGGTATACTCGTCGAATTGCAGATTGCCGCGCGCGTCCTGCAGGTCGGCATCGATCTGCGAGGTCGTACGTACGCGGCCGAGATTGTCGGCAAGCTCGGTCGCCGTGCGTCGCACCGCCTGGTTGATGCCGCGCTGGAAAGAGGCCTTGTTGTCCATCCAGGGAGTGTTGTCCCAATCGATGCCGAACAGGCCGAGCTTGTAGAGGATCATCGATGAGATCCAGGCGTTCTGGTTGACGTTGAAGTCGGTCAGGTCGGCCGCCACCTGGGCGATGCCGGAGTTGCCGCAAGTCTTGGCCGTGTCGGTGCCAGCGCCAGCGGCCACCTGCTCACCGGCGGAAACGTTGCGCTTCTCGAAAGTATAGGTGTCCGGGTAGTTCGGGTTGAAGTTGTTCCACCACTGGGTGGCGTAGAAGAAGTTGGCGTAGAGGCCGATCAGCACCAGCACGGCAAGACCGACTATCGCCTTGAGGATCCAGCCGCGCTGCGTGTACCAGCGGCCGGCCCACATGAAGGGCCACAGCATCACGCCGATCAGAAGACCGATGCCGCGGCCGATCCACTGGAAAATCCGGGTGAAGAAATTCACGATCGGATCGAGCATGGCTGTATCACCCCCTCAACATGATGCCAAAAAGTTGCAGACTTTTTGGATAACATCATGCACCAAAACAACAAGTTAGAACGGAATGACGGTGCATTCGTTCTAGTCGGTCAGGCCATAGAGGCGTGTGCGAAACGCCACCTTGTCCTTCAAATATGTGGTTTTCAGAACGTCCACAACATGCGATCGCCAGGCGTCGCTGAAGCCGTCATAGTCCTTGTAGAAGCCGTCCTTGTTGAAGATGTAGCGCGAGACGAAGTCCGACGGAACGAAATCCGAGATCAGCCGGTTGGTCAGCCAGGCGTCGGGATGGTCGGGCTTGGCGCGGACCACCAGGAAGCGCTGCTGCGGGAAGACATCCTCGACCTTGAGATGGCCGAGCTGGGCGATCTCGCGTTTGGCGGCGTTGAGGAAAGGAAAATTTCCGTCCGAGGTGATCAGGTCGGCATGGCTCTGGATCCATGTCTGCAGCCAGACCTTGTCGACATCGGTCAAATTGCGGTCCGGCTCGGCGTCGCGGATCAGCGCGCGCACCACCATTTCGGCGCGGTGCTCGAGATAGCCCGAGGCCTCGATCCAGGAGGCGCGCGGCAGTTCGATGCGGCCGGTGGCAGCCAGGAATTTGAACACCTTGTCTGCGTCCTTGATCGAGAGATAGCTCACCTGCCAGGGCCGCGAGCGGCGAAAACCGGGGGCGGCCGGATCGCTGATCACCGTCGTCATGTCGGGATCGACAAAGACATAGAGCCCGCCGAAATGGCTGGTCCAGTAGGCGTTGTGGCGGAAGATCACCTGGTCCGGCACCAGCGCGTTCTCACGGATGTCGCCGCAGACCTTGGCGAGCTCGACCATGCGGGTCAGCATGGCATCGTCGCGCCAGGCGTCGGGCTCCTGCTTCAGCCGGTCGACGAGCTTGCCGAGTTCGGCGGCCTTGCCCAGCACGTCTTCCGCCGACAGCACCTTGAATTCGACCTGGCTGATCGACAGCAGGTCCTCGATGTCGTTGACCTTGGGAACGGAGTCCTCGATCTCGCCGTAGATGACGTCCTTGATGGTCAGCGCGTCGATGGCGCGTTGGTTCCTGGACATGAACTCGAACATCAGCTGCGAGGTGTTGGAGAAGGCGGTGTGCACCACCGGCAGGTCGATCTGCGACGGCGTCAGGATGATGAATCGGCGGTTGACCTCGTTGGGATCGAGATAATCGTAGTCGCCACACTCCTCGGCCACTTCGGGCGAAAAGCCGGTGCGGTCGATCTGGAAGCTCTTCAGCCTGGTGGGCTTGAGGCCGAATGCAGCCAGCGCCTTGTTGTAACGCTGGATGAGATGCGCCTCGTCGACGGTGAGCAAACGGCCGTAGATGAGCTCGTTGTCGCGCAGGAGGTCGGGTTTGCGGGCGTGGGTCAATCTTCCTTCTCCCCGTCTACGGGGAGAAGGTGCCCGAAGGGCGGATGAGGGGCGCGGCTCTTCCTTCTCCCCTTGTGGGAGAAGGTGGATCGGCGCGCAGCGCCGAGACGGATGAGGGGTGCGCGAAGGATCGCCGTCCTTGCCAAGCTGGAGCACCCCTCATCCGTCGCCTTCGGCGACACCTTCTCCCACAAGGGGAGAAGGGAAAGCTGGCGCGCCTCACGCATTCCATAGACCCTTCTTCTTCATCTCCTCCATCTCACGCGCAGCGCGTTCGCGCAGGCGGGCGTCGCGCAGCAGTTTTTCGACCGCGGCGTCGTCGGATTTGTCGGAATAGCGGAATTCGGAATCGGCGTAGCGGTTGATCTCCTGCATGACCATGTCCATCGAGAACGGGCCGCGCAGTTCCTCGATCATCGCCTTCTTGTCGTCGTAGCTCATGTGCATGAAGGCTTCCGGCTTTTCGAACCAGTCGTCGGGAAGCTCGATGTCCATGGCGCGCATTTTGATCGCGTCGGTGACGTTCTTGATGGCGCGGCCGGTGAAGCGCGGTTCGGCGTCCTTGATCAGGTGCAGGTAGGTGCCGATGTCGGCCATGGTCTTGGGCGCGCCGTTTTCCTTCATGTAGCGCTCATAGACCCGCATCAGCCCGTCCTCCTGCGGCTTTTCATGCTCCTCATAGGCTTCGGTCACGGCGCGCTGGATTTCCTGCGCGGCATAGAGTTCGTGCTTGCCCAGAGGGATCTCGTGGTTCTTGCCGGCGAGCAGCACGAAGATGTCGATATAGTCGTCGCGGGTCTGGGGCCCGTCGACCAGCCAGCGGGCGCCGGCGCGCTGGCGCAACGCGTCGTCGACGTTTTCGGGATAGTTGGAAAACATGCCGAACGAGCAATTGCCGCGCACCACGGTGGCGGCGCCGGCGAAGGCATCCATCAGCACGCCGGTGATCTCCTGCTGGCCGGCCGACGCGCGGTCGTCGGAGCGGCGTGCCGCCACCTGGTCGATATCGTCGATGGTGCCGAAGCCGATGACGCGCGGGTTCAAGACATTGTTGATGAACTGGCGGCAGTTCTGGCCTGATTTGCCCTGGTAGGACGAGATCTGGTCGACGCCGAAATTCTCGTAGGCGAACGGATAGCCGGCAACCTGGCAATAGCCGTTGACGAGGCCGGCGATCATCTGGATCAGCGTCGTCTTGCCGGTGCCGGGCGCGCCGTCGCCGATGAAGGTGAACAGGAAGCCGCCAAGCTCGACGAACGGGTTCAACTCGCGTTCGAAGTCGTAGGCCATCAGCATCTTGGCGAGTTTGACCGATTGGTATTTGGCGATGTGGTTGCCGACGACCTCTTCCGGCGTCTTGAAGGTCATCACCAGCGGCTTGGAGCGCTTGCCCGGCGCGACGTCGAAGCCGTCGAGGGTGAAGTCGTCGGCGTCGATGCGGATATGGGCGTTCTCGAACGGACCGATGCCGTCGAAGCGGCCTTTGCGCGCCAGAAGTCCGTCGATGGCGACGCGGGCGAAGGCGCGCGCACGGGTCATCAGGTCGGCATCGTCCGTCGAGCCCGATATCGCCTTGTCGAGGCCGGCCAGGATCGATTTCGCCGCATCCTGCGGCGTGTCGAACAGGAAGTCCGGTTCGGGGATGTCGTTCGGCGCCTCGCCGTCGCTGTCGATGAGCTGGAACAGGTAGGAGGCAAGGCTGAAGGCCGAGATATAGGCCGAGGCCGACAGCAGTTTCTTGAAGGTGGACGCCTCCTCGCCTTCGAGCGGAGCGCGGGTGTTCCTGGCCTGCAGGCTTTCAAGATCGGAGCCTTCGGCGAATACGTCCGATACCGCCAGCGCGAGCGCCGTGCCGCGCCGGGCGCGAAAGAGCAGCGTGTGCTGCGCGATGGTCAGCAACTGGTCGTCGGGATGGACTGCGCCGACGGTCTTCGACAGCTCGACCTCGCGCGTGCGTCGCACCGAGCCGACCGAGACGGTGGAAACGAAGCGCCGGTTGGTGCCGGCAAGCGCGGTGCCGGATTCGCGCGAGGGATCCTCCAGCACGACGATGCGGGTGATGAAGCTTTGCGCGGTGGCGCGGTGCTTTTCGATAGCCGCTTCCGGGATGGTAGTCAGGCCGGTATCCATGATCAGCTCCTTATCGGGATTACTTTCCCGCCTTCCACAGAACGATCCTGCGCCTGACGCGCTGCGTCCAGATAGATGTCCAAAGTCTGATCCAGCCGTTCGAAAAGCAGCTTGTCGAAAGCGACGTGCCCTCCGCCGCTCTGGTCGATCTCGAGCGCGGCAATGTAATCGGGACGATCTTCGGGACGGATCGCTACCGGCGGGTATCCACCGCGCGCCAGCACCAGATTCATCAAAAGGCGTGCTGTACGTCCGTTGCCGTCATTGAACGGGTGAATGGCGACGAAACGCCGATGAGCCTCGAAGGCAGTACGTGGCGTGCTTGGCGCCGCGCTCAACCACCGGCAAAAAGCTTCCATCAGCGCTGGAATCTCCACAGGGGCGGGAAAATTGAATACGCCGACATTGGTATTCACGTAACGGGCGCTGTCGGCGTATTGGCCAGCTATCTCCGGCTTGGAGTTCGCCACGACCAGATGATGAAGATTGCGGATGTCCGCCTCCATGATCGGATGGTCGTCTTTAGATGCGATTTCGAGTACCCAACTCAATGCGCGTGCGTGGTCGATTGCCTCGAGGTGGTCCTTGAGCGGCTTGCCACTGATCGTGATGCCTTTTTCCAGAACCAGGGCCGTCTCGCCCGCCGTCAGTGTGTTCCCCTCGATCGCGTTTGACGTGTACGTTATGTCGATACGCTGGCTGTGTTCCAAGCCTTCCAGGGCGCCGGGCCGAACTCTCCTCTTCAGCGCATCGAGCTGCCGCTTCTTGCTGGAGATATTAGCTGCGGCGGTCATTGCTGGCGCCTCAGTGCTGCGTGGCTTTCAATGACGCAAAGCAGGTTCCTAGACATCCGATATCACCTGCCCATTCGACAGGATGTGAACCTTGTAGCCGGCAAATATCTTTTGTGCTTCGCCCGCGGCGTAAAGCGCCTGATAAGCCTCGTGCGGGATCAGCGCGTGGTTTTCGTAGCTCGACACGCCCTGGCGAGCGGCCTCGAGGTCATCGGTGTTGATGAAGAATTCCTGCGTCGTCTTCTCGCTTGAGAACAGGCCCTTGCGGCCCGGCTTCTCGCCCTTGGAATAGACTTCCTGGATGGTCCAGGTCAAAAGCCAGGCGTTTTCGGGCTTGCGCACCTTGGCCAGCACTTCCGTCACCGTCGAATTGTTGTCGGTGATGCCTGCCGAGTAGAAGGGACCGAGCACCACCCGCCTCAGCTGCTTGGGGTGCAGTGGCTCGAAGTCCTTGTCGAGGTTGACGGCGATGGTCGCCGGCGACAGCGTATAGGCCGAATTCTTCTCGGTGAAATCGTCGAAACGATGGGCAAGTTCGGGGTTGAGCAGGCCGTCGACCGGCAGCGGAATGTCGACCTTGTCGTTGAGCTTGCCGCTCCGGTCGACAAGCTGGCTGACCATGCTGTCCGATGAATCCTCCACCGTCACCATGTAGACCAAAGGCAGGTTGGCGCTGCCGTCGAAGGTCGCCCAGTGGACCAGATAATAGGGCCGCGCCGTCTTCGGATTGACCGACACCTTGGCCGTCTGCGCCAGCGTGAACGGACCGAAGGTCTGCTCGCTCTTGACGTCCTCGAGATAGAGCCGCTCGGCCATCGATTTCTGCAGCGCGTCGGGGAACTGCTTGTGGCGCAGGATGAAGTCGGCCATCTCCTCGCGCAGCTCGCCGGCCTGGGGGAGGTTGGCGAGCCGGCCGTCGGCCTGGCGGCGGTCGTTTTCCAGTTCGAGCAGGTTCTGGAACACCGGGTAGCCGCTTTCGGCGCGCGAAATGCGGAACGTGTCCATGAAGCCCAGCCGGTTGCGCCAGCAGGAAAAGGACTTGTCGAGCCGGGCGATGTATTCGGCAACGATCCTGGCGACGATGCCGTGCCGGTAAAGCGGCGAGCGGTCGTCGCGCATGAACACTTCAAGGCCGCCGAGCGCGGCCTTGATTGCCGAGAAATACCGCGCCGCCGCGTCGTTTTCGGGTGTCATGCTGTCAGCCCTGCGATTGTCGCACCGGTGCGCGCGGCAATTATGACTGCACGTAGTTGGCCGAATTGTGCTTCTTCAGCACCTCGTCGAAGCGGCGGGCGAAGGCATCGTCGGCCAGCTTCTTGCGGCGCTGGATGTCGGCGCTGGCCACCATGTTCTTCTCGTGCATCTCCAAGAGGTCGCCGATGTGCTTCTGCGAGGCTGCGCCGATGCCGGCCATGGTTTCCTCGGCCGTGTTGTCGACCTGGCTGCCCAGCGTGTTGATCTTGTGGGCGACGTCCTGCTGCGCGGCGGTCTTCAGTGAATCTTCTAGCGCCTTGTAGAGCACGATGCGCTGCTCGGTATCGATGGTCAGTTTGTTGATCAGCGTCGACTGCGCGGCGATCTGGTTGTTGAGCGAATCGACGAAGGTCTGGAACATCGAGGTGTAGCGCTCCAGCGTCTGGCTTTCGGCCAGCAGCTCCTGTTCCTTGGCCTGCTTTTCATTGTATTCGGTGGCGAGCTTGGAACGCTCGCCCTCGAGCTGCGTGCGGTCTTTCTGGCTTGTCGAGGCGGCGATCTTGTTTTCGATGTCGAGCAGCATCGGATTGAGCTCCTCGATGCGCTTCTGCACGGCTTCGAGGTTCGTCATCGTGGTCTTGCGGCGCTCGATAACCTGCGACAGGCTGGCTTCGGAGGTCTTGTAGCGCTGGTCGAGAACTTCCTTCTGCGCCTTCAATATGCCGACGATGGTGTCGGACTTGGCCAGCAGTTCCTGCAGATTGCCGGCGAGCGACATGTTGCGCACGCGGTCGGTGCGCATGCGCTGCTTGCGCTGCGCCGAAAAGACGCCGACGAAGTTTTCCCAGCCGGTATAGTTCTTCATGCTCTCGAACTCGGCGCCGAAGACATTGGTGGCGTCCTCGAGGCCGATGATCAGGTCGGCGATGTTGCCTTCCATCACCTTCTGCTGCTTCAGCACATCCTCGATGCGGGCGTTCTCGATGTCGAAATTGGCGTCGCCGATCTTCTTGTCGGCGGTTGCGAGCGTGTCGAGCACGGTGCCGGATTGCTCGATCTTGGTGCGCATATCCTGGACGACCTGCTTGGTCTTGGCAATTTCGGCATCGAAATTCTGCAATGTCGCCATAGGGGCCTCCCGCTTCGGCTTCCGCTCGCTGGTTGCGAACAGCGGCGAATATATGTGGGGTATCAGGGGATTGAAAGACGTGAACACAGTGCGCTGCGCGAAACAAATATTCGGCCGGACCCTTGAAAGGCAATGGAGCCGTGGTCATGGCGTGATCAACTGGCCGGTCAAGCCTGGTTCAGCTGATTTTGAACTTTCATGTCGGCAAAGCAATCAGTCCACGCCGAAGCGGATGGCTCCGAAACTTGACAACAACTGACCCTGCAGCCCCACAGGCGGGCGCAAGCCGGCCCTGCCCACTCTCGACGGCGTCTCTTCAGGGTTTGGGGTCAGCCTTCAGATAGGCAATGACGTTGGCGATGTCGTCGTCATTGCTCAGACCGCTGAAGGCCATCCTGTTGCCGGGCACCTTCAGCTTGGGCGATTTGAGGTATTCGGCAAGATTTGCCTCGTCCCAGACGAGACCGGCAGCGCCCGCGCTCTTCATCGCCTCCGAATAATGGCCGAGGAAGCTTTCGGCGGTTCCCGCCGTGCGGCCGACGACGCCCATAAGATGTGGGCCGACCTTGTCGCGGTCGGTGGCCGCCTCATGGCAGGTCATGCACCGGTTGAAAACATGTTTGCCCAGCACAGGATCGCCTCCGGCCTCGGCAACGGAGGTGGCCAGGAGAAGAAGGCTGGCGGACAAGACGGCTCGAAGCATGGCTGACCCCGGGGAGTTCTGGCTGAGGCGGGAAAATAGGGCGCCGACCCTAACAAAGGCAACATGGAATGGCGCGGCTGCAAGAGGTGGCAGCCGGCTACCCGATGCCGGCGTCCAGCGGGCGCTCGTCTCAGCCGCTGACAAAGCCGATGAAGTCGTCGGGTGCCGCGCGGCCCATTTCCTCTTCCCAATGGCGGCGGCAGAGCGAGACATAGACATCCTTGCCGATCGCCACCTGTTCGCCCTGCCGGGCCACCTTGCCGTCGGGACCGAGGCGCACGACCATTGTGGCCTTGCGGCCGCAACGGCAGATGGTGCGCACCTCGCGCAGATCATCGGCGATCGCCAGCAGCGCGCGCGAGCCGGGAAACAGCTTGCCCTGGAAATCGGTGCGCAGGCCGTAGCACATGACGGGGATGTTGAGCCGGTCGGCGATGCGGGCAAGCTGCCAGACCTGTTCCTCCTCCAGGAACTGCGCCTCATCGACGAAGATGCAATGCACCGCCGTGTGCAGGTGATGCTCGGCGACGCGGGCGAACAGGTCGTCGCCATCGCGAAACATCTCGGCTTCCGCCTCCAGCCCGATGCGCGACGAAATCAAGCCGGTGTCGCCCATGCGGTAGTGACCGGCGACGAACAGCATCGTCGTCATGCCGCGTTCGCGGTAATTGTACGATGCCTGCAACAGCATGGTCGTCTTGCCGGCGTTCATCGTCGCATAGTGGAAGTAAAGCTTGGCCATGCCGTCCTTTTAAGCTGACTTGCCGCCGCGCGGGGAGGGGCCGCGGCCGCATTCCCCTGAAAAAGCAGCCACTGCCGAGGCAGATTGCGCTTGGGCCTGGCACGGAAAGCGTCAGCGGTGTCGCTGATTGGCCAGCCAGCGCCGTTGATCGTGATTGTCTTAGTGCTTGAAACCACTTCAGAATGGTGTTTGGCTGACGAAACAAGGCGGGCACAAAACCGTGACTTCGCTTCGCCAAAGAATCGAAATGGGAGAATACAGATGTCGCGTATGAATTCCTTCGTCGCCGGCCTAGGCTTGGCGGCTTTCCTGTCCACGGGTGCTGCCTTCGCCGGCGATCCGGCAAGCTGCAAGGCGGTTCGCCTCTCCGACGTCGGCTGGACCGACATCCAGGCTACCACCGGGCTGGCCTCCGTGCTGCTTACCGCGCTCGGCTACGAGCCGCAGGTGATCCAGCTCTCGGTTCCGGTGACCTATGCGTCGCTGAAGAACAAGGACCTCGATGTCTTCCTCGGCAACTGGATGCCGTCGATGACCAACGACATCAAGGATTACACGGCCGACGGTTCGGTCGAGACCGTCAGCCAGAACCTGGCCGGCGCCGGTTACGGCATCGTCGTGCCGACCTATGTCGCGGATGCCGGCGTCAAGTCGCTGACCGACCTCGGCAAGTTCAAGGACAAGTTCAACGGCAAGATCTACGGCATCGAGGCCGGCAATGACGGCAATCGTATCATCCTCGACATGATCAAGAACCCGAAGGACAATCTCGACGGGTTCGAACTGGTCGAATCCTCGGAGGCCGGCATGCTGACGCAGGCCGAGCAGTCGATGAAGAACAATGAGTGGATCGCCTTCCTCGGCTGGACGCCGCATCCTGTGATGGGCGCCATGAAGATCACCTATCTCGACGGCATGGGCGACAGCGGGTTCGGCGCGGCCACCGTCTCGACCAATGTGCGCAAGGGCTACATGACCGAGTGCCCGAATGTCGGCAAGTTCATCGCCAACCTGAAATTCAACCTGGATATGGAAGGCCAGATGATGGACGCCATCCTGAAGGGCAGCGATGCAAACACGGTGGCAACCGACTGGCTGAAGAAAAATCCGGATGCGGTCAAGCCCTGGATCGCCGGCGTGACCACCTTCGACGGCGGCGACGCGGCGGCGGCGGTCAAGACCGCGCTCGGGAGCTGAGCCGACTTTGATTTCGGCGTGACCGAAACAGAGGGCAGCCATCATGGAAAAGGCTGCCCTTTTTCGTATCCTGTGACAAGATGACGTTGCGACAATACGGGGCCGAAGGCAGAGCTCTGGCAAACGAGGGGTGAGATGGATCCGATTTCCAAATTCATGGTCGATCACAAGATCCCGATCGGAGCCTGGGGAAAGGCGTTCTTCGGCTTTCTCACCGACAATTTCGACACCGTGTTCAGGGCTTTTTCGAATGGCCTCAATTTCCTGCTCGACGGGCTGGTCGACATCCTGCTGATGGTACCGCCGGTGCTGCTCGCTTTGGTGATCGCCGTCATTGCCTGGCTGCTGCAGCGCTCGCGGCCGCTCGCCATCGCGGTTTTCCTCGGCCTGATCTTCATCATCAACCAGAACCTCTGGAAGCAGACGGTGCAGACGCTGGTGCTGGTGGTCGCGGCCGCCGCGGCGGCTATGGCCATCGGCGTGCCGCTCGGCATCTGGGCGGCGCACAAGCCGAAGGTCTATCGCATCATGCTGCCGGTGCTCGACCTGATGCAGACGCTGCCGACTTTCGTCTACCTGATCCCGGTGCTGACGCTGTTCGGCCTCGGCAATGCGCCCGGCCTTATCGTCACCATCATCTTCGTCATCCCGACCGCGGTCAGGCTCACCCATCTCGGCGTCGTCTCGGTGCCGAAATCGATCATCGAGGCCGGCGAGGCCTTCGGCGCCACCAAGAGCCAGTTGTTGTGGAAGGTCGAGCTGCCCTCGGCGCTGCCCACCATCATGGCTGGCCTGACGCAGTCGATCATGCTGTCACTGTCGATGGTGGTGTTCGCCGCCCTGATCGGCGCCGGCGGTCTGGGCACGGAAATCAACCGGGCGCTCGGTTCGCGTCGCATCGACCTTGGCCTTGAGGCCGGTCTCGCCATCGTCGTGCTCGCCATCGTGCTCGACCGGATGACCCGCATTGGCGTTGGAGGCAAGAAATGACCGTCGCCGTCGATTTCAGGAATGTCGATATCGTCTTCGGCGCCGATCAGGCCGGTTCGCTGGCGATGATCGACAAAGGCGCTACCCGGGCCGAGATACTCGAGAAGACCGGCAATGTGCTCGGCTGCGCCGGAGCCAGCCTGACCGTGCATGAAGGCGAGATTTCCGTCCTCATGGGCCTGTCCGGTTCGGGCAAGTCGACGCTGCTTCGGGCGGTCAACCGGCTCAACGTGGTGTCGCGCGGCCAGGTGCTGGTCAAGGACGGCGACCGCACGGTCGATGTCGTCACTTGCGATGAGCCGACCTTGCGGCGGCTGCGGCAGAAGCAGGTGGCGATGGTGTTCCAGCAGTTCGGCCTGCTGCCGTGGCGCACGGTGGAGGAGAATGTCGGCCTCGGCCTCGAACTCGCCGGCGTGCCGGATGCCGAGCGCAAGGAGCGGGTGCACAGGCAGCTCAAGCTGGTCAACCTCGACCAATGGTCGAACAAATACGCGCATGAGCTCTCGGGCGGCATGCAGCAGCGCGTCGGCCTGGCGCGCGCCTTCGCCACCGAGGCGCCTATCCTGTTGATGGACGAGCCGTTCTCGGCCCTCGATCCGCTGATCCGCACCAAGCTGCAGGACGAACTTCTGCAGCTGCAGGCGGAGCTGAAGAAGACCATCATCTTCGTCAGCCACGACCTCGAGGAGGCGCTGAAGATCGGCAGCCACATCACCATCATGGAGGGCGGCCGTATCGTCCAGACGGGCGCGCCGGAAGACATCGTGCTGCGCCCCGCCAACGATTATGTCCGCGACTTCATCGCCAATGTGAACCCGCTCTCGGTGCTCACCGCCTGGAACGTCATGCGCGACCGTCGCGACCTCGAGCATGGCGACAATGGCTGGGTGTGGCTCGACCGGCGCAAGACGACGCGTTTCAAGATCGACGAGCACGGGCTGGTGGCGGCGGCCGAGCGCGACGGCAAGCCGGCCGTATGGGTGTCCTGCGCCGATGTCGAGGGCCAGCCGGAGGAGCTGGCGCAGGTGTTCTGGGCCAATCCCGGCACCTCGCTGAAGACCGTGATGCTGGCCATGCACCGCTCGCAGACGGCACCCGTGGCGCTGTTCGACGATCAGTCCCGCTTCGTCGGCGCCATCGGCATTCGCGACGTGCTGAGCGCGGTGCTGCGGCGGTAGCCGCCAACGTCAACCGAAGGCTTTCGGGTCGCATCGGGAGGCGCCTTGAAACGGATATTGAACTGGCTGTCGACGGCGCGTGCGGCGCAGGCGGCGCTCGGGTTGCTGATCGATCCTGGAGTTCTTCCGTGTCGGAGGCGCAAGCGGCGGGCCGATTTGACGGCGCACAGCTCTTCTATGTCGAAGGGGCCCTTGCCGCGTCGATCGCGGCGCTGGCCGTTCTCGTTCTGCATGCATCCGGGCGGCACCGCTGGGCAACAGTGCTCGCGGCAGCGGTCATCATCGCGCTGTTGGCCTGGAAGATCATCGCGACAAGTTGACGTTCGATGTGGCCTGATCAGTCTCAAGCCGCCAGCGGCAGGCGCAGCTCCGTCAGCAGGCCGCCGTCCGGATGGTTGGACAGGCGGACTTCGCCACCCGCCGCACGCGCGATGTTGCGGGCGATGGTCAGCCCGAGCCCGAGCCCACCGGTCTGGCGGTTGCGGGACTGTTCGAGACGCACGAAGGAGCCGAACACGGCGTCGATCTGGGCCTGGGGTATGCCCGGCCCCTCGTCGCGGATGGCGAGCGTGATCGTGCCGTCGGAGCGGCGCAGGCTGAGATGCGCCTTCTTGCCATAGGTGACGGCGTTCTGCACCAGATTGGTGACGCAGCGCTTCAGCGCCACCGGCCGCGCCATGCAGATCAGGCCGCGTGAGCGGGTGTCGTCATTGTCGAACGAGACGTCCGGATAGGCGTCGGCGATCGATTCCACGAGCGACCAGAAGTCGATGCGTTCGCTCTTTTCCTCGTTCACCTCGAAGGTGGCGAAGTCGATCACCGAACTGGCGATGCTCTCGACATCGGCGAGATCATGCGCCAGCGCCTCGCGAACCGCCGATTTGCGCAACAGCTCCAGGCGCAGCCGCATGCGCGTCATCGGCGTGCGCAGGTCATGCGCAAGTGCGGCGGCAAGATGTTCGCGGTCCTCGACATATTCGCGCAGCCTGGTCTGCATGGCGTTGATCGCCCTGGCGGCGGCACGCACCTCACGGCTGCCGCTCTCGGCGATCGGCGGGCTCTTCAGGTCCTTGCCGATCCTGTTCACGGCGGTTTCCATCATCCGGTAGGGCGCGGTCAGCCGGCGCAGCGACCAGATCGACATGATCACCACCAGCCCCGCGATCAGCGCATAGAGCGGCAGGCTGTCGACGCTCAGGATCGGGCCGACGGGGGTGATCGGTTCGGTGAAGTTCAGCCATTGGCCGTCGGCGAAGCGCAGCGAGGCCGTCAGCTTGTCGCTCTGGGCGAAATCGGCGGCCAGCACCAGAAGGTCCCGCTCGACCTGGCCGATATCGGGCCCTGGCGCCGCGCCGCTGGCATCGTCTGCTTCGCGCGTCGCCGGATCGCGGCGCACGCGCGCGTCGGTGATGCCGAACTTCGACAACCGGCCGACGAGGATGTCCTCGAGCTCGGCCAGTTCGTCGTCGCCGGCGATCGACGAGGTGACGGCGGGGGTGTCCGAGACGGTGAGCGCGTATGTCGAGTTGAACAGGCCCGCGGCGGTCGCCTTGCGCTCCTCCGGCGTGGCGCCACTCATCAACTGCACCAGCGAGAAGGCGCGGTCGTTGAGACGGTAGAGGTCGACCACGTCATTGGCGGCGGCGCGGTCGCGCGACACGATGTAAAGCGTCGCGACCTGGCTGATCAGCAGGCCGGCAATGACGATCAGCAACACCCAGACAGGCAAGGTCTGCGGCAGGAAACGTCTCATTCGGAGGTCGTCTCGGGCAGGAACTGGTAGCCGCCGCTGCGCACGGTGAGGATCAGTTTGGGCGTCTTGGGATCATCTTCCATCTTGCGCCGCAACCGGCTGACCAGGATGTCGATGCTGCGGTCGAAGGAATAGTCGCTGTCGCCGCCGGACAATTCGATGAGCTGGTCGCGGGTGAGCACGCGCTGAGCGCTCTTGACGAAGGTCTGCAGGAGGTTGAACTCGGCCATGGTCAGTTCGACCCTGACGTCGTCGGGCGCGGTCAGCCGGCGGCGCGAACAGTCCATGGTCCAGCCGGCGAAACGGTAGATCTGCTTGGTGGTCGCGCGCTTCGGCTCGGCGGCGCCGTTGCGCCGCAGCACGGCGCGAATGCGCGCCAGCAACTCGCGCGGGTCGAAGGGCTTGGGCACATAGTCGTCGGCGCCCATCTCAAGGCCAACGACACGGTCCGTTGTCTCGGTGACGGCGGTCAGCATGATGATAGGTGTCGTATACTGGGCGCGCAGGTCGCGGCACAGTTCCAGCCCGCTCCTGCCGGGAAGCATCACGTCGAGCACGATGAGATCCACCTGGGAACGGCGCAGGACGGCCTCCATCTCGGCGCCGTCGGCGGCAACAGAGGTGTGCAGGCCTCGCTTCTGGAAGAACTCCTGAAGCAGGTCGCGGATGCCCTTATCGTCGTCGACGATCAGTATGTGTGTCTCGGATTTCACAGGTGCGATGTCCCGGTTGCCGGCCAAGCCATTCTTGGCTGGTCAGCCACACGATAGAATTCGGGCCATATGTTGGCCAGTACCTTGCTTTTCAAGGGAGAATGAATTCCGCCTTCTCCACATGGAAAGCGACGGTCAGCTTGGCGTGGCCTGGCCAGACACAATCCAGAAACAAAATTCTACAATCGGGAAAAACTCCTGAAAAAGTAGGCCGGCATAACGGTGCCGTGGCGGTCAGGTCATCGGCTGCGACGCTAGTCTCCGGGTTCACGGATAAACCAATGCCAAGATTGTCGATCAGTTTGTTGGGAGTTCTGCTGGGCCTTGGCCTGCTCACTGCCGCTGTCGACCAATCGGATGCAAAGGCGCCGCTCACCCGGAGCGAACGGTGCGCCAATCTCAGCCACCAATTTGATGAAGCCCTCGAAACCCATGCCACGGCAACGCAGGTCACCGCGGCAAAGGCACTTCAGAGAAAGGGCAACCGGTACTGCGCCGCCAAGAAACAGGCGCAGGGCATCCGGATGCTCGCCAATGCTTTGAAGCTGCTTGGAGTGACACCGAACGACCCGGTCCAGTGACACTCAAAAACGACCCGCAGAAAAAAGGAAATGAAGCCATGAACAAGTCCATCCTGTCCGCCCTTGGTCTCGCCGTCGCTCTCGCCTTCTCGATGCCGGTTCTCGGCAACGCAGCCGCCACCACGACCGCTGCCCCGGCTGCCGCCACCACGACCACCGCTCCGGCTGCTGCCGCGATGACCACCGCTCCGGCCAAGGCTGCTCCGAAGAAGGTCGCCAAGAAGACCGTCTGCAAGGTGACCAAGAAGCACAAGTGCCCGGTCAAGAAGGCCCCCGCGATGGCTGCTCCCGCGAAGGCGGCCCCTGCGAAGGCTGCTCCCAAGAAGCCCTGATCGGCTTCGAGGTTAGTTCAACCAAGGCCGTCCCAGCCGCAAACCGGCTGGGACGGCCTTCTGCCAAGGGCACGGTCGATAAGCTGAACACCGGCGGCTTCCAGCCACGCATCTCGATCCTGCTTAACCCGTTTGCAATGCCGGCCCTGTAGGACAATCCGCATGAAGAAGCGGCTTTCGTCCATTTTTCGCTCCATGGTGATCGGCGGCCTGGTTGCCACTGGCGTCGCCAGGGTGCTGATTCTGCTCACCGCCAGCCCCGTGCCGGACCCTGCAAGCGGGCGCACCGAGCCTTCGCTGTTCGCGCCGGCGATTTCCAGCAACTGGGATTACATCACGCCCGTGCAGGCGTGGCTTTTGATCGTACTCGCCGGCGTGACGCTGATCTGCGTTGCCGGATGGCCGATCGCCGCATGGCTGGAACGCCGGGCGGATGCCGACGCAAGTCGCCGGATCTTCGGCCGTCAGGGCCGTTGAACCGCGACAGACCATTTCCCACATGATCGTGAAGGACCGGGCGTGCCCGCCGACGGTCCGCAAATGGACGGTCGCTGCCGCCCGTGGCAAAATGCGGGCTTAAGTTTGATCGCGAAACAGTCGGTTCGAATGCCTGAAATCACCACAAAACCGCGCGTCAAGGTCAAGCCGCAGACAGAGCGGCCGAAGCTCTACAAGGTCATCCTCATCAATGACGATTTCACGCCGCGCGAATTCGTGGTGACGGTGCTGAAGGGCGAGTTCAAGCTCAGCGAGGACCAGGCGCACCGGGTCATGATCACCGCGCACCAGCGCGGCGTCTGCGTGGTCGCGGTCTTCACCAGGGATGTCGCCGAGACCAAGGCGACACGGGCCACCGACGCCGGCAAGGCCAAGGGCTATCCGCTGTTGTTCACGACGGAACCGGAGGAGTGAGGAGCGGTCGCCCGCAGGGCGATTAGTCGACAACGATTTGTCGACTAAAGCGACGAACGCCCGGAGCCATAGCGGAGGGCAGGAGCAGGGCGCTTTTTCCTTCTCCCCTTGTGGGAGAAGGTGGCCTCGCGAAGCGAGGTCGGATGAGGGGTGTTCCAGGGAAAGCATACGCCTCATTCCGCTGGAACACCCCTCATCCGTCTCGGCGCTGACGCGCCAATCCACCGCCCTGGGCGAGTCACGGGCCTCGCCCGCCCTTCGGGCCCCACAAGGGGAGAAGGGAAGTGCGCCCCGCTCTACCGTCCCTCGCGGTACCACATCGAGCCCATTGCCAGAAGCAGCAGGCCGAGGCCGAGGAAGCCGCCGAACAGCGGTACGCGCGACACGGCCTTCAAGACGCTGTCGTCGGTGGTGCGCAGGCCGATCCAGTCGCTGCCCGACGCTTCGCCGGCCGAACGCACCGGTACGATGGAAGGCAGCGTCACGTCGCTGGCCGTGGACGAGGCCAGCCGGCGCACGCTGCCGCCGGTGGCTTCCGCCGGCGCCTTCAGCCGCTCCTGCGTGGAGACGACGTCGGCGAATTCCGGCGCGTTGACCGGTCCGACATGGGCGAGCGCGGTGAGATCGCCATTGGCAACCTGGAAGAGGCCGATCTCGCTGGTCTGGACGCTGCCGAGGAAGACGCCGGGTTCGGATTTGTCGAGCTTGACGGTGAGCGTCTTGCCGGACGGGGTGATGATCTGCGCCGGGCCGGGATCGTCGGCCATCGTCTGGCGGCGGATCTCCAGCACCATGCCGCGTCCCTCGGCGGTCAGCCGTTCTTCCTCGAGCTCGGGCTCCTTCATCAGCCAGTGGGCAATGCGCCGGTAGAGCTGGACATGCGGACCGCCGCCCTCGAAGCCGCGCGCCCACAGCCAGCCCTGATCGGACAGAAGCATGCCGACGCGGCCTTCGCCCTTGCGGTCGAGCAGCAGCAGCGGCCGGTTGTCGGCACCTTTCATCACCACTTCGCCTTGCGGGTTCTGCACGCCGATGGTGCGGAACCAGCGGCTCCAGTGCGGTGGCTCGGTGGCCGAACCGTCGAGGCCGCGCGTCACCGGATGACGCTGGCCGAGTTCGGTCAGGCGCGGGTAGAACGCCTTGTCGACCACTTCGCCCGTCGGCATGGCCGGCAGGGCCGACATCAGCGGCGTGCGCGCGATCGAAGCCTCGCCGGCATATTCGGGGCCGGCGGCGATCAGCAGCGCGCCGCCCTTTTCGACATATTCGGAGATGTAATCGTAATAGAGGATCGGCAGCACGTCGCGGTGCTGGTAGCGGTCGAAGATGATGAGGTCGAAATCCTTGATCTTCTCGACGAACAGCTCGCGGGTCGGGAAGGCGATCAGCGACAATTCATTGATCGGCGTGCCGTCCTGCTTCTCCGGCGGCCGCAGGATGGTGAAATGGACGAGATCGACCGATGCGTCGGATTTCAGCAGATTGCGCCAGGTGCGCTCGCCCGCATGCGGTTCACCCGATACGAGCAGCACGCGCAGGTTTTCGCGGATGCCGTCGACCAGTGCGATGGCGCGGTTGTTGGCATCGGTCAGTTCGCCCGGTTCGCGGTCGATGGCGAGTTCGATGATGTTGCGGCCGGCACTCGGGATGGTCACCTGCAGCGGCATGGTCTGGCCGACGGTGGCATGCTCGACCGCAACCTGCTCGCCGTTGACGGAGACGCGGACATCGACTGGTCCGGTCTCGTTTTCGGTCGAGATGACGCGATATGTCATGTCGAGTGGCTTGCCGACGAGGCCGAAACGCGGCGCGTTCTCGAAACGTATGCGGCGGTCCTTCTCGTGGTCGTTGCCGGTGATGAGGGCATGCAGCGGGGCGTTGAAATCGGGCGTGCCCGAAGGCGTGTCATGCACCTCGCCGTCGGTGATCATGATGGCGCCACCGATGCGCGAGGGCGGCACGTCGCGGAAGGCGCCTTCCAGCGCGCCGAACAGCCGCGTTTCGGTGCGCTCCTCGGCGGCGTCGGACTTGCCGGCCTCGACGACGCGGACGTCGAACTGCTTGAAGCGTCCAAGACGCTGCTGCAGCCCGGCCACCGCCTCGTCGGTCTGTTTGGTGCGGTCGCCAATGTCCTGGCTCTGGCTACGGTCGACGATCAGCGCGACGACGCTCTTCAGTGGCTCGCGCTCCTCATTGAGGAACACCGGATTGAAGAGGGCGGCGGCGAGCGCCAGCAGGGCGACGAAGCGCAGGACCGCGCCGCGCTGGCGAAACCACAGGCCGATGAGCGCTAGCAACGCCAACGGCACCAGCACCAGGGCCATAAGCGGCCAGGATAGAAGCGGTTCGAAGGAGACTGACCAGTTCATGCCCTATCCTCCCGGATCGGGGGAGGATCGAACATAGTGAGGGGTCCAAGAAAACGCCTCATCCTACTGCCCCAACCGTTCGAGCAGAATGGGGACATGCACCTGGTCGGATTTGTAGTTGCCGGTCAGCATGTACATCATGATGTTGACGCCGGCGCGCAGCGCGTAGACCCGCTGCATCGGGTCGGCCGGCACGGTCGGCAGCAGCGGATCGCCATTCTCGTCGACCGCCCAGGCGCCGGCGAAATCATTGGCGGTGATCATGATCGGCGACACTCCGTCGCCGGTGCGCACCGGCCGGTTGTCGGCATTGCTGGCGTCGAGCGATGCCTCGACCCAGAGCGGGCTGCCGGCGAAACGGCCGGGAAATTCGGGCAGGATGAAGAAGGACTTGGTCAGCACATGGTCCGACGGCACCGGCTCCAGCGGCGGTACGTTGAGGTTGCCGAGGATGTCGCGCAGCCGCTCGGTCGCCGGGCTGGTGGAATCGGCGCCGATGCCGTTGGCGAACTGGTCGCGCGTGTCGAACAGCACAGTACCACCCTGCTGCATATAGGCGTCGATGCGGGCGATCGCGGCCTGGCTCGGCATCGGTGCCGACGGGTCGATCGGCCAGTAGATCAGCGGATAGAAGGACAGCTCGTCCTTCGAAATGTCGACGCCGGCCGGCGCGCCCGGTTCGAGCGCCGTCTTCTCGATCAGGAAACGGGTCAGGCCCTCGAGCCCGGCGCGGCTGATCGAATCGACGCCCGGCACGCCGGTCAGCACATAGGCGATGCGGGTTTTTGAGATCGCCTCGATGGCGACCTGGTCGCCCGGCTTGGCATCGTCGGCGCGCGCGACATCGGCATGGCCGAACAGCGCGCCAAGCGCGATCAAAACAGCGGCGGTGGTTGCAGCGGCACCGGCCCGGCGCGGCCGCCGCGAAAACAGACCGCCCATCCACAACACCGCCAGCGTGTCGAGCAGCATCAGCAGCAGAGCCGCCGCGACCAGCGCACCCTTCAGGTTGCGCGATTCATCAAAGGCATACTGGACCGTGGTGACCGGAACCGACACTTGCGGGCGCGCCAGCGGCTCGAACGTGCTTGCGGCGTCGAGCAGATTGTGGGCGTAGACGCCGGTCTCCGAGCCATAGAGGCCGGGCGGGTTCTCGAATGTGACCGGCAGTGCGCCGGCGCCCGGCACCAGCGGCCGCGCATCCGGTGTCGGCGGCACCAGCGAGCCGTCGGCCGCGATCATGCGATAGGGCGCCAGCGACGTGGCGGCGGCTTCGGCATTGGCGATCGCCGCGCCCTGGTTGCGGGACAATTGCACGATGCGGCGCAGCATCTCGACGAAACTGCCCGAGATCGGCAGGTTCGACCATGTCGCCTCCGGCGTGACATGGAACAGCACCAGCGTGCCCTTGCCCTTCTTCAGCCCGGTGACCAGCGGCGTGCCGTCGGCAAGGGCTGCCCAGGTGCGCTCGACGATGTCGGGTGTCGGCTCGGCCAGCACCTGCCTGGTCACCGTGACCTCGGTCGGCGGCGCCAGGTCGGCGAAGGGGCCGGCCTTGGGGAATTCGGTCACCGGCTGCGGCGAGGTCCATGACAGCGCGCCGCCGAGCGAGCGTTCGCCGGTGCGCAGGCGGACCGGCAGCAAATCGTCGTCATTGCCGGCGGCGGCCAGCCGTGAGCCGGCGAAACGCACCAGCGTGCCGCCATTGTCGACCCAGTCGACCAGCCTTTGCCGAACCTGTGCGGGAATGGTGCCGATATCGGCCATGACGATCATCGCCGGCTTCTGGTCGAGGATCTGCGGGATGGCGTCGGCGAGATCGGCGCTGGAGGGCTCGACCAGATCGGCGAAGGGCTGCAACGCGCGCCTGATGTAGTAGAGCGGCGACAGAAGCGGCTGCGCCTGGTCGGCCTCGGCTTGCGACAGCAACCCGACGCGGCGGCGCTTGGAGCTTTCGTCGAGCACGCGCACGGCACCCGCATGGCGTTCGCCATCGAGCGCGATCGAGGCGAAGTCGTTGCGCAATTCGAACGGCACCGCCATGGTGCCGGTGGCCGTGGCCTCGCCCGGCGCGAAGGTCAGCGTCGCATCAGCGATGCGGCGGCCCTTGTCGTCGAAGGCGCCGGCGGTGACCTGCGCCGGGGCGGGATCGCCGGGCGCGCGGACGGCGGTCAGACCAAAGCCGTCGACCTGGTTTTCGGCTGATCTCAGGCCTGTCAGGAAAAGCCGGTCGGCCACCGCCCAGACAACGCGGGCGGCATTTTTCGACAACAGCGTGTTGAAGGCGGCCTCGTCGCCCTTGGCCGCCAGGCCATCCGCCAGCACGGCGACGCTGGCACCGGGCAAGCTCTCCAGCACACCAGCGACGCGGGCATAGACGGCGGGCCGGTCGGTTGGGATCGGCCGCGGCTTGGCGGCGCGTAGCCGGTCGAGCGCTGCGGCGGCGTCGAAGGGGCCGATCTCCGCATTGGGCTTTTCGGCGGTGAAGGCGACGATAACAGGCACGCCGTTCGAGCCGGCGTCGTTGATCAGCCGCTCGGCGGTGGCGATGCGCTTGTTCCAGTCGGCGGCGCTGGCCCAGTCATTGTCGATGACCAGCGCAAGGGCGGCGCCCTCGGCCGGCAGCTTTTCGCGCGGGTTGAACACAGGTTCGGCCAATGCCGCGACGACGAGGGCCGCCATCAGCAGCCTGAGCAGCGTCAGCCACCACGGGCTACGCTGCGGGGTCTCCTCCCGTCTCAGCACACGGGCCAGGATCTTCAGTGGCGGGAACACCTCGGTTTGCGGCTTGGGCGGCGTCAACCTCAGCAGCCACCAGATCACCGGCAGCGCCAGCAGGCCCCACAGCACCATGGGAGCGCCGAAGGAGAGCGGCAGCCAACTCATGCGACGGTCTTCCCAGGCTTACCGCCGGTGGCGGTAATGCCAGGCTTACCGCCACCGGCGGTAATGCCAAGCTGATTGTCATCGGCAATCAGCCCGGCGTGCCCGCCATCGGCGGTCATTGCCATGTGCAGGCGCACCAGTGCGTCGGAAGCCAGCCGGTCGGTGTGGTTGACGGTAAAGCTCCAGCCGAGCCGCTTGCACCAACCGGCCAGTTCCTGGCGGCGGGCGGTGTAGAGCAAGCGGTATTCGTCGGCCAACATCTCGGCGCGGCCGGCGGTCAGCTTGTCGCCGGTCTCGGGATCGGTGAACTCGGTGCGGCCGGCATAGGGGAAAGTTTCCTCGGCCGGGTCGGCGACCTCGATCAGATGCGCGCGCACACCGTGGCGGGCGAGCACGTCGAGCCAGGCCATGGTTTCCTCGACCGGATCGAGAAAATCGCTAGCGATGACGATGTCGCAGAAGCGCCTGATGTCGGACAGATCGGGTTTTGCCGGCATCTCGCCGGCATGCATGAGTTGGGCCGCGATGCGCTCGGCGCCGTTGCGGGCGGTGAACGGATCGGTCAGCCCCGGCCAAGCGATGCGCTCGCCGCTGCGTGACAGGAGCTCGGCCATGGCCAGTGTCAGCACCAGCGCGCGCGATTGCTTGGAAACGCCGGCACCCGTCGATTTGTAGAGCATGGACGGCGAGGGGTCGGCCCACAACCAGACTGTATGAGCGGCTTCCCACTCGCGGTCCCGCACATAGGTGTGATCGTCGCGGGCCGAGCGGCGCCAGTCGATGCGCGAGGAATCGCCTTCGACATAGGGTCGGAACTGCCAGAAATTCTCGCCGATGCCGCGCTTGCGGCGGCCATGCCAGCCGGCGATCACGGTGTTGACGATACGGCGCGCCTCGACCAGCAGGTCGGGCACAAGCGAAGCTCGCAACCGGCCGCGGGCGAGCGCGTCGCGCGTCGCTGCCGGAGCCTGGACCTCGCCGATACGCGCCATTAGGGTCTGGACCCGCTAATATGACCTAAATGGTGTGAGGCCATCTGTTCGGATACGCGGAACGAAGGCGCAGGAAGCCATTCGGCTTTCAAGTCCTTCGCGACAAAGTAGGCGGGCAGATGGACCACACCCTCCGGACGCCGAAATGGCTGCAAGCTGCGTCGTCGAACCGCTTGGCCGGGGGAAAGACCCCGACCTTCGCGGTTCTCCTCGCATCTTTTTGCCATTTCAGGCGCCATTTCGATCATATTAGCGGGTCCCGACCCTAAACGCCTTTCACGAGTTTCGCCACGACGTCGCGCACGCTGGTGCCCTCGGCACGGGCGGCGAAGGTCAGCGCCATGCGATGCTGCAGCACCGGCTCGGCCAGTGCCCTGACATCGTCCACCGAGGGCGCCAGCCGTCCGTCGTAGAGCGCGCGGGCCCTGGTGCACAGCATCAGCGCCTGGCTGGCGCGCGGGCCCGGACCCCAGGCGACATGCTTGTCGGTGTCGGCATTGCCCTGGCCCGGACGCGCCGAACGCACCAGGGTGAGGATCGCCTCGACGACGCTTTCGGGCACCGGCATGCGGCGGATCAGCGTCTGGATTTCCTTCAGCCGTGCCGGCTGCAGCACGTTCTGGGCTTTCGCGTCCTCGACGCCGGTGGTTTCCAGAAGGATGCGGCGCTCGGCCTCTATTTCGGGGTAGAGGATGTCGACCTGCATCAGGAAGCGGTCGAGCTGGGCTTCGGGCAGCGGGTAGGTGCCTTCCTGCTCCAGCGGGTTCTGCGTCGCCAGCACATGGAAGGGCGAGGGCAGATCGTAGCGCGCGCCGGCAATGGTGACATGATATTCCTGCATCGCCTGCAGCAGCGCCGACTGCGTGCGCGGCGAGGCGCGGTTGATCTCGTCGGCCATCAGCAGCTGGGCAAAGATCGGGCCGGAGATGAAGCGGAAGGAGCGCTTGCCGGTTTCGTCCTGCTCCATGACCTCGGAGCCGAGGATGTCGGACGGCATCAGGTCCGGCGTGAACTGGATGCGGCGTGAATCAAGCCCGAGCACGACGCCCAGCGTCTCGACCAGCTTGGTCTTGGCCAGGCCCGGCACGCCGACCAGCAGCGCATGTCCGCCGGCCAGCAGCGCCACCAGCGTGCGCTCGACGACGTTTTCCTGGCCGAAGATCACCCGGCCAACCCCGTCGCGGATCCTGGAAATGTCGGCAAGCGCCTTCTCGGCCTCGGCGATCATGTCCGTTTCGCTGATCGGGCTTTCCTTGACCATCACGCTCATGTCGCATCGATCCCTTTGGTTGGAATGCCATGGTTTGGAAATACTGGTCCGCACCATACCATAGACTGCCGCGATTCGGGCTCGCGGAGCGCCTATGGTTGAACTTAAATCACAGACTTAGGCTGACAAGCGGAACAACAGTGACTATTTCGTGACGATGACGGAACACCACGAACATCGCCAACAAAGCCTTACGCAGGCCACCGAGGCTCGAGGCCTCGAGGCGCTGATCTCGCGCGCGGCCCGTGCCGGCAAGGGCGCGGCGCCGGTCGAGCGCTGGAATCCCGACTTTTGCGGCGATCTCGACATGGAGATCAAGGCCGACGGCACCTGGTTCTACCTGGGCACGCCGATCGGCCGCATGCCGCTGGTACAGCTTTTCTCGTCCGTGCTGCGCAAGGATGCCGACGGCAGGACCTATCTGGTGACGCCGGTGGAAAAGGTCGGCATCCGCGTCGCCGATGCGCCGTTCATCGCCGTCGAAATGGATGTTTCGGGCGAAGGCGAGGATCAGGTCATCACCTTCCGCACCAATGTCGGCGACGTGGTCGAGGCCGGACCGGAACGACCGCTGCGCTTCGTCGACGAGAACGAGACCGGCGGTTTGAAGCCCTATCTGCTGGTGCGCGGCAGGCTGGAGGCGCTGGTGGCGCGGCCGGTCATGTACGAACTGGTCGGGCACGGCGAGGAGATCAAGATCGACGGCAGGACGATGTTTTCGGTGCGCTCGAAGAACGCCGTGTTTCCGATCATGCCGGCGGATCAGTTGGAGCGGTTGAGCGCATGATGGACCAGGTGTCGCCGGCACCGTTCTCATCGGCGGATTTTCGCGCGCGCTTTGCCGCGCAGCCGGACGCGCATGCCGGCGACGACTATGGCGATCACCGCTTCAATCCCGGCCACCCGCGCCTCAATCCGGGCAAGCCGCTCCGCAACGCGGCGGTGCTGATCCCGGTGGTCGACCATGATGGCGAGGCGACGGTTCTCCTGACCAAACGGGCCGAGAAGCTGCGCAACCATTCCGGCCAAGTGGCTTTCCCGGGCGGCACGATCGATGGGACCGACGCGAGCCCGGAGGCGGCGGCGCTGCGCGAGACCTTCGAGGAAATCGGCCTTGCCCCGGATCGCATCGAGATCATCGGCCGCATGCCCGATTACGTCGCCGGCAGCGGCTATCGCATCGCGCCGGTGCTCGGCATCGTGCGGCCGGGTTTCCAATTGGCTCTGAATGTCGACGAGGTCGATGCCGCCTTCGAAGTGCCGCTGCGCTTCCTGATGGACGCCGCCAATCACAAGCGCGACAGCCGCATGTGGAACGATCTCGAATGGTTCTTCTACGACATGCCCTATGGCGACCGGCGTATCTGGGGCGTCACCGCTGGCATCATCCGCACGCTCTATGAAAGGCTCTATGCGTGAGTGTTTCGATCGCGGGCAGGGCCGACTGGCTCTCCGACAAGCATTTGCAGCGCCTGCTTGGCGCGCTCACCGAAGGCGGTGAGGAGGCGCGCATCGCCGGCGGCGCCGTGCGCAACGTGCTGATGGGCCAGCATGTCACCGACATCGACATCGCCACTTCTTGCCTCCCGCGGGAAACCATTCGCCGCGCCGTGGCGGAAGGCTTCAAGGCGGTGCCGACCGGCATCGAGCACGGCACCATCACTGTGGTCGCCGGTGGCAAACCCTACGAAATCACCACCTTGCGCGCCGATGTCGAGACCGATGGCCGCCGCGCCAAGGTGTCGTTCGGGCGCGACTGGAAGCTCGACGCCGAGCGGCGCGACTTCACCATCAACGCGCTCTACGCGGAGGCCGACGGCAGGATTGTCGACCTTGTCGGCGGCATTGCCGACATCGAGGCGCGCCGGCTGCGCTTCATCGGCGATCCGGAGGCGCGCATCCGCGAGGATTATCTGCGCATCCTGCGCTTCTTCCGTTTCTTTGCCTGGTATGGCGATGGCCGGCCGGACGCCGAGGGACTGAAGGCCTGCGCCCGGCTGAAGGAGGGCCTCGGCCAGCTCTCGGCGGAACGCATCTGGTCCGAACTGAAGAAGCTCTTGTCGGCGCCCGATCCTTCGCGGGCGCTGCTCTGGATGCGGCAGGCCGGTGTCCTGACCGCCGCGCTGTCGGAAAGCGAGAAATGGGGCATCGATGCGATCCACGGGTTGACCAAGGCCGAGAAGGACCTGAGTTGGGCGGTGGATCCGATGCTGCGGCTGGAGGCAATCGTGCCGCCGGATGCAGCGCGCATGAAGACGCTGGCCGAGCGGCTCAGGCTCTCGACCGCCGAAGCCGACCGCATGCTCCACTGGGCGCTCTCCACGGCCATCGAGCCGAAGACGACCGAGGGCGAACTGGCGAAAAAACTCTATCGCGGCGACCGGCAAGGGTTTGTCGATCGCTTGCGGCTTGCGCTTGCCGCGGCGCGGGTGCGCGCTGTCGAGGACAATAATGCATTGCTTCAAGCGGGCGGCTTTTCGCGCTTGCTTGCCTTTGCGCTCAAATGGGAAAGGCCCGAATTTCCGCTACGTGGCGCCGATCTGACCGCGCTCGGCGCAACGCCAGGGCCGAAGCTCGGCGAAATCCTGAAAAACATCGAGGCGGAATGGATCGAAGCGGGATTTGCGCCTGATCGCGACGCGCTGCTCGAACGCGCCGCGCTGGCCCTTGAAAGCTGAGACGAGTCAGGCCGCGTCGCGGGCCTTCTCAATTCGGGAGCGGATAGCCTCGATCATCGTCTCGCGGATGATCGTCTCGCCATGCGTTTCGCGCATATGCTCGACGGCACGGCGCATGACCTCGGCTTCCTCGTCGGCACGGGTGTGCCAGTCGCAGCCGGGAACCAGCGATCCGCAGTGGAACTGCTTCATGGGATTTCTCCTCTTCCTCCATGGAGCCGGATCGACTGCCCTGCAGGGACAGGCCGGAGCTCCGCATCTTCTTGGCCCGCTGTGCGGCCTCGGAACCGGACCACGGGCAGGGTGAAGACCATAACACAGATGGGGTGGTATTGGTTGCGGTCAACGGTGAAAAGGCGGAGCAGCGCTGCTCCGCCCTCTTTACGCTAGCCCTGCGGGCAGGCCATCACTTCACGATCTTGACTGCCTCGGCAACCTTGTTCTTGCCGCTCATGTCCCACGAAATTCTGACCTTCTCGCCGACCTTCAGGCCAGGATCCTTGAAAGTCTCGGGAAGCGTAAAAGACGATCCATTGTCGAGAACCAGGCTCTTGGACGCCGTATCGAAGGTCTTGACCGTTCCGGTGGTATGCTTGACGGCGGCGAACGCCACCGAACCGGAAGCAAGAAGGGCGGCGGCGGCGGCGGAAACAATGATCTTTCTCATGCTGATACTCCTGGAAGAGCGGGCATCCTTTTTCACGAAGATGATCCGCATCGTCTTTGGGCCGTCCGGTCGCGTCGAGTCGCGGCCCGCCTTGTTCCGACGCAATTCCGAAGGGAAAGCGGTTGCATTTCCTGGAATTGCCCTCAGGCAAACCACCGGCGCTTCCCGACCCAAATGCGACAAATAACCCAATTTTTTCAGATGGATATTAGACGAAAAAGATATTCCTGGCGTCACATTCCGCGCCCATTTTCGACAAATGGGACATCAATGCGGCTTCACGTCGCGCTCACCATCTTGTTACGGCCAGCGCACCTCCGGCGGCAGGCTGGACAGGATCGAGGCGACATTGCCGCCGGTCTTCAGCCCGAAGATGGTGCCACGATCGTGAAGAAGGTTGAATTCGACATAGCGGCCGCGGCGGATGAGCTGTTCGTCGCGGTCGCCATCGGTCCAGTTCTCGTTGAAGTTGGCGCGCACCAAATGGCTGTAGACGACGAGGAACGAACGTCCGACGTCCTGGACAAAATTGAAATCGGCGTTCCAGCCGCCCTTCTCCTCCGCCGAATGCAGCCAGTCGAAGAAGATGCCGCCGGTGCCGCGCGGCTCATTGCGGTGCGGCAGGAAAAAGTACTCGTCGCACCAGGCCTTGAACTTCGGAAAGTCGGCGACGCCGGCGTTCTTCTCGCAAGCGAACTGCATGGCACGGTGGAAGGCTGTCGTGTCGGGATCATCCTGCGTGCGGCGGCGGTCGAGCACCGGCGTCAGGTCGGCGCCGCCGCCGAACCAATGCCTGGATGTGACGACCATGCGCGTGTTCATGTGCACGGCCGGAACGTTCGGGTTCCACGGGTGCGCGATCAGCGAAATGCCCGATGCCCAGAAACGCGGGTCTTCCTCGGCGCCAGGCATCTGCTTCCTGAATTCGGGCGAGAACTCGCCATAAACGGTCGAAGTGTGGACGCCGACCTTCTCGAAGACACGGCCATGCATCATCGACATGGTGCCGCCGCCGCCCTTGCCCTGATCGCGCTCCCACGGCGTTTTTTCGAAACGGCCCGGCGACCACGAAGCCAGCGGCCCGCCGAGATCCTGCTCGATCTGCTCGAAGGTGGCGCAGATGCGCTCGCGCAGCGCCTCGAACCAAAGCCGGGCCTTCATCTTCTTCTCTTCGATGTCGGCGGGCAGCCCCGCCGGTATTTCAGGTCGTTCCAAGTGCCGTCTCCGGTTGCGGGGCGGTGAGTCGACAAAAGACTCGTCTTTTCCGGGCGCGATCCCTAATCTCTTAAGGGACAGGGTCAAGTCACTTTGGTTTCGCGCATGATCCTTTCCGAACCTCGATTCCGATTTCGGGGTCATGCGCCAGGTGCAAGGAGTTGTTTCGTGCGCACCCCGGCAAGACCGCCGCTGGATGGACTGAAGAAAAGGCTCGACCAAAGCCGGGCCGAGCGCGCGCGCATGCCGCGCGACGGTTTCCTGCGCGAGACCTTCGTCCTGCCGCGCTCGGATGCCCGCCTCAAGGCCAAGGAATGGTTCGAACGCTTCCCCAAGCAGGCCTACTGGACCGAGATCGAAAGCTGGTTCGAGCGCCCGGGGGATTTGATCGAGTTTACGATAAGACGGCTGCCGGCGGCGGATTAGGATTTCCTCGCCCCGTTTGCGGGGAGAGGATGCCGGTAGGCAGGTGAGGGGCGGCGCGAACCTTCGAGTGCTGGCGCTGCCCCTCATCCGCCTTTCAGGCACCTTCTCCCCGTGCACGGGAAGAAGGAAGAACCAGCCGCCGCGCGCCAGTTCCCTCCCGGGCCAGCCGATCCTCCTTGTTGCGCAGCGGACATTTGTCGATCGACATGCAGCCGCAGCCGATGCAGTCGGTCAGCCCGTCGCGCAGTTTCTTCAACTGGGCGATCTTGTGATCGAGCCCGTCGCGCCAGGCTGTCGACAAAAGGTTCCAGTCGTCGCGTGTCGGCGTCCGGCCCTCGGGCAGGGATGCCAATGCCTCACCGATCTCGGCCAGCGAGATGCCGACCTCCTGCGCCACCTTGATGATCGCCACCCGGCGCAGCACGTCGCGGCCGTAGCGGCGCTGGTTGCCTGACGTGCGGTGGCTGCGGATCAGCCCGCGGGCTTCATAGAAATGCAGCGCCGACACCGCCACACCGCTGCGCGCGGCCACCTGGCCGACCGTCAATTCCAGCGCTGGTGCCATCTCTCGATTTTCCTCTTGACCTCAAGTTAAGTTGAGCTTGTAGCCAAGAAAGCCTGGATGTGCAAACGAAGGAGAAGGCGGATGTGCGCCTGGGCAAAAATCACCGCGGACCGCGCTGCCGCCGGTCCCCTAGCCGAGCTGCCGGATGGCTTCGCCCACCACCATGGCCACGGAAAGGGCGACGTTGAGGCTGCGCGCGGTGGGCCGCATCGGGATGGTCAGCCGAACATCCGCCGCCTGATGGACTGGATCCGGCACGCCCGCGGATTCGCGGCCAAACAGGAGGATGTCGCGGCCGGTGAAGCTGAAGTCGGTGTAGGGGGTCGTAGCCTTGGTCGACAGCAGCACCAGCCGATCCGCGCGCGCCTTGCGCCACTCCTCGAAGGCGTGCCAGTCGACATGCCGGGTCAGGGCAGCCATTTCGAGGTAGTCCATGCCGGCGCGCCTGAGCGCCTTGTCGGAGAGCGGAAAGCCGACCGGCTCGATAATGTCGACGCCAAGCCCGAGACACGCGGCGAAGCGCAGGATTGTCCCGGTATTGCCGGCGATGTCAGGCTGGTAGAGCGCGATGCGGAGACCACGGTTCACTTTCGCGTCCTTCTAATAAGTGGCAGATCGGCCACAGCTGCTTCGCGGTTTTGGAAATTCCTGGACCTGCGGGTGGCCATTTTCTGCGAAGTCGAGTATACGACCAGCATTGTCAACCCGAACCGATGGAGGGGTAATTCATGATGGCCATGCACATCCAGCGCCCCACCCGTGGGCTTACTTGCGCCCTGGCGGTTTCGGTACGACGTTTCTCCTGATCTTTTAGACACTTCCGCACCGATTTCCGCCGAAACCATACCCTGGTCTTCGAAGGAATCCTGCGATGTTTTTCAAGCTGCCGAAGGGGCCGATGGCCCGTCCCAACGCGTCCCGACTGATCCGCCGCCGATCCCGCGGCACGATGTCGATCATCCTTTTCATCTCTATTTTCACACGGAGGACGGACCGATGTTCGATCCCTACAGAATACCGGGCTCGAGGAGCCTGCATGTCCACCGGCTGCCGACCTGGGCGCTGCTGATCGGCGAGACCTATTCGTCGGCGGTTCATGCCGAAGTGCGCCGGCGTCCGCATCGCGGCATGCTGCCGGATGTCGATTTCTCGCACGCGGTTCCCGATCCGAGCCGGCCGTCGCTGGTGCGCCGGATCGTCCGGCTGATCCGGCCGGGCGCGAAGAACCGGAGTGGTGGCACCGTGTCGTCAGGATCGACAAAGGTGCCTGTCGGCGAAAAGCCGGCGAGCCCCTATATAGCGCGAAGCAGGGCCGACGCTCCGGATGATTCCGGAGCGTCGGCCCTCGACGCCATGCGGTCCGAGGACTTTGTACGTCGCCAAGCCGCGTAAGCGGAAAACAGATTTTACAGGCATGCCCTATGTTGTTGTTTAGCTGGTTTGAAAGAAGGCTCGATCCGTTCCCGGCCGCGGAACCGGTCGAGCCGCCCAAGACGCTGGTTGCCTTCTGCCTGCATTATACGCGCGGGGCATGGCCCCATATCCTTGTCGATGCGGTACTGGTGGCGGCCATCGCCATCGCGGAAGTGTGGATGTTCGGCTTCCTCGGCCGCATTGTCGACTGGCTGTCGGGGCAGAACCGCGAGACCTTCCTGCAGACGGAGGGCTGGAAGCTCGCCGGCATGGCCTTCATCGTCTTGTTTGCGCTGCCCGGCACGGTTTGGCTGCATTCGCTGCTCAACCAGCAGACGCTGATGGGCAACTATCCCATGCGCATCCGTTGGCAGGTGCATCGCTACCTGCTCAAGCAATCGATGAGCTTCTATCAGGACGAATTCGCCGGCCGCATCGCCACCAAGCTGATGCAGACCGCGCTCGCCGTGCGCGAATGCGTCATCAAGGTGATCGACGTCCTGAACTACGTCATCGTCTATTTCCTCGGCATGCTGTTGATCGTCGGTTCGGCCGACTGGCGGCTGGCGGCGCCGCTCGGCGTCTGGCTGGTCGGCTACATCCTGTTGCTGCGCTTTTTCATCCCGCGCCTGGGCAAGGTCGGCGAGGAGCAGGCCAATGCGCGCTCGACCATGACCGGCCGCGTCGTCGACAGCTACACCAACATCCAGACGGTCAAGCTGTTTTCCCATTCGCGCCGCGAGGCCGCCTTCGCCAGGGAAGGCATGATGGGCTTCCTCGACACGGTCTACCGGTCGATGCGGCTGGTGACGGTGCTGTTCGGCTCGCTCTACATACTGAACGCGCTGCTGCTGTTCTCGGTCACCGCCATCTCGCTGTGGCTGTGGATGGGGCAAGCGGTGACGATTGGCGCGGTTGCAGTGGTCATCGGCCTGGTGCTCCGGATGTGGGGCATGTCGCAGTGGATCATGTGGGAAATGTCGGGCCTGTTCGAGAATATCGGCACGGTGCAGGACGGCATTGCCTCCATCTCGCTGCCGCGCCTCGTCGAGGACAGGCCGGATGCCAAGGAGATCAGCGTTTCCAAAGGCGATATCCGCTTCGAGGACATCCGCTTCCACTACGGCAAGCAGAAGGGCGTCATCGAAAACCTGTCGCTGACGGTGAAGCCGGGCGAAAAGGTCGGCATTGTCGGACGCTCGGGTGCCGGCAAGTCGACGCTGGTCAATCTCCTCTTGCGCTTCTACGATTTGGAGTCCGGCCGGATCCTGATCGACGGCCAGGAGATCGCCGGCGTGAAGCAGGATTCGCTGCGCGCCCAGATCGGCATGGTCACACAGGACACCTCGCTGCTGCATCGTTCGGTGCGCGAGAACATCCTTTATGGCCGGCCCGATGCCAGAGACGACATGCTTGTCGAGGCAGCGCGGCGGGCAGAGGCGCTGGATTTCATATCGGCGCTTTCGGACCATAGCGGCCGCCAGGGCTTCGATGCCTATGTCGGCGACCGTGGCGTCAAACTGTCCGGCGGCCAGCGGCAACGCATCGCCATTGCTCGCGTTATGTTGAAGGACGCGCCCATACTTATCCTTGACGAGGCGACGTCGGCGCTCGATTCCGAGGCGGAAGCCGCCATCCAGGAGAATCTCTACAGGCTTATGCAGGGCAAGACCGTCATCGCCATCGCGCACCGGCTGTCGACCATCGCGGCGATGGACAGGCTCGTCGTGATGGACCAGGGCCGCGTCATCGAGGAGGGTTCGCACGAGGAACTGATCGCCGGAGGCGGGCTCTACGCGCAGCTCTGGCAGCGCCAGTCGGGTGGATTCCTGCTCGAAGACGGCCCGGTCGACGCCGCCAACGACGCAGTTGTGAAGGGGCAAGCCGCAGAATGATGGCCGCCGCATGATGACAGCCGTCTACCGCTGGTTCGAGACCTGGGTCTACCCGTTCAGGGAGCCGGCGAATCTTCGGCCACCGGCCAGCGTCGCCGGCTTCCTCCGGCACTATGTCGGGCAGGCGAAGTTCGCCTTCTTCGCCATGCTGGTCATCGGCGGCATCGCGCCGCTGGTCGAGGCCGGCCTGTTCTATTTCGTCGGACGGCTGGTCGATATTCTCGACCAGTTGCCCGGCGAGCGGAGCTGGCACGCGCTGTGGACCGCCGCCGGCCCCGAACTTATGTTCATGGTCGCGGTGGTGCTGGTCATCCGCACCGTGGTCGTCGGGCTGTCGGCGCTGGTCGACGAACAGACGATCACGCCCGGCTTCTACAATCTGGTGCGCTGGCAGGCGCACCGGCACGTCTCGCGCCAGTCCTATGCCTTCTTCCAGAACGATTTCGCCGGCCGGATCGCGACGAAAGTCTGGCAGGCCGGGCAGGCGACCGGCGACCTGATGGAAAGCTTCATCGAGGTCGTCTGGTTCATGATCGTCTATACGGTGACGACGCTGGCGCTGGTCGCGGGGCTCGACCTCAGGCTCGCGGTGCTGGTGGTGATCTGGATCACCGCCTTCGGATTTCTGGCCAAGCGCTATCTGCCGGCTATCCGCAAGCACGCCGAAGCGACGGCCGAGGCGGGCTCGATGATCAATGGCCGCATCGTCGATTCCTATTCCAATGTACAGACACTGAAACTGTTCGCGGCCGACGGAGACGACCGCTACATCAGGAACGGCTTCGACATCTATCTCGACGCATTGCGTCCCTTCACCCGCCGGTTGACCGGCGTGCGCATGGCGTTGACGACGCTGTCGGGCATCATGATCACGGCGATCGGCTGCTTTGCCGTCTATCTCTGGGTCGAGGGCTCGATCACCGTCGGCGCCGTCGCCTTCACGCTGTCGCTGGTGCTGCGCCTCAACATGCTGCTCGGCCGGCTGATGATGCAGATGAACGGTATCTTGCGAAACCTTGGCGTGCTGGAGAACTCCAAGGCGCTGATCTCGCAGCCGCTCGGCCTGACCGACGCACCGGGCGCGAAAGAGCTGGTGGTGACGGGCGGACGCATCGACGTGAAGAATGTCGAATTCCATTACGGCAAGGGGTTTGGCGTGCTGAACGGCATCGACCTTGTCGTCAAGCCGGGCGAGAAGGTCGGGCTGGTCGGGCCATCGGGCGCCGGCAAGACGACGCTGGCCAACCTGATCCTGCGCCTCTACGATCTCGAAAGCGGCCGGATCACCATCGACGGCCAGGACGTCTCCGGTGTGACGCAGAATTCGCTGCGCGCCAATATCGGCGTCGTCAGCCAGGACACCGCTCTGTTCCATCGGTCGCTGCGCGACAACATCAAGCTCGGCATGCCCGATGCGACCGACGCGCAGGTGATCGCGGCGGCCAGGAAGGCCGAGGCTCATGAATTCATCCTGACCTTGCGCGACAACAGGGATCGCCAGGGCTACGAGGCCTTCGTCGGCGAGCGCGGCGTCAAACTGTCGGGCGGCCAGCGCCAGCGCGTGGCGATCGCCCGCGTCTTCCTCAAGGATGCGCCGATCCTGATTCTCGACGAGGCGACGTCGGCGCTCGATTCCGACATCGAGGCGGCGATCCAGGAGAATCTGACGCGGCTGATGGAGAACAAGACCGTGATCGCCATCGCGCACCGGCTGTCGACGATCGCGGCCTTGGATCGCCTCGTGGTACTCGACGGCGGCCGCATCGTCGAGCAAGGCACGCATGACGAACTGGTGGCGCTCGACGGGCTCTATGCCCGGCTGTGGAAGCGCCAGTCCGGCGGCTTCCTCTATCACGAGGAAAGCGTGCTGGAAGAGACGCGGCCGGCGGAGTAGGCGCATGGGTGGATCGCCAGAGGGAGGCCCGCAGATCGGCCCAGAGATCGGCCCAGAGATCGGCCCAGAGGTCGGCTATGTCCTCAAGCGTTTGCGACCAACCGTGGCGGCCTTCGACGCGTTGAAGGAAGAGAGCCGGCTGGAAGGCTACTGGATGCTGGTGCGCCTGGGCGATGGCTGGGCAAGCGGCCGCAACAAGTTCCTGAAGCGGGGCGAGGGACTGTTCGGGATGTGGCATGGCCGGGAACTCGCCGGCGTGTGCGGGCTGAACATCGATCCCTATTTCGAGGGCAGGGACCAGGGCCGGGTCCGGCACCTGTTTGTCAGTGCGCGCCACCGCCGCAACGGCCTTGGCCGCATGCTGGTCGAGACCGTGATCGGCCAGGCCGGCCAATATTTCGCTGTGTTGAACACCCGCGCGCCGCCGGAAGCCTTCGGTTTTTATGAACGGCTTGGTTTTCAGCGCGTGGAAGGCGAAGAATTCGTCACCCACCGCATGGTGCTCGGGAAGGGGAACTGAAATGTCCTTGCGTCCGCCATCTCATCTTGCCGGCGCGTCGGCCGCCGACGCGGCCTTCGACGCCCTTGGCCATGAAATCCTCGCCGAGAAGGCGGCGGCACTCGGTCGCGCGGGACGGCGCGTGGAAGAAACCTTGGCTCGGTTGCGCGACAATGGCGACGACAAGTTGCGCCCCCGTCTGCTCAAGGAGGCCGCCTCCGCGGTGCATGGCTATTTCATCCAGCGCGAATTGTGCGGCTTTCGCAAGCATGACGCCGTGATCCGCGAATACAACATCCCGAAAGCCGTGCTGGTCAGGCTTGGCGCCATGTAGAGTTGGAGCTTGCCGCGCTGATTTCCCTGTGGAAGCGCGCCAGGCGGGCGGCAAGCGCTTCGGGATTTTCATCGGCAACGAAGTGTCCGCTGCCGGCTATGATGTCGCCCTCGACATTTGAGAGCCCGGCTGCGCGCAGGCCATCGACATAGTCGCCGATGGCGCCGGACTCGGCCGCACCCCTCAGATACAGCACCGGAACCGCAATCGGTTTCGCGGGCCGCGCGGCATTGACCTTGGCATCCTCGGGAAAGGCACGATACCAGTCGAACCCCGCCTGGAGGCTTTCCGGCCGTGAATAGGCCTTGGCGTAGATTTCCCTGGCGTCGTCAGGGATCGAGGCTCGATCCTTCGAAAGCACATTGAAGAAGAAGTCGAAATAAGCGCTCTGATGGCCGCTGACCAGCGTTTCCGGCAAGGCAGGGACGGCATGGAAGGCGAAGTGCCAGATCCGCGGATCGCGAACGACCTTCTCCCACGGCGCGATGCCTGGAATGACGACGTCCATGATCGCCGCGCCGGAAAGGATGTCCGGATGGTCTCTCAACAAGGCAAACACGATCTGGCCGCCGACATCGTGGCCGGCGGCCACGAGCTGGCGTAGTCCGCAAGTCTCCGCGACGCCTCTCATCAGTCTCGCCAGGGTTCTCTTGTCGCCAGCCCCGGGCAGGCCTTGCGAGCCGCCGATGCAGGGCAGGTCAGGGGCGACGACCCGGTAGTCCGCCGCCAACCGGCCGATCACCCGCTCGAAGGCGTAGGAGCTTTGCGGCCATCCGTGCAACAGGAGGAAAGCCGGTGCTCCGGCAGGGCCTGCCTCGCGCAGGGCAATGCTCAGCCCTTCGATTTCGATGGTCGAGGTTTGCATGTCCTGGCCCTGGCGGCTTTCCGGTTGGCTCCCATGCCATAGATCTAGGCGCCGACCGGGAAGCCGCCAGGGTTATGCAGGAATTACTCCAGCCATTCGGTTATGAAGCTGCCGTTCTCGTGGATGTCGGTCGTTTCCAGCGGACCCGGGCCGAGATTGGTGAATTTGTGCGCCGTGTGCGGCGGCACGATGACGATCTGACCAGCGGTGGCCTCGATTTCCTGGTCGCCGACCGTGAACAAGGCGGTACCCTGGCGGATGATGAAGATCTCCGCATAGGGATGGGCGTGCAGCCGCGGGCCGCCGCCGACGTCGGGCAGGTAGTTGAAGATCAGGCAGGAGTTCGAGCCGTAGGCGCCGCATTGCAGTTCGCCCTTCCAGTGGTTGGAACGAACAGCCCATTCCTCGCGATCGATGACATGCGCCATGCGGCCAAGGATAGATCACGCCGATGCTCCGTGTCGAGGCGAAGCCAGGCATCGGATTTGCGGTTGTTTCCCGGTTGTTTAACTGCCTTTCGCTGCGCCTGGCCGTCCCGCCCGGCGACAGGGTATTTCGTCCCCGCGACAATCTGCCCTTGTGCCTTCACCCGTCTGGACAAAAACGGGCTTCACGCATAAACCGAAGTCCAAATGCCGGAGGAATTCGCTAGCCTGTTCGCCATGCGCTGTCGGGTTGGCGTGATTGAGCGGGGACAAGGCTCGGCCACCGGCGCGGAAGAGGCGAAAGGATCAGGCACCCGTGAGCGCAACCGACATCCACGATCCCAACCGTCGAGATTTTCTCTACGTCGCCACCGGCATGGCCGCCGTGGTTGGCGCCGGTGCCGTCGCCTGGCCGTTCATCGACCAGATGCGCCCCGACGCCTCGACACTGGCGCTCGCTTCGGTCGAGGTCGATGTCTCCTCGCTGACGCCTGGTAGCTCGCTGATCGTCAAGTGGCGCGGCAAGCCGGTCGTGGTGCGCAACCGCACCGAGAAGGAAATGAAGGACGGCGAGGCCGTCAGCCTCTCCGATCTCAAGGATCCGATCGCGCGCAACGCCAATTTGCCGTCCGATGCGCCGGCGACCGACGCCAACCGCACCACGCCCGGCAAGGAAGCCTGGATGGTGATGGTTCAGGTCTGCACCCATCTGGGCTGCATTCCGCTCGGCCAGGAAGGCGATTTCGGCGGCTGGTTCTGCCCGTGCCATGGCTCGCAATACGACACTGCCGGCCGCATCCGCAAAGGCCCGGCGCCGGAGAACATGGCGATTCCGGTATTCAAGTTCGTTTCCGACACCAAACTCCTTATCGGTTGAGGCAGGGGATATTTCGATGAGCGAGGGACACTCGACCTATACGCCGAAGACCGGTATCGAACGCTGGTTCGACGCCCGCATGCCGCTGCCCAGGATGGTCTATGACAGCTTCATCGCCTATCCGGTGCCGCGCAACCTGAACTATATGTGGACCTTCGGCGGCATCCTGGCGATCATGCTGGTGGCGCAGATCCTGACCGGCATCGTGCTGGCCATGCACTATACGGCCGACACCAATCTCGCCTTCGGTTCGGTCGAGAAGATCATGCGCGACGTGAATTCGGGATGGCTGTTGCGCTACATGCATGCCAACGGCGCCTCGTTCTTCTTCATCGCCGTCTACCTGCACATCTTCCGCGGTCTTTATTACGGCTCCTACAAGGCGCCGCGCGAGCTTCTGTGGATCCTCGGCTGCATCATCTACCTCCTGATGATGGCGACCGGCTTCATGGGCTATGTGCTGCCATGGGGGCAGATGAGCTTCTGGGGCGCCACCGTCATCACCGGCTTCTTCAGCGCCATTCCGCTGGTCGGCGACTGGATCCAGCAGCTGCTGCTCGGCGGCTTCGCCGTCGACAATCCGACGCTGAACCGCTTCTTCGCGCTGCATTACCTGCTGCCGTTCATGATCGCCGGCGTCGTGGTGCTGCACGTCTGGGCGCTGCACGTCGTCGGCCAGTCGAACCCGACCGGCATCGAGGTCAAATCGAAGACCGACACCGTCGCCTTCACCCCCTACGCGACCATCAAGGACGCGTTCGGCATGATCGTGTTCCTGTTCGTCTTCGCCTATTTCGTCTTCTACCTGCCGAACTATCTCGGCCATCCGGACAACTACACGGTCGCCAACCCGCTGAAGACCCCGGCCCATATCGTCCCGGAATGGTACTTCCTGCCGTTCTACGCGATCCTGCGCGCCATCACCTTCAATGTCGGGCCGATCAATTCCAAGCTCGGCGGCGTGCTGTGCATGTTCGGCGCCATCGTCATGCTGTTCCTGGTGCCGTGGCTCGACACGTCCAAGGTGCGCTCGGCGGTCTACCGGCCCTGGTACAAGCTGTTCTTCTGGCTGTTCGTGGCCGATGCCGTCCTGCTGGGCTGGCTGGGCTCGCAGCCGGCGGAAGGCAGCTATGTGTTCATGGCGCAGATGGCGACGCTGTTCTACTTCGCCTTCTTCCTCATCATCCTGCCGGTTCTTGGCCTGATCGAGACACCGCGCAGGCTGCCGAACTCGATCACCGAGGCGGTGCTCGAAAAGAACAAGGGTGGCAGCGGACATCCGGTGGGCGCCACCGCAGCACCTGAGACCAAGGGCTGAGCGGTAGAGAATCTAAGGGGATTTGGCATGAAGAAGATTCTCACCTCGCTGGCGCTGATCGGCCTTGTGGCCGCCGGCACCGGAGTAGCAGGCACTTGGGCGTTCGCGGCCGAAGAAGCCCACAACGCGGCGGCACCGACGCATTTCCCGATCAACGAGCCGAAGGAAATGAGCTGGAGCTTCACCGGCCCGTTAGGCACCTATGACAAGGCGCAGCTGCAGCGCGGCCTGAAGGTCTACAAGGAAGTTTGCTCGGCCTGCCATTCGATGAACCTGGTGGCGTTCCGCACGCTGTCGGACCTCGGCTATAGCGACGCGCAGATCAAGACGCTGTCAGCCGAATACACCGTCCACGACGGCCCCAACGATGCCGGCGACATGTTCGACCGTCCCGGCAAGCCGTCCGATCATTTCCCGGCGCCGTTCGCCAATGAGGAAGCCGCCGCTGCCTCCAATGGCGGCGCGGCGCCGCCGGACATGTCGCTGCTGGCAAAGGCGCGCGGCGTCGAGCGCGGCTTTCCCCAGTTCGTCTTCGACATCTTCACCCAGTATGATGCCGGTGGTCCCGACTACATCCATTCGCTGCTGACCGGCTATGACCAGACGCCCCCGGCCGGAATGGTCATCCCGGAAGGCACGCACTACAACCCGTATTTCATGTCCGCCGTGTCGCTGAAGATGCCCAAGCCGCTCTCCGACGGCCAGGTGACCTATGACGACGGCTCGCCGCAGACCATCGACCAGTATTCCCGCGACGTGGCTGCCTTCCTGACATGGGCGGCCGAGCCGCACATGGAAGACCGCAAGAAGATGGGCTTCCGCGTGCTGGTGTTCCTGCTTCTGTTCGGCGCCCTGGTCTACATGACGAAGCGCAAGGTGTGGGAAGCCGTCGCGCATTGAGCGATGCCGCAGTCTGAAATTCAAGAAAAGGGCGCCGCGAGGCGCCCTTTTCTGCTTTTGGGGTGGATTGCGCCGCCACGTCTCGGCGGTGTCACATAGCCGTCACCACACATCGCGATCCTGCGGCGCTCTCATCAAAGGATCACGCCCATGAAAAGATACGCATCGCTAGCGGCAGGCCTGCTGCTGCTCGTCGTTGGTTCCACGGCCCGCGCCGAAGACGCAAAGCCCTTCATCACCAACAAGGACGTCGACCTGACGATGATCCTGCCGCCGCCGCCAGCAAATGATTCGGCCGAGACCAAGGCCGAGCTTGGCGAGGTGCTGACCATGCAAGTCACGCGCACACCTGAAATGGAAGCCCGCGCCATCGCCGATGCCGAGGAAAACGTCTGGCGTTTCGCCGACGTCATGGGACCGAATTTCAACAAGGACAAGCTGCCGAAATTCAGCGCCTTCTTCGATCGCGTGGTGGAGACCGAAGGCGCCGTCGTCGATCCGGCGAAGGACGTCTGGAAGCGCCCGCGTCCGCACCAGCTCAGTGACCTCGTGAAGCCGGTGGTGAAGCTGTCGAGCTCCGGTTCATGGCCGTCGGGCCATGCGACCGTCGGCACGATGATGGGCATCATCCTGTCTGACATGGTTCCGGAAAGGCGTGCCCAGATCATGGCGCGCGCGGCCGAGTTCGCCCATAACCGTATCGTCGGCGGCATCCACTATCCGTCCGACGTCGAGATGGGAAAGATTTCCGGCAGCGTCATCGCCGCGGTCCTGCTCAACCGCGATGACTTCAAGACCGAGTACGACGTGGCCAGGGCGGAGCTTCGTTCCGATCTCGGCATGTAGGACTGGCCGATTGCCATCTGTTCGAGCGGGGCGCCTTCGGGCGCCCCTTTTCGTGTCGGCCAGGGCCTGCGCCCACGGCAAGGAAATCGCCTGGCGTTGCTGCCAAATCCTTTGCCGGACGCGCTTGTCTCGACCGTCACATCGCGCTAGCCGTTGTCGGTCGCGCCGGGTTACGATCGGCCCCCGCGCCGTTTCGCTTCTGTCAGCTGGATCATCCGGAGCCGCTTCATGAAATCCTCGCTCGAAGACACGCTGCTGGCGTCGATCCGCACCATCCCGGACTATCCCAGGCCCGGCATCCTGTTTCGCGACATCACCACGCTGCTCGGCAATGCACGCGCTTTCCGCCGCGCCATCGACGAGCTGGTGCATCCCTATGCCGGGCAGAAGATCGACAAGATCGCCGGCATCGAAGCGCGCGGCTTCATCCTGGGCGGCGCCGTCGCCCACCAGCTCTCGGCCGGCTTCGTACCGATCCGCAAGAAGGGCAAGCTGCCTTATGAGACCGTGCGCGTCGCCTACAGCCTGGAATACGGGCTGGACGAGATGGAAATGCACAAGGACGGCGTCGCGCCCGGCGAGAAGGTGATCCTGGTCGACGATCTGATCGCCACCGGCGGCACGGCGGAAGCGGCGGTCAAGCTGCTGCGCCAGATCGGGGCGGATATTCTCGCCGCCTGCTTTGTCATCGACCTGCCGGATCTGGGCGGGCGCGCGAAGCTCGAAGCGCTCGGCGTGCCGGTGCGGACGCTGATCGGCTTCGAGGGCCATTGAGCATTTCTTCCTTCTCCCCCTGTGGGAGAAGGTGGCCTCGCGAAGCGAGGTCGGATGAGGGGTGTTCCAGGGAACGCCAAGGCCTCACTCCGCTGGAACACCCATTGTATCTGCACGGAGGAAACTTTGTGCGATGGAAGCGACTGAGCCTCGAACCGGATGGCCATCCGATTCGAGGCTTGGCGAAGTCGCCCGACACCCCTCCGGTTACAACCGTGGATGAGCCTGGGATCTTCGCCTTCGTCACGCACGACCGAATAGTCGCTTGGCTCCAATCGCACGCACAAGGCAGGTTACCGTGAACACGATCATATGTGGAGTGGATGTTTCGAAAGGATGGCTCGATGCCCATGTCGAGCCGAGCGGGGCGGCTAGCCGTTTCGCCAACGATGCGGCAGGCATCGCCGACCTGGCCGGCTGGTGCCAGGGCCACGATGTCGAACTTGTCGTCATGGAGGCCAGTGGCGGCTACGAACGGCTGGCCTTCCTGCTGTTGTGGGAATTGGGGGTATGCTGCGGCATGGCCAATGCCCGCAGTGTGCGCTACTTCGCCGAAGCAATGGGCTTCCTGGAGAAGACCGACAGGATCGATGCCGCCATGATCGCCCGCTATGGCCAGGTCAAGCAGCTCAAGCCAATGCCGCCACCATGCGCGGCTCAGCAGCGGCTCAAGGCGTTGGTTGGGCGGCTTTCCCAGGTGGGAGGTGATCTCACCATCCAAAAGCAGCGCAAGAGCGCTGCCGCCGATAACGAGACCATCGCCAGTCTCGATGAGGTGATCGCGCTGCTGGTACGCCAGAGCCGCCGGCTCGAGGGTGAGATCGCCTCGCTCATCGATGACGATCCGCTGTGGGCATGCCTTGACCGGGCCTTTCGCTCGCTCAAGGGGGTCGCCTCCCGTACCGTGGCGCGGCTGATGGCGCAGTTGCCCGAGATCGGCATCGTCTCCAACAGAGCCATTGCCAAGCTGGCCGGCCTGGCTCCGATCGCCAATGACAGCGGCAAGCGCAGCGGCCGAAGACCGGTGCGCGGTGGTCGTGCGGGACCGCGAGGCGTCCTCTTCCTCGTTGCCAGCATCGTTGCCAAATATGATCCGCACCTGGCCGCTTTCCAGCAAAGGTTGCAGGCCGCGGGAAAGGAAAAGATGGTCATCCGCATCGCGCTCGCCAGAAAGCTGCTCGTCATTCTCAATGCAAAAGCACGCGATGCGCGAAGCGAGTTCGCAAATGCAACTTGACACCTCAGATAGTCGCTCATCCGTCTTGCCGCTGCGCGGCAATCCACCTTCTCCCACAAGGGGAGAAGGAAGAGACGCCTCACCCAACCCTCACCAGCACCGCGCTTTCGAACTCCAGCACCTTGCCTCCGGTCGAATCGGAGGCCTCGCAGAGCAGCGCCAGCAACCGCCAGCCGGGGCGGGACGCGATGGGGCGGTGGGAAAGCGCCGTGCGCGTGAAGGTGATGGTTTGCCCGGCGTAGACCGGCTTCAGCCATTTCAGGTTCTTGAATCCGGGCGAGGGGCCGAATTCGGGTACCGGGCCGTCCCAGCCTTCGGCGTCCAGGCGGGTCTCCAGGTTCAGTTTCATCCAGGTGGCCGCGGTGTGCCAGCCGGAAGCGCAGAGCCCGCCAAGCACGCTCTTTCTCGCCGCCTCCTCGTCGATATGAAAAATCTGCGGGTCGTATTTGCGGGCGAACGCCTTGATCGCCTCGGGTTCGAAAGTGTGCGAACCGAGTGTGACGGGCGTGCCGATGCGGAAGAATTCATCCAGTGTCATGACGCATTCCCTGCGGCATCGCGCGTCAGGAACATGACGGAATTCTCGAGCTCGAAGACGCTTTCGCCGCGCTGGTTGACGAGTTCGCTGCGCATGGTCACGAAGCCGAGCCGCGGCTTCGACTTCGACAGGCGTCTGGCCAGAACCACGAGGTTGCCCCGCAGCGTATCGCCGGCGAGCACCGGCTTCTTCCATTTGACCTGATCGACGCCGGGCGCGCCCTGACAGGTGGAGTCAAGCAAGAAGGCATCGCACAGCATGCGCATGAACATGGCGCAGGTGTGCCAACCCGAAGCCGAGAGGCCACCGAGGATGCTGGCCTTGCCGGCCTCCTCGTCGAGATGCATCGGCTGGGCGTCGAACTCGCTGGCGAACTCGATGATCTCGGCCGCGCTCACCTGTTTGGTGCCGAGGTCGAACTTGGCCCCCTCGACGAAGTCCTCATACGCCCATGTCTTTCCGGTCATGGTCTGCAAATCCGGTTTTTAGAATGCGCGATCCCTTTGGATCGGAAAACCCGGATGCAGGCCGCGGGCGGTTTGGTCAAGCCCTTTCTGCTGAGCCAGCCGGCGCGATCGGGCCCGCGGCGTCGGTCAGAGCCAGCCGCGGCAGGCCCGATCGCCTACGAGCATGGAGCACGACAGGTCCGGTTTCGTTTTCGCAACGGGCGCTACGCGAGATCGTCAACCGAGACATTGAGAGCGGCGGCGATGCGCTTGATCGTGTCGAAGGTACCGTCGCGGGTGCCCGTCTCAATCTGCGAGAGATAGCCTGCGCTGATCTCTGTCTTTTCAGCGAGGTCGCGAGCCGACATCCCGCGATGCTCGCGCCAGACGCGGACCTTATTCTCGCCGTCCAGGACGCGGTTGACGACGGCGGCCGGGATAAGCTCTTCCTCGCCGGCAGCGATCTTTTGCTTGATCCGATCGTAGGTTTGAATGTCGGCCGCGTCTTCCGCCGCTTCAACAAGGCTCTCGTAATCGGCGAGTGGCAGAATGGCCATACGGTCCCCGTTCGGCGTGGTAATGATGGTGGGCTTGTTCATGTCCTCAGTCCTCGTAGATGCTGCCGCGCGGTCCGACCTCCAGAATATCCATTACCGTGCCGTCTTGATCGAAGATAATGCGGTAATCTCCGACCCTGAGCCTAAAGCCCGGGCGGCCTTTCAGCCGTTTGACATTGTTCGCCAAGCTCGCCGGTTCGGCTGCATATTGCTCGATTTTGGCAGTGATCAGCCGAGCCGTGTTGGCAGGCATCCGCGTCAGGGATTTCAAAGCGGTACGGGTATATCTGATCGCCAGCGGCACGACCACATGTTATCTATAAGCTGAAATAGTGCAACTAGGTAATTTGCGAATAGCAAATAAACAGGGCGCGGGTCTCACCGGTGCCGATCAACCTTGATTGAGGCATGGAGACGGAACGTCTGCAATGCAGCCCGCGACAACCGTGCCGCAGGGATGGTGCTGTCCAACCGAGGGGCGGGTCGTTCTACAGCGACCTCCTCACGTATTGAACTTGAACATCATGACGTCGCCGTCTTGGACGACGTATTCCTTGCCTTCGTCGCGTGCCTTGCCGGCTTCCTTGGCCGCCACTTCGCCGCCCAGCGTGACGAAGTCGTTGAAGGCGATGGTCTGGGCGCGGATGAAGCCGCGTTCGAAGTCGGTGTGGATGACGCCGGCGGCCTGTGGGGCCTTGTCGCCCTTGTGGATGGTCCAGGCGCGCGTTTCCTTCGGACCGGCGGTGAAATAGGTGATCAGATGCAACAGGTCGTAGCCGGCGCGGATGACCTTGTTCAGGCCAGGCTCGTCGAGCCCAAGCGAGGACAGGAACTCCATCTCTTCCTCGTCCGAGAGCTGGGCGACTTCGGCCTCGATCGCAGCCGAGATCACCACGGTGCCGGCGCCCTGCGCGGTGGCCATCTTCTCCACGGCCCTGGTGTGCTCGTTGCCGGTCGCGGCATCGACCTCGGCGACGTTGCAGACATAGAGCACGGGATGCGAGGTCAAGAGGTTCAGGCCCTGCAGGATGCGCAGGTCCTCCGCCGAAATTCCCTTGAGCAGGATGCGGGTCGGCTTACCGGCCTGCAGCAGCTCGAGTGCCGCCTCCATCATCGGCAATACGGTCGTCGCTTCCTTGTCCTTGCTGCCCGCACGCTTGCGGATCTGGACGATGCGGCGCTCGATGCTGTCGTGGTCGGCGAGCATCAGCTCGGTCTCGACCGTCTCGGCGTCGGCGACAGGGTCGATGCGGCCCTCGACATGGGTGATGTCGTCATCCTCGAAGCAGCGCAGCACATGCACGATGGCGTCGACCTCGCGGATGTTGGCGAGGAACTGGTTGCCCAGCCCTTCGCCCTTGGAGGCGCCGCGCACCAGGCCGGCAATGTCGACGAAGGAGATGCGCGTCGGGATGATCTCCTTCGATTTGGCGACCTCGGCGATCTTCTGCAGGCGCGGATCGGGCACCGCCACCTCGCCGGTGTTCGGTTCTATGGTGCAGAAGGGATAGTTGGCGGCCTGCGCGGCGGCCGTCCTCGTCAGCGCGTTGAAAAGCGTCGACTTGCCGACATTGGGCAAGCCAACGATGCCGCATTTGAAACCCATTTTGTCCGGTCCTATCGGGAAAAAGCGAAATTTGATGAGGGCTATGGGCGATAGGGGTTAGGAACGTCAAGCCCTGTAAGGCCACATGCGCCTACGCTTCAGTCCTTGTTGCCGAAGAGTTTCTTCAGCATGGCGGCCATCGGGCCGGTCTCGGGCAGTTTGGCGGGCGCCTGCTGGGGGCGGGCCTGGCGGACATGGCTTTGCTGTTTCGGGCTTTGCTGTTTCGGGCTCGACTGCTTCTGCGCCGGCTTTTCCGGTTCGACGCCCGCCTTACCCTGGATGGCAAGGGCGGCCTTGTTCATGAAGCCGGACTCGTCGCCCTTGACGATCATCGCCGCATTGTCGGCGATCGCGTCGAGCAGCGGGTCGAGCCAGTCGCGGTCGGCCTTGGCGAAATCGCCGAGCACATGATGCTGGACCATTTCCTTGACGCCGGGATGGCCGACGCCGATGCGCACGCGCCGATAGGCGTTGCCGACATGGCCGTCGATCGAGCGGATGCCGTTGTGGCCGCCGGCGCCGCCGCCGGTCTTGATACGCAGCTTGCCTTCGGCAAGATCGATCTCGTCATAGAAGACGGTGAGGGCGGAAAGGTCGAGCTTGTAGAAGCGCAGCGCTTCGCCGACGGATTGGCCGGACAGGTTCATGAAGGTCTGCGGCTTGATCAGGATGATCTTTTCGCCGCCGAGCGTACCTTCGGAAATCAGGCCCTGGAACTTCTTCGACCAGGGCGAAAAGGAATGGCGGCGGGCGATAGCGTCCGCCGCCATGAAGCCGACATTGTGCCGGTTTTCAGCGTATTTCGCGCCCGGATTGCCGAGGCCTGCAAAGACAAGCATCGTCGCCTCCGGGCGTGAAAAGAGTTACTTCTCTTCGGCGGCGGGAGCCGCTTCGGGAGCCGCAACCTCAACCGTCTCTTCCGTCTCCGGCTTCATCGCCGACGAACCGGCAACGGTCGCGATGGTGAAGTCGCGGTCGGAGATGACCGGCTTGACGCCGGCCGGCAGCTTGACCGCCGAGATGTGGATCGAATCGCCGATGTCGGCACCGGTGAGATCGACGGTGATGAATTCCGGGATCGCATTGGCCGGGCAGTGGAACTCGACTTCGTGACGCACGATGTTGAGCACGCCGCCGCGCTTGATGCCGGGCGACTTGTCTTCATTGATGAAGTGCACGGGAACGTCGACGTTGACTTCGGTGTCCTTGCCGATGCGCAGGAAGTCGACATGGACAGGGAAATCCTTGACCGGGTCGAGCTGGAAGTCCTTCGGCAGGACCTGGATCTTCTTGCCGTCGACATCGATCGTGGCGACCGTGGTCAGGAACCCGCCGCCATGGATCTTGTAGTAGATGTCCTTGTAGGTGAGCGCGATCGCCAGGGGAGGCTGTCTGTCACCGTAGATTACTGCAGGCACTTTACCGTTGCGGCGAACTGCACGGGCGGACCCCTTACCGACCTGTTCGCGCGCTTCGGCCTTGAGCTCGTAAGTATCGTGGCTCATGGCTTTTCCTTTCGCGTGTTATGGAGCGCCTACGGTTGGCGATGTGCCAGGCCGTAAACGTCGAAAGCCGCCAGACCTCGATGCCCGAATGCCGGAAACCGCAGCGAGCGGATCTTTGTTCGGGATCACAAGGGGAAGGCAGCCTTCCGCCGCGTTGCCTCCAAGGGTGTCTACGCGGGTGGCGGCTCTATAGCGGAAGGCGGGCAGGCGTGCAAGCGGAGGTGGGAAGGCCGTCGTTAACGGTCGCCGCTCAAGGCATCGCGCAGTGCCTGGACCTGCCGGTTCAGGGCGTCGAGCTCGGCCAGCGTCATGCCCGAGCGCTCAACCAGGGTCTCGTTCAGGCAATTGCACTGGACGAGCAGCTTGCGGCCGGCTGATGTCAGGTCGACCTGTACCTGGCGCTCGTCGGTCTGGCTGCGCCGGCGGGTCACCAGGCCGGATTGTTCCATGCGCTTAACCAGCGGCGTGACCGTGCTCGATTCCAGAGCGAGCCTGTGCGCGATCGTGCCGACCGACATGCCGTCGGCCTCGCCCAGCGCGTTGAGCACGAGATATTGCGGATAGGTGATGCCCATCCCGTCCAGCATCGGCTTGTAGGTGCGATTGATCGCCATGCTGGTGGCGTAGAGCGTGAAGCACAGCTGATTGTCCAATGGGAGAGGCACGACGCATTCCTTTGCCGATTAAACGCCTAAAATATGTACTACGAAAAACGATATCGTGATACATATTTTTTGTAGACACGGCGGTCGAGCTGCGCTAGCGATATCTATATCGCGATATCGTTTATCGCGATACTAATCAAAACGGAGATTGAGATGACCTCGCAGACCAAATCAGGCTCAGGCAGCGGCACGATCACCACCAAGGACGGCACGCAGATCTATTACAAGGACTGGGGAACCGGCCAGCCCATCGTCTTCCATCACGGCTGGCCGTTGAGCAGCGACGACTGGGACGCCCAGATGCTGTTCTTCCTGTCACAAGGCTACCGCGTCATCGCCCATGACCGCCGCGGCCACGGCCGGTCGACGCAGACGGATATCGGCAACGAGATGGACACCTATGCCGCCGATGTGGCTGAACTTGTCGCGCATCTCGACCTTAGGGATGCCATCCATGTCGGCCATTCGACCGGCGGCGGCGAGGTGGCGCGCTATGTCGCCCGGTATGGTACGGGCGGCCGTGTTGCCAAGGCAGCCTTGCTCGGCGCGGTGCCGCCGATCATGCTCAAGACCCCAGCCAATCCCGGCGGCCTGCCCATCGAGGTCTTCGACGGCTTCCGTTCCGGCGTCGCCGCCAACCGCGCGCAGCTTTACATGGATGTTCCCGCCGGCCCGTTCTACGGCTTCAATCGCCCGGATGCGCAGGTTTCGCAGGGTGTGATCGACAACTGGTACCGCCAGGGCATGATGGGTGGCACCAAGGCGCACTATGACTGCATCAAGGCCTTCTCGGAGACGGACTTCACCGAAGACCTGAAGAAGATCGACGTGCCGGTGCTGGTCATGCATGGCGACGACGACCAGATCGTTCCCATTGCCGACTCGGCGCTGTTGGCCATCAAGCTGCTCAAGAAGGGCGAGCTCAAGGTCTACAAGGGCTTTCCGCACGGCATGGCCACGACCCACGCCGAAATCATCAACGCCGACCTGCTGGCCTTCTTCAAGGCCTGAATCCTTCCCGCCTGAATGGCAAAGGCACCCGCCATATGGCGGGTGCCTTTGCCTGGATACAGCTCGGATGATTTATGCGGCTGCCTGCGCCTTGCGGGCTTCCTTCATGTTGGGCAGGAACACCGTCAGCAGTCCCAGGAACGGCAGGTAGGAGCAGATCTGGAAGACGAAATCGATGCCCTTCATGTCGGCGACGACGCCAAGCACGGCGGCCGCGATGCCGCCGACGCCGAAGGCGAAGCCGAAGAAGATGCCGGCGATCATGCCGACGCGGCCCGGCACCAGTTCCTGCGCGAAGACGACGATGTTGGAGAAGGCCGACGACAGAATGAGGCCGATCAGCACGGTCAGCACCATCGTCCATTCCATGTTGGCGTAGGGCAGCGCCAGCGTGAAGGGCAGGACGCCGACGATCGAGAACCAGATCATCGCCTTTTGTCCATAGCGGTCGCCGAACGGACCGCCAAGCAGGATGCCCAGCGCCGACGAGCCGAGGAAGAGGAACAGCATGACCTGCGACATCTGCACCGAAACGCCGAACTTATGGATGGAATAGAAGGTGTAGTAGCTGGCCAGGCTGGCGATGTAGGCGTTCTTGGTCAGCACCAGCAAGGTCAGCACCGCCAAGGCCCACATCACCTTGCGGCGCGGGAAGGGCGAGACGAAGTTTGCCGTCTTGCGATTGCCTTGCGCGGCGCGCAGGCGGCTGTACCAGCCGCCGACCTGCCACAAGATAACGATGCCGATCAGCGAGCCGACGGCGAACCAGGCGATGCTGGTCTGGCCGAAGGGCACGACGATGAAGGCGGCCAGCAATGGGCCCATGGACTGGCCGAAATTGCCGCCGACCTGGAACAGCGACTGCGCCAGGCCAAACCGGCCGCCGGATGCGAAGCGGGCGATGCGCGAGGACTCCGGATGGAAGATCGCCGAGCCGATGCCGATCAGCGAGGCGCCGATCAGCAGCAGATAGTAGTGCCCGGCATAGGCCAGCACGACCAGGCCGATCAGCGAAGACGCCATGCCCCAGGGCAGCGAATAAGGCATCGGCCGCTTGTCGGTAACCGCGCCGATGATCGGCTGCAGCAGGGATGCCGTCACCTGGAAGGTGAAGGTCAACAGGCCGATCTGCCAGAAGTCGAGGCCGTAATTGTCTTTCAGAAGCGGATAGATGGCCGATAGCAGCGACTGCATGATGTCGTTGATGGAGTGGCAGAGGCTCACCGCCAGGATGACGGTGAAGGCCGTCGCCTGGGCTGAAGCGTGACTGGCGGTCGCAGGCGGCGCGACGCTGGTGGCTGTCGTATCGGTCAAGATAGGCTCCGTAGTCTTTTTGGCGGTTTTTCCCGCAGGCGGTGTGGCGGGCGCTTCCCGCAGGCAGCCTTATAGTCCGGTTGCCAAGCGACTTCTTTCGTGGTTTGGTCCAATAGTTTCGCAAGTGGGCCATACCGAATGCCAAAAACCAGGGAGATTTTCGGCGCCGGCCACACCGATCTCGAGCAATTGCACGGGCTGCGCTGGCAGTGGCTCGAGCAGGCGGTCGGGCCGGCGGTGGTTTTGCCGACCGAATATCCGGACGGTTACCACGTGCCGCACCACCACCACAGCCGCAGCCAGTTGCTGCATGCGCTGGTCGGCGTCGTGCTGGTGACGACGCGGCATGGCCGGTGGATGGTGCCGCCGGACCATGCGATGTGGATCCCGGCCGGCATCGAACATTCCGTCGAGATGCTGGGCGATGTCTCGATGCGCTCGGTCTATGTCATGCCGCAGGCGATTCCGGGCCTGCCGGAGGGCATGCGCGTCGTCGGCATCACCGACCTGATGCACAGTCTGATCGTGGAATCCGAGAAGCTGCCTCAAGGCGGCGAGCTTGAAGGGCGCGGCGGCCTGATCATGAACCTTCTCCTGCATGAGATCCCCCAATTGCCGGAGCGGCCGCTCGGCCTGCCGTTCCCGTCGGATCCCAAACTGGCGGCGCTCTGCCGGCGTTTCGTCGCCGCACCCTCACCGCATGCGACGATCGACGAATGGGCCGATACGGTCGGCATGAGCCGGCGCTCCTTCACGCGCGCCTTCCAGCGCCAGACCGGCCTGTCGCTGTCGACATGGCGCCAGCAGGCCTGCCTGTTCGCGGCGCTGCCGAGGCTCGCCGACGGCGAGCCGATCACCCGGGTGGCGCTCGATCTCGGCTATGACAGCGTGCCGGCGTTCATCACCATGTTCAAGCGCATGCTGGGTTCCTCGCCGCGCGGCTATATGCGTGGCGCGCGCGATGCCGGCGAAGGCATGCGGCGAGCCCCGGCCCGGTTGGAAGCCCCGACGCCATCGGCCCTGCCGCACGGGTGACGGGTTTCAGTCGAACAGGCTCGACACCGATTCCTCGGTCGCCGTGCGCGAGATGGCTTCGCCCATCAGGTCGGCGATCGAGATGACGCGGATGTTGGGCGCGTCGAGCACGCCCTGCGTCGGCTGGATGGAATCGGTGATCACCAGTTCCTGCAGCTTCGAGCCGCTGATGCGAGCGACCGCGCCGCCCGACAGCACGCCGTGGGTGATGTAGGCGGTGACGCTGGTGGCGCCGTTGGCCAGCAGCGCGTCGGCGGCATTGCACAGCGTGCCGCCGGAATCGACGATGTCGTCGATCAAAAGGCAATCCTTGCCGGCGACCGCGCCGATGATGTTCATGACTTCCGATTCGCCCGGACGCTCACGGCGCTTGTCGACGATGGCGAGCTGCGCGTCGAAGCGCTTGGCCAGCGCGCGGGCACGCACCACGCCGCCTATGTCGGGCGACACCACCACGACGTTGCCAAGCTGCTTGTACTTCGCCTTCACGTCGCGGGCCATCACCGGCACCGAGAACAGATTGTCGGTCGGGATGTCGAAGAAGCCCTGGATCTGGCCGGCATGGAGATCCAGTGTCAAAACCCGGTCGACGCCGGCGCGGGTGATCATGTTGGCGACCAGCTTGGCCGAGATCGGCGTGCGCCCGGAGGCGCGGCGATCCTGCCTGGCATAGCCGAAATAGGGGATAACCGCCGTGATGCGCTTGGCCGAGGAGCGCATGAAGGCGTCGATCATGATGAGCAGTTCCATCAGGTGATCATTGGTCGGGAACGAGGTCGACTGTAGGATGAAGACATCCTCGCCGCGCACATTTTCCTGGATTTCGACGAAGATTTCCTGGTCGGCGAAGCGCCTGACACTGGCCTTGCCCAGCGGGATGTTGAGATAGCGAGCGACCGCTTCGGCCAGCACCCTGTTGGAATTGCCCGCGAAGAGTTTCATGCACCGTTCCTGGTGGAGGACGGAGAGGCCTGGCGGACTCTCCTGCGCCTTTTAACCGGGCTTTTAGCGGCCCGCGCCGGTATTGCAAGCGCCGAGATCGTGAATCCGCCGGCCAAGCTCACGAAAACTGTTAGCCATCACCGACTGACGACAGGGAGCAGCGGACTTCCGCTGCTCCCTCCGCTCGTTCGAGCATCCGGATTTTCCCAAAACCGTTTTCCACTTTTGGGTTCTGGACTAGCTCGCCTTGCCGCTGAGAAAGGCCGCGAACTGGTCGATGGTCTGGTCGGCGATCGCCTGCATGGTGGCTGGCGAGACCGACTTCCAGCTGTCGGCGCCGGCGCTGTCGCCGGAACCGGTCGAAGGTGCCTTCATCTGGCCGTTGATGCGGTGCAGCCGGTTGCCGGATGGGTCGTAGACGTCCCAGACATAGATGACGGTGGTGTCCTTGCCCTCCGTCATCGCCGAGAAGTAACCCTTGAGCACATGGGTGGCGGTCTGGTCCTGGCTGCCGGCCAGCGTGATGCCGCGCTGCCTGGCACGTGTCTGCAGTTCCGCCGTCAGCGGCGTGGCGGCTTCCACCGAAGCGCCGACGATCGGCGCGATCTGCAGCCGGGTCTTCGACAGGATGGCGGCAGCCTGGGCGGAGGTGACGGGCGCGGCGGCGGGTGCGCCCGCTGTCGTGGTGGCCGTCGCGGCCGTAGATGGCGCCGGGGCGGGAACGGTGGCCGCCGAGCTGCCCTGCGTTGCCGGCTGCGTCGAAGCCGCCGGCGGGGTGATGGCGGAAGGCTCGAGGACGTCCTTTGCGTTGGTGCAGGCAGCCAAAGCCAATGCCACAAGCAATGACACGGTCGTCACATGCGATCGTCTCATTTGCCTTCTAACTCCTTGGCGAAGAACGCCTCCCATTATGGATTCACTGCACGATCAAGTCGAGATCATGGCGGGACAGCGGCTTCGGCTGGGATTCGGTGGTCAGGTAGGTGCGGCCAAGCGTCATCGCCGTCTCGGTCTCGGAATCCATGATGATCATATGGGCAAACAGCGTCATGTTCGGCGCGATCGGTTCGGGATTGCCCTGGTAGAACATTGGCATATCCATCCAGGACGGCGTGAAGCGGGCCCCGACCGAATAGCCGCAGGCGTTCAGCCGATGCTTGGTCAGGCCGTGCGCTTCCATGGTGCGGGCGTGGGCGTCGAACACGTCGCCGAAGGTGTTTGCGGGCGTCATCGCCTTTTCGACGGCCAGAAGGGCGGCGCGTGCCGCATCAAACAGCTCCTGATGGCGCTTGGAGACCTTTCCGGTCAGCACCGTGCGCATCATCGGCGCATGGTAGTGATGGAAGACGCCTGCCCATTCGAGCGTCAGCTGGTCGTTCTTGGTGAGCTTGCGGCGGCCGGCCTTGTAGCGGCACAGCAGCGCATCGACGCCGGAGCCGATGATGAACTCGTTGGCCGGATAGTCGCCGCCACCGGCGAAGATCGCGCCCTGCATGGCGGCGAGGATCAGGGCCTCGTCGCCGCCCTGCTTGATCAGCGGCAGCGCCGCGTCCAGCGCGTCGTCGGAGAGATTGGCGGCCTTCTCCGCCTTGGCGATCTCGGCCGGGCTCTTGAACAGGCGCAACCGCCCGACGATGCCGGAGGCATCGGCAATCTGGCCGAAGGTCTGCAACTGCTCGTCCAGGCGGCGGCCATTATAGGCGGTCAGACCGTGAGTGTCGTATTCGACGCCGATCCGGGCGCCGAGCAGGTCGAGTTCGTTGAGCAGGTTGCGCAGGTCGACGGCCGGATTGGCGCCGTCACGGTCGGTCCACAGCACGATGTTGTCGATGATCGAGGTCTGGCGCGCCTGGCGCAGGTCGGCCGAACGGGTCAGAAGCACCATGGAACCGTCGGCCTTCACCACCAGGCACTGGAAGAAGCAGAAGCCGAACGTGTCGTAGCCGGTCAGCCAGTACATGCTTTCCTGCGCGAACAGCAGGATGGCGTCGAGCTTCTTCTCGGCCATCTCGATCATCAGCCGGTCGCGCCGCGCGTCGAATTCCGATCGTTCAAAATGCAGCGCCATTATACGTTCTCCAAAACGATTGCCGAAACCTGCCGGCCATAATCGGGTTCCCTACGGTGCGTGGTGCGCCGGTAGGAGTAAAACAGATCTTCCTCGGCATAGGTGCAGCGGCCAAGGCCTTCGGCCGTAACGCCGGCCCTGGCCAGCCGGTCGATCGTATAGCCGTTGAGGTCGAACATCGAATGGCCGGCATGTGCCGAAGGCACGAAATATCGCGCATTTTCCCTATCGGCATCGACGAAGCGGGCGACGAATTCCGGCCCCACTTCATAATTGTCGGGGCTGATCGACGGGCCAAGCACGGCGACGATGTTTTCGCGACGGGCGCCGAGGCTCTCCATGGCGGCAACGGTGTTTTCGAGCACGCCCGTGAAAGCGCCTTTCCACCCGGCATGCGCCGCGCCGATGATGCGCGCGCCGGCATCCGCGAACAGAACCGGGCCGCAATCGGCGGTCGAGGCGCCGATGGCGATGCCGGGCCGGTCGGTGACGATGGCATCGGCCTTGGGACGCTCGCCGGCGAAGGGTTCCCTGGCGATGACGACGTCGGGTGAATGGACCTGCCAGGCGGTCAGCAGATGGCTTGCGGGCACGCCCATCCAGGCGGCGACACGGGCCCGGTTCTCGGCGACCAGCGCCTGGTCGTCATCCGACCCAGTGCCGATGTTGAGGCCCCGGTAGATGCCCGTGGAGACGCCGCCGATGCGGGTGAAGTAGCCGTGGCGGATGCCTTGTGCCTGCGCCTGGTCCAGCAGCGGCGACCGAACGGGATCCGGTTTGGTCTGATTCAGCATGCGGGCGTTGTTGTCCGTGTGGGCGGTTTCGTCAAGGAAAAGCGGCCGGCGGTCCGACCGTCTTTTACCGGACGGGAGATTGGGAGGGGCAGCGACGAAAAGTCAATCCGCCGTGGCGAAGGACCTGACGGCTACGCCACGCGGAACGATGGCGAGGACCTTGAAAAGTTCACCCATGGCTTGCGGGCCGGCGAGGCGCTCGACGGCATCTGATAAATTGTCGCGTGCGGCCTGGCCAGCATCGGCGCCCAACTGGCCGGCACGCTCCAGAATGCCCATGCCGAGCAGGAAATTGCCCTGCGTCGACAGGTGGGCGTCGAGACCGTGCGCGCGCACGGTCGCTGCAAGGGCGGCGAAATCGACATGGGAGGTAAGGTCGGCTTCGCCGGGATTGGCCAGCACATCTTCGTGATTGTGCCGGCGCAAGGCCTGCAGCGTGTCGCCGACACCGGGCCGCAGATGGCCGTAGTCGAGGAACAGCCCGGCGCCGCCATGAGCGGCTATGCGCTCGGCGATGGCCGCCATCAGGGCGGCGCGGGCGGGCGCGATTTCGACGATCGCGCCTTGCGGCGCGTCGGCTGCATCCCTGGGCAGCAGCGTCGGGTCGACCGAGCCGACGCCCGCGAAGAAGCAAAGATTGTCCGCGTCGTCCAGGCCGACCATGCGCTCGCGCCACTCGGCGCCGGCGCGGACGAACTGGCGGATGGGCACGGCATCGAACAGTTCGTTGCCGACGATCAGCAGCGGTTGCCGCGGCAGCGCGTCGATGGTTTCGTGCCAGGAAACAGCGAATGGTGTCGCGCCGAGCGTCTGTTCCTGGATTTCCGTCAGGCGCGGGCTGGTCTCGATCATGGCGAAGGCGGCGCCATTGGCCAAGGCGGGGTCGAGCCGCGACAAGGTGCGCAGCATGTCCTTCATCAGCGTGCCGCGGCCAGGGCCGATCTCGGCGACGGTGACCGGCATCGGGCGGCCGATCGCTGCCCAAGCCTGATAGAGCCAGACGGCGACGAGTTCGCCGAACATCTGGCTGATTTCCGGCGCGGTGATGAAGTCGCCGGCCGCGCCGAACGGTTCGCGTGTCGTGTAGTAGCCGTCGCGCGGATCGAACAGGCACAGCGCCATGTATTCGTTGATGGGCATCGGACCCACCGCCTCGATCAGGTCGACGATACGGGATTTCAGTCGCGTCATGTCGCCTGCGGCTGCGCTTGCTTCACCGGCTTGGCTGTCGCCATCGCCCAGATGCCGGCCAGCACCATCGGCGTCGACAGGATCATGCCCATGGTCAGCCAGTTTGTGCCGAGGAGATAGCCGAGCTGCTGGTCGGGCTCGCGGAAGAACTCGACGAAAATTCGTGACAGGCCGTAGCCGCAGATGAAAGCGCCGCCGACAAAGCGCGGCGTCTTCAGCTTGAGGCGCGAGTGGGTGAGGATGCGCAGCACCACAAACAGCACCAGCCCTTCGAGCAAGGCTTCGTAGAGCTGGCTCGGATGGCGGGTGAACGGACCGCCATTGGGGAATTCGATCGCCCAGGGCACGTCGGTCGGCCGTCCCCAGAGCTCGGAGTTGATGAAGTTGGCGACGCGCACGAGGCCGAGGCCGACCGGCACGCCGGCTGCCACGACATCGAACAGCGACCAGGTGCGGATGCCGCGCTTAAAGGAAAACAGCGTCATGGCCAGGATGACACCGAGCAGGCCGCCATGGAAGGACATGCCGCCTTGCCAGACGGCGAAGATATCGAGCGGATGGGCGATATAGCGCGCCAGGTCATAGAACAGGACGTAGCCGGTGCGGCCGCCCAGAACCACGCCGATGGCCGCCCAGACGATGAAATCGTCGAGGTCCTCCGGCTTCATCGGCAGGACGCCGTCGGGCCAGAGTTTCGGATTTGCGGCGAGCCGCTTGGCATACCACCAGGCAAACAGGATGCCGACGATGTAACCGATGCCGTACCAGTGTACCGCCAGCGGCCCGATCTGGATGAGGATCGGGTTGATGTTCGGGAAAGGCAGTGAAGCCAGCGGCAGCAGGAAATACTCGTTCAACGGGGAGCTCTCGGTTGCGATCGGCGCGGACCATGCGGCAGGGTTTTGGCAGGGTCAAGGCAAGGGCCCGGCCGTCCATGGCTCGTGAACGGGATCGCTTCAAGGTCCGTCGCGCGGCTGGACGTCCTCAACCCCTGGGCTTGCCGGCCACCACTTCACGCAAGGCGTCGTTGATCCTGTCCTGCCAGCCTGGACCATCTTCCTGGAAATGCTCGAGCACGGCCCGGTCGATCCTGATCGAGACAAGCTCGCGGACATTCGGGGCGGTGGAGGGTTCGCGAGGCGGGGCCGGTGCCGGCTTCTTCACCTGCTTGAAGACAGCTTCGGCGGCTTCCATCGGATTTGTCGGTCTGCGCGGGGGCGTTGCCATTGGTTATCCCAGGTTGAAGACGACTCATGCTTGATGCAAGTCGCGATGAAAGCGCCACAATAGGCGACTTGGCACCATCCCGTACAGAAGGAGCCGCGCGAAAGCCTGTGCAGGCACGGCATCGTGCCGTCAATTGTCAGGGAATGTGATCGTTCCTGGATCCATTGCGCCGTGCAGGATGTGCAATATCTGCACGGTTTCTACGCCAACACGATAGAAAATCAGATAGTTGCCATGGACACGCCGCCGAACGCCAGAAGATCTATGCTGTTCAAAGAACGGATATCGCTCCGGCATGTTGCGCAATTCCCTGCAATCACGGCGCTATTCCTGGACGAATGTTATGGCCCGAAATGGGTTGTCCTGCGCGATATGGTCGCCAATGGCTTCAAGGTCTGCCTCAGCCTGATCGGTTAAGATCAGCCGTTTCACTCTTTGTCTGCCATAGCCTTATATTTGGCCTCCAAGCGGTCAAACACTTCATCAGCCGATTTAACCCGGCCCGCGTTAGCCTGCGAAAGGCCGTTGGCGAGGGCAGCATCAAGAGCAGCAAGACGCTTCTCGCGCTCCTCAACAAGGCGCACGCCTTCGCGTAGCACTTCGCTTTTCGAGTTATAGCGACCTGAGCTGACAAGCTGGTTGACGAGATCTTCTAGACGGGTGCCCAAATCCGCACTAATGGCCATAGTGGTGCTCCTGTAAATCCATTCCAGGATAATAATAGTTATTGACACGGTTTGCCAGTAGGTTGGCGGGACGGGCCGACGTGATGCCGCATCAGCCTCCAACGTTCTTGCATTCCTCGCGCCACGTCACTAATTCAAATCATGCAAGCGAGGATCTGCCATGTCGACCGGACCGAACCGCATTCTCGATGAATTCGCCAAGTTGATGACCGATGCCGCCGGTGCCGCTCAAGGTGTGCGGCGCGAGGTGGAGACGGCCTTCAAGGGCCAGGCGGAACGCATCCTCAACTCCATGGATGTCGTGCAGCGCGAGGAGTTCGAGGCCGCGCGCGAGATGGCGGCCAAGGCCAGAGAAGAGAACGGCAGGCTCGCCGAGCGCATCGAGACGCTCGAGGCCAGGATCGCCGAACTGACCGGTCAGGCCACACCTGCGGCTCCGGCGAAACCCAAGCCGAAAAAATAATTCGTTAAACTTTTCCACAAAGCACCAGCCTGAAAATCGCTTTGCCGTGAATCGCTTACCGGCATTGCGTGACTCTTTGTGACAGGCACCTTTCCACATGCGAATGACGCAGTGCGAAAAATTGGGCTGTTCACGCGACTCCCGATCAATAGACTGAATTTGTTGCATGATTCGGAGCAGGGTCATGCGCCGGGCGGTGGGGTCCGGTCTGGGGTCTTTGCGTTGAGAAGTCCCGGCCGTCCGAGTTCTAGACAAGATTGTTCGTCGTGTGTGCCCCGCGGAGCGTGTGGCGCTCCCCCTGAACACAGGAAGCATTCCATGGAACTTCTCGAACTCGAATTTTCCCGCGAAATCCATCCGGTGGATGTGATCGAGCAGGTGGCCCACAACAATGACTGGTCCTTCGAACGGGCCGGCGACGACGAAATCTCGATCTCGGTTGCCGGCAGCTGGACCGACTATCACGTCTCCTTCTCGTGGATGGAGGATTTCGAGGCGCTGCACCTGGCCTGCGCCTTCGACATCAAGGTGCCGGAAACCCGCACGCTGGAAGTGATGCGGCTGTTGTCGCTGATCAACGAACAGATGCTGTTCGGCCATTTCGACCTCTGGGAGCAGGAAGGCGCGATCATGTTCCGCCAGTCGCTGCTCCTGGCCGGCGGAGTCGAACCCTCGAGCCAGCAGGTCGAGGTGCTTTTGTCCTCGGCGCTGGAAGCCTGCGAGTGTTACTTCCAGGCTTTCCAGTTCGTCGTCTGGTCGGGAACCTCGGCCAAGGACGCGCTGGCCGGCGTGCTGTTCGAGACCTTCGGCAACGCCTGAGCAAGAAGCGTTCGACATGAGTTCAAGCAAGGAGCGCAAGCCCGAGATCAGTTTTGCCGACTTCGATCGTGTCGACATCCGCGCCGGCACGATCGTCGAGGCTGAACCGTTTCCGGAGGCGCGCAAGCCGGCCTTCAAGCTGAAGATCGATTTCGGCGCCGAGATCGGCATCAAGAAGTCGTCGGCGCAGATCACCAAATATTATACGCCCGAGACTTTGATCGGCCGGCAGGTGTTCGCGGTGGTCAATTTCCCGCCGCGCCAGATCGGCCCGTTCATGTCGGAAGTGCTGACGCTCGGTTTCCCCGATCAAGAGGGCGCCGTCGTGTTGGGCGCCATCGAACGCAAGGTGCCGGACGGCGGGCGGCTATTCTGAAATAGCGGGCAGGAAGCCCCGGCAGACGCCATCACGGCGTCGCGGCCGATCGAATTGATGCGATAGCTGGAGGCCGAAACGCGCCGAGAATGGTTCCGACCGTTGCGGCTGAGAGCACAAGATGCAGGACGTCGAACGGCCACGCCAGTCCAAAATGCATCAGCACAAGGTTCAGGAAGGAAAGGGGCGCGCCATCCGCCGGAATCAGGATCAAGCCTCCGACCAGGACCAGCCCATATTTGAATATGGCTACTGTCGCGAAAATGATGAGCACTATGGCGAGAAAACGCAGGCGATTGTGGTCGAGCGCGCGCCAGCATCCGATTGGGTCAAACGATCCCGTCCATAGAAAATCGCCGACAAAGAGATATGTCCAGACAAGTACGAAACCGCCCGCGAACACGTTGAAGACTCCTATCGCCGACGCCCACGGCGCGACATCTTCAGGGTTGAGCGGGAGGTCATGTGTGGCCAGCAGGCCGGCAACAAGCAGTCTGTGCTCGCTGGCGACAGCAAAGCCGTAAAGAAGCTGGATTGAAGCGAGAAGCAGCGCAGCCAGAAGAATGCGTTTGTCGAGCTCAAAGCGCATGCCTGGGATGGCGAAGCGTTTGACACGTTCAATGCCGCGCCGAACAATGACACGGCCATGCTCGGGCGCGTTTCCCATGCGGTCCAGAACGAATGCAAAGACCATCGCCGAGAATGGCGCGGCAACAATCGCGGAAAGCCAGGTCCCGGGGTCAAAGCCCCGCGACAGGAACCATGTGGGCACCTGCGCCGGATCGGCAAAAAGAATAAGAGCAAGCGCCGTTAGACAGAGCGTCGTCAGAAAACAAGGAAACCAGGCGGCCACAAAGAGTGGCCAAGCATTCGCACGGCAATAGTCAAACACCTTCGCAACGGTCTTGCTGATCAGCAAGACGCGACGCTTGGGCGATACGGCAGGCAACTCGTCCAGCGTTGAAATCGGCGTCAATCCCGGAGCGGACTTTACATGCAGGATAATGCACCGCAAGGAGTTGTCGCACAAGCTCTTGTAATCGCGCCTGCAAGACTAGTTGAAGCTCGCCGGCGGCGGCTCGGCTGTGTCGAGCCTGTCAGGCCGCGATCGCGCGCTTCACGCCGAGCGCTTCCTCGACCGCGTCGAGAAACATTTCCGCGCTGGCCTTCCAGCTGTAGCGCATGGCGCGCTCGCGGGCCTGGTCGCGGCTGATGTTGAGAGCGGCAAGCGCCGCCTCGCGCAGGTCGCTCGAAACCGCGCCGCCAAAGCCGTCGCCAACGATGTCGATAGGCCCGGTCACCGGATAGGCGGCGACCGGCGTGCCGCTGGCCAGTGCCTCGATGATGACGTTGCCGAAGGTGTCGGTGCGGCTGGGGAAGACGAAGACATCGGCCGAGGCGTAGACTTCGGCCAGTTCGTCATTGGGACGATGGCCGAGAAAATGCGCCTGGGGATATTTGGCCTTGAGCTTGGCAAGCTCCGGACCTTCGCCGACGATCACCTTGCTGCCTGGCAGGTCGAGATCGAGGAAGGCGGAGAGGTTCTTTTCGATGGCGACACGGCCGACGCACAGGAAAACCGGGCCGGGGAAGCCGAGGTCCTTGCGCTTGTCCGGCCGGAAATGCTCGGTGTCGACGCCGCGCGTCCAGGGCCTGAGCTTGTTGAAGCCGCGCGCCGTGAGATCGTCGGCGAGCGACTGGGTGGCGACAAGCGTGCCCTGGCCCGAATTGTGGAAATCGCGCAGCCAGCGATAGGTCCAGCTCTCGGGCACCGGCAGGCGGGCGCTGAGATATTCGGGAAAGCGGGTGTGATAGCTGGTGGTGAACGGCCGGCGGGCATTGCGGCAATAGCGCCGCGCCATGATGCCCAGCGGCCCCTCGGTGACGATGTGGATGTGGTCGGCCTTGTAGCCGTCGATCAGGCGCGCGACATGGCCGGGCGTGGTCAGCGCCAGGCGGATGTCGGGGTAGGTCGGCAAGGGCAGGGTGCGAAAGATGTTCGGGGTCAGGAATTCGACCGCGACGTCGAAGGATTTCAGGGTCTCGGTGAGCCGCTCCAGCGTGTGGACGACGCCGTTGACTTGCGGGCGCCAGGCGTCGGTGACCATCAATATGCGCATGGCGGCCCTTTGCTCCGGAGGTCGGCGGTTGCCTTGAAACGATGCCGGAACGGCGACCATGCGGCCGCCCTCGCTTCGCTCCAGCGCACCCTGACGGGCACGAGGTCGAAGTGAGGCGGCAAGGACGAATCAAGTGCGGTCGCGCGCTTCATGCGCACTCTTGACCATGGTTTCATGACGGGCGGATGAAGCAGACGGTGATCCCGAAAAGTCGAAACCGGTTTTCAGGCAAGATCTTGCCCGGATAGTCAAATAGAAATCAGGCCGGAACCTTGATCACGACGCGCAGGCCGCCCATGGGACTGTCGTCGAGCGTGATGTCGCCGCCATGGCTGCGGGCGATGTCACGGGCGATCGACAGGCCGAGCCCGGTGCCGCTGGCGTCGAGGTTACGGGCCGCGTCGAGCCGCACGAAGGGCTTGAACACGTCTTCGCGCCTGTCGGCCGGAATGCCTGGCCCATCATCGTCGATGGTGACCAGAAGCGAGCCGCGGCCATGGTTGGCGGTGACCTCCACGGTGCGGGCATAGCGGAAGGCATTGCCGATGATATTGGACAGCAGCCGCGCGAAGGCGTTCGGCCGCACATGCACGGTCGGATCGCCGGAAAGCGTCGTCGACAGTCTGCACTTGCGCAAGTTCGCTTCTTCGCCGAGCTTCTGGAAATAGGCTTCGAGATCGAAACGTCCCGGGTCCTCCGACGCCTCGCCCTTGGCAAAGGCGAGATAGCCTTCCAGCATCGACTGCATGTCTTCGATGTCCTGGTCCAGCGCCGCCTTGGTCTCGGCCTTGCCGCCGGCCAGCGCCAGCTGCAGCTTGAAGCGGGTGAGGATGGTCCTGAGATCATGGCTGACACCGGTCAGCATGGCCGTGCGCTGCTCGATCTGACGCTCGATGCGCTCGCGCATCTGGATGAAGGCAAAGCCGGCGCGGCGCACCTCCTCGGCCCCGCGCGGGCGGAAATCGCGCGGCATCGGCCGGCCCTTGCCGAAGCTTTCGGCCGCCTCGGCAAGGGCCAGGATCGGCCGGATCTGGTTGCGCAGGAAGGGGATGGCGATCATCAGCAGCACCAGCGAGGTGCCGACCATCCAGATCAGGAAAATGTGGGTGTTGGAGGCATAGGCCTGGCTGCGGCGCACGAAGACGCGCAGCACCTTGTTCTCGAGCTGGACGCGCACCTCGACGATGTTGGAATTGCCGACCGTGTCGATCCAGAAGGGCCGGTTGATCTGGCGGGTGATTTCGGCCGAGAGAACATCGTCGAGGATCGAGAAGAACGGTTTTGGACCGGGCGGCGGCAGCGGATCGGGCGGCAGGAGGTCGACCTTCAGCTGCATGCGGTCCTGCGCGATGCGGATGATGTTGGCGTAGTCACCGTCGTGCGGGTAGGTTTCGATCAGGTCGATGATGGCGGCGATGTCGCGCACGGTGGCCTGCGACAGGCGTTGCGTCACGGTTGCCCAGTGACGTTCCATGAAATCGAAGGCGACGACCGACTGCAAAAGGATCATCGGCGCGATGACGATGATCAGCGAGCGCGCATAGAGGCGCTTGGGCATGTAAAGCGAAACGAGGCGCCAGAACCGGTTCCAGATGCGCGGCACCGCCTTGAGCGTCCGCGTGGCGCGTGCGCTCAAGCCGTCATTGTCCGGCTGTTCCAGTTCCGTGGTCGCCATTGGCTCTTTTCATCCGTCGGCGGTATTAGATCAGCATGACGTTTGGCTGAATCGTCATCCTGATTTAACTCTTTGTTGGAGCATAATCTTTTCCGAAAACCGGTTCCCACTTCTCGGGATCATGCTCTTGGGCCGCGGCCGGTATTCTATTCCACGCTGAGCCGATACCCAATACCGCGCACGGTCTGCAGCCAGACCGGGTTGGACGGGTCGCGCTCGATCTTGCGGCGCAGCCGGTTGATCTGGACGTCGATGGTGCGCTCGCCGACTTCCGAATCGTCGCCGACCAGCTCGTGGCGAGGGATGGTTTCGCCGGCGCGCGCGGCGAAGATCGCCAGGATCTCCTGTTCACGGTCGGTCAGCTTCAGCGCCTCGCCGCCGCGCTTCAGTTCGCGCCTGGCGATCTGGAAGGTGTAGGGACCGAACACCAGCTGTTCGACCTTGGGCGTCGCCGCCGGGCCGCCCCGGCGCAGGATGTTGTTGATGCGCAGGATCAGCTCGCGCGGATCGAAGGGTTTTGGCAGGTAGTCGTCGGCGCCGGCCTCGAGGCCCGAGATGCGGCTGTCGGTCTCCGACAAGGCGGTCAGCATCAGGATCGGCACGTTCTTCTCGGCGCGCAGCGCCTTGGTGAGATCGACGCCGCTTTCCCCCGGCATCATGACATCGAGCACAAGCAGGTCGAAGTCGAGGCCGGCGAGCTTGCGGCGGGCCTCGCCGGCATTGCCGGCGACGGTGACGCGGAAGCCGTTTTCGGTCAGATATTGCTTGAGAAGATTGCGGATACGGGTGTCGTCGTCGACCACGAGCAGATGCGGCGCATCGTCGTCCGGTGCGGCCGCCTGATCGATCCTCTCAGTGCTCTCCATGGCTTTTCCCTGACATTTTTGCGGACCCAACGTCGATCTGAGCTCTCAGTTCCGGATTGACCATCGCTTCGAGGAAGCGTTCCACCAAGGTCCGTTCGGCGGCACCGCAATCTTCCAATGCAGCACGGATGCGGCGCGACTGTGGCCGCGCCAGCGCCAGTGCCAGCGCACGGCCCTTGGCCGTCGGATAGAGTTCGCGCTGGCGGCGGTCGCGCGGGCCCTGCAACTGCACGACGTGATCGGTGTCGATCAATTGCTTGAGCACACGCGCCAGGCTCTGCTTGGTTATCTTCAGCACATCGAGCAGTTCGGCGACGGTCAGGCCCGGCCGGCGGTTGACGAAATGCAGCACGCGGTGGTGGGCGCGGCCGAAGCCGTAATCGGCCAGGATCTGGTCGGGATCGGAAGTGAAGTCCCGATAGGCGAAGAAGAACAGTTCGATGATGGCGAAGTCGATGCCGTCCTCGCTGGTGATCGCGGTCCTGATCGGTTTTCCGGCAGGTGGGCTTTTATCCGTCATCATTTCTCCATCGGAACGGGAGATTATGTCAGTACTATTGACGTAATTTCCCTGCAATGGTAATTTTTGACAAGCTTTTGGGCGGATTGCGAACGAAAAGGCAAGGCGGGCCGGTTTTTCCGGAATTTCCTGAGTTTGCCAGAGCGCGATTATCCGCCTACGCTTCGAGACACCGGCCGGCGTCGCCAATCGCATGGCGCGGCCAAAAAAGAACACGCAACGATACCGAGATATGCGGACCGAGGTCCGCGGGAGGTTACCATGGCATCCGTTCCCTTCGATCAACTGGACGGCTTCATCTGGATGAATGGCGAGTTCGTCCCGTGGGGAGACGCCAAGATCCACGTTCTGACCCACGGCCTGCATTACGCCAGCGCGGTCTTCGAGGGCGAGCGTGCCTATGGCGGCGAGATCTTCAAGCTCAACGAGCATACCGAGCGCCTGCATGAATCGGCGCGCCTGCTCGGCTTCAAGATTCCCTATTCGGTGGCCGAGCTCAACGACGCCTCGACCACGCTCCTCAAGAAGCAGGGCTTCCAGGACGCCTATGTCAGGCCGATCGCCTGGCGCGGCAGCGAGCAGATGGGCGTTTCGGCGCAGAACAACCGCATCAATGTCGCTATCGCCATCTGGCAGTGGCCGAGCTATTTCGACCCGGCGCAGAAACTGAAGGGCATCCGTCTCGATGTGGCGGAATGGCGCCGGCCCGACCCGCGCACGGCGCCGTCGCGGTCGAAGGCCGCCGGCCTCTACATGATCTGCACCATGTCCAAACATGCCGCGGAGGCCAAGGGCTACGCCGACGCCATGATGCTCGACTGGCGGGGCCAGGTCGCGGAAGCGACCGGCGCCAACATCTTCTTCGTCAAGGACGGGAAGATCCACACGCCCAAGCCCGACTGCTTCCTCGACGGCATCACCCGTCGCACGGTCATTGGCCTGGCCAGGGATCGCGGCCTGGAGATCATCGAACGCGCCATCCTGCCGGAAGAACTGGAAGGGTTCGAGCAGTGCTTCCTGACCGGAACGGCAGCGGAAGTAACCCCGGTTTCGGAGATCGGCCCTTACCGATTCGAAGTCGGCGAGATCGCCAAGAATCTCATGAACGACTATTCTATCGCCGTTCAACCCAAGCATGCCATCGCCGCAGAATAACGATAGTCACAGCTTTTCGGGCAAGCAGGGGCGGTTTTCGGGCCGCCCCTTTTATTTCAGCGTTTGTGCATTTGACTTTCATCGAATTCGGCGTCTCTCATGATGGTGTCGGCCCGGGAGGCTGGCAGCTATGGAGGGACTAATCATATGGACATGAACACGCTTCTTCCGATCATCATTCAGATCATTACAGGCATTATCGGTGGTCAGGCGGTCGGTGCGGCGATCAAGACGGCGGCGATGGGTCAGCTTCCCAAAATCCTGGGCGGCGCCATCGGCGGTGTCGGCGGCGCGGCGATCCTCGGCAGCCTGCTTGGCGGCGGTGCGATTTCTCCTGATGCGGCCGCGGCGGCGACGAGCGGCCTGGGCAGCGCGCTCAACCTGCAGAACATCGTCGGCGGCGCCGGCGGCGGCGCGATCCTGACCGGCATCCTGGGCGCGGTCATGGGCGCCATGAAGAAATGAGCCTGCCAATCTCGGGCTGGCAGAATGGGCGGCTTCGGCCGCCCATTTCTTTTTGGACACGCACTATTTGACCTTCCGGCTGTGGACGGTTTTGACCGATGCCTCTACATGATCGCTGACACAGCGAAAGGACGATCATGGGTCAGCTCAATGCCGGCATCGTGCCGGTCACACCGTTCCAGCAGAACTGCACCATCCTGTTCGACATGGATGACAAGCACGGCGTGGTGGTCGATCCCGGCGGCGACATCGACAAGGTTCTGGGGGTGTTGAAGGACAATGCGATCACGGCCGAGGCGATCTGGATCACACACGGCCATATCGACCATGCCGGCGGCGCCATGGAGTTGAAGGAAGCACTCGGCATCGAGATCATCGGCCCGCATGAAGCCGACAAGATGCTGCTCGACAATCTGGAGAACCAGGGCAGGCGCTACGGCATCGGCGGTGTGCGCAATTGCGTGCCCGACCGGTTTCTTACAGAAGGCGAGACGGTGTCATTTGGCGGCCACGTGTTCGAGGTGCTGCATTGCCCCGGCCATGCGCCTGGCCATGTCGTCTACTACAACCGCGCCGCCAAATTCGCCCATGTCGGCGACGTCCTGTTTCGCGGCTCGGTCGGCCGCACCGACCTGCCGGGCGGCGACCACGCGGCACTCATCGCCTCGATCAAGGACAAGCTGTTGCCGCTTGGCGACGACATCGGCTTCATTTGCGGTCACGGTCCCGGCGGGCGCTTCGGCGAGGAACGGCGGACCAATCCGTTTTTGACCTGAATGAGATCTGGACCGGCTGCGGGTTCGAAAGCCTACAGCATGTCGCGGCGAATAGGATTGCCGACCTGCTGTAAACTTCTGATTATGCATGTCGTTATCCCGGAACCGAGGACACTTCCGGGGGACATGCATTAGCAAGCCGATAACAAAAAAGCGCCGGCCTTGCGGTCAGCGCTTTTGTTTGGGGCAGGGAAGCCTCAGTTGGCGGTGCAGAAATGCTGTTCGCCGTCACTGCCGGTGAAGGTGCCGGTGCGGGAATTGAAGCTGCGGTATCGGTCCGAGCAGTACTCGTACCAGCCGCGCGTCCACGGTTCGGCATAGCGGTCGGCATAGACCACCTGCGGTTCCACGTAGTAGCGGCGCACCGGGGCCGGGCGTATCCGCACGTCACGGTCGTAATAGCCGTCATCGTAATAACGGTCGGAATCGGGCGGCGGCCGGTCATTGGCCAAAGCGCCACCGATCAGCGCGCCGGCGGCAAGGCCGAGAACGCCGGCCGCGACAGCATCGCCATGGCCATGGCCGTGATGGTGCCAACGGCGCCAGTCATCGGCATTGGCCGCCGAAAAGGTCCCCAGCGTGGTGGCGACCACGGCGGCGGACAGCACGGCTGTCTTGAAAATTCGGTTCATCTTGGTCTCCTTCGTGCCGGGCCGTGCAGTTTTGCAGGGGATGCGGTCCGGCTTTACGAATGATTAATATGGGACCGTGGCTGAACGGGGGCTGAACGAAAATTTGACCACACGCCTTGTTTCACGACATCAAACCCGCGCCTACGGGGCGCTGACCAGACCTGCCGGAGCCGGCGTCGGTGCGAAGCCGGCTCAGCCGACCGACAGGTTGACGGCCTTGGGTCCCTTGCCGCGCTTGTCCGGCTCGGTGTCGAATGTCACTTTCTGCCCATCTTCGAGACCGGGAAGACCCGACGCCTGCACGGCCGAAATATGGACGAAGACATCCTTCGCGCCATCATCCGGTGTGATGAAGCCGAAGCCTTTGGCATGATTGAAGAATTTGACGGTGCCGGTCTGCGGCATGGGAAGCTCCTTTGATCCCATAAACTCCAGTCTCGGGCCGGCAAATGCCCGAATGGAAATTTGTCCTTTATTTTAGCGCTATCGGCAAGTGAAAGTTTTCAGGGCACTTGAAGCACGTGGCGCTTTAAGTGCTTGTTATGACGCGTGTCATTGGCCCGGACCGGATGAACTTCCAGATGACATGCGTCTATGCTGCGCCACGGACATGAAAAGGCGCGACGAAAACCGCCGCGCCTTTCAAAAATCTGTCTGCCTGCCCAGGTGCTGGTCAAGCTCCTCGATCGCCCATCCGCCTGGGATGTGCGGCGCCGATCGCTCAGGCTGCGCGCAGGTTGACCGCCTTCGGGCCCTTGCCCATGCGGTCCGGCTCGACGTCGAAGGTGACCTTCTGGCCGTCGACCAGCGTGCGCAGGCCCGAGGCCTCGATCGCTGAAATGTGGACGAACACGTCCTTGGCGCCGCCGTCGGGCGTGATGAAACCGAAGCCTTTGGTCGCATTGAAGAATTTAACGGTGCCGGTCTGGGCCATTGGGGAAACTCCTTCACCCGTTCAGTCTTGGTGGTCCTGCCCGCCACCTGGCGTCGAGGGCAGTTCCTGGTGGTTGCTTCGGCAGTCATGCATTGGCGCATGGTCAAAACCCCCCGCCGAAAAACGGGGCCGTCAGAGATTCACAGTATCGGGGAAAGGTCGTCCAAAACGTTCCGCTCTCCGGGTCGCAAATGCCCGAACACAGAATTTATCGCACGGAAACGTGAACGTTGCAAGATAGCGCCGCAGGCCGCCGCCACGAGCGCATCCGACGCAAAAAAATCGACCGACCATGGCGTCGACCGGCTGCAAATAGGCTTCGTTGCCCGAGGGGTCATCGGCCCACGGCCGTGGTCATATATAGGCCAGAAGTGATGATTGCCGGCAACGCGCGGCGAGGCCCTCACTGATCCCGGTCATTTCCCGACATAGGCTGCGAACGGGGTTGCAATTGGCAATGGAATAGCGAGGATCATGCCATAGGGGACTGATTTAAATCTTGTTTTGATCGATATCGTTGTCAGCGAACCGCCAGGCAGTCTTGGGCGGTATGGACCGAGACGGGGATCGAGGGAGAGACGATCATGAGGTTTCTTGCGGCAATCTTCTCACGGCAGGGTTTTACCATCCTGTTCCTGTCGGCAATTCTCGCCGCCTGTACGGTCGTCGTCGATGAAGGACCGGGGCCGCGCCCGCCGCGTCCTGATCCGCAATTCTGCACCAAGCAGTACGAGCCGGTCTGCGCCCGGCGCGGCGGTGATCGCCAGACCTTCGCCAATGCCTGCCTTGCCGATCGGGCGGGTTACCGCATCGTGCGCGACGGCCCCTGCCGCGACGGCGGTGGTGGTGGCGGCGAGCAGACGTTCTGCACCCGCGAATACGCGCCGGTGTGCGCCCGCCGGCATGGCGAGATGCGCACCTTCCCCAACGCCTGCGAGGCCCGTGCCTCGGATTATCGCATCGTCGGCGACGGGCCGTGCTGACGGGGCTTAACCCGGCTCGCGCCTATAGCGAGTGTTTGAAGCCCTTCCGGTCAGCCGACCGGATTGTCGGCCAGTTCGAGATTGTCTTCCGTGGTGACCCGTTCGTGGGTCTCCTGCTCGCTGCGGATACGGTATTGCGGGGAACCGTCCTTGACCGGCAGCCTGCTCTTGATCTCGAACAGTTCCGCGGTCTTGTTGAGCAGGCCGGTCCGGCTTTTCATACGCACGGTCTGGCCGATGGCAAAGAGATGCGAGGGGGTGTCGGTGCGCGGACGCGCATTCTGCTGAAAACGGATCATGCTGCATTCTCCCGGTCGCGCACCAGCGCGGTCTCGAGGTCCAGGTAGTCGATGGCGACAAGCTGGCTGGTGAGTGGATTGTTCACCGCCCTTGCTGGCAGATGGATGAAAGTGGCGACGCGGCGCCAGGCAAGCCGCGCAATGCCCTCGATCAACTCTTCGTCGTGATCGATGTCGTAGTGGCCAGCCGGCAGTTGTCCTTCCAGGCCAGCGAGCACGAACGGTGCGGTGAAATGGGCGATGGAACGGGTGGTGCGGTCCGGCATTGTCCTGATATTTCCCGCCTTGTGGCGTCACGCAAACAGCGGCTTGAGAGCAAAAAACAGGGACACGGCGAATGTGCCGCGCGTCCGGTATCGGCATCTGGAATGAGATTGGCGGGTCTAGAACCTCTGACGCCGCGAGATGCCAATTCTGGCCAAACGATATCTTCCTATATAGCTCAATTTGGAGCTTCATTCAAGAAGAATTATGGAATTCCTCGCTTCGATTTTGAAAATAGACGGCTATAAATTTTAGAATAATTCTGCTACGGTTCAGATATCTTCAAAAATTTCTCGGAAGCGCGCCGAATATTTACTCGGCGCCTGTAATTTTATTTTTTCTGAAAGGGATAAAACCATGGATTCATTCAGAACTTCGAAAGGGAAGAGCGTGGCGATCAATCCCATCGTCAAGCCAAGCGCCACGTACGCCATTGGCGCTGCCGGAAAGCCGATGGTCGTCCAATCGGCGCGGCTGACCATCAGAAGCGACGAGGCGGCAAGGCGAACGATCTCCGATACCGATGGCACTGTGAGGCGGGCCAGGCAGGTTGCCGAGACCAGTCGCCTGATCTGATCGCTTTCGCCGCGATGTAGGGCACAGAACCAAGCAAAGCCTTGAACCTGTAGCGCCGATGGCCTAGATCGCGGCAGGCGCATAACACGGCAGGTGTCCCATCAACAGAGATCAGAGAAGAGCGGCGGGTGCGGGAGCCAAATCTGGCGCGGCCAAATCTGGCGCGGGAGGCCAGCCGCCGCTGGGCCTCGACCAGTATGTGCAGCAGGCGCTGCAACTGCACCAGGCCGGGCGCCGGCAAGAGGCCGAAGCGATCTACCGGCAGGTGCTGGCGCGTCAGCCCAAACATGCGGCCGCGGCGCATTTCCTGGGGTTGCTGTTGCACCAGACCGGGCGCAGCGAAGAAGGGATGGATTTCCTCGAACAGTCGGTTCAGCTACAGCCGACGAACCCCGACTTCCTCAACAATCTCGGCACGGTGATGCGGGATCTCGGCCGTGTCACGGCGGCGATCGATTTCTTCCGCGGCGCGGTGGATCTGCGGCCGGAGCAGCTTGCGGCGCGCGACAATCTCGGCTCGTCGCTGAAGCAGATCGGCCGGTTCGAGGAGGCCGAGGACATCTATCGCGGCACGGTGCAGCGCAACCCATTCCACGTGCGCGCGCGGATCGGGCTTGCCGAAACCCTGCAGGAAGCCGGACGCCTCGACGAGGCGCTGGCTGTTTTCCAAGAGGCACTGACCATCCGGCCCAAGGATGCCGACCTGCTGCACGGGCTGGGCGTCGGGCTGATGGAGAAGGGCAAGCTCGACGAGGCGGCCGACCTGTTCCGGCAGGCGGTGGCGGTCCAGCCCGCCATGGCCCGCGCGTGGCTGATGCTGACGCAGGTCAAGCGCCAGAAGGAGCGCGATGCCGAATTGGCCGGCATGGAGGCGCAGCACGCCAAGGCGCCGCAGGACAGCCTGGCACGCATGCAGCTGTCGTTTGGCCTCGGCAAGGCCAATGACGATCTGAAGGATTATGGCAAGGCTTTCGACTACTTCGCCGAGGGCAATGCCATCCGCCGCAAGGGCATCGACTATGATCCGGTGAAGACACGTGCCGAATTCGAGGCGATGAAGACGGTGTTCGATGCCGGCTTCTTCGAAAAGCACAGACCGAGCCCGATCACCGACGATGCGCCGATCTTCGTCGTCGGCATGCCGCGTTCGGGTACGACGCTGGTCGAACAGATCATCGCCAGCCACGCCCAAGTCTACGGCGCGGGCGAGCTCGGCATCTTGAAGACGGCGGTCGGCAGGCAGTTCCCGTCGAACATGCCGGGCGGCTTCCCCTGGGGCGTGGCCGACACGGACGATGCGGATTTCGCCGAGGCGGGGCAGGCCTATCTCGACATGCTCCATGCCCGCTATCCGCATATGCGCCATGTCACCGACAAGATGCCGGGCAACTTCCTGCTCGTCGGCTTCATCCACATGATGCTGCCGAAGGCAAAAATCATCCACTGCGCCCGCGATGCGGCGGCGACATGCCTGTCAATCTACAAGGTGCATTTCCGCGGCGACAGCCACCGCTATGGCTATGACCTCGGCGAGCTCGCCGATTTCCACAATCTCTATACCGACATCATGGCGCATTGGCACAAGGTGCTGCCCGGCGTCGTGCACGATGTGCGCTACGAGGATTTCGTCGCCGACCAGGACGGGCAGAGCCGGGCGCTGATCGACTATCTCGGCCTGCCATGGGACGATGCCGTGCTGTCGTTCCACCAGACCGACAGGCCGGTGCGCACGGCATCCGCCGCGCAGGTGCGCCAGCCGATGTACCAGGAGTCGGTCGATCTGTGGAAGCGCTATGGCGACAGGCTGAAGCCGCTGCTCGACAAGCTAGGTCAATATTGAGGTGAGGCCGGCCTGCGAACGGTGGTTGCCTGCGCTTCCGGTACTCACGTACTCAAACGTACGCTCCGTTCCGGTTCTCGGAAACCATCGTTCTCGACTCGGCCTGACCTCAATCTCGACCTAGCTTGGCGTCAAAGCTCCATGAAGGGCTGGAAGCCGCCGAAGATCATGCGCTTGGCATCGAAGGGCATGGTTCCCCAATCGGGTTTCAGGCGCGGATCGGCCATCACCTTGGCCATCACGGCATCGCGATCCTGCCTGGATTTGTAGACGGCCCAGGAGAAAACGACGATCTCGTCGTCCTTGGCCTGAACGGCGCGCGGAAACGAGGTCAGCTCGCCATAGGGCACATCGTCGCCGATACATTCGACATAGGCGAGCGCGCCGTGTTCCATCCATATGGGGCCTGTGAGATTGGCCAGCTTCTTGTAGTCATCGAGATTTGCCTTCGGCACGGCAAGCACGAAGCCATCGACATAGGACATGGCGGTCTCCTCTTTGCTGGAAATGGGCGCCGGATCGGCGGGGATACGACCCGGCGCGGTTGGGCGCATCCCTCTCGGCGAGGGCGCGCGCGCTAAAGCTTATTCCGTCGGTGCGTTCATTGCCCAGGCGACGCCGAAGGGGTCCTTCACCTGGCCCCAGCGGTCGCCCCAGAACATCACCTGCAGCGGCGTGACGATCTCGCAACCAGCGTCGACGGCGCGCTTCCACCAGGCGTCGATATCATCCTTGCCGAGATGGAGTTGCAGCGTATAGCCCTGCGCCGCCTGGTGCGGATGGCCGTGTTCCGGATAGGCGTCGCCGAGCATCAGCGTCGAGCCGTTGATGTAGAGATGGATATGCATGGTGCGGCCTTTTTCATCCGCCGGATAGGCAAAGACTTCCTCGGCCCCGAAAGCCTTCTTGTAGAACTCGGCGGCCTTGTTGGCGCCGTCGACCTGCAGATAGGGGGTCAATCCGCCAAGTACTTTTGGCCGAGGTGGGGTCTGGTCGGTCATTGCATGTTCCTCTTCACGTTTGGATTGGCCTTGCGGACCATAGGACGGACGAGAGGACGCCAATCCTACAGGGTCGCGAAAATTTTTCGCCTGATATTGTCGGGCAACCGGCCGGCTGTGGAGGCCGGCGTACAGGCCGTGGTCATATGACCTTGGCCGAGGACGTGGCCGCGCGACGGCTGTCGCGGGCATCGAAGATTTCCGGAAAACCGATATCCTTGCGCAGTTCGGCCGGCAGCGACAGCAGGATGCGTTCGCTGCGGTGACGGGCGCGCGCCGCGGCATATCGGGTTGCGATGCGGCCGATGGATGACAGGACGGACATGACGACTTCTCCCTGGGTTGGCGCCGGCATCATCGTGTCGGCATCCCAAGGACGAGGCAGCAACGGGCGATCCGACAGATTGCCCGGAGAATTTTTATGTCAGCCCTTTACATCTCATTCAGGCGCCGAGGAGGCCTATGCAACCTTGAGCGTGGGGATAGCCGAAACATCGACCTCACGCTCGGCGTGCCAGGCATCGAAAGCCGCCTGCATCCGAAGCCAGATCGCCGCGCCGTCGCCAAACAGCTTCCCAAGGCGAGCGGCCACTGCCGGCGAAACCGGCTTCCTTTCGCGGATAATGTCATAGAGCTGCTGCCGGGAGATGCCGAGCAGATTTGCAATTTCCACCTTGGTCTTTCCAGTTGCCGGGATAATGTCCTCAAGCAGTGCTCCCGGGTGGGAGGGGCAACGCTCGATCGGACGCGTCGGCTCGTGCACGGTCATAAGTCGAACTCTCCAATCTGGCCGCCTCAGTGATATTGCTCGAAGTCGACGCGGGCGGCGTCATTGCCGTCGAATTCAAATGTAATGCACCACGGCCCGTTGACGTGGACCGTGTAGCGGATGGGCTCGAAGCCTCTCAGCGGGTGGAAGTCGAAGCCGGGAAGATTCATCTCCTCCGGCTTTTCCGAAGCTTCCAGACGGTCAAGCCGAACAAGGATGCGCTTGTGCATCTTGGCGTCGATCTTGCCGGTTTTTCCGGTTTGAAAGAGGTCGGACAGCGCCTTGTTCTTGAAGGACTTGATCATGACGTATGTAAACAGATCGCTTACACAAATCAAGAACCTGTAAGCAAATAATTTACAGGCGTGGTGCTGCCGATCTCCCGCCCGTCATACCGCCCCTTCAGCCACCTCGCGGAAGAAATTCTCCGGATCCTCGACCTCGGCCAGCTTTCGCTTCTCGATCAGCCAGAAGCGGTTGCCGACAGCACGGATGAAGGAACGGTCGTGCGAGGCGAGCAGGCAGCTTGCCTGGTGCTTCAGCAACTCCTCCTCCAGCGCTTCCTGGCCATCGATGTCGAGATGGTTGGTCGGCTCGTCGAGCAGATAGAAGTTGGGATTGGCGAGTCTCAGCGCCAGCATCATCAGCCGTGCCTTCTGGCCGCCCGACAGCACACCGATCCTGCGCTCCTGCATCTCGATGACCACGCCGGCGCCGGCAAGCAGCGAGCGGGCGCGCTGTTCGCCGACATCGTAACGGCGCGAGACCATCGTCAGCGGCGTGTCGTCGCCGCTGATTCCGGACAGCGCCTGGTCGCTGTAGCCGAGCACGGTCGACGGCGTCACCTTCACATTCCGCACCGTGTCCGGCTCGAGAATGGCGTTGCGGATCAAGGTGACGAAGCGCGACTTGCCGACGCCGTTGCGGCCGAGCAGCACGATGCGATCGCCCTGGCAGATGTGGCGCTTGCCGGTCCTGAACAGCAGTGTGCCGTCCAGTGTCTCGACCGCTGCGTCCTCGAGCGTGATCAGCACCTTGGCGTGCGTTCCGCGATTGGCGAGTTTGATCGCGCCCGCCGATTTCTCGCGATGCGCCGGATTGGCGGCCTCTTCGAGCTTTTCCGCGCGCTGGTTGAGCTGTTTGGTCTTGACGGTCAGCAGGTCGCTGCCGGAATTGATGCCGATGTTGTTGAGCCTGGCCGCCTGCCGGCGCAATTGCTGGGCCACCTTCATGTCGCGCTGGAACTTTCGCTCAGTCGAGGCGTCGACCTCGTCCACCGCATCCCTGGCCCGCGAATAGGGAGAGAAAACACCGGCGACTGTTCCGGGCGCAGGAACAGCGTCCGGTTGGTGGTGGCGTCGAGGAAGGCTCGGTCATGGCTGGCGATGATGACCGGCACCTCGCGCGGCAGCGCGTTGAGCCAGGTTTCCAACTGGCTGATGCGGGCGAGGTCGAGATGGTTGGTAGGCTCGTCGAGCAGCAGCACGTCGGGATCGGTGACCCAGACGCGGGCGATCAGCGCCAGCCGCTGCCAGCCGCCGCTCAGCGCCTGCATCTCTCGCTCGCGCATTGGTTCGGGCACGTCGAGCGAATCGAGAACGATATCGACGCGCCACATCTCGCTGTCGGCCTGCTCCGGCGGCAAGGCATCCGCCACCACCTGATAAAAGGTGCGGCCAAGCAGGGCAGGGGCAACGGACTGTTCGACATGGCCGACACGCAGGCCGCGCGTGCGGGTGATGTCGCCCGTCGTCGGCTCCAGCTCGCCGGTCAGGCATTTCAGCAAGGTCGACTTGCCGCGGCCGTTGGCGGCCACGATGCCGAGCCGGTCGCCAGTGCCGATGCTGAGGTCGAGATTGGAGAAGAGCGGCGCACTCATGGTGACGCCGAGGGATTTGAGGCTGATCAGGGCCATTTTCGATTTCTCTGGTCTGTCCGGAAAATCCGGCTCGATGCACTTTGACGGTGCGCATGCCGGTCATCAGACCAGGCGTTGTGCGGCACCACGAAGGGCAGACCAAAAAATCGAAGCGGGAAAAAACCCGGACCGTCCCTGGTCAGCCCTGCAAGCTAGCTCGCAGGGCGGACATCGGGCCACGCTGACGATGGTGATCGAAAAACACGTTAGCCCTCCTTTCAAGACGTTCGAGTATGGGGACCGGTTACACCAAAGGCGGGGTGGATGGCAAGGCTTCCGCCTGTATCCGGCGCGGGAAGGGGTCCAGCACCAGTATGCAGCCGCCGATGATCGCCGCCGCGCCGAAAGCCTGGATGACGGTCAGCGACTCGCCGAGCACAATCGTTCCGGCCAGCACGGCGATCGTGGTCACGGCGAATTCGACGCTGATCGTCCTGGTCGCGCCGATGCTGGCCACCAGCCGGAAATAGACGACATAGGTCAATGCGCTCATCACGCAGGCCAGCATCGCCAGGTAGAGGAAGTCGACAGGGCGCGGCATTGCCGGCACGGGCACGGCGAGCAGCAGCGGCAGCGTCATCAGGCCGCCAAACAGGAAGGCGGCGCTGGTGAGTTCCAGTGAGCCGGCCGACCGCAAATGGCGATTGGCGTAGTTGCTGCCGAACGCCGCCGAGAAGGAACTGAACAGCGAGGCGGCACAGCCGACCGCAAAGGAAGCGGTGACCGGAACCGCGGGGAAACCGACCAGGACGATGATGCCGGCAGCGCCGAGCAGCAGCCCGGCAAGGCCGCGAACGGTGATGCGCTCGAGCCCCCAGAGCTGGCCGATGATCATCGAGAACAGCGGGATCGCGGCAACCAGGATGGCCGCCATCGCCGTGCCGATGCGCGGCGTGGCATAGGACAGGCCGATCAACTGCGCCGCGACCGTCGTTGCGCCGACCATGGCGAAATGCCGCCAGCCGGCGCTGAAATCCAGCCGTCGCCGCGTGGCGGCTGCAAGCAGAAAGAGCGTGATGCCGGCGATCAGCGCGCGCAAGGTGACCGCGCCGACCCAGCCAAAGGCATGCACCACCTTGAGCAGCACCAGGAAGGACAGTCCCCAGGTGACAGCCAGGAAGACGTAGGCGGCGATGTCTCTGGGTTTCATGGGGAAGTTGCGTGCGCTCAGAGGCAGAATTGCAGCCGTGCGTATCGTTTCCGCCACTTGGCGGCAAGCGCGAGCGCATAGTCCAGAGGCTGTTCCGATTTTGACAAGCAGGATGTTAAGGTGCGGCGCCGGCGCGCTTTTCCTTCTCCCACAAGGGGAGAAGGGAAGAGCGCTCTACTTTCCCGGCCTGCCAGTCTTGCCCGGCCGGCGCTTTTCGCGGCGGGCGTCGCCTGGGTCCTCGTAAGAGCCGATGCCGGCGCGCTGACGGACGATTGGCTTATCGGTGTCGCCGCGATCCTTCGCGCCCCCCTCTGTCCTGCCGGACATCTCCCCCACGAGGGGGGAGATTGGATGTGGCTTCGCCGGCACTTTTCCCTCTACCGGTTTCTCGGTACGGCGCACCGTCATTTCGTCGAGCGAGTTCTTCTTGAACAGCGGCTTGGTCGTGTCGCCAGGAATGCCGAAGTCTGAGCCGTGCGCTTCTTCGGCCGACTGCTTCTTGAACAGCGAGCGCGACACCGCCCCTGACGGCGTCGGCATGTCGGTACCGGGCCCCATGTCGTCGAGCGAGGGCTTGGCGAACAGCGGCTTCTTCACCGGCACGGCGCCGTCGGCGCCCATCTCGTCGAGATCGGGCTTGCGGAAGAGGTTGGGCCTGGCGGCCTTGGCCGCCTCTTCGGCGGCGCGTGCCTGGTCGAGCTTGCGGAACCGCTCCTGTTCCTCCAACGTCCGATGCTTGGCCACGCCCTTGTTGTGCTTGCCCTTTTCGCGGCCCGAGGCCGGACTTTGGCCTTCCACCTCGCGCGCCAGCGGATCGTCGGAGATCGACAGTTCCATCTCGCGCAGCCGCTTGATTTCGTCACGGATGCGGGCTGCCTTCTCGAAGTCGAGATTGGCGGCGGCATCGCGCATCTGTTTGTCCAGCGCGTCGAGATGGGCCTTGAAATTGTTGCCCATCATGGCGCCGGCACCGTCGGTGAACTGTGAAATGTCGGCGCGGACGTGGTCCTTCTCGTAGACCGAATCCAGAATGTCTGAGATGCGCGACTTGACCGATTCCGGCGTGATGCCGTTGGCGGCGTTCCATTCCATCTGCTTTTCGCGGCGGCGATTGGTCTCGGCCATCGCCCGTTCCATCGAGCCGGTGACCTGGTCGGCGTAGAGGATGACCTTGCCGTCGACGTTGCGGGCGGCGCGGCCGATGGTCTGGATCAGCGAGGTTTCCGAACGCAAAAAACCTTCCTTGTCGGCATCGAGAATGGCGACGAAGCCGCATTCGGGAATGTCGAGGCCTTCGCGCAAAAGGTTGATGCCGACCAGCACGTCGAAGGCGCCAAGCCGCAAATCGCGCAGGATCTCGATGCGTTCCAGCGTGTCGATATCGGAGTGCATGTAGCGAACGCGCACGCCCTGCTCGTGCAGATACTCGGTCAGATCCTCGGCCATGCGCTTGGTCAGCACGGTGACCAGCGTGCGGTAGCCGGCGGCGGTCGTCTCGCGGATTTCGCCGACGACGTCGTCGACCTGGCTCTTGGCCGGGCGCACCTCGACCGGCGGATCGATCAGGCCGGTCGGGCGGATGACCTGCTCGGCAAAGACGCCGCCGGCCTGTTCCATCTCCCAGCCGCCGGGCGTCGCCGAAACGGCGACCGAGAGCGGCCGCATGGCGTCCCATTCCTCGAAGCGAAGCGGCCGGTTGTCCATGCAGGAGGGCAGGCGGAAGCCATATTCGGCCAGCGTCGCCTTTCGCCTGAAGTCGCCGCGATACATGCCGCCGATCTGCGGCACGGTGACGTGGCTTTCGTCGATGAAGACCAGTGCGTTGTCGGGAATGTATTCGAACAAGGTCGGCGGCGGATCGCCGGGCTGGCGGCCGGTGAGGTAGCGCGAATAGTTTTCGATGCCGGCGCAGGAGCCGGTGGCTTCCAGCATTTCGAGGTCGAAGCGGCAGCGTTGTTCCAGCCGCTGTGCCTCCAGCAGCCGGCCGGCGCGCTCGAGCTCGACCAAGCGGTGCTTGAGCTCTTCCTTGATCGACTTGATCGCCTGGTTCAGCGTCGGGCGCGGCGTCACATAGTGTGAGTTGGCGTAGATCTTGACGCTCTTCAACTCGCCCGTCTTCTGGCCGGTCAGCGGGTCGAACTCGGTGATCGCCTCGATCTCGTCGCCGAACATCGAGATGCGCCAGGCGCGGTCTTCCAGGTGGGCCGGGAAGATTTCGATCGTGTCGCCACGCACGCGGAACGAGCCGCGCACGAAATTGATGTCCTGGCGCTTGTACTGCTGCGCGACGAGGTCGGCGAGCAGGGCGCGCTGATCGAGCCGGTCGCCGATCTGCATCTGGAAGGTCATCGCCGTGTAGGTCTCGACCGAGCCGATACCGTAGATGCAGGACACCGAGGCGACGATGATGACGTCGTCGCGCTCGAGCAACGAACGCGTCGCCGAATGGCGCATGCGGTCGATCTGCTCGTTGATAGAGGATTCCTTCTCGATGAAGGTGTCGGTGCGCGGAACGTAGGCTTCCGGCTGGTAATAATCGTAGTAGGAAACGAAATACTCCACCGCGTTGTCGGGGAAGAATTTCTTGAACTCGGAATAGAGCTGCGCCGCCAGCGTCTTGTTGGGCGCCAGGATCAAAGCGGGCCGCTGCGTCTCCTCGATCACCTTGGCCATGGTGAAGGTTTTTCCGGAGCCGGTGACGCCGAGCAGCACTTGGGTGCGGTCGTTATTGTCGACGCCCTCGACCAAATCCTTGATGGCGGTCGGCTGGTCGCCCGCCGGTTCGAAGTCCGACACCATCTTGATGGCGATGCCGCCCTCGGATTTCTCCGGCCGGGCAGGGCGGTGCGGTGTCCACAGCACGCCGTCCTTGTGCAGCGGATTGCCGGATTCGATCAGCGCCGAGAGCGCGGCCACCGTGGCGGTGACGCCACTGGACGACATCGTCTCGGCTTCTTCCAGCGAGATGTCGAGGCCGGCGACCGGATTAAGGCCGGCTGCCGTGCGTTCGCGGGCCGACGCGGCGCCGCCCATCGAGGTGCCGCGCGCGGTGCGGCCCGGCGCGGCGGAGCGCTCGGGTATCTTCTTCGGCGACTTGGCGCCGCCGCCTTTGCCCGTGGCGCGTCCTTCCCGTTCAGCCTCCTGCTCGATCTGCTCGGCCCAATCCGCGATCGAACCCGTCAGCGGCGTGCCCGACAGGTCGGCCTGCGGCAGTTCGGCGAAGCCGCCCTTGTGCAGCGGCTCCGAGGCGTCGAGGAAATCGGTCAGCGGGCTGCGCCGCTTCGGCGCGGCGCGGTCCTCATTCGCCGTCGGCGGCGTTTTTTTATCGGGGGATTTGGCCATGTCCCGAATATGGGAGGTCTTGGCGAAAATGGAAAGAGCACGATGAAGGCAGGCGTGCCGCCGGCTGCGGCTCCTGACAGCAGGCTGTCAGGAGTGGGCAGGTATCGCGCGCTTTCTGCTCGCAGGGGTCAGGCGCCGCTTCCGTTTGACGCCACGCGCGTCGCCGATCCATTCAGGCGCGGCACCACGACGAGCCGGGTGACCTTGCCCTTCTTGAACGCGGCGAGGAAGCGCGCATAGTCCTTGAAGGCGACGCAACCGCTCGACTGGGCGTAGCGGCCCCGAAGCAGGTAGGTATGGGCCAGCAGGCCGTCGCGATTGTATTTGTTGCGGCCATCGACCGGTGTTAGGCGCAAGGCCTCCACACCGTGGAAACGCGATTCGCGCAGCGACAGATTGTAGGTGTTGGGCGGTGTCGGTCCGCGGTTCTTCTGGTCGGCATAGCGCGGCTGGTCCGCCATGGCGCCTTTGCCCGAATGCGCCTCGAGCCTCGAGCCGTCAGGCATGTAGACGGTGCCGGCGCTGATGTCGTAGACGGCGACGCCGTTGCCTGCGCCACTGCCGCCGCGGGGGCCGCCGAACAGGTTCTTGAACGCCTGGCCGAGGCCGCCGGCGGGAACGTCCGGCTTGGCATAGGCCAGCACGTCGCCACCATCGCGGGTGCGGCCTTGCCGGGCCGGCTGCCTGGCTTGCTGGACGGGCTTCGGCTGGGGCGCCGGCTTCTGCTCCAAAGTCTTGGGCTGTGGGGCCGGCTTGTCCTCTTCCACGACCCTGGGCTGCTGCGGCGCGTCATATTGCGGGCGGCGGGTCGGCAGCGGCACGTCATCGGTGAGCGCATCCGGCAGCGAGGCGGCGTCGCCGGGCTGTTGCTGCTGTGTCTCGACGGGTGCAACCGCGACATCGGGCGAGGATTCGGTCATCGGCAGCGGCGAGGCGAAGGCTTCGTCCTCGACAGGCATGGACTCGACCAGGGCAAGCGCCAGCTGCGCGTTGTCGGGCGTTTCCGATTGGGCAAAGCCCATCGGCGCCGCTGCGGTCTGCACGACCGAACCCGTATCGGCGCGGGCGAAACGTTCCGCCGCCGGAGCTGGCATGTCGTTGGACAGGCTGGCCATGACCTGTATGGACGGCACGAGGGACGCCTCGGTGATCTGCGGGGCGGCGCTGGAAATCATGGGACGGGCGCTGGCCGTGGCCGCCGGCTTTCCCGCGCCCGCGAAGGCAGCAGCGAGCTTTGTCGGCGACAGCGACGCTTCCATGAGCTCGAAGCGCTGCTGCGATTTCGACTTCGCCGGCGTTGGCTTGGCCTGCGCCACCAGGCGCCCGGATTTCTCCGCCTTGGAGGTTATCGCCGCCAGCTTGAAGCAACTGGCGCCGCACTGTACGGCGTGGTCGTGCAGCGCTTGCGCGCCGCCATGGGCATTGGCTGTCACGAAGGGCGCCGAAGAGCTGAGGAAACGCTGTTTCAACGGATCGGCGAGAGCGAGCGTGCCCGGCATGGACAGCGTCTGTGGCAGGCCGATCGACGCCGTCGAGAGCGAGGCGCCGACGGAGCTGAGGCCGGCCATGGTGCCGATCAGCCATAGGCCGACGGCAGCGCTGACGCCCGGCACCGCGACCCAGCGGACAACCCGTTCAGGGGTGAAGGATGAGGCACGTGGCACTTCGAAAGCGGTCTCGCCGCTCCAACGCCTGTCCCCGACAATTTTACGACTCAAGAACGCCATGCAACCAATCTTGCTCCAAGCGGCTCCCACGTCCGCGGCTGTGATAGCCGCGACGACCATTCTGTGAGTGATCCCAGGTGGTCCCCGACGCGTTTGCCGCGCCTGTCGTTAGTTGCCGATTGCTTCAAAATATGGACAAAGTTGGTTAACCAATCCCTCTCAAAACCAATGGAGAGACGTGGACTTTGTGCCGAAAAAAGGCTCGTCCACGACCATGCACGCGGTATTGCAGCCCTTCCAAGGCTGTTTTGCTGCCTGTTTTTGCCTGCTGAGTCAAGCAAAACAGCCTTCGCTAATCTTAGCAAAAAGGCGGTTTGGGCGATTCCCGCGGCAATGAGGCACGCCGACATGCGTCGGCCGCGCCGCTGCTACGCCACCGGCTGCCTGCAAATACTGTTGCCGTCCTGCCACAATTCTTCGGCCTGAAGGATCGCCTCCCGGCGGCCGATTGACTCGTTTTGGGAGGCAGTGCAATCCGTTCAAGTGCTTGGTTTTAGGTGGCAAAGGCCACTTTTGGAGGCTTTTCCATGAAGCGTCGAGACTTCTTGGCGCTGTCGGCGGGAGCTGCGGCGTTTTCCATCCTTCCGGCCGCCGTCAAGGCTGCCGTGCCGGTTGCCTATGACCGCAATGCGGAGGTGCCGTTCAAGGACAAGAAATCATTCATCGACTGGATGGTGGTCAATCGCGGCGAGGATCCGAAGTTGCTGGCGGAGCGGTTCGATCGCTTCCAGATCATGGTCTACAACAAGGACGTGCTGGACGACCGCAACAAGCGCGCCTTCCTGCTGACACCGCGCGAGGAGTTCGTGCTGCCGCAGAATATGGGCCGCGCCTATGATCATGCCTTCCTCGACATCGGTTATGGCGTGACGATTTCAGGCCCGCATCTGGTCGGGCGCATGACGACGTCCATCGACGTGCAGTTCGGCGAAGCCGTGCTCGAGATCGGCACCGGCTCGGGCTACCAGTCGGCCTACCTCGCCAACCTCACCGACAAGGTGCACACGATCGAGATCATCAATCCTCTGGCGCAGCGCACCCGCCGCACCTGTGATGGGCTGATCGAGCGCGGCTACAGCGAATTCGGCTCGGTCACCAGCCGCAACGCCGATGGCTATTATGGCTGGGAGAGCGTCGGTCCGTTCGACAAGATCATCGTCACCTGTGGCATCGACCACATCCCGCCGTCGCTCCTGCAGCAGCTCAAGCCCAACGGCGTCATGGTCATTCCGGTCGGTCCGCCGGGCGCCCAGCATGTACTCAAGGTGATCAAGCAGCAGCTTGCCGACGGCACGTTCAACATCGTCCGCTCGGACATCTACAACGGCAAGGTGGTGCCCTTCGTGCCCTTCACCAAGCTGGAAGGCGACCAGATCGTCGGTACGCATAACGGCTGAGTTGCCGCGCGGCGGCACCGACCTTGCCGAATTTCGCACCAAGGGGCCTGCATGGCAGCCGTTGTATCGATCTCTCGACCAGGCATCGCCCCGCTGGAGGCGCCACGGCTTGCGCACTATCTCGCGGTCGGGCTGATCGCCGGCGCCATCATCGCCCTGCAGATCGCCGTCATGCGGGTGTTCGCCGTGGGCAGCTGGTCGCATTTCGGCTCGCTGGTGGTCAGCCTCGCCATGCTTGGTTTCTCCTTGTCCAGCGTCGTCATCTTCGCCGGCAAGGACTGGTTCGATCGCCACTGGCAAGGCGCGGCGACAGTGGCCCTGCTGCTGATCGGCCCGCTCGCCGTCGGCGCCAACCTTGTCGCCCAGACGGTGCCGTTCAACGCCATCTTCCTGGTTTCCGATCCCCAGCAGAAATGGCGGCTGCTCGCCAATTTCCTGCTCTATCTCCTGCCGTTCCTGGCCGGCGCCTTCTTTCTCGGCATCGTCTTCCTGAAAAGCCGCACCGCCTTCGGCCGCGTCTATTTCGCCGACCTGACCGGCTCGGGGCTTGCCGGCCTCGTCGTGCTGGCGTCGCTGTATCTGTTCGCGCCTGAAACCATCATCGTCGTGCCGCTGCTTTTGTGGGCCGCCGGCTCGCTCTTGTGGTTCGCAGCGTTCGGCGCCTGGAAGAGTGTTGTCGCTGGTGCCGTGGTCGCGGCGCTGTCGATCGCCGCCTACCTCATGCTGCCTGGGCTCACAGGCATACCCGACATCGCCGTCTCGCAATACAAGGGCGTCGCCTATGCCCGCAACTTCCCGGACGGCAAGCGCATCTACCGCAGCGTCTCGCCGTTCGGCGATTTGCAGGTCTATGCCAGCTCCTACATGCATTTCGCGCCGGGCCTGAGCGACAACGCCGCTTTCGGCATGCCCGAGGTTCCGGCCAACACCTATGTCGGCATGTATCGCGACGGCGACGGGCCGGAAGGCATCATGCGCAACCTGGCACCGGCCGAGCAGGTCTATTTCCGCTATCTGCCGATGCACTATCCCTATGTCATCAAGCAGAAACCCAAGACATTCGTCGTGCAGTTCGGCGGCGGCATCTCCACGCAGGCGGCGCTCAATGCCGGTTCGACATCGGTGACCGTCGCCGAAAGCAACCCGATGACGTTGCGGGCGTTTCGCGATTCGGTGCTCAGGGACGTGACCGGCAATATTCTGGCCGAGCCGCGGATCAAGGTGATCGACTATGACGGGCGCCTGTTCCTCGCCAATACGGCGGAGCGCTACGATGTCATCGACCTCAGCCTCGCCGACAGCGTCGGCCTGTCCAATCCCGGCGGCTTCGCCATTTCGGAGAAATACGCCTACACGCGTGAGGCGATGCTGAGCTACATGCACGCTCTTGCCGATGGCGGTGTGCTGTCGATCACCTTGTGGAACAAGGAAGAGCCGCCGAAATCGGTGCTCAAGCTCTATTCGACCGTCGCCGAAGCGGCCAAGACCTTCGACCGCCAAGGTGCCGCCAACGATATCTTCGCCGTGTCGAGCTATCTCTCCACCACGACGGTGCTGTTCAAGCGCGGCGGCTTCACGGAAGCCGAAATCAAGACGCTGCGCGACTACACCAAATCGATGTCCTGGGAGGAGGTCTACTATCCAGGAATAGTTTATGACGGCTCAGGCGCGCAAAAGGTACTCGATGATTACCGCGCCTCGATCTTCGGCAGCGGACAGAACGCGACGCTGACCCAGCCCGCCGATGCGTCAGCGCCTGCAAATCCTGACTGCGACCCGACGGCGCCCGCCGATCCGACACTCGATGCCTGTGCGGATGCCGGTGCCGATGCGGGTCCGCAGGTGCTGCCCGCGACCGCGTTGCAGCGCATGACCTGGCACGCGCTTTTGACCGGCGGTTGGGAAAAGCTCGCCAACGATTATGTCTTCGACGCGCGTGCGCTGAGCAACGACCAACCCTATTTCGCCGCCTATGTGAAGGTCGCCGACCTGCCGCGCACGCTCGACCGGCTCGACCTGTTCCAGGACGACTGGGGCTATCTCCTGATCTGGGCGACGCTCGGCATCGCCTGCATCACGGCGGCATCGCTGGTGCTGTTGCCGGTCATCTTCGGCTGGCGCGTCGTGTTCTCGCGCTCGCGCGGCAAGCTCGGCACCATCCTTTATTTCGCCTGCCTCGGCCTCGGCTACATCATGGTCGAGGTCGGGCTAATCAGCCGCTTTACCGTGGCGCTGGCCAACCCGACCGTTTCGGCCTCGGTGCTGATCTCCTCGATGCTGGTGTTTTCCGGCCTAGGCAGCCTGTTCGCCGAACGCATCTTCGACCGCGCCAGGACGCTGCTGCCGGTTGTGCTGCTGACGGTCTGCGTGCTGCTGCTGGTCTACGGATTCTATCTGTCGCCTGTGCTCGATCGGATCGGCGCCTATCCCTATGCCGTGCGGCTGCTGCTCTGCTTCCTGCTGGTGTCGCCGCCGGCCTTCCTGATGGGCATGCCGATGGCCACCGCGATGACCTGGCTGGCGCGGCTCGGCAAGGAGCATCTGTTCGTCTGGGCCTGGGGCATCAATGGCTGTTTCTCGGTCATCGGCTCGGCCGCCGTGCCGATCGTCGCCACCAGTTTCGGGCTCAGCGCGGTGCTGCAATGGGCAGCGATGGCTTATTTCCTCGCCATCCCGGCGTTCTTTGCCGTGCTCCTGCCATCGAAGGCGCCCGCTCTCCGGGTGGTGCCCGCCTGATGCCGGACCGGCGCGCCATCGTCGCCGGACTGCTGGCCACGGCGGCGTTTCCGGCGGCAAGCCAGGGGGCGCGCTTGCACAAGGCTGTCTCGACCATCGTGCCGTTCAAGGCGTCACCGTTTCCGTACCGGGGCAGGCTGCCCGACGGCTCCGGGCCGTTTCTCGACGTCGATGCGAACGGCCGCCACGGCCACACCTCGCCGCGCGGGGGAATCTATTGGGAAGACGAGACCTATCGTGACCGCTCGACACTGCTCGCGATTCCCAAAGGGTTCGATCCCGCCAGGCCTGCTGTCATCGTGGTGTTCTTCCACGGCAATGGCGCGACCTTGCAGCGCGACGTGGTCGGGCGCCAGCGCGTCGTCGCGCAAGTCGAGGCTTCAGGCCTCAACGCCGTGCTGGTGGCGCCGCAATTTGCCCGCGACGCGCAGGATTCCAGCGCCGGCAATTTCTGGACACCAGGCTATTTTGCCAAGTTCATGGCCGAGGCGGCGCAAGGCCTGGCCAAGCTGACCGGCGCCAAGGCGGCAAAATTCGAGGCCATGCCGGTGGTGATGGTCGCCTATAGCGGCGGCTACAATCCGGCCGCTTCCCTGCTCGGGAATGGTGACATCGGCGGACGCCTGCTCGGGATCATCCTGCTCGACGCCGTCTTCGACGAGGCCGACATCTTCGCCGACTGGATCGCGTATCACAGGAAGAGTTTCTTCGTCAGCGCCTATGGCAAATCATCGGCCTCCGGCAATGCGGAGATCCGGCGGTTGCTGGCGAGCCACGGTATAGATGCCAGTTCCGATCCACCGCGCCGCCTCGAAGCCGGCACTGTCGCCCTGCTTGCATCGGACGCCGCGCACGACACCTTCGTCACGCGGGCCTTTGTCGGCAATCCCCTGCAATGGCTGCTGGCCCGGCTGCACGGGTTCGCGCGCTGAGGCACCTCCATCAGCTTAAGACGCCGCTCAGTTGAACCACAGCGCGAACGTCAAGAACCCGCCGCCGCCGAACTGGCGCTGGATCTGGTCGAAATCCTCGCTGGTCAGGATCTTACCGGTTTCGAGGTAAGGGGCGATGCCGGGACCGGTGATCGACAGCACGAGGTCGAAGGGTTTTGGCTCGTCGAAGAAGCGCTTCATGTTGATGCCCTTGCCGGTGATGCGGAAATGCGGCAGCAGCGCGCGGCCTTCCAGGAGGTCCTCGGCCATCGTCAAGGTGGCGAGCCAGGCCTGGACCTGCTCCTCGCCGACTTCGAGGCCGGTGAGCGGGTTTTCGCCCTTCTGCTGCGGGCCGGGCAGCCATTCGCGGTCATTGTCGGTCTCGGCGCGGATCGCCTTCCAGTCCTCGCGCGACAGCCGGATCATTTCGAGCAGCTCCTGGCGCGCCGCCTTGCGGCGCTCCGGCTCGATCACCGGCCAGTTGATCATGTGCACCATCGAGATGAAATCGGCGATGCGCCATTCCGAGGAGAAGATGCTCGAGCCCATCTCGCTTGGCGGCGGCACGAGGATGTCCTGCAACGGCAGCTTGGCGCGCGGAAACAGCATGTGGAACGAGCCGTCGAACGTGCCCCTGAAATCATGCGCCAGCCAGAAATCGGCCTGCGCCATCAGGAACTCGGCATAGCCCTGCAGCCAATAGCCGTCGGCGCGATCGAAGCGGAAAGTGAGCGCGGGGGCGGCACCGTCGGGCGCCATGCCGCCGTGCGACAGCGCGGCCATGATCGCCGCCATGCTTTCATCCGGCGCGATCGTGCCGTCCTCGTTGAGGTCGATGCCGACATGGGTAAGGTCGATGACCATGCCGACATCGGCATCGGCCGGCACCGAACCCAGTGTCGCGGCGGATTTTCCCAGCCGGTCGCGGAAGGCGACCAGTATGGCGCGGAACTCTTCATAGGTCAGCGGCTCGGGTTTGGGATTGGGCGGCACGGGCAGCTGCATCAGCGGCAGCATGAAGGATTGCGGGCTTTCGAACCCATGGCGGTGCAGGCCGCTGGCCAGCAACTCCAGCGCGGTGAAGAACTCGCCGGCGCCGGCGGCATAGGCGGACGCCGGATCTTTCGGCGCGGCAGCTTCCAGGGTAGACAGCGCGCCGTCGCGCGCGGCCACGGTTTTTGCCCCGAACAAAGCGGTTGCCGCTTCCGGCATGGCGGCTGATGCGGACGACAGTGGCACGAGCAGAATGAAAGCCGATCCCAGCAGGCTTGCTATTCGCGTCATCTTTCCCTCCCATTTGTCGCCAGCGACCATACACAGATTTACGATGTCGCGCCTGTCGGTGCCGACACGCTGTCCACATCGTTGATTGCCGACGGCTTCAACCAGCCCGCTGGACAGTCTAAACAAGGCAAACGATTGGGCGCGCCGTGTCGAACTATCCGCTCTCCTATAAACTGTCCTGGCTGCCACATTTCCTGAAACCGTCGCTCGTCGGTGACGCCACCGGGTTTGCGCCGGCATCGGAGACGCTGATGGACCGGCCACCGAGACAGACGGTGCGGCTGGCCTTCATCGGCGATATCTCGGCGGTCGCCAACCGGAGCGCACCCGACTGCGATCCGACGATCAAGGCGCTGCTGGGCACGGCCGACCTGATCATCGGCAATTGTGAAAGTCCTGTTGTCGACAGCCCAAGCGCGTTACTGGGAACCAAGCTCGGTACGCATCATGCGATGAGCGAACGCTTTCTGGCCGAGGCGCTGGCGGCGGTCGGGATCGGGCGCGAAAAACTGGTGCTGTCGCTGGCCAACAATCATGTGTTCGACCAGGGCGTCGCCGGTTTCGACGCGACGGTGGCGGCGCTGAAACGGCTCGATATCCGCACCATCGGTCTGGCCGCCAATGGTCCGATCGAACGCTTCGCGGCCGGGCCGCTCGCTCTCGGCTTCGCCGCTTTCACGCTCTGGCGCAACGCCGATGAGAGCTTGTTTGCCGAGCGTGTCTTGATGGAAAGCGATCCGGCACGCTGGCCGCGCGAGGCGAGTGCTGGAGTCGATCTGCTTTGTGCCGTGCCGCATTGGGATTGGGAATTCCGCCATTTTCCGCGCGCCGGAACACGGGCACTGGCGCGGCGGCTGGCCGGGCAGGGCGTAGGGCTGATCGCCGGCCATCACGCGCACGTCGTGCAGCCGGTGCAGCGGATCGGCGACGCGATCATCGCCTATGGGCTCGGCGATTTCCTCGGCACCGCTTTTGCCCGCCAGCCGTGGCCGGGGCGGATCGGCGGGATTTTCGTCGTCGATGTGAGTGCTGATGCCGATACGCGCGGCAGGATCGCGGCCTACCGGCTGCATCCATTCATGCGGCGACGCGTGGGCGACCATGAGCGGCTGGTGTCGGTGGAGGAATTGGAGAGTTCGATAAGGCGAAAGGTCGAAGGGCGGCTGGGCGCAATTTTCCCTTCTCACACAAGGGGATAAGGGATCACCGCTCTATCTGGCTGGCGTCATTCCTGCAAAAGCAGCTATCATAATGGCGCAAACGGGCTTCGGCAGCGGGGGATGGCGATGGAAAATTTCATGCCGGGCGCGGCCGACATCGCGGCCATCAAGAAGGACATCCAGACCTACGAAGCGAAAAGGGCCTCGGTGGCGCGCGGAGTCAGGTGGCGCGTGCCGTTGTTCGTTGGCCTGGTGGTCGTCTTCGTCGCGCTCATTGCCTGGCTGTTCAACAAGGTCGCCGATCCCCACGAGCAATGGTTCTCGACGCCGCACGTATTTCTCTATGTCATCGGCTTCGTGGTGGCGATCTTGGTCTATTTCAGGGCAATCAGGCCGGCGGCGAGGCTGCAGCAATCGTTTCGCCAGACGCTGATGCCGATCATCTTCGGCTTCATTGGCGATATGCGCTACCAGCACGCCGTGACGCCGCATTCCTTTGACCGATTGCCGCGCGAGACGGTCGGCGGCTTCACCATGAGCCGCTTCGATGACATCATCTCCGGACGCTATGACGGGTTTGCCTTCGAGCTGTACGAAGCCGATCTTTGGGACGGAGGCGCCGCCAAGAACAAGGCCACCACGTTCAAGGGTGTCGTCGTCGCTTTCGAGGCCATCGAGCCGTTTCCTGGAATATTGGTGGCGGCGCGACGTGCCACTGGCGTCATCGGCTTTTTCCGCGGCATGTTCGCGGCCAGGATGCAGGAACTGCCGTCCGGGGTGCCTGAACTCGACGCCGCCTACGAGTTCCGCACGGACAATGTCGAGGCGGCGCGGTCGCTGGTGACCGGCCGGCTGGCGCAGGCTCTGAAATGGCTCGGAGAAACCTGGCCGGACGAGCCGGCGCGTGTCGCGCTCAACGGCGGCGACGGTTTTTTGCTCCTGCCGCAACCGAAGAACTTCTTCGAACTGCCTGATATTTCGATGCCGCTGGACTACCAGACCCACGTCGCGCCGATGATCTCGGATATGGGCGCCATGCTGGCGACGGCGGCCTTGGTGAGGAAGATCGGCGCGAGGGACGGGGCGATTTGACGGGCCGAAGCAGGCTCAGCAGTCGAAGCCGTATTTGCCGCGCATATAGTCCGCCTCTTCCTTGGACGTTCTCTTGAACATCACACAGACGGTGAAGCTGCCGACCTGGTGGCCGTCCCTGGTATACCCCCAGTCGGAAATATCGTCGCGCGTGAATTCGATATTCTGGCCGAGCACGACGTTGTGAACTTCTTCCGGTTCGTTCGCCAATATGCCGACAAATCCGGTCTCCGTGCGGCGGAAGGGAATGACCCAGAAGTGTTCGGTGACGTTGCCGTCACGCACCTTGACCTTCAGCTTGAACCTGTCCGTGCCGGATGGAGGTGTTTCGGACAAGGCCAGGAATTCATCCAGGCTGGCGAGCGCCCGCGCGGTCGCCGCCGCCATGTCGGGATCATCAGGAGCAAAGATCATCGTCTTGTCGTCACCCGGATCGGCGCCTTGCGCGCCAGCCAGGCCCGGCAAGATTGCCAGCATCAGGGATAGGGTGGTCCGGACGGCGATTTTCATGGAAGTCCCCCTTTACGACAACGCGACACCATCCCGTATTCGCTTCGAGTTTGCAACCTGGGCGCGAAATTCGTCGCGGCCGGGTGGCAGGCCCGGGCCGGCGCACGACATAAAATGTGTACCGACGAAAAATCGAAGTCCTGTTTCGTGATGCGGCCGGGCAGGGATTGCGGCGGCGGCGTGATCGCCGACGGCGCCAGCCACAATCCGTCAAACGACTCTTTTCGTGCAGAGAAGAGCTTTGCATCAGGTCGGGAAAGCTATCGGCATCGGGAGGCTGGAGGCTATTGTGTCGGAATTAAGCCAATGATTCCTTTGCGAAAATACACCCAACGTGATTTGCGGACAGTGCGCTTTCCGCCCCAGTCTCGGGCCGTTCGGTGCTGCTCTCTCCCAAACGGTGCCGGAAAACCGAAACAGCACGGAGTGCTATCCATGAAGAAGACCCTCGCAACCACCGCCGCTCTGCTCGCCTTCCTCGGCTCGGCCTATGCCGCGACCGTTCAGGGCACCATCCAGGCGGTCGATCCGACAACCAAGTCGGTCACCCTCGACGACGGCAAGATCTACCAGCTGTCGCCCGATGCGTCGGTCGGGAAACTGAAGGTCGGCGCCAAGGTGGCGGTGACCGTCGACGACAAGACCGGCATGGTGACGTCGATCAAGAAGGCTTCATAGCGACTCCTGACCGGACTTTTGAGACCCTGCTCCAATCTGGCCGGTTCCTTCGGGGACCGGCCATTTTCATTACCTTGGGCACTCACCGCCAGGCGACGACGGTGGTGAAACGCCGTTCCGGCAGCGCCGCTATGGTTTTTGCCAAAAGGCCGCGCTATTCCTTGGCTGACGGGGGATCTGCATGGCCGAGGAACAAAAGGGATTTCGCCTGTCGCGGCGGCTGCTGCTGGGGGCGGCTGTTTTCGGCGGCGCGGTGCTGTGGGGTGGTACCACCGTGGCGCGGCTGGCGCGAGGCCCGTCAGGGCCGAAGAACACCGGACGCATCGCCGATATAGACGGCATCGCGCTGCCGCTGAAGCCGATCGCCAGCCCGCCGGCATTCGAACCGTCGCTGTCCTGGCTGGCAAAAGGTGGCGACATCAACGATGCCAGCGGCCTGTCGAGGACGCCGGTCTATGGCGTGGTCGAGGTCAGCGAGGAAGAGCACATCGCCAGGGCCCTGGCCTTCGCGCGCGCCACCGGGCTGAAAGTGTCGCTGGCGGCGATCCGCCATTCGATGGGCGGGCATGCCTTCGACGACAATGCGCTGGTGCTCGACCTCAGAAAGTTCAACAAGGTCACGGTGGACGCGGCGGCCAAGACAATGACCTTGCAGCCGGGCGCTTGCTGGCACGACATCCAGAACATGCTGCATCCGCGCTTCGCGGTGAAGGCGATGCAGTCGACCGACATCTTTTCGGTCGGCGGCTCGCTGTCGGTGAACGCGCATGGCATGGACCACCAGGCGGGCTCTGTGGCCGGCTCGATCCGCTCGATGCGGGTGATGCTGGCCGACGGTGCGGTGACCACCTGCTCGCCAGCCGACAACAGCGATCTGTTCCGCCATGTCGTCGGCGGCTACGGCCTGTTCGGCGTGGTGCTGGAGGCGACGCTCGATATCGTCGACAATGTCGTCTACCGCACTTCGCGCGAGATCATCAAATCCAACGATTTCCCGAAATTCTTTGCCGAGGTGCTGGAGCCGAACAAGGATATCGGCCTGTTCTACGGCCATCTGTCGACGGCGCCGGGCAATTTCCTCGAGGACATGATCGTCTACCGCTACGACAAGGTCGCCGAGCAGCCGCCCGCCGACCAGCCGGCGCTCGGCGAACCCGATGGCGTCGGCCTGAAGCGGGTGATCATGAACATGGCCAAATGGGGCAGTGCGTTCCAGGAACTGAAATGGTTCACCGAAAAGACGCTGGAGCCGAAATTCGAGAGCTGCACGGTGCCGCGTACCTCCGCGCTTGCCGAGGGCGAGGCCTGTCTCGTCACCCGCAACAACCCGATGCACGATTCGGTGCCGTATCTGTTCAACGACCTCATGAGCGAGACCGACATACTGCACGAATATTTTATTCCTCGCGCCGCCTATGTCGAATTCATCGCTGAAGCGCGCGAGATCCTGCGCAACCAGGATCTGCCGGTGCTCAACGCCTCGGTGCGCATCGTCCACAAGGAGGACGTGGCCCTGACCTACGCGCCGGAGCCGGCCTATTCGCTGGTGCTCTATATCAACCAGCCCGCCGATGCCGATGGCAATACCAGGATGCGGGCGCTGACGCGGGCCCTCATCGACGTGACGATCAAGCATGGCGGGCGGTTCTTCCTGCCCTACCAACTGCACTATACGGCCAAGGAGCTGCTGGCGTCCTATCCCGAGCTGCCGGCTTTCCTGGCGGCAAAGCGCCACTATGACCCGACGGAACTGTTTTCCTCGACCTTCTACCGTGCCATCAAGGCGCTGAGCGGGACGGCTTAGCAGTCAGAGGAGAATTCCATGCGGATGGGATCAGCGGCGGCGGTGCTCGCCTTCGTCGCACTTTGCCCCGGACCGGCCGGCGCTGAAGACCTGAAAGCCTTCAGGCTGACGATCGACGGCAAGGCGGTTGATATCGATGCCGGCGAGAGCGCCCATGTGACGTTGCCGGACGGCAAACAGGTCGAAGTGAAGCTCGACAAGAACGATTTCGCGACCTTTTCCGGCGACAGTTTTTCCTTCAACCATCCGAGCGGCATTTCGGTGACCAAGACCGATCTCGGCGAGAACATCACGCAATATCTGATGGCCTCGGCGCTGGGCACGATCGTCGTGGTGCAGGAATACGGCAAGATGAACCCGGTGTCGCTGAACCAGCTGATGCTGCAGGAGATGACGAAGGAATCGGTCAAGGCGGGTGCCAAGCTGACGCAGCAGCCGACGACGCGCAAGCTCGCGGACGGCAAGGAATTGACCGGCATCACCGCCGAGGTGAAGACCCGCACCGACACCGCTTATTTCGAGATCGTCGGCTACGGTCTCGCCGACCAGGGACTGCTGTTCATCACGCGTGTCGCGGGCGAGGACGCGGCGACCGAGAAGCCGCTGATCGACAAGTTCTGGCAGAGCCTGAAGCTGAAGATGTAGACGAGGCCTACAGCTTGCCCGGCACCAGGCCGGCCAGCCAGTTCACGGAGCGCTTTGCCGCGTCGGCGGTTGCCGAGACGGCGCGGCCGAGATCGGTCTTGACCACGGCGTAGCCATTCTTCGTGCGATAGAGCACGCCGGTGCCGCCATCGACCACCTGTTCATAGGCGACGGGGCGCGCAGCGGCCGCGTCCAGGGCCGTCGTCGGCGATCCGACCGGGACGCTCGGCCGATGGCTGAGCTCCGGCGGCAGCGGGCTTTCCGTTCTGACGATCCGGCTGGCGGGCTTCAGTTCCGGGCCCGACGCGATCGTGGCCAGGTGCGATGAGGACGCCGAACCTTTCGCGCGACAGATGCCGGACACCAGCGGATAGTTGAAATTGCGCTCGTGCAGGATCTGGCTTTTCATCGCGGCTTCGCAATCGGCGATGGTCGACCACTTGGCCCGCGTCTCGCCGATATATTCGCACAGCTTGGCGTCGCAGTCGCAGCCGACAATGGTCATGGCGACAAGGGCGGTCTTGATCACGGTCTCGTCCCTTCGAGATGCCCCCCGGCAGCCCAGTCAGGGGCATGTCGCGTTCCAGGCGACATGCATTCTCCATTGCGCGCGAACAAGGCGGGATTTTGGCTTCGACCGTGGAATGTGCGTGGCGGCGCGTGCCTACCCGGTGCCCGGCAAGGTCCGTCTGAGGAAATTGGCGATCAGCCGCACCACGTCGTGCGGGCGCTCGACCTGCGGGATGTGGTTGACGCCGTCGAGGACGGTCAGTTCGGCGTGTGGAAACAGCGAGGCGATCTCTTCGCCCTGGGCCAGCGGCGTGGTCGAATCCTCGCGCCCCCAGATGACGAGAACCGGCGGCGTGAAGGCGCGATAATTCGCCTTGTTGGCGGCAAGCGATTTCCGCTCGTCATTGTAGAGGCCGCTGAACAGCCAATGACCAACGGCATTGGTGGTGCCCCTGACGTTCAGCGGGCGCGTGTAGATGGCGATGCGCTCCGCCGTGACGAGATCGTCGTTCTCGATAAATTTGCGCAAGCCGAATCCGGTCATGAGCGGATTGGTGAAGGTCGAGGCAGTCAGGAGCTGGCGTGGCCAGTCCCTTTTCAGGAGGGATGCGAACGGCGGGGCCGAAGCCTCGGTTTGGCCGAGGCCAATCGCCACGTCGAGCAGGATCAGCGCATCGATGCGATCCGGGGCCGAGAAGGCGGCTTCGATCACGCCGCCACCACCATAAGAGTGGACGCCGACGCTGAAATGGCGAAGGCCGAGCGCGTCGGCAAAGCCGAGGACACGCCTGGCGTGAGCGGCGCGCGAATAGTCCTGGTCGGCCGGTCTTTCCGAATAACCGAAGGGCGGCATGTCGACGGCGATCACGCGAAAGCCCTGTTCACCCAGGGGTGCCGCGATATCGCGGTAGGTCTCGGCCCACGACGCCGTGCCGTGGAATAGAAGCAGCGGCGGCCCGTCCGGTGGTCCCCAGACCTGGTAGTGCATCTTCAGCCCGTCGACCGTCGTGAACAATGCTCCCGCCGGAGCCGCTTCTTGCGGCGACAGGGTCTCGCGAAAAGCCGCCGCGCCGCGAAAGCCGACGAGCGCCACAATGACCAGCACGACCAGCGTGAGCGCGAGCCAGCCGACAATCCGGATCAGTCGACGCATGGCAGGACTGTCGCCTCAATAGTCGTAGACGTGTTCGAGCCTGGCGCCGGCCTTCATCAGCGACGGCAACACCAGATGCAGCTTGCGCACGGCCACGACCATGCCGGTGCGGCGCGTCGAGGGATCCGCCGGGAGCGGATAGCTGAACAGGATACGCATGCCTTCGGGAACGGCGATCGAATCGGTTGACAGCACCGTGACCATGATCTCGTCATTGCCACCGATCTCGACGAAGGAGACACCCTTGTCGATCAGCCGCGGGATCATGTCGGTGAAGACCTGATAGCGCTTGGTGACGAAGATGGTGCCGTCCGGGCCCAGGTCCCGTTCCAGCAAGGTGTCGGGCTCGTCGCGGGTGGCCTCGCCGACCGGCCCCTTTGCCCAGACATGGACATCGAGGAAGGCCGGGTCGGAAGTCGCGGCAAGCGCCTTCTTGATGAGATCGGCGTAGCCTTGCTTGATGGTGTCGGCGAGGCCGAAGGCGAGCTTGCGTTCGCTGGTGCGAATGGAACTGTCACCAGGCGCCGGCTGTACGGCAAACAGCCCGGCGCGCTTTTGCGCATAGGGAAACTGGTACCACGGCACCTGGTCGAGAAAGCCTGCATAATCCGCCGCCACCTTGGCCTGGTAGATGTCGGCGGCGGTACGCTTGCCCGATGCCGCCTCGGTGATGCGGCCGACCGTGTTCTCATAGGCCCATTGCAGGATATGCTCGATCGAGTGGCTGGTGCCGATGATGACCAGCATCTGGTTGTTGGCATAGTTGAACTTGTAGGCGGAACTGGCGCGCATCACCATCGCGTAATCCTGCCAGAAGCGGCCGACATAGGACCAATAGGGAAAGCCGCTCGGCTGGTCCTTGGCGACGAAACCGGCATATTCGCGCGCGGCGTAGACGATCGCCCATTCCGGATAGGTGAGGAAGGTCGATTCCTCAGGCCGCTGGTAGCCGGGGATCTCGGCGCGCACCTTGTCGGCCAGCGCCTTGGGCGGCGCGCCGTCGGCAATGCCGGGCAGCGGCGTCCTGTCGAGCGACGGCGTCGTCAGGAAGCCATAGGCGAGCCCGGCGATCGGGATCAGGATAACGATGACGATCAGCCAGAGGATCGCCTTGATGATGCGCTTGATCACGCGGAACAGGGCCATGGCCGGTCAGGCCGTGGCGAAGTGGTCGTAGATGCGCTTCGACAGCCAGAAGCCGATATAGACGGCGATGCCGCCAATGACGATGTGCGGCAGGTTGGCGAAGAATCGGGTCGGGAATTCGATGTCGTTGAGGGAGCGGAAGCCGTTGATGAAGATGCCGGCATCGAGGCAGCCGGAGCCGGTGATCAACCCGAGCACGCCGTCGAACAGATAGACCGAGCCGAACAGCTTGAAATAAAACACCGCCTGGCGATGCGAGATGAAGGCGGCAGCCAGCGCCCAGACGCCGGAAAAGGCATGCAGCAGGTCGTCGTACCATTGCAGCGAGAACAGGCCGAACAGATTGCCGTCGGCATCGTTGAAGGCCGGAATGTAGCCGATGGCCACGACCGCGAAGAACAGGAAGGCGTAGGCGACGGCAAGCTTCTGGATCAATGTCATGAAGTATCCCCCTTCAATTGACGTCGAACGTTAGCTGATTTTGTTTCCGGTTGCAGCCCCAACCGGAAACACCGCAACAATTGTGTGGGAGAGCCAAAAAACAGTCGGCGCCGGGATTTCTCCCAGCGCCTCCCTGTCAGATCAGGACACGGTCGTGGCAGCAACTTCCGTAAAGTCGTCGCGCCATGCCGGCCTTGATTTTGACGGTCCTGCCAGAAGCCGCCCGAGGGCGACGTCCGTTCCAGACCACGCCGGTCTTGGCCCTTGCGGGCTTTGCCCTGCGTGCCATCGAAGGTTTTTGCCGTCCTTCATGGCAGCATCGGTCCGCCGTCGGCGTTGGCACGCTTTCCGCGGCCCCGTAGGTCTCGGCTTCCGTCCCTCGAACAGGCAAGCCTGCTCTCGCTTCGGGCCGTACGGGCCTCAGGAAATCCGCCTTTCACTTCGCCTTTCGGCTTGACGATCGGTAGCCGCCTGAGATGGGTTGAACTTACGCCGGGTAAGGGGTTTGGGGAATGGCCGCGCCCCTGTGGATAGCGGGATTATCGGGGACCGATGCCAGAAGCCAAGGAAATTCAGGCGCGAACGCCTTAGACAGCCTGCCCGCCTTTCGGCGAACGAACCGGCGGTGCCCCCTTGCCCTGCCGACAGGCGCGGGTTTCAATGCTGGCTAAGATCGGGGCCGGCAGAGGATCGGGCGCGGCATGTCCGGCGCCTTCCGGGGGAGGATGCATAGTGAAGGTCGGGGTGGTGCTCAATCCGATTGCCGGTGGCGGCCGGCTGAAACGGCATTGGCCCGATGTTGCCGCCGCGCTGAAAAAGCACTTCGGCGATTTCGAACTGCGCGAGACGCAGGCCGAGGGCGACGCCGAGCGCCTGGCGCTCGATCTCGCGGCAAACGGATTCGACCTGGTGATCGCGGCCGGCGGCGACGGCACGGCCAGCGAAGTGGCCGACGGCCTGCTGCAGGCCCGCGAGGAGGGCGGCAGGACAACCGAACTCGGCCTGCTGCCTTGCGGCGCCGGCATCGATTTCGCGCGCGGCCTCGGCCTGCCGAAGGAGATCGACGCAACGCTGAAACGGATCGCCGACGCCAAGGCAAGGGCGGTCGATGCCGGCCGCATCTGCTATATCGACGATCATGGCGCGCTGGCCAGCCGCCACTTCATCAACATCGCCAGCCTCGGCCTGTCGGGCGCCACCGACCGCGCCGTCAATGCCGACAAGCGCAAGGGCAGGATGTCGGCCAAGGCGTTGTTCCTGTGGCGCACCGTGGTCGAATTCATCCGCTACCGCTTCCAGGACGTGCGGATCACCGTTGACGACGGCGATCCGGTCGAGGCGCGAATGGCGCTGGTGGCGGTGGCCAACGGGAAATTCTTCGGCGGCGGCATGATGATCGCGCCCGATGCGGAACTGACCGACGGGCAGTTCGACATCGTCATCCTGCGCGCGGCCGGCAAGCTGAAGCTGATCTGGGATATCAGGCTGCTCTATGGCGGCAGGCACCGCAACCATCCGGCGATCACCATCCTGCGCGGTAGGAAAGTGGTGGTCGAACCGCTCGGCGATGTGGAAAAGAACGGCGCGCTGGTCGACATAGACGGCGAGTCGCCCGGGCGCATACCGGCGACCTTCGAGATCCTGCCCGGTGCGTTGATGGTGAGATATTGAATTAAGGTGTTGCGGGGGTAAGAGCGTCCCACAACGTCGTCATCCTCAGGTCAAGCCCGAGGATGATGAAGGGGAGGGTGTTTCCGCCAATCGCCGTGGTATGCAATCCGATCGAAACTCTCGCTCGGGAAACCAGTCGAGATGTTGCAGCTCTGATTCAAGTTGTTGCGGCTATGATTCTAGATTCTTGCCCAACGCATTGATTTCATTTGCTGGCTCATGTTGCTCAAACCTCCAGCTTGGCCGGAAAACCGGGCGCACGAAGATCGGTTCCGACCGCGTCTTCCAGCAGCTTGACGATCTGGGTCGACCAGGCGTCGCCGCCATAGGCAGCCTTGCCCTGCTGAAAGATTGCGTCGACTCGCGATGCGAGCTCCAGCGGAACGCCGAAATCCCTGCCCATGCCGAGCGCGAAGCCAAGGTCCTTCAATGCCAGGTCCATGGTGAAGCCGATGTCATAGGAGCCGTTCAGCACCAACTGGCTTTCGGTCTCGTGGACGAAGCTGTTGCCGGAGGAGGCCACGATGGCGTGGTAGCTCTGCGCGAGATCGAGGCCACCCTGCTTGGCCAGCATCAGCGCCTCGCCGGCGGCGACCAGATGGATGAAGGCCAGCATGTTGGTGATGACCTTGATCACGGCCGCCGAGCCGATCGGGCCCATCAGGAACGACTTCGCGCACATCGCTTCGATCGCCGGGCGGTGGTGCTCGTAGAGGGCCGCATCGCCGCCGACCAGCGCGGTGATTTTGCCGACCGCCGCCAGATGCACGCCGCCGGTGACCGGGCATTCCAGCGTCTCGATCCCCTTGGCCGAGGCGAGGGCGGCAAGCCGCAAAATCTCGTCACGGCCGTTGGTCGACATCTCGATCCAGGTGCCGCCCTTCGGCAGACCTTCCAGCAACCCGCCTGGGCCGGCCAGCACCGCTTCGCTGACTTTCGGCGAGGGCAGGCACGTGACGGCATTGCCGGCGCGGGCGGCGGCCGCGGCCGGGCTGTTGGCGGCCGTGGCGCCAAGCGCGACGAGGCGCTCGACGGCGGCGGGGTCGCGATCGTGGACCGTCACGGCAAAGCCGTTGCGGATCAGGCTGACGGCAAGGTTGCCGCCGAGATGGCCAAGGCCGATAAAGGCGTAGCTTTCGCTCACGGCATCAACGGCGTCTGCATCATCTGGAGATGCAGGTCCTTGCCGGTATAGGGATGGGCATCGCAGACCGCCTCGTTGAGCTCCACGCCGAGGCCGGGCTCCTTCGACGGGATGACATTGCCGTCCTGCCATTCGATCTTCTTCTTCAAGAGGGTGGCGTGGAAACCGTCCCACTGCTTCAGCGATTCCAGGATCAGGAAGTTGGGCAGTGTCACCGCGAGCTGGATGTTGGCGGCACCGACGATCGGCCCGCAATAGCAATGCGGCGCGACCTGGATGTGGTAGGCCTCGGCCATGGCGGCGATCTTCTTGGTCTCCAGAATGCCGCCGGAGCGGCCGAGGTCCGGCTGCAGGATGGTTGCGGCGCGGTTCTCGATGACTCGGGCGAATTCGGATTTCGTCGTCAGCCGCTCACCGGTGGCGATCGGGATCGAAGTCGCACGTGCCACCTGCGCCATAACTTCGGGCATGTCTGGCGGCACCGGCTCCTCGAACCACAAGGGATCAAAGGGTTCGATGGCGCGCGCCATGCGCAGCGCGCCCGATGCGGTGAACTGGCCGTGCGTGCCGAAGAGGATGTCGGCGCGGGTGCCGACCGCCTCGCGGATCGCCTTGATCATGCGGGTCGAGACATCGATGTCGATGAGGCGCGGCTGGTGGCCGTCGAAGGCGGTGTAGGGGCCGGCCGGGTCGAGCTTGACCGCATTGAACCCCTGCTCGACATATTCGAGCGCGCAGGCGGCCGCCATCTCCGGGTCGTTGTAGACATTCCTGCCATCCGGCGCGTCCTCGGAATGCACGCTGCCCGTGTGCGGGTAGAGGTAGGTGTAGGAGCGGAGCGTCTCGTGCACCTGGCCGCCGAGCAGCTTATAGACCGGCTTGTTGGCCTCCTTGCCGACGATGTCCCAGCAGGCCATTTCGAGTGCGGAAAAACAACCCATGCCGGAAACGTCGGGGCGCTGGGTGAAGCCGGAGGAATAGGCGCGGCGGAAGAAATTCTCGATGTCGTGCGGATCGCGGCCGACGAGATAGCGCTCGGCCATGTCCTCGATCATCTTCGCCGTGATGTGGGCGGAGAAGGTGGCGTTGTAGGCCTCGCCATAGCCGACCACGCCGCCATCGGTGGTCAGCTTGACGAAGATGAAATACTTGCCGCCGATGCCGGGCGGCGGGTTGCCGACAACCCATGTCTTGACGTCGGTGATCTTCATGTGTGGTCCTCCAGAACCAGTTCGGCGCCCTTCCACCCGGTCATGACCGAGGCAGCGTTGGTGTTGCCGGTGATGTTGTCGGGAAAGATCGAGGCGTCGATGACGCGCAAGCCTTCGAGCCCGTGCACCTTGAGGCGCGGATCGACCACGGATCGCGAGGGGTCGGGGCCCATGCGGCAGGTAGAAACCGGGTGATAGACGGTGCCGGAGCGCTTCCTGAAATCGGTGATCAGGTCGGCGTCGGACTGGATCGACGGGCCGGGCAGCACCTCTTCGGCGATGATCTCGGCCATGGCGGGCATCGAGGCGATCTTGCGCACGAATTTCACCGCCGCCAGCATCTCGTCGACATCGGCGTTGGTCGAGTAGGCGTTGGCGACGATTTTGGGATAATCCAGCGGATTGCTGGAACGGATCATGATCTCGCCGCGGCTCGACGGACGGCAGTTGGACAGGCCGATGGAGAAGCCCGGCCACGGATCCGGCGTCAGGATCGGCCGCTCGCCGTTCTTCGGGATGAGCGTCGAGAAAGCCTGGAAATAGAGCTGCATGTTGGGTCGGGAAAACGCCGGGTCGGTGCGGAAGAAACCGCCGCCATGGTTCATCGACAGCGACAGCGGGCCGGAGCGGGTCAGGATGTACTGCATGCCGACCAGAAGCTTGCCCCACCACGGGCGCAGGATCTGATTGAGCGTCGGCAGCTTGCCCTTGAAGGTGTAGTTGATGCCGACATGATCCTGCAGATTGGCGCCGACATTCTCGTTGGCATGCACCACCGGGATGCCCAACCCTTTGAGCAGCGCCGCCGGGCCGACGCCGGAGAGCTGCATGAGCTGTGGCGAGTTGATCGAGCCGGCGGACAGGATGATTTCACGGCCGGCGCGGGCCGTCTTGGTCTGGCCGTTCCGCAAATATTCGACGCCGACGGCGCGCTTGCCTTCGAACAGGATGCGGCTTGCCAGCGCATTGGCCTCGACGCGGACATTGGCGCGCTTCATCGCCGGGCGCAGGAAGGCGCGGGCGGCCGACATGCGGCGGCCGTTTTTGGTCGAGATCTGGTAGATGCCGACGCCTTCCTGGGCGGCGCCGTTGAAGTCGGGATTGAGCGGCAGTCCGGCCTGCTGGCCAGCGGCGAGATAGCGTTTGGTCAACGGGTGGACGGCGCTGGCTGTATCGCTGATGTGCAGCGGGCCGCCGGTGCCGCGCCATCGGTCGGCGCCGGCCTCGTTGTCCTCGAGCGCCTTGAAGGCCGGCAACAGATCATCATAGCCCCAGCCGGGATTGCCGACGGCGCGCCAGTCGTCGAAATCCTCGCGCGCGCCGCGGATCCAGACCATGGCGTTGATCGAACTCGAGCCGCCAAGCAGCTTGCCGCGCGGCCAGTGGTCGACATTGCCGCCGAGGCCGGGATCCGGCTCGGTCTTGTAGTTCCAGTTGACGGTGGGATCGAAGAAGGTCTTGCCGTAGCCGAGCGGCATCTGCACGTAAAAGCGGCGGTCGCTGCCGCCGGCCTCCAGCACCAGGACCGAGAAGCGGCCCGAGGCCGACAGTTTGTCGGCCAGGACCGAGCCGGCCGAGCCGGAGCCGACAATGATGAAATCGTAGGTCTGCATGGCGGACGTCGGTGGCTCCTGAATGTGGCACCAACCTAGGCGCGGCGGGTCCGCCAAGTCGCCGGGCCTTCCGGCATCAGTTGTGAAAAAAGCGACTGGTATATCCGGCCGGGTTGCCGGGAATACCGACAATCACGCTTGATATGCATGGGGTCGACGGACTATGCGAGGGCATCGGCCACTCTGCGCAAGGCAGGAGAACCCATGCGTGTCCTGTCGGATGCTTTCATTCCCGAACTGCCGGGCTATTACAAAGGCAAGGTCCGGGAGAATTACGACCTTGCCGACGGCAGGCGCATCATCATCGCCACCGACCGTCTCAGCGCCTTCGACATCATCCTGACCTCGATCCCGTTCAAGGGAGAGATCCTGACGCAGACGGCGCGGTACTGGTTCGAGGAAACGGCCGATATCTGCCCGAACCATGTGCTGGAATATCCCGACCCGAACGTCGTCGTCGGCACGAGGCTCGACATCCTGCCGGTCGAGATCGTCGTGCGCGGCTATCTGGCCGGCACCACCAGCACCTCGATCCTGACCCGTTACCGACGCGGCGAACGGGAGATGTACGGGATGCGCCTGCCGGAGGGCCTGCGCGACAATGAGAAGCTGGCCGAGCCGGTCATCACGCCGACCAGCAAGGCGGCCGATGGCGGCCATGACGAGCCGCTGTCCAAGGCCGAGATCCTGGAGCAGGGTCTTCTTACGCAGGAGCAGTGGGACACAGTTTCGAGTTACGCCCTGAAGCTGTTCGCTCGCGGCCAGGCGCGCGCCGCCGAGCGTGGCCTGATCCTTGCCGACACAAAATACGAATTCGGCACCGACAGGGACGGTACGATCATTCTCGCCGACGAAATCCACACGCCCGACAGCAGCCGCTACTGGATCGCCAGGAGCTACGAACAGGCGCTGGCTGATGGTACGCGGCCGGAGAGCTTCGACAAGGATTTCATCCGCTCGTGGGTGACGGCGCGCTGCGATCCCTACAAGGACCCGATCCCGAGGATACCGGACGAGATCGTCGAACAGGCCTCCAGCGTCTATGCCCAGGCCTACGAGGCGATCACCGGCAAGGCATTCGTGCCAGACCTTTCCGGGGAGACCGTTCTCGCCCGCATCCGCTCGAATCTCGCGCGCTTCTTCTAGCCGCCAAGCGGGCTTTGCCCCGACGCCGGGTGTGCGTCGGCGGTCCAGTGGCGCGTTGACGCGTCCGCGCCGTGACGCTACGGGATCGCAGGCAATCGATCTCGAGGAATTTATCGCATGGTGCAGTACGCGGATGGACGGCCGATCGGAGACCTGACGCTGCGCACGCTGGCCATGCCTTCGGACGCCAATGCCGCCGGGGACATTTTCGGCGGCTGGGTGATGGCGCAGATGGACCTTGCCTGCGGCATCCGCGCCGCCGAGCGCGCCAGGGGGCGCGTGGTGACGGCGGCGGTCAAGGAGATGTCCTTCGCCAAGCCGATGAAGATCGGCGACACGCTGTGCATCTACACCCATGTCGAACGCGTCGGCCGCACCTCGATGACGCTCAAGGTCGAGGCCTGGGCGCAGCGCTATCTCTCCGACCTGATGGAAAAGGTCACGCACGCCGATTTCATCATGGTGGCGCTGGACGGCGAGGGCAAGCCGAAGGCCGTTCCGGCCGAGAGCTGATTCCGCCAACCCTGGACATTTGTAACATCGCCCGTGCAAAGCGATGCGGTCAGCGACATCGTGCCGTTGCCTCCACGGCCAATTCTGCCGGCGTCGGAGGAAGACAATGCGTCAACACCTATTGAACGGCTGGCTTGCGGCGGCTCTCGTCGCGCTCGCCTGCCTGCTCGCCATTACCGCTTATGCCGAAGTCCAACAGGACCTTGGGCGCACCGCCTGTCTGGGCGGCACGGCTGGTGTGAAGGAGCGGACAGCGACGTGCGCGATCTGCAGCCCGACGCTTTGCGGGGCCATGGCGCGAGGATCCTGACCAGTTGCCTTTGGAATGTGGTCACCGCCGCGCGTGAGCACACGTTGAGCGCCATGGACAAAATTCCCGGACCTCTTCGGCGAACCAAGACGTCTCGTTCAGGGAACCATGACTTCGCCTTAAAACACGAAGCGCCGCTCAGTGCGAAACTCCGGCCTCCTTGCCACGCAAGGACTTCAGGCTTGCATCTCGTCGAACCTGGCGCGCGCCGACTGAACGCGCTGGGTGTTCTTGCGTGCCCAATCCCCAAGCGCGCCGACCGGGACCAGCAGCTCGTGGCCAAGCTCGGTCAGCTCGTAGTCGACGCGTGGCGGGATGGTCGGAAACACCTTGCGGGTGACGAAGCCGTCGCGCTCCAGGCCGCGCAAGGTGGTGGTCAGCATCTTCTGCGAGATGCCGCCTACGGCCGCGCGCAACTCGTTGAAACGCAGCGGTCCGCGGCCAAGCTTGCCGACCACGAGCACGGTCCATTTGTCGCCGACGCGCTGCAGGATCTCCGACACGGCCCGGCAGTCCTCGGTGTTATGCGGGTGCCTCAGTAACAAAAACGTGCCTCCTTGCGCGCCGGTTTGTCAGTATCACATATGGCGCCGGTATCCAAACGATACCAACAATTCCCGCAAGGAGAGCCCCTTATGTCCAAGCCCAAAATCGCCATCGTCATCGGTTCGACGCGCGCCGCCCGCTTCGCCGACGTGCCGACGCAGTGGATCGCCAAGATCGCCAAGGCACATGCCGATATCGATGTCGAAATCGTCGACCTGCGCGACTTTCCGCTGCCCTTCTTCGATGAGGTCGCGTCTTCCGCCTGGGCGCCGTCGCAGAACGAAGTCGCACAGCGCTGGCAGAAGAAGGTCGCCGGATTCGACGGCTTCATCTTCACCGCCGCCGAGTACAATCACGGCCCGACTGCCGTGCTGAAGAACGCCATCGACTACGCCGCCAACGAGTGGAACAAGAAGCCGGCCGGCTTTGTCGGCTATGGCAGTGTCGGTGGCTCGCGCGCCGTCGAACAGCTTCGTCTCCACGCCGTCGAATTGCAGATGGCGCCGGTCAAGTCCGCCGTCCATATCGCCTGGGGCGATTTCCTTGCCGTCCGCCAGGGCGAGAAGAAGCTCGAAGATCTCGAGCACCTGAACCAGGCCGCCGCCGCGCTGGTCAACGACGTCGCCTGGTGGGCCAAGGTGCTGAAGTCCGCTCGTGCCGCCGATGCTATCGCCGGGGAAGCCCAGGCGGCCTGATCCGCCCGATCGGATTGTCCTCCCAAGGTTACGGGGCGGTGCTTGCGCCGCCCCTTTTTTGTTGGGGTTCTTGCAAAGAAGTTGCGGCGCGCCTGAAAGTTAGCTTGAAACGCCGCGCCGCACCAACCAAACCGCTTGGCGTTGCGGCGGATGCATAGGAGGTGAACTGTCACCGGACGTGCTGAGGGGCCAGCCTGCCCGTGCGGTTCCAACTGGCGGCGAACGGACAGCTAAAGGTCGCGATCGGCTGCCCCCGTGGCGCGGGCGAGCAGCAGGGCGCGTTCCCTGTCGTTGCCGGTCAATTTGGCGGCGTGGCGGAACGCGGCGCTGGCTTCCGCCTGATGGCCGAGCTTCTGCAGGAGATCGCCGCGCACCGTGGGCAGGAGGTGCGAGTCTTTCAGGCGCGGCTCGTCCTTCAGCGCCTCGATGATGGCAAGGCCTTGCGCCGGGCCGAACGCCATGCCGACCGCCACGGCGCGATTGATTTCGACGATGGGCGAGGGGGACGTGAGCGCAAGCGCCTGATAGTAGGCCGATATCGCGATCCAGTCGGTGTCGGCGGCAGTCACCGCGCGGGCGTGGCAGGCCGCGATCATCGCCTGCAGCAGATAGGGTCCCGGCGCTGATGTCAGGGCCATGGCGCGGTTCAGGCCGTCGAGGCCGCTCCGGATGAGCGACCAATCCCACCGGCCGCGATCCTGGTCGAGCAGCAGGATCGGATCGCCCGCCCCGCCGGTACGGGCCGCGAAGCGGGAGGCGTTGAACTCCATCAGCGATACCAGCCCCTGCACCTCGGGCTGATCCGGCATCAGTGCCGCCAGCGAGCGGCCGAGGCGCAGCGCTTCGGCGCACAGGTCGGCGCGCAGCCAGTCCGGTCCGGTGGTGGCCACATAGCCCTCATTGAAGATGAGATAGACCACCTCCAGCACAGCACTGAGGCGTTCGCGCCGCTCTTGCGCACGCGGCGTCTCGAACGGGATGGCGGCATCGCGAAGGGTTCGCTTGGCGCGCACGATGCGCTGGGCGGCGGTGGCTTCGGGCACCAGGAAGGCGCGGGCGATCTCCGGCGTCGACAGTCCGCCCAGCAGCCGCAAGGCCAATGCGGCGCGCTGCTCGGTGGGCAAGATGGGATGACAGGCGGTGAAGATCAACCGCAAAAGGTCGTCATCGATATCCTCGTCGAGCGCCGCCTCGATGTCGGGCATCTCGCGCTCCAGCTCGGTGAGGTCTACGGCGAGTTCGCGATGCTTGCCGTCGATCATGGTGGTGCGGCGCAGCCGGTCGAGCGCGCGGTTCCTGGCGACCTGCGTCAACCAAGCGGCCGGATTGCGCGGAATGCCGTCGCGAGGCCAGCGCTCCAGCGCCAGCAGGAAGGCGTCCTGCGCGATTTCCTCGGCCAGCCCGACATCCCTGAGAGTGCGTGCCAATCTGGCGGTGAGCTTCGGCTGCTCGATCCGCCAGACGGCTTCGATGGTTGCGTTGGGGGTCAATCCTTCAGCCTGCCGAGGCGGTCCGCCACCTTCTGGACGTCCTCGGGAAATTCGCTCATTTCAAAGACCTGGCGGATTTCGATCACGTCATTCTCCCCCGCGGGGCAGCGGCGGGCCCATTCAATGGCCTCGTCGCGCGAGCGTACATCGATCACCCAGTAGCCGCCCAGAACTTCCTTGACTTCGGCGAAGGGGCCGTCGACGACCACAGGCTTGCCGCCTTTGAAGCTGACCCGCGCCCCGGAGGACGGCGGATGCAGGCCGTCGAGCGCCAGCAACACGCCGGCTTTCTTCAGCTCGTGATTGTATTTCATCATCCCTTCCACCGCCTCGGCGCCGGGCATGACATCGGGCGCGGCGTCCGCGTAGCCGCCGGGGATCATCAGCATCATAAACCGCATGGTCTTTCTCCTGGGTTGGGTTGGTTCAATCATATGACGAACGGGCAATGGCGAAATCGACACGCGCGGCAAGAAAGTTCAGGTCGCCAGCAGTTCAGGTCGCCAGCAGTTCAGGTCCGCAGTAGTCGTGCCCCCAGTAGTCGTGCCCCCAGCCAGGCCACAAGCCGGCTTGGTTGGACCGCCATATCGGCGGGGCTGCCATCTGGCCCCGCCGGTCGGCCCTGATATATCCGGCTGCGATCCATCACATGAGGGGCCTCGTGAAGTCATCCAGCCTGGCAGGCGCCGTTTCTCCCATGGTCCCGGTGCTTGTCTGCGCGCTCGGCATCTTCCTCCTGTCGGGGATGGACGCGGCCATGAAGGTCCTGGTCATCGCCGTCGGCGTCTACAACACGGTGCTGTGGCGTAGCATGCTTGCGACCGTGGTTGCGGGCGCCGGCTGGTCGATGGGGCCACGCAGGCTGCCCACGCCTTCCGTGCTCAAGCTGCACGCATTGCGTGCCGCGGTCGTCGGCTTTGTCTTGCTGTCCTTCTTCTGGGGGCTCGCCAGGCTGCCGCTGGCGGAGGCGATCGGGCTCAGTTTCGTAGCGCCGCTGTTCGCCCTGCTGCTGGCCGCGCTGCTGCTGGGCGAACGAATCCAGCGTCAGGCGATCTGGGCCTCGCTGGCCGGCATTGCGGGCGTCGCAATCATCGTGGGCGGCCAGTTCGGGCAGACAAGCCATGCCAGGGATGCCTTGCTCGGCACGGCGGCGGTGCTGGTGTCGACGGTGTTCTATGCCTACAATTTGATCCTTGCGCGGCAGCAGGCGCTGTTGGCCAAACCGATCGAGATCATGCTGTTCCAGAACCTTTGCGTGGCGGTCATCCTCGGTCTCGCCGCACCCTGGCTCGCCATTGCCCTGCCGCGCGAGCTCTGGCTTCCGCTGGCCGGAGTGACGGCACTGTCGCTCGCCGGCCAGTTCCTGATGAGCTGGGCCTATGCGCGGGCCGAAGCGCAGTATCTGATCCCGACGGAATACTCCGCCTTCATCTGGGCGATCGCGCTTGGCTTCCTCTTCTTCGATGAGGCGGTGACCTGGACCACGCTGGCGGGAGCGGGCCTCATCGTGGCCAGTTGCCTGATCGCGGCACGTTCAAATCCCAGGCTTGCCGAGCCGATCGAAGCCGCTGTCTGAGGCGTAAGCTTCCCGCCCCACCGCAGGATCTGGCGCCGAGAAGGGAGGCAGCGATGGGCCGGGTGGATACCCTTCATCCAAATGGATCCTTCATCTAAGTAGATCCTTTGCAATTTCTGGTTTATACACAATTTTACTAAATAGCTTCGGTTAAGCGGCGCTCTCTTCACGGATAATAAGTATATGTCTTCCGAAAGATCGATGTTATGGTGGATTGTGTAATGATTCCACGGAACGATATCGTTCCTTTCAGCATTGATCCAATGCGGCCATCCGGAGTTCGTATCGAACGATTCGAGCTGGCCCGGCATCGCGAGGAGGATTTGTCCGATGAGCTTCTTCGTCAACGCCGTGGGTGTTCCTCTTCCCTATAGCGGCACGTCCAACCACTGGTACTCAGCGACAGGGGCCGGGCCGGACATGTATGGCAGCGCCGGAAACGATTCCTTCTGGGGAGCAGGCGGTGTCAACGTCACGATGCACGGTGGCACGGGCGATGACATCTATTACCTCTATGGGGCGGGCAACAAGGTGGCCGAGGCCGCCGGGGCAGGCATCGACACGATCAGCACATGGATGAGCTACAAGCTCCCCGACAATGTCGAGAACCTCATCGTCACAAACCCCAATAACTACGCCTTCGGAAATGGGTTGGACAACATCATCACCGCCACGGCCGGGCACCAGACGCTGGACGGCGGCCGGGGAAACGACGTTCTGATCGACGGCGGCGGCGGCTACGACACCTTCATCATCTCGAAAGGCAACGGAAGCGACCTGATCGCCAATTTTGCCGCCACAGACACCGTCCGCCTCAATGGCTATGGGTTCACATCGTTCGACGCCATCCACTCGAACATGGTCCAGGCGGGATCGAACGTGCTGTTGAACCTCGGATCCGGCGAGATCCTCGAGTTCAAGGATACGACCGTCGACAAGCTGAATTCCAACCAGTTCCAGTTGCCGATCGACATGTCCGGAATGAAGCTGTCCTTCAGCGACGATTTCAACACGCTCAATCTTCACAATGCCCAGGGTGGCACATGGGATACCAATTTCTCATGGGGGGCGCCGAACGGCAGCACATTGACCGGCAATGGCGAGCTGCAATGGTACATCGATGCCAATTATGGGCCGACGAGCTCCGTCCATCCGTTTAGCGTGAACAACGGCGTGCTGACCATCACCGCCGCGCAGGCGCCGGCCGACATCAAGCCCCTGATCAACAATTACGAATACACGTCAGGCATCCTCAACACACACAGCACTTTCTCGCAGACCTACGGCTATTTCGAAATGCGCGCCGACCTGCCCGAGAACGCCGGCGCCTGGCCGGCCTTCTGGCTGCTGCCGGCAGACGGCTCGTGGCCGCCGGAACTGGATGTGATCGAAACGCGCGGACAGGACCCGAACTCGTTGATCATGACGGCGCACTCGAATGAAACGGGAACGCACACCAAGGTGACGTTGACGGTGAATACCATGGATACCGCCGGCGTCCACACCTATGGTGTGCTGTGGACGCCGGACAAGCTCGTCTGGACCTATGACGGTGTCCAGGTCGCGGAAACGGCGACGCCATCCGATATGCACAAGCCAATGTACATGCTGGCCGATCTCGCGGTCGGCGGCATTGCCGGCGCGCCTCCCGATCATCTGGCGACGCCTGCCGAGATGAAGATCGACTACATCCGCGCCTATACGCTGGACAACGCGCCGGCGAGCGCTCTGCACCTCACCAGCAGCACCGCCACGCATAGCATCGCCAGCAGCACGCTGCACGGCGGTTCCGAATTCGGGGGCCACGTGTAAGGTCTCGGGATCATGCAGCGGCGGGAAATGCGGAAATGACTGGACCCTCCGGCCTGCGGCCGGTCTTCATGCGCGCCATCGCCGATGTCGGCGTCTTCTCGCTGCTGATCAATATCCTGCTGTTGGTGATTCCGCTCTACCTGCTGCAGGTCTATGATCGCGTGCTGCCGTCCTCCAGTGTCGAGACGCTTGTCTATCTTTCGGCCATCGCGGTTCTCGCGCTCGCCTTCCTCGGGCTGCTGGACGCGATCCGCGCCGTTTACACGCAGCGCGTCGCGGCGACCGTCGACCGCAAGCTGGGTGCCAGCACCTTCGCCGTTTCCCTCGGCGCAAGATATGCCGGCGGCCTGTCGCCGCTGCGCGACCTCGCCTCGGTCTGCGCCTTCATCAGGTCGCGCGGCGTGGCGGTGTTGTTCGACCTGCCCTTCGCCCCTGTCTTCCTCGCCTTGCTCTATCTCATCCATCCGGTGCTGTTCTGGGTGACGGTCGCGGGCGCGGTGCTTCTGCTTTTCCTGGTCGTGGCCAACCAGCTTGCCATCGGCAGGAACGATGCCTTGTCCACGGAGCGTTCGGCCTTGGCCAGCCAGGCGGAACAGGCCTTTGCCCGCAATGCGGAGACGCTGCGCGCCATGGGTATGGTGGAGAACGCCGCGCGGGTCTGGGGACGGCATGTAGGGGCGGCGCTCACCTTCCATGACCGTTCCTCGAGCGCCAATGCGATCTTCAGCGGCGCCTCGCGGGCGTTGCGCATGATGCTGCAACTGGCGATCCTCGGCGCCGGCGCATGGCTGGTGCTTCAAGGGCAGATGACGGCCGGCATGATCTTCGCCTCTTCGCTGGTCTCGTCGCGCGCGCTGCAGCCGCTCGACCAGCTGATAGGCGCCTGGCGGCAGATCGCCGACGCCCGGCGGGCGTGGGCACGGCTGGAAAAGGCGCTTGCGGCACGTCCGGCCGGGTCGCGAAAACTGATCCTGCCCGATCCGGCGGGTGCGATTTCCGCGCAGGACGTTTTCTTCATGGCGCCGAATGCCCGACCCGGCACGGAGCCCCTCCTCAAGCGGCTGACCTTTGCGATCGGCGCCGGCGAAGCGTTGGCCATCGTCGGCCCGAGCGGGGCCGGCAAGTCGACGCTGGCGAGGTTGCTCGTGGGTGCCGCCCAACCGACCGGCGGCTCAATCAGGATCGACGGCGCCGACCTCGGGACCTGGGACGAAAGCCAGCTCGGAAAGCATATCGGCTACCTCTCGCAGGAGGTCGAGTTCTTTCCAGGATCGATCGCGCAAAACGTCGCCCGCTTCGACCCGGAGGCGGACGACGGAGCGATCGTCGAGGCGGCAAAGCGCGCCCAGGTGCATGAGTTGATCCTGGCGCAGCGCGACGGCTACCAGACCATGATCGGCCCGTCGGACAGGGCGCTGTCGGGCGGCGAGCGCCAGCGAATAGGGCTGGCGCGCGCCTTCTACGGCAATCCGCGATTCCTGGTGCTCGACGAGCCCAGCTCCCATCTCGACGGTAGCGGCGAGGCCGCGCTCGAGGCGGTGCTTTCGGCCGCGCGCACGGCGGGCGTCACGGTCGTCGTGATCACCCATCAGCCTTCGATCGCCGCTGCTTGCGACCGCGTGATGCTTTTGCGCGGCGGCATGATCGAAGCCTTCGGTCCAAGCGGCGAGGTGCTGCGGCGGTCGGTCACCGGCAAGGCGGTCCAGCAGAGCACGGTGGTGACCGGGTCGTTCGCCCCGACGATCCGCGCGGGTGGCAGTTTCGGATCCTGAGATGACGACACGGAGCCTCGCCTGGGACAGTCAGCCCCGCACCGACATAAGACGCGTGGCCCTTACCGGCTATGCCGCCATAGCGCTGCTGGCGGGCGGCTTCGGTTACTGGGCCGTCAGCGCCCCCTTGTCGGGAGCGGTGATCACGCAAGGCACGATCTCGGCAACCGGCGGAAACATCCAGATCCAGCATCGCGAGGGCGGTATCGTCCAGGCGTTGCTGGTCCATGAAGGCGATCGCGTGCAACTGGCCCAGGATCTGATCGTGCTGGACCCAACGGCCGCGCAGGCCGAACTCAACCGGCTGACGAGACAGTCGATCGCGCTCAGGGCGAGTGCGGCGCGGCTGGAGGCGGAACGCGACGGGTTGGACAGGCTGGCGCCAATCACCGAAGCGGCGCCGGCACCTTTCCAGCCCGATTTCGAGATCCTGATTCGAGAACAGCAAAAGGAATTCGACGCCAGGCTCGCCCGGTTCCGGTCGGAAAAATCGATCCTGGCACAACGGGTCGCCATGCACCGGCAGTCGGTGGTGGGGTTACAGGCCCAGAAACAGGCCGTTCAGCAACAAGCCGAAGTCGTAAAGAAAGAACTCGGCATCAAGACCGGCTTGCTGGACAGGGGGCTCACCAACCGTACCGAATACTCCCAGCTATTGCGAAGCGAGGCCGATCTCGTCGGGCAAGCCGGAGCGCTGGAGGCCAATCTCGCGACGGCCAACACCCAGATCGTCGAAGGCCAGGAGCAGACCGAGCGCCTGACCACGCAACGCGTCGAGGAGGCGCTGACGAAACTGGACGACGTTCGCTCCAATCTGGCCGATGTCGACGAACAGATCAGGGCGGCGGAGGCGGTGCTGCGGCGTACGACGATCAAGGCGCCGGCAGCGGGGATCGTGGTGTCGTCGACTTACAATTCCAAGGGCAGCGTGATTGCCCCGGGCGAAAAGATCATGGAGATCCTGCCCACTGCGTCGGGCCTGGTCGTCGATGCGAAGCTGCGGCCGAAGGACATCGATCAGGTCCGTGTCGGCCAGCCGGCGAAACTGCGATTGTCCGCGTTGAACTCACGGCTCACGCCAGAGGTTTCAGCCACCGTGACGCAGATTTCGGCGGATCGGCTCATCGACCAGACCACGCGTGAACCCTATTTCCGCGCCAAGCTGACGATTGCCGCCGACCTGCCGCCCGGCGTGAGGCGTGATCAACTTTATCCCGGGACGCCGGTCGAGGCGTTCATCAGCACCGGCGATCGGACTTTTTTCGAGTATCTCGCGCGGCCGATGCTCGATTCATTCGCGCGCGCCTTCGCTGAGCAGTAGATCTCTTTACACATTTGAACGATCAGCGTGCCATCTCGCGGTGGCCGCTGGGCAGGCGGGTGGCGATCAGCTTGTCGATGCGGCGGCCGTCGAGGTCGACCACCTCGAAGCGCCAGCCCTGCGCGTCGACGCATTCACCGGTCGCCGGCAGATGGTGCATGTGCGACAGCACATAGCCGGCGACGGTCTCGTAGTCGCGGTTCTCCGGCAGATCGATGCCCAGCACCTCGGCCATCTCGTCGGCCTGCATGTAGCCGGCGAGCAGCCATGAGCCGTCATCGCGCTGGACGGCGTTTTCTTCCTCGCCGGCCTCGAGGTCCGAGCGGAAGACGCCGGTGATGGCTTCCAGAATGTCGGCGGGGGTGACGATGCCTTCGAAGTGGCCGTATTCGTCATGCACCAGCGCCATCGGCACGTTGCTCTCCTTCAGCTTCTGCAGCACGTCCAGCGCATCGGCCTGGTCGTGCACGATGGGTGCCGCGCGCACATATTTGCGCGGGTCGAGCGCGCGGCCGCCGAGCAGTGCGGCCAGCACGTCGCGTGTCTGGATGACGCCGATCATGGCGTCGACCCCGCCGTCGCCGGCGGGCAGGCGCGAATGCTGGGTGTCCATCAGAAGCTTGCGGATCGTGGCTTCGTCGGACTGCAGGTTGATCCAGTCGACATCGGTGCGCGGCGACATGACGGCGCGCACGGCGCGGTCGCCAAGCCGCATGACGCCGGCGATCATGCGCCGCTCGTCGGATTCGATGGTGCCGTGATGCTCGGCCTCGGCGACCAGCATCTTGATCTCCTCGTCGGTGACCTTTTCCTCGCTTTCGCCGCGATGGCCGAGCAGCCAGAGCACGGAACGGCCCGAAATATCGAGCAGGAAGACCAGAGGGGCCGAGACGGAGGCAAGGATGGTCATTGCCGGGGCCGCGCGCGCCGCGACCCGCTCGGGATCGCGCAACGCAATCTGCTTGGGCACCAGTTCGCCGATGATCAGCGAGGCATAGGTGATGATGGCCACGACGATGCCGACGCCGAGCGGATCGGCGATGTTCTCGCCGATGCCTGTCGAAGCCAGATATTGCGCCAGCCTCTGGCCGAGCGTGGCCCCGGAAAAGGCGCCCGAGAGCACGCCGACCAGCGTGATGCCGATCTGCACGGAGGACAGGAATTTGCCCGGATTGGAACCAAGCGCCAAAGCGCGGCCGGCGCCTTTGACGTTGCGGTCGATCATCGCCTTCAGGCGAGCCGGCCGCGACGAGACGATGGCGAGTTCGGACATCGACAGAAGGCCGTTCACGCAGATGAGGACGACCACGGTGGCGATTTCAACGTATAGCATGAGGGCTCAATAGCATTGCCGCACGGCTTTCGAAAATAGTCGGCGACCATTTTAGAAAGATGACGGCCGATGCGGGGCGATCAGACGGCGTCCCAGGGTGGCGATGAGAAATGCGCGACCAGCGCGTCGACGACGACCCGCACCTTGGGCGTCAAGGCCCGTGTCACCGGCCAGATGGCATGGACGGAAATGTTTTCGACCAGCGTGTCCACAAGCACCATTTCGAGCGCGCCGCTCCTGAGGCTGTCCGCCACCAGCCAGGTCGGCAGGAAGGTGATGCCGCAACCGGCAAGGACCGCGCCGAGCATCGGTTCGCCATTGTCGAGCACCAGCCTTGCCCGCGGCGTGAACTTCACGACATGGCCATCGGCCTGCCTGATGCTCCAGGCGTGGGCGACGCCGTTGCGGGTGTAGCCGATCAGGTCATGGCCGGCGAGATCCTCGATCGTCCGTGGTCTGCCGTTTGTGTCGAGATAGGCGGGGGCGGCGCATATGGCCGAACGCTGGGTATAGAGCCGGCGTGCGGCGAGCGACAGGCTGTCGTCGAGGTCGCCCATGCGGATCGCAAGGTCGATGCCTTCCTCGATGAGGTCGACGCGGCGGTCGTTGAAGGAAATCTCCATGGCCAGATCGGGAAATCGCCTGGAAATGTCGAACAGCACGGGAGCCACGCAGCGGTGGCCGAAGGCCGAGGGCAGGTCGACCCGAAGCCGGCCCGAGGGCACCTGCCGGCGTGAGGCAAGCAGCGCCTGGGCGGCTTCGATCTCGGACAGCGCCCTGACGCAGGCTTCATAATAGGACAGGCCTTCACTTGTCGGGCTGAGGCTGCGCGTGGTGCGGTTGAGCAAGCGAATGCCAAGCCGCTGTTCCAGCTGCGCGACCGCTTTGCCGACCGCCGATTTCGTCACGCGCAGCCGCTCTCCGGCGCCGGTGAAGCTTCCTGCCTCGATCGTTTGAACGAAGGCGACGATGCCTTGCAGATCCGCGGATTCCATCGATCTATTCCCATTGTAGAAATCTGATCACCAACTCGTTTCCAATTATGGATCATAGAAGCGCTTTTTTCCACAGTGAAACAGCGTAAATATCGCCATGCAATCGGGAGCAGACGCAATGAGCAGCGACATCAACAGATCCTGGCGGATGACCGGCTTCGGCCTGCCCAGGCTGGAATTGGCCGAAAGGAGGATTCCCGAGCCCGGGCCGCATGACCTGCTGGTGCGGATCAAGGCCATATCACTGAACTACAAGGACAGGATGATCGTCGATGGCGTGCTGATCCCCGACCTTGGCTTTCCGTTCGTCCCGACATCGGATGCGGTTGGCGAAGTGGTGGCGGTCGGCGGCGATGTCAGCCGTTTCCGGACCGGCCAGCGCGTGCTGGGGCACGTGATTGCCGACTGGCCGGATGGCGATGCGCCGCCGGTGCTGCACAAGCACACGCTGGGATCGTCGCTGCCCGGCACGTTGAGCGACTACCTGCTCCTGCATGAGGATGCCGCTGTGTTGGCGCCGCCTTCGCTCAGCGACGCGGAGGCTTCGACGCTGCCGATCGCGGCGCTGACGGCCTGGTTCGCCATGGCAGAGGCGACAAGACCTGTGCCTGGCCAGACCATTCTCATCCAGGGCACGGGCGGCGTCTCCCTGTTTGCGCTGCAATTCGCCCACGCCTTCGGCTTGCGCGCCATCGTCACGTCAAGCAGCGACGGCAAGCTCAAGCAGGCAAAGAGGCTCGGCGCATGGGAAGTGATCAACTATCGCACCAGGCCGGCATGGGACGAGGCGGCGCGCGAGCTGACAGGTGGCGCCGGCGTCAACCATATCCTCGAAATGGTCGGCGGCGACAATGCGCGGCGCTCGCTCGACGCGCTGGCCGCCGACGGCCGACTGTCGATCATCGGCATCCTGGGCAGCATGGAGCTCAGCTTTCCGATCGTGCCCTTCCTGCGCAACCGGATTGTCGTGCAAGGCATTTCGATCGGCCACCGCCGCGCCTTCGAACGGATGACCCAGGCGATCGAGGCGCTGGCGATCAAGCCGGTCATCGACAAGATCTTTGGGTTCGACGAGGTGCCGCGGGCCTTCGAGCATCTCGAGAAGGGGCCGTTCGGCAAGATCGTCATCACCACGGCCTGATCTCCGGTCATGGCAATTACCTCAGCACGCCGACGATCGCCTTGCCGTCGGTGAAATAGGGGTCGCCGCCGCCATTGCGGCCGGTCCGGGTGGGGCCGATGCCTGCCACGTCGCTGGTTGAAAGCAACAGGCCGGCGGCATTGAGATCGCCGATCACAAAGTCGCGTTCGGCATCGAGGTCGGGACCGATATGATGGGTGATGGCGCCCGTGTCGTGGCTCAAGCCGACGCCGCGATCGAAGCTGGCGGCGCCCAGCCAGAGTGGCCTTCCGTCGTCGCCGACCGTATCCGTCCGCCAGAAGCGGACATGGTGGCGCCGGTCGGCACTGTCGCCGACCGGCTTTTCGAAAGCGAGTTGCTGGGCGCGGCCCTCGAACAGCAGGCGGCTCATCGGCGCGTCGGGATAGGGCCGGGAAAACAGGACGCTTTCGCCGATGTCGATGGCGGTCCTCAAGGTGACGGCGTCGGCGGTGTCCCAGCCGGCGGCGGCGAAAGCGTGCACCAGCTCCTTCTCCGTGCCGACCAGGCCGACATTGATGGGGTCGCCGGGAATGCCTTGCGGCGTGTGGGTGACCATCTCGAAGCGCTGGTTGCGAAAGCCGCGATCGCGGAATGTCCAGAATTCCGGCGCGGCGACATAGGCGAGCGCCACATATCCGGCCAATAGGGCCGGTATCCAGATCGCAATGCGTCGCCGAAGACGTCTGTGGGTCATCTACTCACTGTCTCGTTGCGGCCACCACGCCTTCGTCATCCTAGGGTCTACGCTGCGTCGCTACGCTCCTTGCTCCGCCCTAGGAGACGAAGCATGGGTTCCGGCTAAACTCCATCGTCTTTGATTGCCGTGCTCTACCGGCAGGCGCGATAACCGTTCTTGCGGTTCTTGATGTCGAAGTGGAAATGGTTGCGGTGATCGTAATTGTAGCCGGGGCCGAGCACGGTGGTGAAATACTGGCAGCCGTCGGCCCGCACATTGTTGAGGAAGTCCCGGGTGCGGAAGGCGAACAGCCCGGGCTTGCGCACGTCGATGTCGTCGCCATTGTTGAGTTCGATGCTCATGACGTCGAGTGCGTTGCCCTTGCCGTGCTCCGACAGCACGCCTTCACCGGCAATGTTGCGGCAGGAATAGCTGGAGCCCTGGTGGATGGTCCTGACGCCGGAGAAGTAGCGCCAGCGGGCGGAGGGAACGAGTTCGTTCTTCGTCCAGGCGGCGAAGGTGGCGGCCATGTCGCAGGTCAGCGTCGCCGCGGGTTTCATCTGGATGCCGCCGATGGCCGAGACCTTGACCGGATAGTCGATGCCGCACTGGCCCTCGTGGATCGGCGCCAGATCGGTGTAGGCGACATCGAGGCGCTTCAGCTGCTGGCGGCAATCGGTTTCGCTGGCTGGGATCTGCTCGACCGGCGACATCGGCTCATCCATCCGCGGATAGGCGGCCTGCGTCATATAGGGATTGGACGGAACAAGCTTCTGCATGCCCGTATATTGCGGCACGGCCGCGGTCTGCGAGCCGACATCGACGGCAGGCTGCAACGACAGCACGCTGCCGGTGTTGCAGGCCGAAACCGCGGCCAGTGCAAAGCTGGCGGCCAGCAACGCAGCAGGTTTCAATTGGCGTGCGGCGAGGAAAACGGCGCGAAATGTGCCGGCCATTGGCGGAATCCCAATTCTGGATATCCGGCATTTTAACGATCAAGGGTAAAGAAAAACTCAGCGCCCGCGTTCACGCCTGCGGCTGAAATGCGGCGGAGGTTCCGCTCACTGGCAAAACGTACCGCCATGCCGGCGAGGCTCCAGATCGAAATGAAAATGCAGCGCGTGGTCGGCGTCGGCGCCGGGGCCGAGCACGGTCTTGAACGGGCCGCAGGCGGCCTTGCGCACCGCGTCGAGGAATTTGCCGTCCTTCTCGGGCGGTGCCGGGCCAACCTCGATCGTCTTGCCGTCGGAAAGCGTAAAGCTGGCGATGTCGAGCGCGTTGCCGAAAGCATGTTCCGACAGTTTGCGCGTGCCGTTACGCGGCCGGCAGATGAAGGCCGACGCCTGGCCGATCGATTTCAGATCGGCGCCGAACTCGGCTTTCGCCGCCGGTTGGATGACGTCGGCGGCAAAACGCGCCGCCGCCTCGGCCATCGGGCAGTTGAGTTCGGTGCCGGGGGCAATCGCGATCGACTTGCCGAGCGTCTTCAGCATTATCGGGTAAGGGATCGAGCAGCCGATTTCGGGGTTGCTCTCGGCTTTGTGCTCCTCGAATTCGACGCCGAGCGTCTTCAGGCGCTCGCGGCAGGCGACTTCCTCCGCCGGCATCTTGTCGGCGGGAAGATCGGCCGAGCGTGGATCGGGCAACATCTTCTCCTCGTCGGCCGCGTCCCCCGGTTTTGGCGTCGGCTGCGGGGCGACGGCCGGCGGCTGAGGCTCGGGCGTCGTGGTGCCCGGCTTTGGCGTCGGTATTGGCACCACGGCTGGCGGCTCTGGCTCGCTTTCCGTCTCGGCTGACGGTTCGGGCGGTGTCTGGCTTTTCCGATGGGCCTCTTCGTCCTTGAGCAGATCGGGGTCCTTGAGCAGATCGGGGTCCTTGAGCAGATCGGGGTCCTTGAGCAGATCGGGCGATCCGCCGCGCTTTGGATTTTCAGCGTTCCGGTCTTGCGTCTTTGGAGCGTCGACCTTTGGAGTGTCCGCCGGACGTGGCTCGGGCACCGGAACATCGGCGGATGGCTGGATATCCTGCGTTTTCCGCGGTGCTGGATTTGGTGCCGGATGCTGCCTGGCCCGCGCTCTCAACTGCCGCTTGCCTCGCGGGTTCAGCGGCTGATCGGCCCGCTGTGTCAGCGGCTGCTCCACGCGCGGGCTTAGCGGCCTGTGATGTTTGTGACGATGTTTGGCCTCGGCCGGCATGACCAGCAGAGCCGTGACGGCCATCGCCGATGCAATCATCCTGGATCTACGGGAAGAGCTCAGCTTTGCCATCACCCACGAAACGGCGCCGGTCGGCTGAAGTTGCCTGGACAGGCGCTTCGACCCGATCACAATCGGTTACCTCCGCGTTACGCGCCGATCGCTTCCAGTCCCTCTTCCAGCAAGTCGGCGAGCAGCGGCATGCCGAGCAGGTATTTCGCCGTGCGCTTGTTGGCCCGCTCTCGCGCCGCCGCCACCGCGTCGGCCCATTCCGAGGCGTCGTAGTCGCCGCGGCCGACCCAGGCCAGCGCGATCAGCTCGGCGGCCTCGTCGATATTGAGGTCGTTGATCAGCTCGCGCAGCTCTTCCTCGGTGAGGTTTTCCGAGCTTTCCTCGGCAAGGCCGTCATGGTGGTGGTTGTCATGCCTGTCGCCGTCGAACTCGACCTCGTGTTCGGCGCCGCCGGCATAGTCCTCATTGACGGCCGCGCTCAGCGCCTTGGCCTTGAGAATGAACAGCCGCACGGTGTCGGGGCCGATCGTGAGATCCCAGTCTTTGTCAAGCCGCCGCTGCACGGGCCCTCTCCGTGGATCAGTCTCATTCGAGGCAGATGATACCGGATTTGCGGCATCCGTCACCTCATGTTCTCCAGACGGGCTTTTTCCGGGATGAAACGCGGGCCGCTCGGCGTTAGTGTTGCATTGTCACACCCTCAGGAGGTTTTCCATGCATAAAAGAGTGCTGATCCAGGCGGCCGCCGCGCTTGTCGCCATGCAGTTTTTTGCCGTTCCGGTGTTTTCGGCCGGTAGCGGTGGCGGTAACGACCAGACCGTCACCCAATGCAAAAAGGGTGAAGTCTGGGACAAGAAGAAACAGAAATGCGTGCCGCCCAAGGAAGGCATGCTGGACGACGACAGCATCTATGACGCTGGCCATGCGCTGGCGATGGCCGGCCGCTATGACGAGGCGATCTCGGTCCTCGTTCTTGCCGCAAACAAGCAGGATCCGCGCATCCTCAACTATCTCGGCTACTCGCACCGCCATTCCGGCCGCGTCACCGTCGGCCTCGGCTATTACGAGGAAGCGCTGCGCATCGACCCGAATTACACGTTGGTGCGTGAATATCTCGGCGAGGCGCATCTGCAGATCGGCGACCTGGCCGGCGCCCAGCAGCAGCTGACGGAGATCGAAAAGCGCACCGGCAAGGGTTCGCGCGAATACGGCATGCTGGCCGAGCAGATCGAACATTTCATGAGAAGCTGATCGGGCTTCATGGTTTCGAAACGGCCGCGAGCAATCGCGGCCGTTTTTTGTTCGCTCCATCCCACAGCCACCTTCGCTGACAAAAGAAGGGATGATTTTTGCAAAACCGATTTTTGAGCGTGAAAAGCCCGCAAAGATTGCTATATTCAGGGAAATTGCGGTGAAACGGTTCCGTTAGCCCGAGGCTGCCGGACCGTTTTCTTTTTATACCCAACGACAAGGCTTCCCCCGAAACGCGGGGGCGGCGGCAGGAAAGGTCAGGCACTATGAACAAGGTCCCGATGACAGGCGAGGGGTTCGCGTCATTGAAGGAAGAACTGCGTTGGCGCCAGCAGGAAGAGCGGCCGCGCATCATCGAGGCGATCTCCGAGGCGCGCTCGCATGGCGACCTGTCCGAAAATGCCGAATATCATGCCGCGAAAGAGGCGCAGAGCCTCAATGAGGGCCGCGTCAACGAGCTCGAGGATTATATCGCGCGCGCCGAGGTGATCGACGTCACCAAGCTCAGCGGAGACAAGGTCAAGTTCGGCGCCACCGTCGTGCTGGTCGACGAGGACACCGAGGAGAAGAAGACCTACCAGATCGTCGGCGACCAGGAAGCCGATGTGAAATCGGGCCGCATCTCGATCTCCTCGCCCATCGCCCGTGCGCTCATCGGCAAGGAAGTCGGCGACGCCATCGAGGTCAATGCGCCTGGTGGCGCACGCGGGTACGAGATCGTCCAGGTGCAGTTTATTTAGGACCTTTGATAATTCTACTCTGGCGGCCAACTAGCCCGGTTTTCTGCGCTTCCGGTGCTCAGGTACTTTAAAGTACGCTCCGCTCCGGTTCTCGAAGAACCACGCTATTTGACTCGCCAGAGCGAATTCTGAAAGGTCCTAAGCCGGCGCTTGTAATTTCAGTGCCAACAGTTTCTCCGCCTCAGCCACAACCTCGGTCGGCGTCACGCCCCCGCCGGCCGGCGCCAGCAAAGTCGACGCGTAAGGCCCACGCGGCCCGGTCAAGCCCGGCTCCGTCGCCAAAAACACCGCAACCGTCGGCAGGCCGAAAGCGCTGGCGAGATGGGTCAATCCCGTATCGGCGCCGATGACCAGTGTCGAGCGCCCGAGGATGGCCGCGATGTCGGCCAGCGGCGATTTGGGCACCACGACCGTGGATGGCACGGCCTTGGCGACCGCTTCGGCCACCGTCTTCTCACGCTCGTTCGACCAGGTGGTGACCGGCGTCATGCCGCGCTCGACCAGCAGGCGGGCTGTTCCGATCCAGTCCTCGACCGGCCATTTCTTGTCCTCGCGGCTGGTGCCGTGCAACAGGAAGGCGGTTTTGCCGTCGATGCCGGCCAGACTGCCGGAGGGTGGCACAATGCCGGAGTCGAGGGTCGACAAATCGGGCTGATAGCCAAGCGCCAACCCGAACAGTCGCCGTGTCCGCTCGATGGCGTGCAGGTCGCGCGGCACGGCGTGGGTGATGTCGTAGAACAGCGTCGCCGAGGGTTCGCGCGCACTCGACCGGTTGAAGCCGGCAATCGGCGCACGCGCCTGGCGCGCCACCAGGGCCGACTTCAGCAGGCCTTGCGCATCGATGATGAGGTCATACCGGCAGGCGCGCAAAGCACGGCGCAAGGCCGCCGCCTCGCGCCAGGTGTTCGTGTCGAAAAGGGTCTTTCGCCAGCGCCTTATCGCCACCGTGTGGATGGTGCCGATCGCCGGATGCAGGGCGACGATGCCGGCGAATGCCTCTTCCACGCACCAGTCGAAAGCGATATCGGGCCGTGCGCGGTTGGCATCCTCGAGTGCCGGAAAGGTGTGGATGACGTCGCCCATCGACGATGTCTTAACGATCAGCACCTTCATGCCGCGGCCGGAAGTTCCAGCAGCCGGTCGGCCGCCGCCGCTACCTGCCGGACTTCCAATGTCTTCAGGCAGTTGAGGTGGCCGAGCGGACAGATTTTCCGGTGGCAGGGCGAACAGGACAGGCCGAGCCAGACCAGTTCGCGTCGCTCCGCCAGCGGCGGCGTATTTTCAGGCGAGGTCGAGCCATAGACGGCAACGATCGGGGTGCCGACGGCGGCCGCGACATGCATCAGCCCGCTATCATTGGAGACCGCGAGCCTTGCCGCCGCGATCAGGTCGATGGCGTCCTCCAGCCGTGTCTGGCCGGCGAGGTCGACGACACCGGGGGCAAGGGCGGCGATCTCCGCCGTCACGTCGCGGTCGTTCTTCGAACCGAACAGGGCGACCTTCAAGCCTTTGCCCATGAATTCGCGGGCAAGGCCGGCATAGCTTTCACTTGGCCAGCGCTTGGCCGGACCGAACTCGGCGCCGGGCATGAGGGCCACGAATTCCCGCGGCGCCAGACCGAACCGGTCGAGCAGGGCGGCCTGGTTTTTCGGATCCACGGTCAGCCGGGGCGCGCGGAAACTGCCGCCCTGGGCGAGCCCGAAATAGGCCTGAGCGGTGCGCCGTTTCACGGCATCGGGCAATGGCACGATGTCGGTCAGCAGGCCGTAGCGCATTTCCCGAAGGTGGCCGAAACGACGCGGAATGCGGGCAAAGAACGGGATCAGCGCCGACTTCCAACTGCCTGGCAGGACGTAGGCCATGTCGTAGCGGCCGCGCAGCAGGCGGCCGAAGCGGCGGCGATGGCTGAATTCGAGCGCGCCGGGCTGTAGCGGAAAGTCGATCTGCTGGCGGATTTCGGGCATGCGCTTGACCAGTGGTGCCGCCCAGGCGGGCGCCAGCACATCGATCGCGGCGTCGGGATGGCGTTCCTTCAGCGCCGAGAACAGGCACTGCGCCATCACCATATCGCCCACCCAGCGTGGGCCGATCACGAGGATCGTTGGGCTTTCAGCCATTCGACATAGTCTCTGACGCCGGTTTCTACTGTGCGGAATTGCCCGTTATAGCCGGCCGCGCGCAAGCGGGACATATCAGCCTGGGTAAAACTCTGGTAGCTGCCCTTGAGATGGTCGGGGAAGGGGATGAACTCGATCTCGCCCTTGCCCAGCGTGTCGATGACCGTTTCGGCGATGGCGCGGAACGGCTGGGCGTGCCCGGTGCCGCAGTTGAAGATGCCGCTCGCGCCGCGCTTCCACAGCCACAGATTGACGTCGGCGACGTCGCCGACATGGATGAAGTCGCGGCTCTGTTCGCCTGGCCCGAAGCCGTCATGGGCACCGAACAGCTTCGGATTTTCACCGCGCTCGACCTGGTTGAACAGATGGAAGGCGACCGAGGCCATGGCCCCTTTGTGCGCTTCGCGCGGGCCATAGACATTGAAGTAGCGCAGCCCCGCGACCTGCGAATGATCGGCGTCGAACACCGTGCGCCTGACATAGTCGTCGAAGAGTTTCTTGGAATAGGCATAGACGTTGAGCGGCCGCTCCAGCGCAGCCTCCTCGCGAAATTCGGCGCCGCCACCATAGACCGAAGCGGAGGAGGCGTAGAGGAAAGGCACGCGCAGCGCCTGGCAGGCATGCAGCAGCCGTTTCGAATAGGCGTAATTCACCTCCATCATGAACTTGCCGTTCCACTCGGTGGTGGTCGAACAGGCGCCCTGATGGAACACTGCCTCGATGCGGCCGAGCGAGCCGGCCTCCATGCGGGCCAGGAAATCGTCCTTGTCGAGATAGTCAGCTATCGTCAAATCGGCCAAGTTGGCGATCTTGTGGCCGTCGGTGAGGTCGTCGACGACGAGGATGTCGTCATGGCCTTCCGCATTGAGCGCGGCGACGATGTTGGAGCCGATCATGCCGGCGCCGCCCGTGACGATGATCATGAAAGCCTCTGGTTGCGTGCGATTCCGGTCCTTATAAGGGAGGTCAGCCGGGCTGTCGACAAAGCAGGTGGTTGCGCCACAGTGGCGCCGCAAAGCTTCCACTCAGTTGGCGCCTGCTGGGGCTGACCCACGACAAGGGGACAAAAAATGCCGTCGACCGAACTGCTGATCGCGTTCTTCGCCACCACGGCGATCTTCGCCTATATTCCAGGTCCCGCGATGCTCTACGCCGCCGCGCAGACGATGGCGCGGGGGCGCTGGTCGGGGCTAACGGCGGCACTCGGCATCCATCTCGGCGGCTATGTGCATGTCTTTGCCGCCGCCGCCGGCTTGTCCGTGCTGTTCCACGCCGTGCCGCCGCTCTACATGGCGGTCAAGCTGGTCGGCGCGCTTTACCTGATCTGGCTCGGCATTTCGCTGTTTCGCAAGCGCGTGGAGGGCGACGTGGCGCTGCCGGCGATCGAGCGCAAATCGGCCCGCCGGGCGTTTTTCGAGAGTATCACCGTCGAGGTGCTCAACCCCAAGACCGCGATCTTCTTCATGGCGTTCCTGCCGCAGTTCATCGATGCCTCGGCGACCTTGCCGGTCTGGCTGCAATTCGTCGTGCTGGGCACGATCGTCAACCTGATGTTCTCCTCGGCCGACATCGTCTGCGTGTTCCTGGCCGGCCTCGTGATCGGGCGGCTGCGGCGTTCGAGCCGGGCGCAGCGCCTGATGCGGCGGGCCGGCGGCGCGGTACTGGTCGGGCTCGGCGTCCACGTCGCCCTGCAGAAAACCTGACCTGTCCGGGTTTGCCTCTGCCCCTGCCGTTGCGCTGTGCCGAATTGCGGTATATCGGCAGGCATGACCGGCCGGCCTCGCAAATCTGGTGTTTCGACCTATCTGAGATCGGCGTTTTCCGCGCGTGGCAGATGACATGATCAAGCACAATCCGCCTTCACCCGAGCCCCTGCACCGCGCTATCGCGCGCTTCGGCGACGTCGCCGTGCTGGTGGCCGGCGACCTCATCCTCGACCGCTTCGTCAATGGCGTCATCGAACGGATCTCGCCGGAAGCGCCGATCCCGGTGCTGCATGGGCGGGGCGAAAGCTCGGCGATGGGTGGCGCCGGTAATGTCGTGGCCAACGTCGTCTCGCTTGGCGCACGCGCCGGTCCGGTCTCGGTGATCGGCACCGATCCCGCCGGCGACAGCCTGGTGCGGATGCTGGGCGAGCTTGGCGCCGATACGGCGGGGCTTGTGCAGCAGCGCGGCCGCATGACCTCGTCGAAGAGCCGCTTCAGCGCGCTCAACCAGCAGGTGCTGCGTTTCGACGAGGAAGAGATCAAGCCGCTTGGCGAGGCCGAACGGGCGGAGCTGATCCGCCGTTTCCGGGACGCGTTGAAACAGGCGGACATTGTCATCCTGTCCGATTACGGCAAGGGCATATTGCTGGACGGCGTCGCCGCCGAACTGATTGCCATCTGCCGCGAGGCGGGCAAGCCGGTGCTGGTCGACCCGAAGGGCCGCGACTATGCGCGCTATGCCGGCGCGACCGCCGTCACGCCCAACCGCAAGGAGCTTGGCGAGGCCGTCGGCCATGCGGTGTTCGCCGATGACGAGATCGTCGCGGCGGCACGCGAGCTGATTTCGGCGCACGGCTTCGACTTCGTCGTCGCCACCCGCAGCGAAAAGGGCATGAGCGTGGTCGGCCCCGACGAGGCACGCCACATCGCCACCCAGGCGCGCGAGGTGTTCGACGTTTCGGGCGCCGGCGATACGGTGATCGCGACCTTCGCGCTGGCGCTTGCGGCCGGTGCCGATCCTGTCGCCGCGGCCTCGATCGCCAACGCCGCCGGCGGCGTCGTGGTCGGCAAGCGCGGCACCGCGCGGCTGAGTGTCGAGGAACTCACCGGCGCGCTGTTCCGCTCGCACGGACCGACCGCGCACAAGGACGCCATCCTCGACGCCACTTCGGCCGCGCGCATGGTGGCGGGATGGAAGGCGGAGGGCCTGAGCGTCGGCTTCACCAATGGCTGCTTCGACATCTTGCATGCTGGCCATGTCAGCCTGCTGCACGCGGCGCGCAGCCAGTGCGACCGGCTGGTGCTTGGGCTCAACAGCGATGCCTCCGTGCGGCGGCTGAAAGGGCCGGGCCGCCCGGTCAACGACCAGCATGACCGCGCCTGCGTGCTCGCGGCGCTTGCTTCTGTCGATGCCGTGGTGGTGTTCGAGGAGGATACGCCGCTGGCGCTGATCGAAGCGCTGCTGCCCGACATACTGGTGAAGGGCGCCGACTACACCATCGATACCGTGGTCGGCGCCGATGTGGTGCAGAAGGCGGGCGGCCGCGTCGTGCTGGTCGACCTGGTCGCCGGCAAGAGCACCACTGGCACCATCGGCAAACTACGCGCCGGCAGCGCCACCAACTGAGGGATCTCATGTCCGAATTGAACGATTATCTGGTCCGCTCGGCGGCCGCCATCACTGCCACGGTCGAGCGAGATTTGACCAGCGAGATGGAACGAGCGGTGAGCGCTGTCGTGTCGGCGCTTTCCTCTGGAAAGGCATTGCTGGTCTGCGGCAATGGCGGCTCGGCCAGCGACGCCATCCATATCGCCACCGAACTGGTCGGCCGCTTCCTGAAGGAGCGCAAGGCCTACAATGTGATTGCGCTGCCGGCGAACGCCGGGATGCTGACCGCCTGGGGCAATGATTACGGCTTCGACACGGTGTTTTCGCGCCAGGTCGAAGCGCATGGCGCTGCAGGCGGCGTGCTTTTGGCGATCTCGACCAGCGGCAATTCGCCGAGCATTCTCGCCGCGGCCGAACAGGCGCGCATGATGGATATGACGGTGGTCAGCCTGACCGGAGATACCGGCGGCAAGCTGAAGCCGCTCACCGACATCCTGCTCAACGTACCCTCGACCTCGACGCCGATCATCCAGCAGGGCCATTTGTGCCTCTATCATTATCTGTGCGAGGTGGTCGAAGCGCGCCTGTCGAATGGCTGACAGGATCGGGAAGCCGCACCCATTGACCGAACCGGGCCTGTGGGTGGAGCGGATCGGCGGCCGGGTTTTCCCGGCACGGTCGCCGGCGCTGTTCCTGGACCGCGACGGCACCATCAATGTCGACACCGATTATCCCAGCGATCCGGCCGAGATCGAGCTGAGGCAGCAGATGCTGCCGGCAATCGCCGCCGCCAACCGGGCGGGAATTCCGGTCGTCATGGTCACCAACCAGTCCGGCGTCGCGCGCGGCTATTTCGGCTGGGACGTTTTCGCAGCGGTCAACGGCCGCGTGCTCGACCTGCTGCGCGGGCAGGGCGTGTCCGTCGACATGGTGCTGGCCTGCGCCTATCACGAGGCGGGCGTCGGGCCTCTCGCTGTAGCCGATCATCCGATGCGCAAGCCCAATCCGGGCATGCTGATCGAGGCGGGCAGGCGCCTTGATCTTGACCTCCAGCGCTCCCTGATGGTCGGCGACAAGCTGGCCGACATGCAGGCGGGCCAACGCGCGGGACTGGCACAGGGCTGGCTGGTCGATGGTGAGGCGGCATTTCAGCCCGGCTTCGCCATCAGGCGCTTGCATGACGACCACGATCTCGGCGGCCTGCTCGCCGCCATCGACGCGCTCGGATCGTAGGCCCTACGCCTAGAGCGGTTCAGCGTTTGATAGAATCGCTGAACCGCTCTAACTCTTTGTTTTCACGCAATTTCGGACGGAAAACCGCTACGCACTTTTCCTGAAATTGCTCTAGTCGTTGCGCTGCGAGGCTTCGTAGAGCTTGGCCTCGGTGGCGAAGGAATAGATCATCACCGACATCGAGTAGACGAAGCCATGGCGGCCGCACAGGAAGTAGCGCTTGGCCAGGTAGAATTTGAGGAAATTGCCGACCGGCGATAGCACCAGCCGCACCAGGCCGGGCTTCTTGCCTTTCTCGACCAGCGAGACCGCCTTGAGGCCGGAATAGGCGTTGGCCCTGGCAAGATCCTCCTCGACCGATATTTCACGGCGATGCAGCAGGACACCGTCTTCGATCGTGTCGGTCTCGCCCGGCACGCGAACGGATTCATGCACCCGCGCGGTGAGATCCATGGTGGCGCCTTCCCTGCGGAAAAGCCTGAGCAGCCTGTTGTGCAGCACCCAGCGATGGGCATAGCCGTAGCCCTTCAGCCAGTCGCGGCGGCGCATGTACCATCCGCTGGCCTTGCCGCCGACCGCCTGGGTGATGGCCACGATCGACTGCCGCAACCGGTCGTCGACGCGCTCGTCCGGGTCGATCGAAAGACACCAGGGCTGGTTGGCGTGGTCGAGCGCGAATTGCCGCTGGCGGGGGAAGCCCGGCCAATCATTGTGCAGCAGCGTTATCGGATAGCCCTTGGCGATATAGCTTTCAATGCATTCGACTGTGCCATCCGTCGAGCCGGAATCAACGATGATGATCTCGGCACAGAAATCGATGCTTTCCAGGCACGGGCCGATCATGTCGGCCTCGTTCACGCAGATGATGAGCGCCGAGACCGGACTTGCAAAACGGGTCATGGTCCCCTTCCCATGGCGGATTATCTCGGAATTCACGCTGCTCGTGCCATCTGTTCTCAAGCAATTCCGGGCGGAAAACCGTTACACACCCTTCCTGGAATTGCTTGAGAAACCAGTCAAGCGCCCAGTCGAGCAGTGAAGTCCGGCAGAGCCGTTCAGCCTTGCATACCGGCGTCTTTCGAATACCAACGCGGCGCCGATGTGGCGAACGCAAGGAATTCGCCCAGAGACGGACGTTCGCCTGGCCTCAGGGGCGTTCGAACGACACCAAACCCTCATCCTTGACGCGGCGGATGGTGAGCGCCGTGCGCACCGTGTCGACGTTCGGCGTGGAGGTCAGTTCCTCGATGACGAAGGTCTGGAAGCTGCCGAGGTCGCTTGCCACGCAATGCAGCAGGAAGTCGGACTCGCCCGACACCATCCAGGCGTCGCGCACGATCGGCCAGCCGCGCGTGCGCTCGGCGAAAATGCGCAGTTCGGCATCGGCCTGATGATGCAGCCCGACCAGGCAAAAGGCGACGACATCGAGCCCGAGCGCAGGCGCGTTGAGCAGCGCGCGATAGCCACGGATGATGCCGGCTTCCTCCAGCCGCTTGACCCGGCGCAGGCAGGGCGGTGCGGAAATGCCGACGCGGTTCGAGAGCTCGACATTGGTCATGCGCCCGTCCGACTGAAGCTCGCGCAGGATCTTCCAGTCGATGGCGTCAAGGTCGGCCTTGAGGGGCATTGGGTTTCTCGATGATCAGTGGCGCAAGAATCTTTCGCGATTTTGTAATTAAACGACTTTTGTGGCGAAGCCAGCCCTCGTCGACGCGATTTTAGAGAGGTAACGAAAGCGCTCGTCGCGCGAATATCCGCATGGGCCGAAGCTTTCCGGGGACGACGGTCCGTTCGTCTTGCTGGCGTGGCTGGCAGCCCTTACATTAAGCGCGATATTCCACGTCTTTTTCCAAGGCACACCCGTGTCCGCCCCGCAGAGGCTCCAGATGATCACCAAGCATGCGCCCGTTCTCATCATCGGTTCCGGTCCGGCCGGCTATACGGCGGCGGTCTATGCCGCGCGTGCGATGCTGAAGCCGATGCTCGTCGCCGGCCTGCAGCAGGGCGGCCAGCTGATGATCACCACGGATGTCGAAAACTATCCCGGCTTCGCCGATCCGATCCAGGGGCCGTGGCTGATGGAGCAGATGCTCAAGCAGGCCGAGCATGTCGGCACCGACATCATCAACGACATCATCACCGAGGTCGACCTCAATGTGCGGCCGTTCCGCGCCAAGGGCGATTCCGGCACGACCTACACGGCCGATGCGCTGATCATCGCCACCGGTGCGCAGGCCAAGTGGCTGGGCATTCCGACCGAGCAGGATTTCATGGGCTTCGGCGTTTCCGCCTGCGCCACATGCGACGGCTTCTTCTATCGCGGCAAGGATGTCGCGGTGGTCGGCGGCGGCAATTCGGCGGTGGAGGAGGCGCTCTATCTGTCCAACCTCGCCAAGAGCGTCACCGTCATCCACAGGCGCTCGGACTTCCGTGCCGAGCGCATCCTGCGTGAGCGGCTGTTGAAGAAGGACAATGTCCGCGTCATCTGGGACACGATCGTCGACGAGATCACCGGGCGCCCCGGCAAGGCACCGCTGCCGCCTTCGGTCGAGGGGCTGAAGCTCAAGCATGCCGTGACCGGTGCCGAGAGCCACCTCAAGGTCGACGGCGTCTTCGTGGCCATCGGCCATGCGCCCGCGGTCGAGCTGTTCGCCGGCAAACTGAAGCAGAAGCCGAACGGCTATCTGTGGACAGCACCGGATTCGACGCGCACCGACGTGCCTGGCGTCTTCGCCGCCGGCGACGTGACGGACGATATCTACCGGCAGGCGGTGACGGCGGCGGGGCTCGGCTGCATGGCCGCGCTCGAAGCGGAAAAATATCTGGCCGGCATCGAGGTGCATCGCGAGGCAGCGGAATAGGCGGCTCGCAAAACTGTTAGAAAATCGGCTTAGAAGCGCCGTGTAAAAGCCTGATTTTTCATTCAAACGCCAACCGGAACGAGGGGAAATCATGGCGTTGGACTGGGACAAGCTACGCGTGTTTCACGCTGCGGCGGAAGCGGGGTCGTTTACGCATGCGGCCGAGACCCTGCATCTGTCGCAATCGGCGATCTCGAGGCAGGTCAGCGCGCTCGAACACGATGTCGGCGTGCCGCTGTTCAACCGCCATGCACGCGGCCTGGTGCTGACCGAACAGGGCGAGATGCTGTTCCGCACGGCGCATGACGTGCTGATGAAGCTGGAAACCATCAAGTCGCGGCTGACCGAGACCAAGGACCGGCCGTCCGGCGTGCTCAGGGTAACGACAACCGTCGGCCTCGGCGCCGGCTGGCTGACCGAGCGGGTGCAGGAGTTCATCGAACTCTATCCCGAAGTCAGCCTGCAGCTGATCCTCGCCAATGAGGAGCTCGACCTCACCATGCGCCAGGCCGATTGCGCCATCCGGCTGCGCCAGCCGCAGCAGCCGGACCTGATCCAGCGCCGCCTGTTCACCGTGCATTTCCATCTCTACGCGGCGCCATCCTACGTCGCCAAGCACGGCAAGCCGGGCTCGATCGCAGAGTTGAGAAGCCATCGCATCGTCACCTTCGGCCTGCCTGTGCCGTCGCATCTGTCGGAGTTGAACTGGCTGGAGACGGTCGGCGATTTCGAGAGCGGCCAGCGCGTGCCGTCGCTGCAGATCAACGACATCCTGTCGATCAAACGCGCCGTGCAGGGCGGCGCCGGCATCGCCATGTTGCCGGACTATGTGATCAGCAAGGATTCCGGCCTGGTGCAGCTGCTGCCGGAAACCGAGGTGCCGTCCTTCGACACCTATTTCGCTTATCCCGACGCGATGAAGAACCAGGCCAAGCTGCACGTGTTCCGCGACTTCATCATCGCCAAGGCCAGAAGCTGGTCCTTCTGATCCAAGGTCAGCTCCGCAAGCCTATTCTTTCCAGGGCGTAATCCGCGGCAGCCAGCCCGGTACGTTGCGGCGGTAGGCTTCGTATTCGGCGCCATAGCGGCCGGCGAGCGTCGGCTCCTCATAGAGCTTGACGAAGGTCACCATGGCGGCCGCCGCGATTGCCGCGTAGGCGGCGATCGACCAGCTCGAGAACAGCAGCGCCTGACCGAGAATGATCGACAGCACGGCGACATACATCGGATTGCGGACATGGCGGTAGATGCCGCCGATCACCAGCCTTTCGGTCGGTGCGACAGGGGCGGGCGTGCCCAGCCCCTCCAGTGCGAAGCGGGCGAAGGCATGCAGCAGCACGGCGGCGGCCGCGACGATGAGCACGCCGCCGGCGAAGAAAAGGCCGGGCAGGGGCGACCATGGCAGGCCCCAGCGAGCGCTGAGCAGCCAGGGAATCAGCCCGGCGACCACGCCGGGGGCCGCAATCAGGAAAATGCCGCTGCCGGCAATTGCCGAAAACCTGCGCATTGGTTGATCTCCGCTTGACTGCCTTTGAATTAAACCGCTGCTGCCTCATTCCACATCATCAGTGTTTTTCGGCATTTGGGGAGCAGAATCGGCCGGGATCGGCGTTTTCGAGACGACAATGACCCGAAAGCGAGCTTCATTTTCACGATTCTGCTGGTCCTATTGGCTTCTGGAACGGGTTGGACCACAGCCTGTGCCTTTTTGCATGCGTGTGTTGCAAAATAGATGCTTGTTTCTTGGGCATGATGAGCACATATATAGATCATCTCCTGGGCGCGTTCTCCTCCCATTAGCGCCCTCGAGTGTTCCCCTCTGGAGGTTAGCCTTAACAGGCACTTCCAATCAAACTCAGCCGGATCTTCATTGATCCGGCTTTTTTGTTGCCTGCATGCCAATGGGATGGCTGAAAAGTTCACCAGAATTGCCGCGTAACAGTGTCATGTAACCTCTGGTAACATGACAAGGACACCCCTCATCTGCTAAATGGATGATAGGACGCGGTGTGGTTCGGACGAGAGATGGGGGCATCACTCGGACGGCCCGGGCTCAGGCGGCTACCGCGTCCGAACCTTTTCCCGCCGAAGCGCGGCGATCTTGCACGCGGCGGACCTGCCGTTTTTCCTCCCAAGAAAACGGTCCGCAAAACAAAACGGCGTCCGGCCCCCCGGGCGTCGTTTTTGGTTTTTGCCCCCCTCGATCCTTCGAGGGGGGCGCTTCGCATGCATTCCAAATCGGCCACCGGGCGAAATCAGGCGGCCTTGCCGTTGGCGTTCATCGCCTCGTCGGCGAGACGGCCAGTCAGCTCGGCCATGTGGTCGAAGGCGGCCCGGTAGCTGGCAACGCCTGAAGTGGCCGACCGCAGCTCGATGATCAGATCACCGATCTCGGCCTGCGGCATGGTCGCCTCGACGACATCCCATCCAGGCCAGTCGGGCCGCGCGTCATAGCCGAGGATCTGGCCGCGCCGTTGCGGGATCAGCGCGATGATCTTCGACGTCGCGTCCGACGGCGTGACGATCTCGACCTTCATCACCGGCTCCAGAAGCACCGGCGAGCAGGCGGCCATGCCCTCCTTCATGGCGAGCTTGGCGGCCATCTGGAAGGCCATGTCGGAGGAATCGACAGCATGGTACGAGCCGTCCGACAGGTTGACCGCGACGTCGACAACGGGGAAGCCGAGCGGGCCGGACTTGAGGTAATCGCGTATGCCTGTTTCAACCGACTGGATGTAGGTCTTGGGCACGACGCCGCCGGTGATGGTGTCGGTGAACTGGAAGCCGGAGCCGCGCGGCAGCGGCTTGATCTCGATCACCACATCGCCGAACTGGCCGTGGCCGCCCGACTGCTTCTTGTGACGGCCGCGCTGCTGCACCGGTTTGCGGATCGTCTCGCGATAGGGCACCGCCGGCGCATGGCCCTCGACCGGGATCTGGTTCTTGCCCTCCAGCCGCTCGCGCACGACGCGCAGATGCATCTCGCCATGGCCAGACAGCACGGTCTCGGCCGAGTCCTGGTTATGGTGCAGGCTGAGCGAGGGATCTTCCTCGGCCAGGCGCTGGATGGCGGCCGACATCTTGACCTCGTCCTTGCGCTCCTTGGGGCGCAGCGCGAAGGCGAAGACCGGCTGCGGCGGCTCGACATCGAAGAGCTGTTTGGCCCCGCCCTTGGCCGAAGTCAGCGTCTGGCCGGTCTTGACCGCGTCCAGCTTGCCGAGCGCCACGGTATCGCCAGCCCTGGCGGCGGTCAGCTTGACCTGGTCCTTGCCCAGCATCCTGTAGATGCCGGAAACCTTGGCGGTGTCGCCGCCGGGCAGCCATAGCTCCGAGCTGTCGGCGACCTGGCCGGACAGGATGCGCGACACCGACAGCTTGCCGCCATGCGGCGTGTGGATGGTCTTCATCACCTGGACCACCGCCGCGTTGCCGTCCGGGGCGCCGAGCCGCTTGCGGGTCGCCTCGATGTCGGGCGCGTCGTGGCGGATCGTCTTCAAGAGGCGCAGCACGCCATTGCCTTTCTCGGCGGTGCCGATCAGCACCGGCGTCACCGCGCCGTCGCGCAGATCGGCGGCGAGATCGTCGAAGATCGCGTCCTTGGGCGGTTCGATCTCTTCCAGCAACTGCTCCATCAGCTGATCGTCATGGTCGGCCAGCGTCTCCAGCATGGAGAAGCGGGCCTCCAGTTCGCGCGCCTTGTCGTCGCTTGGTATCTGAGCCACCTCGCTCTCGGCATATTCGCGGTAGATGTAGGCGCGCTCCAGCGCCAGATCGATCGAGCCGATGACGACGCCGTCCTTGCGCAGCGGGATCTGACGCAGAAGCAGCGGCGCGGCGCTTGTCGGTTGCAGCATCTTCAGCGTGTCGCGCACGCCCGCGATCGCCTTGTCGACCTTGTTGAGGAACAGGATGCGCGGCACGCCGAGATCGTCGAGCTTGCGCATGATGAGCTGCAAAGCGGGGATCTTCTTTTCGTCGGCCTCGGCCACGACCACCGCGACATCGCAGGCGGCCAGCACTGGTTCGGCCTCGAAGGAGAATTCGATCGATCCGGGGCAGTCGATGAAGGTGAACTGTTCGCCCATGAATTCGGTGGTGGCGATTGACGCCTCGACGCTCATGGCGTGGGCGCGGGCTTCGGGCGAATGATCTGAAACGGTATTGCCAGAGGAAACCGGGTTCTGGCGGGGAATGGCGCCGGTACGGGCCAATATGGCTTCGAGAAGTGTCGTCTTACCGCTTGCGAAGGGACCGACTATGGCAATGCATTTCGGTCCCGTGCGTCGTCCTCCGGCGCGATTACCCATGGCTGACCTCCACTCAGGCGTTTTTCCTGGGGACCGACTGGCATTCATGGTTCAGGCCAAGGTCAATCGGTCCTGAGCGGCGGCCGGCCTGTTCGACCGTCGCGGGCGGGTCTGTTTCGACCTGCCGGCGATTATCGTCCCACTTGTTTGCCGGGAGGGCAAGGAAAATAGGAGGCCGGCGGGGCAGGCCGGCTCAGGCGCCGAGCGCGAGCGGTTCGACCGAGCGGCCGGCAAGCAGCGCGGCGGTCCCATGCGGGCAAGGTTCGTGGTCAAGAAAAAATCAGGCCTTCGTCCGAGCGAGGTGACCCGGCCGGTTGCGTCCGGGCCCATCCGGGCCGAGAATGCATTTGACTACAAGGGGCCGGCGCCTCGCCAGCTCCCACCAACTCCAGGGACAGACGATGAAGATCATAGCTTGCGGCAGCGTGCCGACCATCATAGCGCCGGACAAATACTTCACCGGCCGGGTTCTGCAGACGCCGATCATCGAGACGGAGGCGCCGGCGCGGCTCAGGGCCACGCTGGTCAGTTTCGAGCCCGGCGCGCGCACCCACTGGCACACGCATCCGCTTGGCCAGACGCTTTATGTGACCGCTGGCGCCGGCCTGGCGCAGACATGGGATGGACCAATCCAGGAAATCAGGGCCGGTGACGTCATCTCATTCGCGCCTGGCGAGAAGCATTGGCATGGCGCGGCGCCGAAATCGGCGATGACGCACATCGCCATGCAGGAGGCGCTCGACGGCGTCCATGCCGACTGGCTGGAAGCGGTGACGCCGGCGCAATATGGCGGCTGAGTGCCGAGCCTGGATTGACAAAACCCGGCGGTAACGCCTGAAAGCGGTGACGCCGGGTTTGTTTCGGACTTACCTGATCAGGTCAGCGATGCCGTGAAGCGCTGGATGCGCGCGCAGGCTTCCTCCAGCAACGTCTCCGAGGTGGCGTAGGAGATGCGGAAGTTGGGGCCGAGGCCGAAGGCCGAGCCGAACACCACCGCGACGCCCTCTGCCTCGAGCAGTTCCGAGCAGAAGGTCTCATCGGTGTCGATCAGCTTGCCGGCCTTCGTCTTCCTGCCGATCAGCTGGGCGCAGGACGGATAGACATAGAAGGCGCCTTCCGGCGACGGGCACGTGATGCCGCGCGCCTGGTTGAGCATCGATACGACGAGGTCGCGCCTGCCTTGAAAGATCGCCTTGTTCTTGGCGATGAAGTCCTGCGGGCCGTTGAGCGCCTCGACGGAAGCCCATTGCGCGATGGTGCAGGCGCCAGAGGTCTGCTGGCCCTGGATCATGTCCATCGCCTTGATCAACTGGACGGGACCGGCGGCATAGCCGATACGCCAGCCGGTCATCGCATAGGCTTTCGAGACACCGTTCATGGTCAGCGTGCGCTCGTAGAGCCTGGGCTCGACCTCGGCGATGGTCTTGAAGACGAAGTCGCCATAGGTCAGGTGCTCGTACATGTCGTCGGTCAGCGTCCAGACCTGCGGATGCTTCAACAGCACATCGGCCAGCGCGCGCAATTCGGCCTCCGTATAGGCCGCGCCCGACGGGTTCGACGGCGAGTTCATCAAGAGCCATTTGGTCTTCGGCGTGATCGCCTTTTCCAGCACCGCGGGGGTCAGCTTGAAGCCATTGTCGATCGAGGTGTCGGCAAACACCGACGTGCCGCCGCAGATCGCCACCATTTCGGGATAGCTGACCCAGTAGGGGCGAGGGATGATGACCTCGTCGCCGGGGTTCAGCGTCGCCATGAAGGCGTTGAACAGGATCTGCTTGCCGCCGGTGCCGACGATGGTCTGCTCGGGCCTGTAGTCGAGATTGTTCTCGCGCTTGAACTTCTTCGCGATCGCCTCGCGCAGCGGCACGATGCCCGAAACCGGCGGATATTTGGTCTCGCCACGGCGAATGGCCTCGATCGCCGCATTCTTGATGTTGTCGGGCGTGTCGAAATCAGGCTCGCCGGCGCCAAGGCCAATGATGTCCCTGCCGGCATTTTTCAGCTCGCGGGCTTTCTGCGTCACCGCGATGGTGGCGGAAGGCTTAACGCGGGAAAGGGTGTCGGCAAGAAAGGCCATGACCTTTTGTCTCTCCAAAGGATCGGCGCGGCCATGAGCGGCCGCGGCGCTTCTCATGTCGCAACATTCCCGTCAGTGCAAGCCTTGTCGGCTGGGCCAGGTGGGACGGCGCGGTCAATGAGGCGTGATCGGCAACAATAAATTCATTAACGGGCGGTAGAGGCTTGCATGGCAGGATCGCCGTTCAATTCCGCCTGGTCGCGGAGCGAGGAACCCTTGTCACGCAGCATCGGACTTGCCCATATCATCCGTCATGATGACGGCACCTCGAGCGGTGTCTGGGGCATTTATACGCTGCAAAGCGCCTTCCAGCCGATCTTTGCCTTCAACGAGGGCAAGCTGTCGGTCGCCGCCTTCGAAGGGCTGATCCGCCCATTTCGCGACGGCGAGCCGCAATCGCCGATGACCTTCTTCTCGACATGTCCGGCGGCCGACCGCCTGCATGTCGAAGCGCTGACCAGGACACTGCATCTGCTCAATGCCGGCGCCTGCCTGCCCCAGGAGGCATCGATCTTCGTCAATTTCGACCCGTCGGTGTTCACCGAGCGATCGATCGTCGACAACGCCTTGCGTGACATGCGGCTGGTGCTGCACGAGGCCGGTATCGATCCGGGCCGCGTCGTTTGCGAGGTGACGGAGCAGAGATCGGCATCGCAGGAGACCCTGCACAGCTTCGTCGCCGCGCTCAGAGCCAACGGCTTCCGGATCGCCGTCGACGACTACGGCGCCGACGATTCCGATATCACCCGCGTCAAGGAGCTGAAGCCCGACATCGTCAAGTTCGATGCGCATTGGATCACGCAACTGATGGAATCGGGGGCCGGTTTCGCGCTGCTGACGTCCATGGTCAGGAGCTTCGAGGACCAGGGCATCCGCACCGTGTTCGAGGGTATCGAGGAAGGCTGGCAACTGGAGCTGGCCGAGCGATCGGGCGCCTCGATGGTCCAGGGTTACGTGCTGGCCCGTCCCGAACTGGCGCCGACGAGTTTCCGCGCTTTCGCAAAGAGCAGTCCGGAACCTGCCCCCGCCGCAAGCCATATGTCCGCTCCCGTCACCGCGACGCCGCGCAAGGGGCGGCCCGCAAAAGCCTTCGGACGCAGGGTATCGCCATGAGCGTCGAGCGGCGGCGCACCATGGTCGATGCGATCTTCGCCGACGAGATCGGCATCGAATATGGCGTCCATGGCGACTTCCGCCTGCGCAGCGCCTACCAGCCGATCTACGCCCCGCGCGGCGGCAGCTTGCAAGCGGTGGCCGTCGAAGGCCTGATCGAGCCGCACCGCGCCGGCCGGCCGGGGTCGCCGCGGATGTTCTTCGACAGTGTCGCGGCTGCGGACCGGCTGTTCGTCGAAACCATGTGCCGCGTGCTGCATCTCAGGAATTTCCACAATATCGGCGTCGACGGGCTCGACCTGTTCTTCAACTACAATCCACTGGTCAACGACCATGCTGGACGGGCGCTGGCCGAGATCCGGCTGATGAGCCGGCATCTCGACGAACTCGGCCTGGCGCCCGCCATGCTGGTCTGTGAAATCACCGAACAGGCGGCGGACGATGCGCTGCTGGCAAGGCTGGTTCGTGAAATGCGGCGCGACGGCATCCGCATCGCCATCGATGATTTCGGGACCGGCCACTCGACCGAGGAGCGGGTGAGCCTGCTTCAGCCCGACATCGTCAAGATCGATGGCGGCTGGTTCGCGGAGTTCTGCCGCCATGCCGCAGCGGAACGCTTCTTCCGCCCGCTGGTGTCCAGCCTGCACGACCGCGGCGCCAAGGTGCTGGTCGAAGGCATCGAGCAGCCGACCCACCTGCGTGTCGCGCTCGAAGGCGGGGTCGATTTGCTGCAGGGATTTCTTCTCGGGCGTCCCGCGCTTGCCGGCACCATCTTCAACGAAGAGCCGCTTGCGGTCGACGCGCTGCTGGGCTTCGACAACAAGGTCGTGCCGTTGCATAAGCGGCGTTGATGGTCGTGCCAAAAGAAATCACTGGTTGAGGATGGCGCCGCTGCGATAATCCGCACGCAGAAGCAGCGCTCCGGGGAACCACAATGATACTCTACAGCATGATCGACAGCGGCAATTGCTACAAGCCGCGGCTGCTGATGGCCAAGCTCGGCCTCGCCTTCACCACTGTCGAGGTGAGTTCGCATACCGGCGATACGCGCAAAGCCGATTTTGTCGCCAAGAACCCGAACGCGATGGTGCCGCTGCTGGAGCTGGACGACGGCCGGCGGCTGGCCGAATCCAACGCCATCCTGCTCTATCTCGCCGAAGGCTCGCGCCTGCTGCCGGCGGACAGATACGAGCGCGGGCTCGCCTATCAATGGCTGTTCTTCGAGCAGTACAGCCACGAGCCCTATATCGCGGTGCGCAAGGCGCTGCTGACCTTTCCCGAACGCGCCGCCGATGCCACGCCCGAGCGGCTGGCGGTGACGCTGGAGCGTGGCAACAAGGCGCTTGGCGTCATGAACACATATCTCGAAAACAACGACTTCTTCGCCGGTGCGTTCAGCATCGCCGACATCGCGCTTTATGCCTACACGCACACGGCGGAGCAGGGCGGCTTCCAGCTCGACGCCTATCCCGCGGTGGCCGCCTGGCTCGGCCGCGTGGAGTCGGACCCGAGGCATGTGCCGATCGAGTGGGTGGGGTAGACGCAGACGGTGACACAGCGTCCTTCTCCCCGTTTTGCGGGGAGAAGATGGCGGCAGCCAGATGAGGGGCGGCGCCAGCCTCGGTTGATATCCTGTTAGCTTTGCGATCAATAATCTCGGGGCGCGTCGCGCTGCCCCTCATCGCCCTGCCGGGCACTTCTCCCCGTATAGTGACGGGGAGAAGGACGCTGTGTGGTCGATTCGCCAATCGCCAGCATCCAAAATCCAGACAAATAAAAAGGCGGGATGAATCCCGCCTTCCCATTTCGGTAGCCTGATCGGGAGCGTCCGGTCCGGGCTGGCAGCTATCTGCTGTTCCAGCTTGTCGGGTCTTTCCACTCCGGCGCGCTTCTCGCGCGACCGTCAGTACATCCGTGACTTGCCGCGCGCCCCGAACTCTCGTCCGGCGCGCGCCATTTTCAAAATCAGGCTGCCTTGCTCAGAGAACCAGCGGACGACTTGCCAGTGCGGCGGTCCTGCTCGATCTCGAAGTTGATCTTCTGGCCTTCGACCAGGGTCGACAGTCCAGCGCGCTCGACAGCCGAGATGTGGACGAAAACGTCCGCGCCGCCGCTGTCAGGCTGGATGAAGCCGAAACCCTTGGTGGCATTGAACCACTTGACCGTTCCAGTTGCCATATAAATAGTCCTTCACATTTGCTTTGGTATGACCAGACCGAAGTCCAGCCGGTGTGCATCGAGATTTTGGAGATAGACGTCAGCAAACGCGAAGATCGCGAGGCCCGGATCGATCGGCCGAAATATCAATGGGGCTGATATAGGCTGCTTTCGCACAAAAAACAAGACTGCGTGAAAAAGCCGTGATCGGGGCCGCCCAACGGCCGCCCCAATCTGGTGAAACCGTGGCGCAAGATTGTGCCGTCCCCGGGCGGCGGATCGAGGGGAGGACCATGAAAACCATCCTGCTTGCCGCCTGCCTCACGCTGGTGGCCGCCCAGGCGCAGGCGATCTCGCGCTACGACCCCATGCGTATGAGCTGCGGCAAGGTCCAGTCGACGATCGCGCGCCAAGGCGCGGTCATCCTGCGTTATCAGTCGACGCGGGTACCGGGGCTGCCGCTCTACGACCGCTATGTGCAGAGCCAGCAGTTCTGCACCATGGGCGAGGTGAGGACGCGCGCCTACGTGCCGAGCGCCGACACCAGGTCCTGCCCGGTCTATATCTGCAAGCGGCCGGACAACGAGCATTTCAGGCACCGGTTCATCCGGCGCCATTAGGGTGTATCGATATTCAGCCGGCCTGCAAACAGCGACTTTTGGCGCTTCCGGTGCCGGAAGCGGCTACTGCTCTCAAAACCCGAAGGACACCTGCGCCGGCGGCGGCGGGCCGACGCGCACGCCTTCCATGGCCAGCATCTTTTCCTTGGTGACCGAGCCGCCGGGCGCCGAGAAGCCGCCGATCTTGCCGCCGGCGGCAAGGATGCGGTGGCACGGGATGACCAGCGGCACCGGATTGGCGCCAAGGGCAGCCCCGGTTTCGCGCGGCAGGCCGGCATGGCCGGCGCGCTTGGCGAGTTCGCCATAGGTGGTGGTTTCGCCATAGCTGAGTTTTCGTGCCGCGTCGTAGATGGCGAGGCGGAAATCGTCGATGCCGTCGAGATCGACGGGAAAACCGGTGAAATCGACGTCCTCGCCCGCGGCATATGCCTTGATCGAGGCGATCAGCTCGACCACCCATGACGGCTGGGCCGTGGAGGCGGAAACGCCGGGGTGGCGCATCAGCCGCCGCTCCACCGCTTCGCGGCTGCGTTCGGGCAGGCAGAGCCGGATCAGGCCCTTTTCACTCCAGGCGATGCCCATGAAACCGATCACTGTTTCTAACACTGCGTGGCCAGCCGTGATCGAAGATGCCGTTTTCATGCTGCGCTCCTTTCCGCAAAGCGGCGGAATCCGGGATTCCCGCCGGTACATATCAGGAACAATATGGCATCGCTGCCTGCGTCCCGCCACCCGAAAACCACCAGATGGCCCCGATTGCTACCCAAGAATCGCTGGTGTAAGGGAAATCTTAACGACCCGACGAACCGGACTCCGAGCGCGGCTTGCCAGCAAAACAAACCCTTATCGCCATCGGCGTGATCGTGGCGGCAGCCGGCATGAGCGGCTGCACCTCGACCTCGCAGATGAAGGCCGCGCCGTCCCTGACCGAAACCGCGACCACGGCAGGCAGCGATGCCGGCTTCACCGTGCCGCTGCCGGACACGGTTTCGGTGCTGCCGCAATCCTCCGGAATCACACCGGTTCAGACCGCTGAGTTGACCCCGAGCCCGGCTACGCCGGCACTCGATCCGGCCGTCCAGCCGGCTGCGGCGACCGCCGCCTTTGCCGGGGCGACCCCAACCTCGCCGGCTATGCCCGCGGTGATGGCCGCCAATGCCTGGCAGGCGCCGCCGCCGTCCAAGGCCGGCCAGCCGATCGAGGCGGCCGGGACCTACACGACCGCCGGGCTTGTCGTGCCGGCGGTTGCCAAGGGCGGCCAGAAAATGCCCGGCGTGCAGCAGGTAGCCTATGTCGTGCCGCAGAACCCGGCCGCGCTGGTGCAGTTCCCGTCGGCGCCCGTCGAGCCGGAGCAGCATGCGACCGGCATGCGCGGCGACGTCGACCGGCTGATCGTCAAATACGCCGCCTTCTACCAGGTGCCGGTGGATCTGGTGCGCCATGTCGTCAACCGCGAAAGCACCTTCAATCCCAAGGCCTACAATAACGGCCATTGGGGGCTGATGCAGATCAAGCATGCGACGGCGCGCGGCATGGGCTATGACGGGCCGGCCAAGGGCCTGTTCGACGCCGAGACCAACCTCAAATACGCGGTCAAATATCTGCGCGGCGCCTGGCTGGTGTCGAACGGCAACGCCAAGAAGGCCGACTGGCTCTACCAGACCGGCTATTATTTCGACGCCAAGCGCAAGGGCCTGCTCGAGGCGACCGGCCTCGGTGTCGACCGCAGGCGCGGGCGTCTTCAGCCCGACGCCTGAGCGCGATGCCCGAACCGCGCCCGCCGGCTCCAAACGACATCCGGCTGCGCAAAATCCTCGATGAGACGCTGGTTGCGCCGCACTGGCCGGACGGCTTTGCCATGCGCTGCTTCGGACATGGCGACGCTCTGCCCCTGCATGCGTTGCTGGGCGAAGTGTTCGACGATGGCACCGACGGCCCCTTCGACGAATGGTGGCCGCGCATTTCCGAAGACCCGGAATTCGACCCGGCGTTGTGTTTCCTCGTCATCGATGCCAAGGGCCGGCTGGCGGCTGCCGCACTGTGCTGGACCTCGGCGTTCGTCAAGGACTTGGCCGTTCATCCCGAGGCGCGCGGCAAAGGGGTCGGCGAGGCGCTGATGTGGCACGCCTTCGCCATTTTTCGCGACCGGGGTGCCGCCCATGTCGACCTCAAGACCAATACGCTCGAGAACGCCGCCGCCGTGCGGCTCTACGAGCGGCTGGGCATGAGGCCCGTCGCCTGGGAAGGCTGACCAGCGACGCTGATCGGTGCCGTCATCGCCACCGGGGATGGCCTGTTCGGCCACCAGGGATGGCCTGTTCGGCCACCGGGGATGGCCTGTTCGGGAACCCAAAGCGCTGCTCCGCATTCAATGAACGGTGGGGTCTGACCGGCTGCCGGCGCTGTGCGCCGCCGGCTGCCTAGGGAGATCCACCCGATGAAGGTTTTCCACGCATTGCTGGCGTTGAGCGTCGCTGCCGTTCTCGCGACAGGTTCGGCGCGCGCGGTCGAGCTGTCGATCGTGTCGGGCGACACCGGCAACGGCATCAAGGTGCTGCGCGAGATCCTCGACCGCTATGAGAAAGAAAGCGGCAACAAGGTCACCATCGTCGCCATGCCGTCGTCGGGGACCGACCAGTTCGGCCAGTACAGGCTGTGGCTCGCCGCGGGCAACAGCGATGTCGACGTCTATCAGACCGACGTCATCTGGGCGCCGCAGCTCGCCAGCCAGTTCGTCGACCTGACCGAGGCGACCAGGGATGTCGTGGGCAAGCATTTCCCGTCGATCATCCAGTCGCAGACCGTCGACGGCAGGCTGGTGGCGCTGCCGATCTTCACCGATGCGCCGGCGCTCTACTACCGCAAGGATCTGCTCGACAAATACGGCGCCAAGGTGCCGGCCACCTGGAAGGAGCTGGGCGACACCGCCAGGCTGGTGATGGACAAGGAGCGGGCCTCGGGCAACAGGGATATCTGGGGCTTCGTCTTCCAGGGCAATGCCTATGAGGGGCTGACCTGCGACGCGTTCGAATGGGTGGTGTCGAACGGCGGTGGCCATATCGTCGAGCCGGATGGCGCCATCTCCATCAACAACGCCCGGGCGGCGGCCGCGCTCGACATGGCCAAGGCCTGGATCGGCACCATCGCGCCGCCGGGCGTGCTCGCCTACCAGGAAGAGGAATCGCGCGGTGTGTGGCAGACCGGCAATGCGGTCTTCATGCGCAACTGGCCCTATGCCTATGCGCTGGGCAACGGCCAGGGGTCACCGATCAAGGGCAAGTTCGACGTCGCACCGCTGCCGGCCGGCACGGGCCAGGGCGCCCGGCCGGCGGCGACGCTCGGCGGCTGGAACCTTGCGGTCTCGAAATATTCCAGGCACCCGGATGCGGCGATCGAACTGGTCAAGTTCATCGCGTCGCCGGCAATGCAGAAATACCGCACGCTCAAGACCGCCAACCTGCCGACCATCCAGGCGCTCTATGACGATGCCGACATCGCCCGGCAACAGCCGATCATTCCACACTGGAAAGAGGTCTTCCTCAATGCCGGGCCCCGACCCTCGGCGGTGACCAGGAACAAGTACAATGAGGCGTCGAGCCAGTTCTGGAACGCGGTCCACAAGACCTTGTCCGGCGAGGGCAGCGCCGCCGACAACCTGGCCGACCTCGAAGCGACGCTGACCCGGCTGAAAGGCAAGGGCTGGTGAGCGCGCGACCGGCCGCCGACCGGCGCTCTGGCTCGCGGCTGATGCGCCAGCGTGTGCGCTCGGCATGGCTGTTCCTGACGCCGATGCTTCTGGTGCTCGCCGCCGCCGCCGGCTGGCCGCTTGCGCGCACGGTCTATTTCAGCTTCACCGATGCCTCGCTGTCCGATCTCGACGCCCGCCAATGGGTCGGCTTCGCCAATTATGTCTCGGTGCTGCGCATGCCGAGCGGGCGGGTCATTTACGACGGGCTGCTTCTCGATCCGGTCTGGTGGGGTGCCGTGTGGAACACCGTGCGGTTCGCGGTTGTCTCGGTGACCTGCGAGACGATCCTCGGCATGATCGTCGCCCTGGTGCTCAACGCCGAATTTCGAGGCCGCGGCATCGTCAGGGCGGCGATCCTCATCCCCTGGGCGATCCCGACCATCGTCTCGGCGAAGATGTGGCAGTGGATGCTGAACGACCAGTTCGGCATCATCAATGTCGTGCTGATCAATCTCGGGCTGATCGACCACAAGATCGCCTGGACCGCCAGTGCCGACACGGCGATGGCCGCGGTGCTGATCGTCGACATCTGGAAGACGACGCCGTTCATGGCGCTGCTGATGCTGGCCGCGCTGCAGATGCTGCCGCGCGAGATCATCGAGGTCGCCAGGCTCGACGGCGCCAATCCCTGGCAGATCTTCTGGCGGGTGACCTTGCCGCTGATCCGCCCTGCGGTGATGGTGGCGGTGATCTTCCGGGCGCTCGATGCGCTGCGCATCTTCGACCTGATCTATGTGCTGACGCCCAACAATGCGCACACCAAGTCGATGTCGGTGTTCGCCCGCGAGAACCTGTTCGAATTCGACAAGTTCGCCTATGGCTCGGCCGCCTCGACCCTGCTCTTCCTGATCCTCGCTCTGCTCACCATCCTCACCATCCGCATCGGCCGGATAAGCATGGAAGGAGGCCGCTGAGATGTGGATCCTGAAGCGCATAGCCTTCTATCTGCTGATCGGGGCGATCGTTCTCATCGCGGTGTTCCCGTTCTACTACGCCATCGTCACCAGCCTGAAATCGGGGACCGCGCTTTTCCAGGCCGATCTGTGGCCGAAGGCGCCCAGCCTCGGCAATTATCGCAACGTGCTGGCCGAAGGCGCCTTCGTGCACAACCTCCTGAATTCGCTGATCGTCTCGGGCGCGGTCGTGGCGCTCTCGCTGTTCCTTGGCGTCACCGCCGCCTACGCGCTGGCGCGTATCCGTTTTCGCGGCCGCTCGGCATTGCTGTTCGCCATCCTGTCGGTCTCGATGTTCCCGCAGGTGGCGGTGCTGGCCGGGCTGTTCGAACTGGTGCGGATGTTCGGCCTCTACAATTCGCTCTTCGCGCTGATCTTCTCCTACATGATCTTCACCTTGCCGTTCACCGTCTGGGTGCTCACCGCTTTCGTCCGCGACCTGCCGGTCGAGGTCGAGGAGGCGGCGATCCTCGACGGCGCGACGCCATGGATCATCATCACGCGCATCTTCCTGCCGCTGATGTGGCCGGCGCTGGCGACCACCGGACTGCTGGCCTTCATCGGCGCGTGGAACGAGTTCCTGTTTGCCTTGACCTTCACCTCCAACGATGCGCGGCGGACCGTGCCGGTGGCGATCGCGCTGCTCTCCGGCAATTCGCAGTTCGAAATCCCGTGGGGCAACATCATGGCGGCCTCGGTGATCGTCACCGTGCCGCTGGTGGTGCTGGTGCTGATCTTCCAGCGCAAGATCGTCTCCGGCCTCACCGCCGGCGGGGTCAAGGGGTGAGGCAGTTGCGGGCGCGTAAAAATGTCGGAACCGGTTACGGCGAAACGTCCTTGGGTCGTAGAGCACCCTGCCGGGACGCCGGCGCGACGACTTGAAGGAGCCGATCATGATCACCTTTCCCAACGAATCCGCCAAATACCGCACCGCGCGCGAAAAGCTGCTGAAGAAGGAAATCGAGCTGCGCCGCGCCATGGAAGCCGTGGCCGAGGCGCGCCGGGCGTTGCCGCCGGGCGGGCTGGTGCCGCAGGACTATGTGTTCGATGGGCTGGATATGTCAGGCAAGACCGCGAAGATAAAACTCTCGGAATTGTTCGCACCCGGCAAGGACACGCTGATCCTCTACCAGATGATGTTCCCGCGCCACCCGCAGGAGACGCGCGACGTGGCGACCAGCGGCGGCACGGCGAAGCTCGCGCGGCCCGACCAGCCATGCCCGTCCTGCACGGCGCTGCTCGACCAGTTCGACGGCGCGGTCGGCCATCTCGAGGCGGCCGGCTTCAACTTCGCTGTCGTGGCCAAGACCGCGCTTGAAAACCTCGTCACGCTCGGCCGCGATCGCGGCTGGCGCAACATGCGGCTGGTATCTTCGGCCAACAACAGTTTCAAGCGCGACTACAACGCCGAGGATGCCGACGGCGCGCAGATCCCGCTGCTGTCGGTGTTCCACCGCGACGGTGACGGCATCAGGCATTTCTGGTCGTCCGAACTCGGTTTCGCGCCGGTCGAGCCCGGCCAGGACCCGCGCGCCATCGGTACCTGCGAAATCCTGTGGAACCTGATGGATTTCACGCCGGAGGGCCGGCCGAACTGGAACGAGCAGCTGCAATATGGCGACGCGTGCTGCCACTGAGAGGCGTCGCGCAACTTCGTCTCGCCTGCGGCGTTGGAATCCCGAGGGAACCATTCCGATCGGAGATCCCAGATGAAAACGCTCCTGACCATGGCCGCCGTTGCGCTGACCGCCGTCGCGCCCGCAGCCCTTGCCCAGACGAACGGCACCAATTCGAACGCTGTCGCGCCCATGTTGCCCGACAGCAAGGTCGACACCCCGACCTTTGTCGGCACCGTGCCCAGCGCCAATGAATTCGAGATCCAGTCGAGCAGGCTGGCCGAACAGAAATCCGCCTCGGCGGACGTCAAGGCCTTCGCCGGCCAGATGATCAAGGACCACACCAAGGCCGGCGAGGACTTCAAGCAGGCGCTGAGCAAGGGGCAGACCACCGCCTCGATCAAGCCCGCCGGACCCGCGCTGCAGCCCAAGGACCAGCAGATGCTGGACCAGCTGAAAGGCGCCAGCGGCAAGGAGTTCGACCAGAAATACGTGATGATGCAGACCGAGGCCCACAAGCAGGCGGTCGCCCTGTTCAGCACCTATGCGAAATCGGGCGACGACCCCGCGCTGAAGGAATTCGCCAAGAAGACGCTGCCGACGCTGAAGGAGCATGAAAAGCACGTAAAGGAGCTCGGCGCGGCGCATTAGGGGGGATCCAGCTGGCGCTCTACGGCGCCCCCCTCTGTCCTGCCGGACATCTCCCCCTCAAGTGGGGAGATTGGCAGCTTCGGTGCCGGCTCTCTTTCTGGCAATGGTTGAAAATTGGCGAAGGCCGCGATGACAGCCAATCTCCCCCCAAGAGGGGGAGATGTCCGGCAGGACAGAGGGGGGCGCCGTAGAGCGCTACCGCAACCGTCCTGCCACTCCCCTGGCAAACCCCCACCCCCAACTTGGCTCTGTGCCTCCACGCCCCATGCGCTAGACTGCGCACATCACCCGGGAGCTCCCCATGCCCAAGATCGACCTCGCATCCGTGCCCGTCCGCAAGGGCTCCGGCTATCCCCCGCCCTTCGACGCCCCTTGCGCCGACCGCACGCGGCGCCGCCTCGGCGATGCCGGTGGGCTCACCGATTTCGGCGTCAACCTGATGACCTTGCCGCCGGGCGGCTGGTCGAGCCAGCGCCACTGGCACAGCCACGAGGACGAGCTCGTCTATGTGCTGGAGGGCGAACTGATGCTGGTCGAGGATGGCGGCGAAACGCTGCTCAAGGCCGGCGACTGCGCGACCTTCGCCAAGAACAGCGGCAACGGCCACCACATGATCAACCGCTCGTTGGCCACCGCGCGCTACCTGGAAGTCGGCTCGCGCAACCCCGACGATGTGATCACCTGCTCGGATGTCGACATGATGAGCCCGAGTTCCGACGGGCGGTTCCTGCACAAGGACGGCACGCCCTATCCGGGCCAGGGGTGAGGGCTGGACCATGCGTCCGCACTGGCGTTCCGCCCGTGTCGGGATAAGCTGCCTATAACCGCAGGAGTCGGCGCAAGCCCCCTCATCCGGCCGCTTCGCGTCCACCTTCTCCCCGCTGGGGAGAAGAGCTTGGCGCCGGCGCTCGTGATCTCCTCTCCCCTCGGGGAGAGGTCAGCCGAGCGAAGCGGAGGCTGGGTGAGGGGGCCTTGGCGCCAGCTTGGCCAACAAGGGAGCACCACCATGAAAAAAGAAATCATCGAAGTGCCCGTCATGTCGGACAAGGTGCGGGCGCTGGGCTTGCCCTGTTCGACGGCGGTGAAGGCCAACGGCTTCGTGTTCATCTCGGCGACGCCGCCGGTGGATATGGTGACCGGCGAGATGGTGCGTGGCGACATCGAAACCCAGACAGACGCGTCGCTGAAGGCGCTGAAGCACTGCCTGGAAGCGGCCGGCACCTCGCTGGAAAACGTGGTGATGGTGCGCATCTACGCCGTCAACTCCGGCTTCTACAACGCGATAAACAGGGTGTATGCCCGGTATTTCAGCGTGAACCCGCCGGCGCGCAGTTTCGTGCCGGTGGCGTCATGGCCGATGGAGTTTGATATCGAGATCGAGTGTGTGGCGGTGGCGTGAGGGCTTCAAGCGGCACATCTCTTTGACTTTCGATGACCTGGCCTTGGGAAGGATCCCCTCAGCAACAGGAGCTAGAGCGGTTCACGAGTTGATGGAATCGAAGGGATTCCGGATCAGTCGGTTTTGTGATTCAAGATGCTGGCTGGAATGGAGGCCAGCATCTGATGACTCGACCTCTTTCCAATGATCTTCGCGAG
>NZ_JAPYKQ010000011.1:0-206410 GCF_037179625.1 Mesorhizobium sp. Cs1299R1N3 | reverse complement strand
ATTTGCGCGGTATTATCCGTCGAGCCATCGTCGACGATGATCGCCTCCCAATCAGCAATGCCCTGGCCGAGGAGGCAATCGAGCGCTTGTGTGAGCGTGACCTCGGCGTTCCGCGCAGGCACCACGACTGAAACCAAGGGATTATGCGCCACGCCGTCTTACCCTGGTTCGGAGGTAGAACAGGATTCCCGAAGCATAGCCGGCGATTTCCTGCCAAAGGAAATGGTCCTCAGGGACCCTGCGTCCAAGCAGCCTCCTGCGAACCCTGCCAAGGTACCAAAGTGGCTTCCATTTGAGAACCTGCGTCAAATTCGCCTTGACGCCGGTCCGTTCGTGCTGGACGAGCAACGCGGCTGAGTGACCGCGCATGTAGGAGTAGATTTGCTTGGCCAAGCCTTCCATCGTCCGCCTGTGGAAATGGAACGCCACGGAGGTGGGCTGGTAACGGCAGTCATATCCATTGGCGAGCAGCCGGTACCAATATTCGGAATCGCCCGAACATCCGGCCTGACCGACATCGAGGCGCTCGTCGAACAACCCGGCATGGTCGAACACGTCGCGCCGGAACGCCATGCTGGCGCCGGCACCGATTTTCCAGGCAGGGAACACCTCGTGCCTGCTGGCGGCAAAATCGGCCGCGCGGAAAATTCGGGGTGTATAGCCCTGCCCGAAACTCCAGAATGTCTCGAAATAGCGCTGCGCTTCGGTGGCAAGCTCGGCGGGCAATACGAGACCCGTCACCGCGCCGATCGAGGGGCTGTCGAATGCCGTGACCAGCCGCTCAAGCCATTGCGGATGAAGCAGAACGTCATCATCAGTGTATGCAACGATCTCCGAGGATGCACGCAAGGCTCCCCGGTTGCGGGCTATATCCAGGCCAGGTCGATCCTCGCGCACATAGATCGCGCCGGCAGCGAGCGCTACCTCGCGCGTTTCGCCGCCTCTCGATGCGTTGTCGACCACAATGACCTCTTCAGGCGGGAAGGTTTGCCGGGGAAGCGAGGCGAGGCAGCGCCGCAATTCGTTCGGCCTGTCGCGCGTGCAGATGACCACGCTGGCGCTCGGCAGGTCCAGAACCGGTGCAATCAGGCTTGAGTCTTGATCGGTCGCCATTGGGGCAATGCGGCACTCCCCGTCGCTCGCCCTGAGCAAATGCCCGACCGGCAGTCCGCCGCGCCACAAGACGATCATGCCGGCATCGCAGCCTTCGGGAGCATCTTGGATGTCCAAATCCACATGGCGGACACCCGCGCAGCCTTCCACGCCAAACATCTCGCGCAGTTCCGCTTCCAGTCTATTCGTGTGCCCGTCTGGGGTGGATGACATCTTCACCAGCTAATTTCGCCATAAACAGGCCGAAACTCGGCGTCTGTGCGTAGCATCCGTTTCATGCCAACCTTGATCCAGCGAGGAACCAGCCTGGCCCGGCAATATGCGTTTACCATGTCGGGCAAACACGAAATCGTCGTGCGCGGGTCCAGGGTGACTGACGTCTTCAACAGGCTGCCGGCCGCGCGAAACCGCCCCTCAATCAAGGCTCTTGTTGCAAGCCACTGGATCATGTCGACCAGATGGGCATCGAGATCGCTTTCGAATTGCGGATATTTTCGACGAAACTCGGCAAGGACAATTTCACAGGAACGAAGCATCTGCATGACATCGCTCGACATGTTGAAATTCGTCGTCCGGTAACCCACGAGGTACTGGGGCACGACGCGGAACTCGTAACTTTCCGCTATTCTCAGACACATCAGAAGGTCCTCGCAGCCCTGTGCGCTCCTGGCTCGCAGCGACGGATCGAATTGTCCGGCTCGCTCGAATGCTGAGCGGCGGACAAGCATCGAACTTCCGTTACCGACAAAATTCTGTCTGCACATGCGCTGGAGAACGTGACCTTGGGCATCGGGCTGATTGTGCAGCGAGAATACCCGATCGTCCTCGTCGATATGCGCAAACCAACAATAGGCCAGGCCTGCTGACGAGCCACCCTCCCTCAAGGCGCCCAACTGAAGGGCTATTTTGGATGGAGCCCAAAGATCATCCGCGTCGACAAACGCCAGAAACTCTGCGTCAGTAGAAGCGGCACCGCTGTTGCGAGCCTGCGCGACACCACCATTTGACTGCCCTATGAGGCGTATGCGCCGATCCTTCTCGGCGCAGGAGGCCACGATCGATGCGGACCCGTCCGTCGATCCATCGTCGACCACGACGATGTCCAATGTCTGGTAGCTCTGCCGGCAGATGCTGGTCAGGGTAGAGCGAATGGTTCGCTCGGCATTGAACATCGGCACCACGACGCCAACTGTGGCTTTGTCCGAGATCATCGGGACTTCGTTTTCTCCGCAAGGGTTGATAAAAATTATGCGGGCATGGTCGTCGGTACCGCTCTCGTCAAAGATCGGGGCGAATTCGCGGCGAAACCGCCAGTCCATTAGCTTTTCCTTAACAAGCCAGTCAACCGAAAGGCTCCGCTCGCCGAGTCCTGTCCGGTAGCGAATATCCTGGTCGCGCAGTGATTGCGGCGTCGCTGAATCCAAATTTGGCAGGCTCGGCCCTATTGCCCGATCAACGTCAACCCAAACAGAACGGCTAGCCACAGGCCTGTCGCCGCCACCGCCAGCCGGGGCAAGATGCCCTCGCTGGTCAGGTGCATGAACAGAGTGGCGATGATCGCGGCCTTGGCCGCCGCGATCGCCAGGTTGAGCGCGGAGTTCAATCCGCCGAGGTCGAGGAACGACGAGCCCACCGTCAATGCCAGCAAGGCCAGCAGCCCGAGATAAGCGACTATGAGTTTGCGGATGTGGCTCATCGGTTGATCAGATAGAGAACGGGAAACAGGAAGACCCAGACGATATCGACAAAATGCCAGTAAAGCCCGATTGCCTGGACACGATGGATGCGGCTGGCCTCCGTGGTTCCTGGCCAAAGCAGCAGCACGCCGGCGATCACGGCGATGCCACATATCAGGTGCAGCGCATGCAGCGATGTCATGGCGAAATAAAGCGCGAAGAAGAACTCGGCGTGGGTCGGATCGGGGCCTGTGAAACTGAACGGCGCACCAAGAACCGGCGCCAGGCCCTCCTTGAATTCCCTGCCGTACTCGACGGCCTTGATGAACAGAAAGACAATTCCAAGCAGGCTCGTGCAGATCAACGCCCAGACAGCCGGGCGCCAACGCCGGCTGGCCGTGAACGTGTGAGCAAGCACCATCGCAAAGCTGCTGGTCAAGAGAACGGCCGTGTTCAGCGTGCCGAGCGGCAGCGACAGGCGTTGTGAAGCAGCCGCAAAAGCCGTGCCGTAGCTGATCCTTGCGATCAGGAACACCAGCAGGATGGCGCCGAACAGCATCGCCTCGGACCCGATGAACACCCACATGCCGAACGTGTCGGCAGCCTTCTCGCGGGCCTTTGTATCGAAGGCGACACTTTCGGTGGATGAACGCATCAGGCTTCGTCCTTGTGGGGACTGAACGTCTCGTGCTGCAACCCCTTCATCGCATAGTCATAAGCGGGCCGGCTGACGCTCGGCATGGCATCGAAATTATGCGGTGGCGGTGGTGAAGCCGTCTGCCATTCGAGCCCGGTCGCGCGCCATGGATTGGCTGGCGCTCGCGCACCTCGAAACATCGACCAGCCGAGATAGAACAACGGCATCAGGTAGCCAAACGCCAGCACCACCGCGCCAGCGGACGACAGGACATGCCAGAATTGAAATTCGGGCGGATAGGTATGATAGCGCCGCGGCATGCCGATAAAACCGAGCACGAATTGCGGGAAGAAGGTCAGGTTGAAGCCGAGGAAGGTGACGGTCGCCGCGATCCGCCCCCACGTCTCGGAATACATGCGGCCGGTCAGTTTCGGCCACCAGAAATGCAGCCCGGCCATGTAGGCCGTCACCATGCCGCCAACCATGATGTAGTGGAAATGCGCCACGACGAAGTAGGTGTCGTGGACGTGGACGTCGATGGCGAGGGCCGCCAGGAACAGACCAGCCAGCCCGCCGAAGGTGAACAGCGCCAGGAAGAACAGCGCGTAAAGCATCGGCGTCTCGAAGGTGACCTCGCCCTTGCGCAGCGTCAGGCTCCAGTTGAACACTTTTATGGCCGAGGGGATGGCGACGCAGAACGACAGGAAAGAGAACAGCACCCCGGCATAGGCCGATTGGCCGGAGACGAACATGTGGTGGCCCCAGACGAGGAAGCCGAACACCGCGATTGCCATTGAGGACAGGGCAACGGCCTTGTAGCCGAACAGCGGCCGGCGGCTGAAGCAGGGCAGCACCTCCGAGACCACGCCCATGCCTGGCAAAATCATGATGTAGACGGCCGGGTGCGAATAGAACCAGAACAGATGTTGGAACAGCAACGGGTCGCCGCCGAGCGCCGGGTTGAAGATGCCGATGCCGAACGCCCGCTCAAGCACGATCAGGATCAGCGAGGCCGCCAGCACCGGCGTTGCCAGCACCATCACCAGCGCGGTGGCGTACATCGTCCAGACGAAGATCGGCAGCCGGAACCAGGTCAGTCCCGGCGCGCGCAACGTGTGGATGGTGACGATGAAATTGATGCCGGTCATGATCGTCGAGAAACCGACGATAAAGACGCCAAGCGCCGCCATGGAGACGAAGCCGTTGGCGTAGAGCGTCGAGAGCGGCGTGTAGAACGTCCAGCCCGTGTCGACGCCGCCGGCGAGCACTGAGGCCAGGGCAAAGGCACTGCCGAGGATGAACACATACCAGCTGGCGAGGTTGAGGCGCGGGAAGGCGAGATCGCGGGCGCCGATCATCAGTGGCAAAAGGAAATTGCCTAATGTCGCCGGGATCGACGGCACCAGGAAAAACCAAACCATGATGATGCCGTGCAGGGAGAACAATCGGTTGTAGGTATCGTCGGAGACGAGGTCGCCGGCAGGCGTGGCAAGTTCCACGCGCATCAGCACGGCAAAGGCGCCGCCGAGGAAGAAGAAAGCCGTAAGCGACATCAAATAGAGCCAGGCGACGCGCTTGTGGTCGGTGGTCAACAGCCATGCGGCGGGACCGGCGCCCTCGCCAAGATAGCTCGAAGGCCTCAGCGCTTCGGTGCTCATTGGGTCGCCTCGTTCCTGGTTGCCGCCCGCGGTGAAAGCGATTTGAGATAGGCGAGCAGCATCTGCATCTCGCCCTCGTCGACAATTCCATCGAAGCTCGGCATCACCGGATCGTAACCGGCGGCGATTTCCTTCTTCGGCTCGATGATGGAATCGCGCAGATAGCGTTCGTCGGCGATGACTGTCTGCTGGTTCTCCAACGCCACCGGCCGTCCGAAGATGCCGGCAAGATCCGGAGCCCTCACCTTGCTGGACTTTTCATGGCAGCCGGAACAGCCGAGCGCCCGAAACAGTTTTTCACCATCGGCCGCGAGCGTGTCGCCCTTGCCCTGGTTTCCCAGCCACGCCGCATAATCTTCCGGCGGCATCGCCGTTACCCAGCCACCCATTTCCGAATGCTGCGTGCCGCAATATTGCGCGCAGAACAGATGATAGCGCCCGGGCTCGTCAGCTATGAACCAGACATGGGTGGTGCGCCCCGGCACGGCGTCCTGCTTGACCCGGAAGGCCGGCACGAAGAACGAGTGGATGACATCCTGCGATGCCAGCGAGACGATCACCGTCTTTCCGACCGGCACATGCAGTTCGTTGATCTCGCGCTGGCCGCCGGGATGGCGGAACTCCCACATCCATTGCTTGCCGAGGCCGGCGATTTCGAGCGCGTCGAGCGGCGGATGTTCGCGGCGCAGGAACAGCACGGCGCCCCACCCGAAGATGACGAAAGCGATCAGCAGGCTCGCTACTGTCCAGGCCACTTCCAGGGGCAGGCTGCGCGCGCGCTCGCCGGTTCGTTCCGCCTTGGAGCCGGCGCGATATTTGATGGCATAGAAGACGACGAGGCTGGCCAGGAAGATCCCCAGGGCCGCGGTGAATGCCAGCAAGGTGTAAAACAACATGTCGACGCTGCCGGCGATCGACGAGGCCTCGGGTGGCGTGAAGGGGATGCCGAAGCTCAAACCCGCCTCCCCCGCGTCAGCATGAAAAGGCTCGCACAGAGCCCCAGCAGCGTTGCCAGCCCCGCTGTCTTCAGAACCGCCTGTATCGTCGAGGTGTACTGCCCTTTGGAGCTATCGAACCCGGCGCAGAGCAGGAAGACATGGTCGGCGATCGATCCCAGCCGCCCCGCCGACGCCTCGACCAGAGCAAGCCTCAAATCGCGCGGCTCGAAAGTCAGCGCCGGCAGCACCTGTGCGATCCGCCCTTGCGGCGTCAGCGCGATGACGGCGATCGGATGGACGTATTGGGCGATGCGGTCACGCCGGTCGAAGGTGATGCCGGCCTCCGATGCAAGGTCGGCACCGCCGCCATCAGCACTGGTCAGAAAGCGCCAGGCCGACAAGCCGGCCTCACCGGCGGACCGCGCGACCTCGCTCCGGACGAAGGCCGCGTCTGCAACGGCCTCGGAAGGATCTATCGAGACGAAAAGCGCGTGATAGGTCGAAGGATCCAGGCCGGTCTTGTTCAGATCCGAGGCCACCGCCTGCTGTGTGACACCGCACAAATTGGGACACTTGTCATAGCCGAAGATGACGAGCGCCGGCCGACCGTCGAGGATAGCAGACAACGGCGCCAGCTTGCCGGAGCTATCTCTGAAAACCCGGTCGAGATCGAGCTGGGCGCCGATTTGCGGATCGAAAGACGGCGGCGCCGAAGCGCTGGCGGCAGCTGGAAGAAGCAACAAGAATACCAGCAGCCCCAAACGCGTCATGGGCTCACCCCAGGAGCCGGTGCGGCTTGGCTCGGCTGGGGTGCCTTGTCGTTTGGCTGCGCGGTGAATGATCCGGCGTGGCAATCGCCGGCCTGTGGCGCGCGTGGGACCTGGTCTTCGAGCAAGCCGCAATCCTGACCTGGCGAAGCGGCCGCGCCTGCCCAGTCCGGCAGACCTTGCGCTGCAACCAGCTTCATCGCGTCTTGGATTGGAATGCGCGCTATGCCGGCACCGCGATCAACCCAGGCAAGCCTGCCGAGTTCCTCATCTTCCCGCTTGCGGAACGCCGCGAGGTCGGCTCCCGGCAAGCGCTGTAATGCGGGACCTGCTTCGCTGGTCTTCTCGGCATTCACCAAGGGCAAGTATGGCGCCGTGTCGAAAATCAGCTTCAGCGCCAGCGCCGCAAGCGCCAAGAAGACCAGCAGGGCGACCCCGAAGAGCAGCAGGGCGCGTGGCCAGACGTCACGCGTTTCAGGATGCGAGGCCTTAGCCACGGACCAGCCTCCTGCGCCACACAGCAATGCGATCCGGCCTCGCCCAGAGATAGAGGAAACACGCGCACCACGCGCCTCCCGCTCCTGCAAACGCCGCCAGGTCCGGCCACGACACCTGCGCACCGGCTGCCGACAGCGACGGGCGAACGCGCCAGACGACGTCAAGGAAATGTCCGGCAAGAACGACCGCGCCAAGCCCCAGCAGGCCACGATGGCTGCGCTTGACCGAACGTATGAGGAAGGCGAAGAACGGCACCACGAACTGCAGCGCGATCAGCAGCCAGAGCAGACATTGCCAGCCGTTCCGGCCACGAAGGACGTACCAGTGGATTTCTTCCGGCAGGTCGCCGGCCCAGACGATCAGCCACTGCATGAAGGACAGGTACGTCCACATCAGCATGAAGCCGAACAGCATGTTGGCGACGTCTTCGCCAAGCGCCACGTCCTCCTCGCCACCGGGCATCGTCTCGATCGCGCGGCTGGCTGCCAACACCACCAGAGCCAATGCACACGCGCCGACGACTTCGGCAGCGGCTTCGAGCAGCGCGTAGATGGTCGACGTGAACTCCGGCTCGATTGACAGCATCCAGTCGATGGCAAGCACTGTTGCTGCCAGGCCGTGGACGATGAGTCCGATCGCATAGCCGGTAGCGGTCCCGCGGCTGGATCTGTCGCCCTCAGGCGCTGTCCAGCCGACGACGAGCCAAGCGAGCACCAGCCACGCCAGTGCACACGCCAGGAAGCGACCGATGAAGAATGGCACGTTGAGATAGGCAAGTTTTTGCCGCACCGCTTCCGGCAGCATCGCAGGGTCCGCTCCCACCCAGGGAAAGACCAGATCGAGCCGGGCGAGAACAGGTAGAAACAACAACAGCCCCACAGGCAGTGTCGCGACGATGGCGCGCAGGGGCGGACGCAGCGCGTCGCCCCAGCGGCCGCCGGTCAGGCCATGGACCATCAGGACAGTCATCGCGCCAAGCGGGAATCCGAGCAGGAACAGCGCTGTCGTCAGCCAACCGGCAAGCGTTGCCTGCGGATTGAAAAAAAGTCCGATGCCGCAAAGCAGAAGTCCCGCGGCGGCCGCAACAACCATCGGAGCAAAAACACCATCGGGCCATGCGAAACGCCTCATCGCGCGGCCTCCGCATCTAGTTTCGCGCGAAGCGTATCCGGCAGCGCCTTGCCAGGTGCGTAGCGTGAATATTGCAAGGCCCTGATATAGGCGACGATCGCCCATCGATCGGTCGGTGGCACCCGCGCGGCATAGGAATACATCGCACCATAGCCGTTGGTGATCACGTCGTAGAAATGGCGATCAGGTGCCTTGCGCAGCGCGTCCTGATGATAGCTCGGCGGCGCCGGGAAACCGCGCTGAACCACCATCCCATGACCGTCGCCGGTGCGGCCATGGCAGGGCGAGCAGAAGATGTCGAAGCGTTGCTGCCCGCGCTGGAGAAGCGCTGTGGTGACCGGGTACGGAAATCTGTCCGGCGTTGCCGCGAGGTCGGTGTCGCGCGCCACGCTGCCATCGACCGGCGTCCGGGCCGACATGCCGTCGGCGAATTGCTTGCTGGCCTCGAGCGGATTGTAACGTGGCTGGTCGGCCATGTCCTGTTTGCAGCCGGCGAGCAGCAGGATGAATGGCAAGAGCGGCGTCCGCCATCTCATGCCTCCACATCCTCGACTGTCTCCGCGCCAAGCCGGGTCAGCTGCCGCTTGGTGATGCCCTTGCGGTATTTCGGATCGGCGGCTTCGACGAGAAGGTAGAATTTGCCGCCCTGCGCGTAGGTGAAAGTTTTGGCGTTGAACACCGGATGGTAATATTGCGGCAAACCGTTCGCGCGGAGCATGCCGACGAAGCCGGCCAGAGCCGCGCCCAGTATGGCTGCCTCGAAGGCGATCACCATGAAAGGCGGCCAGGAATGCAGTGGCCGGCCGCCGACATTGACGGGATAGTCGATCTCAACGGAATAGAGGATCAGCGCATAGACCAGCAGGCCACCGGCAATGCCGCCCGCCAGCACCGCCCATGGCAGCCGCGTCCTTGGCATGCCCAAAATTTCGGCAAGGTCGCGCACCTCGAAGGGCGAGAACGCATCCATGCGCCGGTAACCCTTGTCGCGCATCGTCCGCGCCGCCTGCGTCAGCGCATCGGCATCGGCGAATGCCGCGATGACGCCATGGAGGCTCATGCCGCCCCGCTTTTCTCTTCGACCAATTCCTCGACCTCGAAGATGGTGATCGCCGGCAGGATGCGGATGAACAGGAAGACCAGCGCGAAGAAGGTGCCGATCGAACCGAACAGGATGCCGAAATCGAGCCAGGTCAGCGACTGCTCGCCCCAGGACGACGGCAGGTAGTCACGGCTCGGACCGGTCACCACGATGACATAGCGCTCCAGCCACATGCCGATGTTGACGACCAGCGCGATGGAAAACAAAACCGGCATGTTGAGCCGCACGCGGCGCAGCCAGAGCAGCTGCAGCACGATGCAATTGCAAAACAGCATGATCCAGAACAATGGCGCGTAAGGACCGACGGCGCGCTGGGCCATCATCGCGCGCTCATAAGGCTGCCCGGAATACCAGGCGAAGAATGCTTCCGACGCATAGCCGTAGATGACGATCATGCCGGCCGCGATCATCAGCTTGGCGGCGTTCTCCATGTGGCGCAACGTGATCAGGTCTTCGACCGCGAAGGCCCAGCGCAAGGGAATGGCGATGGTCAGCACCATGGCAAAGCCGGAGAGCAGCGCGCCGGCGACGAAGTAAGGCGGGAAGATCGTCGAGTGATAGCCCGGCGTGATGGCATAGGTGAAATCGAGCGCGACGATCGAATGCACCGACACGACGAGCGGTGTGGCAAGGGCCGCCATCACGAAATAGACGGTCCGATAGCGCGCCCAATGGAAGGCCGAGCCGCGCCAGCCAAGCGCCAGGATGCCGTAGAAGAGTTGGCCGGCGCGCGATCTGGCGCGGTCGCGCAGCACGCCGAGATCCGGCAGCAGTTCCATGTACCAGAACAGCAGCGACACGCTGGCGTAGGTGGAAATCGCGGCAAAATCCCAGACCAGCGGGCTGCGCCATTGTGGCCAATGCATATGGGTGTTGGGCAGGGGCAGCAGCCAGTAGAAGAACCATGGCCGGCCGAGATGCAGGATCGGGTAGAGCCCGGCCATTGCCACGGCAAACAGCGTCATCGCCTCGGCGAAGCGGTTGATCGAGGCACGCCAGGGCTGGCGCAGCAAAAGCAGCACCGCCGAGATCAGCGTGCCGGCGTGGCCGATGCCGATCCACCAGACGAAGCTGGAAATCATCGTGCCCCAGACGACAGGAATGTTGACGCCGTAAGCGCCCACGCCGACCGAGATCAGGTAGGTGATGGAATAGAGGAACAGCAGCACGAAGGCGAAGCAGACGAAGAACGCCGCCCAGAAGAAGCGCGGCAGCTTGCCTTGCAGGACGATCGCGCTGATACGGCCGCTGATCTCGGGAAAATCATGGCGCCCCCGCAGCACCGGCGCTTGCGGCTGGGCTTTTCCGGCTCTGACGGCGACCGCTTCAGCCATCGCCGGTCTCTGTGCCTGGCTTGCCGGCGATCCCGGCGTTCGGATTGGTGATCTTGCCGAGATAGGTGGTGCGCGGCCGCGTGTTCAGCTCTTCGAGCAGGGCATAGTCATGCGGCGCGGCTTTCTCGCGCGATACCTGAGAACCCTTCCTGTTGAGGTCCCCAAAGGTGATGGCCTGTGTCGGGCATGCCTGCTGGCAAGCGGTGACGACTTCGCCATCGGCGATTTCGCGGTTCTCGATCTGCGCGCGGATGCGCTTTTCGGCAACGCGCTGGACGCAATAAGTGCATTTTTCCATGACGCCGCGCGAGCGCACGGTGACGTCGGGATTATGCACGGCCTGCTGTGGCCCGGCGCTGTCCTTGTCGAACTCCTGGTACTCGAGGAAATTGAAGCGGCGCACCTTGTAGGGGCAGTTCTGCGAACAGTAGCGCGTGCCGATGCAGCGGTTGTAGACCTGCGCGTTCAGGCCGTCATGGGTGTGGATCGTCGCGTTGACCGGACAGACCGCCTCGCAGGGCGCCTTCTCGCAATGCATGCAAGGCACGGGTTGGAAGAAGGTGTCGGGGTCGTCGACCGCGCCGGCGTAGTAACGGTCGATGCGCAGCCAATGCATTTCGTGACCGCGGGCGGCTTCATCCGGTCCGACGGTCGCGATGTTGTTCTCGGCCTGGCAGGCCGATACGCAAGCCATGCAGCCGATGCAGGCCGAGAGGTCGATCGACATGCCCCAGGCTTCCTGGTCGTAGGTCCAGTCGCGGTACAGCGATTCCGTCGGCGCCGGCGGCACACCGTCACGCACGAAATGCGGATCTTGCCTAAAGGCGTCGAGCGTCGCGTGCCGCACGATCGCCCTGCCCTCCATCGCCTGGTGGTGCTGGGTCGTCACCACCCGCGCCGACCCGTCGCGCGCGGTCAACACGAGGCCATCGGCAAACCACGGAGCCTCTGTGGTACGCAGGATGAAGGCATCGTAGCCACCGGACAACGCGGCGACCGAACCGATCTTGCGGCTGAACCCGAGCGACAGCGTCACCGTGTCGTCAGGCTGTCCGGGCATGATCCAGGCCGGCGCGTCGAGATCCTTGCCGCCTCGCGCCAGATTGACCACCTGCCCGTTTTCGAGCCCCAGGCGCTGTGCGGTCGCCGGCGAGATCAGGGCCGCATTGCCCCAGACGAGTTTGCTCAGCGGGCGGGGCAACTCCTGCAGCCACGGCGAATTGGCGTTGCGGCCGTCGCGAAGCCAGGGATCGGCTTCGAAGCGAACCTCCAGCCGATTGGCAACAGGAGCATGCGGCGCGGGATCGCCGATATCCGCCGGCATCGAGACGACGACAGGAGCAGTGACGCTGTTCGGTATGACGCCATCGCGCAATGCCTTTCGCCAGCCTGCCTCGTCCATGTCAGCCCATGTCGGGCGCACCAGGGCTTGCATATCGGCATCGAACTCACCGCCGAGCGCCGCCAGCAGCTGATGCAGGCTCCTGCCTCCGAACAGAGGCTGGATCAGCGGCTGCACGATCGAGGCCGTGCCGTCATACGCACGGATGTCGCTCCAGCTCTCCAACTCGTGCGCGGCGGGAATGTGCCAGCCGGCTATGAATGCTGTCTCGTCGCGATAGAGTCCCCAGTGTAGGAGAAGCTTCAGCTTCGAAAAGGCCTTGCGCACATCGACGTCCGACGGCGCCGTGTGCAAGGGATTGGAGCCGAGCACGATGGCGCTGTCGACCGATCCGCTCGTGATGGCTAGGCAAAGCGCGGCAAGATCGCCGTCGATCGGCATGGCGTCCGGCGGCTCGATGAAATCCAGCGTGTTGCCGACGGCTCCAAGCCTGGCATTCATGGCAAAGGTCACGGCATGCACGAACGGCGTCTGGTGCGCGCCAGGCACCACCAGGGCGTTGCGGCCGGCATCGCGGAGATCGTCGACAAGCGCGTATTCCATGCCGAGCGACGGCAAACTCGCCCCATCGTGCTCGCCTTCGAGAGTTGCCTTGATCGCCGCCGCAATGCCTTCCACCAGACTCGGTCTGACGGCACGGCGATGATCCGCCGCCGCACCCGTGATTGTGGGCGTCGTTTCGACGACGTAGAGACGGTTCATCGTGTCCGTCGGCTTGCGCACGCGCCGCCGCTGCGCGAAATCGCGGGCATAGGCCAGACGCCCCGGCCCTTCGCCGAGGAAATCGGCATCAAGGCTGACGACCACATCGGCGCGGTCGAAATGGTAGATCGGTGCCAGCGGCCTGCCGAACAGTTTAGCCGTTGCCTGCTCGTTCGCGCTGGCCGCAAGCGGGTCGTGCTTGAAGACGCGAAATTTGGGGTAGCGCTGCTTGAGCGATCCGATCTGCGCCTTGGTCGTCGGCGATGTTGTCGCCTCGATCAGCAGTGCCAAACCATGCCCGCCCGAAGCCGCCAATCCGCCGGCAAGCTTCGCCATGTCTTTGAGAAAGTCGCCGTAACTCGCAGGTTCGCCTTGCCTGAGCGGGGTGCGAGACCGTTCGGGATCGAATAGCGACAGCACCGCCGCCTGCATTATGGCGTCGGTAGCGCCGCGCGAGGCCGGATGATCCGGATTGCCTTCGACCTTGGTGGGTCGGCCTTCATGGCTCTCGACGACCGCGCCGATGCCGTAGCCATCGCTGGAAAGGGCCGTCGCATAATAGAGCGGCTTGCCGGGAATAATGTCTTCCGGCTGGCGCACGTAAGGCACGATGCGTTCGGCCTCGCTGCAGGCGGTCAGACCGGCCAGCGAGAGTGACGCGCCCATCAGCTTCAACAAGGTGCGCCGGTCGAGGCTGAACGGCAGGCGTTCGGCGATGGCCGGAAATTCCGCCTCGACGAAGCGCCGGAACTCGGCCGTATCGGCCAGTTCATCCAGGCTCCGCCACGGCTCGCGTCCCGTCGCTGCCCGCCGCAATGCCGCTAGATCGGAAGCCGAGACTGGCTTGATGTCAGCGATGGCAGACATAGCAATCCGTCATCGTCTCGGGGTGGATATCAAGGATGTTGATCAGGGAACGCCTGACCTGTTCGATGTCCCGCGGCGGATTCCAGTGCAGCAGGAAAACGTCCCGCGGCGGACGGAGATTGGGACCGGGATCGCGATGGCAGCCCAGGCACCATTCCATCGACAATGATTGCGCGCGCCGCATCAGCGGCATGTCGTCGACATCGCCGTGGCAGGTCTCGCAGGCGACGCCCTTGGCGATGTGGATGGAGTGGTTGAAGTAGACGAAGTCTGGCACCGAATTGACGCGCTGCCATTGCAGCGGCCGTCCTGAGGCAAGGCTTGCGCGCACCGGCGCCAGCATGTCGGCATTGGTGAATATCTGCGAGTGGCAGGTCATGCACACCTCGGTCGCGGGCAATCCCGCGGACGCCGATGTCTCGACGCCATTGTGGCAATAGCGGCAGTCCAGCCCGATATCGCCGACGTGGTGCTTGTGACTGAACGGGACTGCCTGTGCCACGGGACGGCCAACACCGGTGATGAACCCCGAACGCAAAAGTGCCGTGCCGCCGATGGCCGCGAAAATCGCGAAGAAACAAAGTCCCCACAGTATGAAGCGGGCAATCCCGTTGGCATTGCTGGAAAAGACCTGCGGCATCCCCTCGCCGATTTGCATGGCTTTTGGATCGAGCGCCTAACGGCGGCGGTGCGACAAAGGTTCCGTCGGTGGGGAATACTCACAAAATGGTGACTCTCGAGCGCAGCCGAAAACCGCCGGGAATCGCAACCCTGCGCAATCCCCGGCGTTCGAAATCATCACGGTCGATGCCACGCGGGAATGTTGCCATGAAGTCGGATGGGAACATAAACGCCGTACTTCGGTTAGACCGACAAACGCGCCCCCACAGAGGCGACAGCCCATGAGACAGGACATAGTGCCGGGAGCGGCATTGCCTGACCATATTCTTGCCGACCATACAAAGGCGCCTCGTCGCCTGTCCGGGGCGGTCGCTCGGTACGCAGGCCGGGCCGACGAGAGTTGACCGCTTTGACCGACGCACCACTGAAGATTGGCGTCGGCGTGCCGCTCGGCGGGATGGGCGAGACGCTCGGTCGCGAAATGGCCAACGCCATCCAGCTCGCCGTCGATGGCGCGAACGAGGCCGGTGGCATCAACGGCCACCGGATCGAAGCGGTCGTCCTCGACGACAAAGGTCGCGAGGAAGACGGCGAGCGGGTCGTGAAGGAATTCGTTCGCAATTCCGCCGCCGTCGCAGCGATCGGCCATTACAACAGCAATGTCACCTTGCAGGTCGCGCCTCTCTATGCCGCGGCCGGTCTGCCGTTGATCGGTCCGATCGTCTCCAACCCGGCACTAACGCACTCCGGATGGAGCAACGTTTACCGTTCCACCAACAGTGACGATGCGACGGGGCTCGCCATCGCCCAATACATGGTCCGCCAGTTGGGCAAGAAAACTGTTGTCGTCATCCAGACCGACACCGTCTATGGAAGGAGCATGAGCAAGGAGTTCGCCGCCGCATTTGAAGCTGCCGGCGGCTCTGTTCTGCGGCGGCACACAGTTCAGGAAGGCGAAAGAAATTTCGCGGACCTCGTGGCCTCCTTGCCTCGGGAAGCGAGCGCCATCTTCTATGGCGGGACCTTCGAGGGCGCCCCTCTGGTGAAGGAAATGCGGACCCGGCAGGATGATCGCCTGTTCGCCACCGGCGATGGTTGCTGGGACGTCGGAAATTTTCTGGAGCCGGCCGGAGCCGCCGCCGAGCAGGGTGAAGGCGTCCTCGTTCTTTCAGCTTGTCCGCAACTGGGTGAAATTGCCGGATCGCTGGAAATGGCCGATCGATACGAGCGGCGTTTCGGACAGATCAGGAATTATGCCGTCAATGCCTTTGACGCCGCGGCGACGTTGATCGATGCCATCCGGGTCGCCTCCCACAACGGCGACCCGACCCGCGATCGCGTCGCCGACGCTTTGCGCGGGATACATCGCCAGGGAATTGCATACGAACAAAAGATTTCCTGGGATGCCAACGGCGATAATCGCGCCGCGGTTACGGCCTTGCACAGGATCGAGAGCGGTCGATACCGGCAGGTAGCCGTTGTGAAGAAGGAGGGCAGCCAGGACAGCCCAGCAGGCTGAGGCGCTTGTGAAGGACAGCCCAGGCTGCCTCGATAAATCAAGGCGCGACTTCGAGCACGACCTTTCCGCGCACATGCTTGTTTTCCAGCCAGGCTTCGGCGGCAGCGGCGTCCTGCAGCGGAAAGGTCGCGTCGACGTGCGGCCGCACTTTGCCTTCGTCAATCAGGCGACCGATTTCGCCAAGCTGGGCTGCATTCGGCTTCGCCATGTAATGAATGCCGCGGGCGCCGGCTTTGCGTGCACTTTCAATAGAAGGTTCCGCCAGCGTCGACACGATTATCCCGCCAGGCTTGACGACGGCCCAGGAGCGATCCTGCGTCTCGCCAGCGACCAGATCGAAGACGAGATCAACCTTGCCGACAATATCCTCGAACCGCTCGTTTTTGTAATCGATGGCCTGGTCGGCCCCCAGTGAGCGCGCGAATTCGAGATCCTCGCCGGAAACGGTGGTCGCGACGAACGCGCCCTTTGCCTTTGCCAACTGGACAGCAAAATGGCCGACCCCGCCAGCCCCGCCATGGATCAGGACGCGCTGCCCGGCCGTCAGTGCACCATGGTCGAAAAGCCCCTGCCAGGCGGTGAGCGCTGCAAGCGGCACCGCGGCCGCATGCAGGTGGTCCACGGACTGTGGCTTGGCGGCCATTTCGATTGCCTTCACCACAACATATTCAGCTTGGCCACCGCGATCCGGTCCCAGCATCGCATAGAACGGATCGCCTTTCTTGAGCGTGTGCGCCCGCGTGCCGCAGAGTTCGACGGTGCCGGAAACATCACGGCCAAGCGTCATCGGCAGTTGGTCCTTCTTTCCGCCGCCGGATCTGATTTTGTAATCAACCGGATTGACGCTGCTGGCATGGACCTTCAGCAAGACCTCATCATCATGCGGCTGCGGAAACGGAGCGTCCTCGAGTGAGAGAACGTCCGGTCCGCCAAATTCATGGATGCGAACGGCTTTCATGGTCGCCATCATCGTACTCCCTGTCAGCTTTTTTCTTCCCCCTCACCGCGAGCTGTGGGCATGCGGAGAGCCGGGGCATGTGACCAAACAGCTGAGATGGCGGAAGGTTCAACTCGATCGCTATTTTTGGAAGCCAGGCAAGGTCCTCGAAGCCGCTTGCTATCTGCACGCGGCGTTCAGCCGTTCAAATTGTAGCGGATCCTTTGCCCTTCCGTTAAGGCGATACGCAGTAGGTCATCGACTGTGGAAGGGCTTGGGAGTTGTGGTCCTTGTTCGATATGTTCACCGTCGGGCTGCTGGCGGAAGCCGCATGCGCGCTGGGTTGCCTCATTGTCGTGATCACATGGGTGCGCGATCGCTCGACTAAATCCTATTCGTGGTGGGTGATCGGTTTTTTGCTCTCCGCCCTTGGCGTCATTCTTGCGGCACAGCGCCACGCGCTCCCCCAGCTCAGCGAACTGGGCATTCCCGGTTTTTTTGCCCTGTTCGGCGTCAGCGCATTTTGGTGTGGTCTTCGTGTCTTCGAGCAGCGGCCATTGCCGCGTCTGGCTTTGCTGCCGCCGCTCCTCTGGGCATTGGGGCTGCCCCTGGCCTATCAAAGCTACGCGCTGCGCCAGGTGGACTTCAACGTTGCCATCGGCACGGCGACGCTTCTCGTCGGCATCGATCTGTGGCGCTCATCTTTCAGGGAATTTTCGACGCGCCTCTGTATCGCGACAATCTGCCTGTTTGAGACCGTCGTCAGCTACAGCCAGGCGGTCGTTCTCGTTGCCATGCGCGACCAGATCGGCCAGGGACCACTCCGGGGATGGCTCACCTTTGCCCCCTTCCAGTCCGCGGTAGCAATGGTGGCAATCGTCGTTCTCGGAATTCTGATGATTGGCGAGCGTTCTCAACGTCGGCTTCGCGAGCTCGCCATGAGCGATCAACTCACCGGCGCTCTCAATCGCCGAGGCTTCTTCGAATCGAGCGCGGCCAAGTTCACAAATCGATCCGCAACATCCGGCGAGATCGCCGTTGCTCTTTTCGATATCGACCATTTCAAGGCTATCAACGACAGATACGGCCATCCAGGCGGAGACAAAGTCATTGCCGAATTCGCACAGCGCGTCGCGCGCGCCATCCGGCCAACCGACATTTTTGGCAGGATCGGAGGAGAAGAATTCGCGCTTCTGCTACCCGACACGACAATCAACGAGGCCAGGCTGTTGGTCGATCGCGTTCGCGCGGCTTTCGCGGAAACGCCGGTCCTGTTCGACAAAACCGAGATTGCGGCCACCGTGAGTGCCGGAATCTCGATCGCCAACACTCAAGAAGCGAATTTGGACCAGCTTATCTCCGGCGCGGATTCTGCCCTGTATGCCGCAAAGAGAGCCGGACGCAACCGGACGAGCATTCTGCGGGCGGTAGCGCTGCATGATCGTGAGCCGCCTATGTCCGTACGCAGCTCCTCGTGATTGGCGTACAAGATACTGTACCCGTTTCCCCCGACCGTGCGCGGCAACGGTGAGCCCTCGGAGATCGCAAGACCGACAACACTTATTGCGCTTCAACAAACTTCAACTTTGGAGGTTCCAAGGAACACGGGCTCGCTTGCGCGGGCCTCCGCAACCAAGGTGGAACAGGACTCCACCTCGCTCAACTGAGTCGCGGGTCCTTAGACCTGCATCACCACGCGGCTGTGGCGCGCGATGACGTTCTCCTCGTCGGTTGCAACCACGCGCACTTTCACCTTGCTGTCCGGACGGCTTATGATTTCGGCATGGATGTCATTGGCCGGCTCGTCGAGCGCCATGCCGAGCCAACTCAATTTCTCGCATATCGTCTTGCGGATGGACGATGAGCGTTCGCCGATGCCGGCGGTGAATACCAGACATTCGAGACCACCCATGGTGTTTGCGAGCGCGGCTGCTTCCCTCGCGGCACGGAAGGCGAAAAGCTCAATCGCCTCGTGGGCGCGAGGATCGCTGCTTGCCTCCAGCGTGCGCATGTCGCCCGAAATGCCGGATACCCCGAGCAGTCCGGATTTCTCATAGAGCATTGTCTGCAACTCGTCCGCTGCCATGCCTCTCTCCAGCAGGAGGTACAACAGCACGCCGGGGTCGATGGCGCCGCACCGAGTGCCCATGACAAGACCGTCCAGTGCCGAAAAGCTCATGGTGGTATCGACGCTTTTGCCCTCGCGCAGAGCGCAGAGGCTTGCCCCGTTTCCGAGATGAGCGACGATTGTCCGCTTCGCCGCGAGCGCGGGCGATATCTCGCTCAGCCGCCTGGCGATATATTCGTAGGAGAGGCCATGAAATCCGTAGCGCCGCAGTCCCTCCCGTTCATATTCTCGCGGAATGGCAAAGCGCCGCACCAGCGGATCGATCGTCTGGTGAAACGCGGTGTCGAAACATCCGACCTGTGGCAGATCCGGCTGCAATGCAGCTATCGCGCGAACCGGCGCGATACTGCGAGGCTGGTGCAAAGGCGCGAGTGCGGTCAGCCTGTCCAGTGCCTCGATGGTGGCGGGCGTCAGACGGACAGGTTTGCTGAACTCCTTTCCGCCATGCACGATACGGTGGCCGGCGCAGATCAGTTTTCTTCCACCAAGTTCCCCCTGCACCAAACTCAGTATTTCGCCTATGCCCGCCCCATGCGGATCGTCCGCGGTGAACTGCCTGTCGCACTGCACTGTTCCATCGGCCGCTTTCGCGGTGAGCCTGGGCGCGTCGCCCAAATCCAGAGTGCCGCGCGAAACGAGCTGCTGGCCGTCTGGCGAGGCAAGATCGTATAGGGCGAACTTGACACTGGACGAGCCGGCATTCAGCGCCAGGATCGATTGGCTCATCGACCAGCCTTTCCCCCGCTCGCAGCCGGCCAACTCCATTTCTGGATCTCGGGCATGTCTTCGCCGTACTCGCGGACATAGGCCTTGTGCCTTGCCAGCCTGCCGTCAAGGTCCGCGGCGAGGCTTTCCGCCCTTTCGGCCAAGCCCGGCACACGTGCGATCGCGGCAAGTGCGAGGTGGTAGCGATCGAGTTCGTTGAGCACCACCATGTCGAATGGCGTCGTCGTCGTGCCCTCCTCGCGAAAGCCGTGCACATGCATGTTGTCATGGTTGGCACGACGGTAGGTCAGGCGATGGATGAGATAGGGATAGCCATGATAGGCGAAGATGACCGGCCTTGTCTTCGTGAACAGCGCATCGAAAGCCTGGTCGGTGAGGCCGTGAGGGTGTTCGGTGTTCGACTGCAATGTCATCAGGTCGACGACATTGACGACGCGGATTTTCAGATCGGGAATTGCGGAGCGAAGAAGGTCCGTCGCAGCCAGCGTTTCCAGCGTCGGAACATCGCCGGCACAGGCCAGCACCACATCCGGCTCCTCGCCTTTCGAAACCGTGCCGGCCCATTCCCAGATGCCTGCGCCGGCCTTGCAGTGCGCTTCAGCGTCTTCGATGGACAGCCATTGCGGCGCCCGCTGCTTGCCGGCGGTGATGACATTGATGCGGTTGTAGGTTCTCAGGCAATGGTCGGTAATCCACAGCAGCGTGTTGGCATCCGGCGGGAAATAGAGCCTGACCGTGTCAGCCTTCTTGTTGGCGACAAAGTCGGCAAAGCCCGGATCCTGATGGCTGAAGCCATTGTGATCCTGCCGCCATACATGAGAGGTCAGCAGGTAATTGAGCGAGGCGATCGGTTTGCGCCAGGCAAGCTCGCCAGAAGTTTTCAACCATTTGGCATGCTGGTTGACCATGGAATCGACGATGTGAATGAACGCCTCATAGCATGAGAACAGACCGTGTCGGCCGGTGAGCAGATAACCTTCCAGCCATCCCTGGCAGAGATGCTCGCTCAGCACTTCCATGACGCGGCCGTCGCGGGAAAGATGGACGTCGTAAGGTTCGATGCGCTCCATCCATATCCGATCCGTGGCCTCGAACACTGCGTCAAGGCGATTGGAAGACGTCTCGTCCGGTCCCACCAGCCGGAAATTCCGCGCTTTGGCGTTAAGTCGAAAGACCTCGCGAAGATAGCCACCGCAAGTCCGTGTCGCTTCGGCAATGACGCCCCCGGGCCGAGGCACTTCGAGTGCCAGGCTTTTCCAGTCCGGTAGCACAAGGTCGCGCTTCAACAGCCCGCCATTGGCATATGGAGTTGCGCCCATGCGCCTTGTTCCGGCTGGGGCAAGGGCCGCGAGTTCCGGCAGCAGATGTCCATCCTTATCGAACAGTTGTTCCGGTTCGTAGCTTCGCATCCAGGTTTCGAGTATCTTGCGGTGCTCGTCATTGCCGCGGGCGTTCGATACCGGCACTTGGTGCGAGCGCCAGAAACCCTCGACTTTTTCGCCATCGACCTCTTTCGGCCCAGTCCAGCCCTTGGGGCTGCGCAGGACGATCATCGGCCATCGTGGGCGTTCGCCATGCCATCCTGAACGTCGGGCCTGCTCTTGAATGAAATGGATCCGATCGAGCACCGTGTCGAGCGTCCCGGCCATCGCCTGGTGCATGGCAACCGGCTCATGGCCTTCGACAAAGAATGGTTCGTAGCCGTAGCCGGTGAAGAGGTCGCGCAGTTCCTCGTCGTCCATGCGGCCGAGGATCGTCGGGTTGGCGATCTTGTAGCCGTTGAGGTGCAGGATCGGCAGGACGGCGCCGTCCGACGCCGGGTTCAGGAACTTGTTTGAATGCCACGCCGCGGCGAGTGGACCGGTCTCGGCTTCGCCGTCGCCGACGATGCAGGCGACTGTCAGATCCGGATTGTCGAATGCGGCGCCGAAAGCATGGACCAGCGCATATCCGAGCTCTCCACCCTCATGAATGGAGCCGGGTGTTTCTGGCGCCACATGGCTCGGCACTCCACCTGGAAAGGAAAACTGCCGGAACAGTTTTCTCAGGCCGTCTTCGCCTTGGCCAATATCGGGGTAGATCTCGCTATAGGTGCCCTCGAGCCAAGTGTTGGCGACCATTGCCGGACCGCCATGCCCTGGGCCGCAGATAAACAGCACATCGAGATCACGCTCGCGGATAATCCGGTTGAGATGCAGGTAGACGAAATTGAGCCCCGGCGTCGTGCCCCAATGGCCAAGCAGTCGCGGCTTCACATGCTCGGCCTTCAAGGGTTGGCGCAGCAGCGGATTGTCGAGCAGATAGATCTGGCCAACCGAGATGTAATTCGCGGCGCGCCAGTAGCGGTTCATGAGGTCGATCCGTTCGAGGCTGATCACCTGCGTCGTCGCGGCGGTCTTGTTGTCCATCACCCAGTCTCCAGCCTCGGTTCGCTGGATTAACTGGAGCGGCTTCGCGCCCGAGCAAGGCCAAATTGGCAGCAAGCGGAAACGACTGAACACTTGGAAACGACTGAAATTGCCCAGCGGCCGTCATGCGTACGGAACCATCGCCCGGCACAAGGGTTGTCTTCGACGTTTCGAAATAATCCAGGGAACGACGATGCGGATGTTGTTGATGATAGTTGCCGCGCTTTCCGGAGCGGTCGTCACGCAGTCCCTCTACGGGCAAGCCATCAACCCGCAGGTTCCCCGGATGACGCCTGTTCCTCAGATAACACCCTTGGAGCCCCAGCCGGACCAGATACCGCAGCCCGGGCAAGGGGCGGCTGACCAGAATTTCACCAATATTGCCGTTGTCGCCGTCGAGGATTTGCCCGCAGAAATCAAAGCGCAGGCGGAAGCCGTGATTACCCAGACCAGTGCGGAAGATCTGCTGCGGCTGCAGAACTCCATCGATGCATCGCCCCAGGCAACAACGGCGCTGAGGGCGAACGGGCTCAACTCTTCACAGGTCGTGGCCGCCAACATCGATGGCGATGGCACGTTGACCCTGATCATCCAGACCACAACTTGATCGGCACCCCGAACGATACGGTCGCGCCGTAAAGCACTGAAACGCAGATATCGCCGAGAGCCGCCATGGCCGAAGCCGCTGTTCGCAACTTCACCATCAATTTCGGACCGCAGCATCCGTCGGCCCACGGGGTTCTGCGGTTGGTGCTGGAACTGGATGGCGAGATCGTCGACCGTGCCGATCCACATATCGGCCTGCTCCATCGCGGCACTGAAAAGCTCATAGAGTACAAGAACTACCTGCAGGCCCTGCCTTATTTCGACCGGTTGGATTACGTCGCGCCGATGAATCAGGAGCATGCCTTCTGCCTCGCCGCCGAGAAATTGCTCGAAATATCGGTGCCAAGGCGTGGGCAACTTATCCGCGTTCTGTTCTGTGAAATCGGCCGGCTTCTGTCGCATCTCCTCAACGTCACGACCCAGGCCATGGACATAGGCGCCCTGACGCCGCCGCTCTGGGGTTTCGCGGAGCGTGAGAAGTTGATGGTCTTCTACGAGCGCGCCTCCGGCGCTCGCATGCATGCGAATTATTTCAGGATTGGAGGCGTGCACCAGGACCTGCCTGCCGCGCTTCTTGACGACATCTGGGATTTTTGCGACCCGTTCCTCAAGGTCTGCGACAATCTTGACGGCCTGCTCACCAACAGTCGTATTTTCAAGCAACGCAATGTCGATGTTGGCGCGATTGGCCTCGATGACGCCTGGGCCTGGGGCTTCTCCGGCGTGATGGTACGCGGATCCGGGGCGCCATGGGACCTGCGCAAGGCACAGCCATACGAAAGCTATCCCGAGATGGATTTCGATATTCCCGTCGGCAAGAACGGAGACTGTTACGATCGTTACCTGGTTCGCATGGAGGAAATGCGCCAGTCGGTCCGGATCATGAAGCAATGCCTGGAAAAGCTGCGCGCACCCGAAGGCCAAGGGCCTGTGGCGATTCCGAACCAGAAGATCACACCGCCACCGCGCGCCAAGATGAAGCGATCGATGGAAGCGACCATCCACCATTTCAAACTTTATACCGAAGGCCTTCGTGTGCCGGCAGGAGAAGTCTACGCCGCCGTCGAAGCGCCGAAAGGGGAATTTGGCGTCTATCTGGTTTCGAACGGAAGCAATGTTCCCTATCGATGCAAGATACGTGCGCCGTCTTTTGCCCACCTGCAGGCGATGGATTTCCTATCCAGGGGTCACATGATCGCCGATGTCGCCGCAATCATCGGATCCCTCGATATCGTCTTCGGCGAAATTGATCGCTGACCAATGCGCGGATCCGATCGATTGCCAATCTCCGATTTCGGCCGGCGGAATTTTTTCGTAGGCCGGAAACGTGAATGCTCCCGCATTGTGCCGTTTCGTCCCGCTACAACCTGTACCGGGCGCTCCTGATCCACCATCGATGGCTTCATCGCACGCTTCGGATCCCTTATTCCTCGTCATCCGGCTCCAGCAGGCCGATCAAGGCGGCCACGCGGGTCCCGGGCAGCGGCCGTCCTTCGCTCATCAACGCCTCGTCTTCATTGAGCCACGCCCAGGCTTCGCGAAGCTCCTCGGCGGAGGCGCCGGTTGCAATGATTTCCGCGACGGTAGCCTCCTCGATTGGACCGAGCACTGAAGTCACGTCGTCCTTTGTCAAAGCCGTGCGCATGTACGATTTCCTCCGGGGTGATCCAGGATCAACGCCCGCGAACCATCTGCCGTTCCGAGGGAACAAATTTTAACGAACAGCTCTTGACGGAAAAAAGGCGAATTACCAAATCGATTTCGCCGACGCCCAACGGGTCGGCAAGTCAAGGGGCGCCGCTTCCTTGGCGCTCCTCCTATGTTGCTCAATGGAGGATATAGCTATGAGAACCGCTTTCGACTTTTCTCCCCTGTTCCGATCGAGCATCGGCTTCGACCGGATGTTGAACGCTCTGGATGCCGCCAGCCGCATCGAAACGATCGACAACTGGCCTCCCTATGACATCGCCAAGACAAGCGAGGACGATTACCGCATTACGATGGCGGTGGCCGGCTTCTCGCAGGAAGAACTGACCCTCACCCAGGAGCAGAACATGCTGGTGGTGTCTGGTCAGAAGACTGGCGACGATAAGGGCGGCGACAACAGCCAGTACCTGCATCGCGGCATCGCCGGGCGAGCCTTCCAGCGTCGCTTCGAACTGGCCGACCACGTCAAGGTCGTCGGCGCTGCCCTGGTCAATGGTCTGCTGACGATCGATCTCAAGCGCGAGATTCCTGAAGAGATGAAGCCGCGCAAGATCGAGATCGCAGCCGACACGACGCTGCCCAAGGGCGCGACGAAGCAGATCGAGGCCGAGAAGAAGGTCGCCTGAAATCTCCGCACGGTGCCGGGCAATGCCCGGCACCGTCGGGATGACTTTGTCACCGAACGACCGAAAGGAGAAAATCATGAGTGTTCGTGATCTGATCCCTTGGGGCCGCGGCAATGGCGACCGGGCCCCCAGCCTTTTCCGCGACGGTGAGCGCGACCCGTTCCTGTCGCTGCATCGAGAAGTGAACAAGCTGTTCGACGATGTTTTCCGCGGCTTCGGCACAGGCATGCCGCCGTTCGGCAGGACCGCGTTCGACCGAAATTGGCCGAGCGTCGAGATCTCCGACAGTGAGAAACAGATAAAGGTCACCGCCGAGGTGCCCGGGCTGGAGGAGAAGGATATCGAGGTACTGCTCGAAGACGGTGTGCTGACGCTCAAGGGCGAGAAGCAATCCGAAACCGAAGACAAGGACAGGCAGTTCTCGGAGCGCTACTACGGCCGCTTCGAGCGCCGCATTCCGCTCGGCTATGAAGTCCGCGGAGACCAGGTCGAAGCCCGCTTCAAGAACGGCGTGCTGACCGTGGCCTTGCCCAAGACGGAGAAGGCGCAATCGCAGGTCAAGCGCATCGAAATCAAGAGCTGATCATGCCGAGAGCGACGCGAAATCAAGCCGGCCGAGCAAGGTGGCGCAGGAACCATCGGATTGCGTGGTCGGCAGCCTCGTCCAGTGTCCCAGGTTCCTCGAACAGATGGGTCGCACCCGGAACGATGGTGAGTTCCTTTTCAGAGCGCAGTGCCGCCAATGCCGAGCGATTGAGCGCGATCACCTGCGTGTCGGCACCACCCACGATGAGTAGCGTCGGTGCCCGGACGCGTGGCAGGGCCTCCGCCGCAAGATCGGGCCGGCCGCCGCGCGAGACCACGGCGGCAGCATGCTCCGGCCGCTCGGCCGCCGAGATAAGGGCCGCGCCAGCTCCGGTGCTGGCGCCGAAATAGCCGAGCCGCAGCCTGGATGTGCTCCCAAACGAACTCAACCAGTCCGTCGCCTGGACCAGACGATCGGCGAGCAGTCCGATGTTGAAACGCAGCTCGGCCGTGACCTGATCGATCCGCTCCTCGTCGGTCGTCAGCAGATCAATGAGCAGAGTGGCCAGTTTCGCCTCGTTCAGCCGTTCGGCCACATAGCGGTTGCGCGGGCTGTTCCGGCTGCTCCCGCTGCCGTGGGCGAAGAGCACCAGTCCTTGAGGATCGAGAGGCAGCGACAGGTTGCCTTCGAGCATGACGTCGCCTGCTGCAACATGCACAACCTGCTGGTTGGCGGCTATGGTTGAAGCTGGGCTCATTTCGCCTCGCTAAGCTGATCTTCTACACGCCGAATGGATAGGTTTCCGCCAGTTCGCCCGCATCCCATTCAGAGCTGCGTTCCAGCGGCTCGACCGCCCTGGTCTCGTCGAAATGCAGCACGGCGTCGAACTGTTCGGCCAGATTGGCATGGAAGTAGTGGCTGACCCGCTCGGTTTCGGGACGATAGATGACCCCGATCGCACGCTGCAGAAGCCGTCTTGGCAAGTCCTCGCCTGCATTGCGCACATCGAGGTGGAACCGGCCGGAAGAGACTTCGTGGAACAGCGCCTCATAGCTGCTTGCAAGCGCGGGTCGCACAGTCTTGCGCTCTGCTGGGCCGCCCCAGTCGGACGCCGCCGTCACCGTGCCGTGGTGCGTCGTGAAGCCGACAAGAAATGTATCGCTCTTATGGGTTTCGCGGAGGAGCTGACCGAGGTTGATCTCGTCGCGCCGGCTCTTGTCCGTCGCTCGCGCATCGCCAAGATGCGAATTATGCGCCCAGATCACGACCTTTGCCGGACGTCCTCGCCGGCTGAGATGGGCCGCAAGCGCCTCGAAGGTCTCTGCCATGTGCCGGTCGCGCAAATTCCAGGTCGATTCCGGCGCCAGGAACATGGCGCGGTAATAAGCCTCCGCATTCTTCACCAGCCGTGCATTCTGCTGGGCAGCGAAGAGCTCGTCTTCCGGAAGGAGCGAGTTAGGCTTCGCCGCGGGACGGCGTTTCAACGTCTCGACCAGTTGCGCGATCACGGCATCCTCACAGGACTTCTCGATGTCGCTGCCGGCGATGAAGCCATAAACCTGGGGATCCGGCCCAAAGTGATCGAAGCAGGCATAGCGCCGCCGCGCGACTTCCGCGGCGGCCGGCTCGACTGCCTCGAGATAGCGAAGCACCGCCTTCATCGCGCCGTGCAGGGCATAGAGGTCGAGGCCATAGAAGCCGGCCTTCGCCTGCGCGAGTGAGTCATTGTGGTCGCGCAGCCATTCGATGAACTCGACGACAACCCTGTTCCGCCACATCCAGGTCGGGAAACGCCGGAAGTCCGCCAGCGCCTCCTTGGCATCGAGATCGCCGTTTGCACCCTGGACGTAACGATTGACCCGATAGGCATCGGGCCAGTCGGCCTCGACAGCGACGGCCGAAAAGCCCTTCTCCTCGATAAGCCTTCGCGTGATCAGTGCCCGCTCTTGATAGAATTCATGCGTGCCATGCGAGGCCTCGCCGAGCAGCACGAAGCGTGCCTTCCCGATCGCCTCGATGAGCCGGTCGTAATCGCCTGCTCCGCCGGCAAGCCGCACGACGCGCCTGCGCAGTGTGCTCGCCGCCGGCTGCTCGGCTGCAACCTTTTCGGCCGCAGTGGATCGTTGCCCTGCCCTGGCCAAGAGTGTCTTCACTTCCTCATCGCTCGTCTGCGAAAAATCCTCATACCAGCGTCCAACACCGAGGAGCGGCTGCGGCGTCGTCGCACAGACAACTTCGTCGGCGTCGGCCCTCATCGCATCGCAGATATCCGGGCTGCCGACAGGAACGGCCGCGATGACGCGGGCCGGACGGCTCTCGCGAAGCGCACTGACAGCCGCCCGCATTGTCGATCCGGTCGCAAGGCCGTCATCGACGATAATGACGGTTCGCCCCTTGACCCGGAGCGGAGGCCTGCCGCCGCGATACAGGCGCTCGCGACGCAGAAGTTCCTGTTCCTCCCTGGAGGCAACCGCATCGATGACATGCTGCGGCACGGAGAGTTCATCAACAAGCTGTTCGTTCAGAACGCGCACGCCGGAGGTCGCGATCGCGCCCATGGCCAGTTCCTCATGGCCTGGCACACCTAGCTTGCGAACGACGAAGACATCGAGCGGCGCCTTCAACGCACGAGCGACTTCATAGGCGACTGGAACGCCGCCACGTGGAAGCGCCAGTACGATGACATCGCGGCGCCCGGCATAATCTTTCAGTTCGGTTGCAAGTTTTCGCCCGGCCTCGCGGCGGTCTGAAAATACGACGGTCATGAGCTTCGGTCCAAATGCGCGGTTTCCGCCTCGACCGACTTCGAGCAATCCCAAGCTGGCCGTGAGAGGCCCCGCCTGGAGCTTTTGTCGATGCTACTGGAACTCGCTCCAGGCCCATACGTTCCGAGTAAATCCAAGGACGACGCGAACGCTCAAGAATCACCACGACTGAGGTGAACGTCATGGCATTTTCGATTGAAAGTCCGGCCTTCCGGGACGGCGACAGGATTCCGGATGAATATGTGCGCGACGGGGAGAACCTGTCGCCCCCGCTGACCTGGAAGGAAGCGCCTCAGGGCACTCGAAGCTTCGTCTTGGTCGTGGAGGATCCCGACGCGCCCTCCGGGATCTTCCGCCATTGGGGCATCTACGACATCCCTGCGGAACGCGACCGCTTGCCGGAGGGTACGACGGCTGGCGCCAAGACCGAAAGCCTTGGCCATGGCGTCAATGATTTTGGCAACCCGCGCTACGATGGACCGCAGCCGCCCAAGGGCCACGGTGTCCATCACTATCATTTCCGCCTCGCGGCCCTCGATGTCGAAACGCTGCATTGTGGCGAGAAAGCCAAGGTCGCCGACATATTGGATCGGGCAAAGCCACATGTGATCGCACAGGCCGAACTTGTCGGCACCTACGAGAGGGCGTGATGCTCGTCTCGATGCCGAGATGTCCGCCGTTTCTCCGGACCCGGCGTGCCCCATTGGCATTCAAGCCGATGTCGTGGCGACCGGGCATCCCGGGAACCGGCTTTAGGAGGATAACATGAATTCCACGGGCCTCGATGTCTTCGACAAGACCCTGCAAACGACTCACGTCTGGCTGCGCGAACTCTCGCATAAGGACGCGATCGGTCCCGACAAACAACTCGCCTGGCACGCATTAGGAGCGGTTTTGCAAAAGCAGACTGTCCGCTTTTGTGTCCGTAGCGGAGATAGCTGACCTTCAAGGGAATCTCGCGGCCTGTTGAGTATCTTGGCTCCTAAAGCCTGAGAGCGGTCCTGAAGGTGGAGAACTCGTCATCAGTGATCTGAACCACGTGCTGCGGCTCGGGGTAGGCGCCGGTCTGGACGTCGGCGATAAACTCGCGATAAGCGGCGATGCGCTCGCGCTGCAGCCGCTCATACTCGGCGGCGAAGTTGCGGTAGGTCTTTGCATGGCGCGGCTTGTGGCCTGATGTGTGGCCGAGCACATCCTCGCTGAACAGATACTGCGCGTCGGCATGCGGTCCGGCGCCCATGCCCAGCATGATCATCGGCGTACTCCCAGTGATCAGTTCGGCAACGCGGTCAGGCACCACTTCCAGTTCGGCGCCGAAGCAGCCGATGGCTTCCAGCCGCTTGACGTGGTCCCACACCGCACGCGCGCTCTCGGCCGTCCTGCCGACGGCCTTGAAGCCGCCGGTCCAGGTGCATTGCGAAGGGATCAGGCCGACATGGGCGACGACCGGCACGGCGTTGTCGCAGAGCGCCTTTTGGATATCGAGCGAGGCGGCGCAGTAGAAGCAATCGCCGCCGATGCGCATGAAGTGGTAGGCGGTTTTCAGATAGTCCTCCGCCGTGACCAGATTGCCGGATGGCCCGTAAGGCAGCCCGACCTGCACGAAGCAGCGGCCCGCCGCCTCGCGCATCTCGGGCGAGAAGAAACGGCTCTCGATCGACAGCATGTCGACGCCGGCCGCATCCGCCGCCGCCGCCTCTTCGAGCGAGGTGACGTAGAGCATGGAAATCTTTTGGCCGCGGCTTTTCATGGCGCGGATATCGGCGACGGTTGGGCGAGTGCTCTTGGCGACCATTTTCGTTCCTTAGACGGTGAAAGCTTCGCGGAAGGCCAGCAGTGCTGCCTCGGGGTCGCCGGAGGCGAACGCCTCCATGCCCACCGGCCCGCGATAGCCCATGTCCTTCAGCGCACGGGCGATGCCCCGGTAATTGATCTCGCCGCTGCCGGGCTCCATGCGTCCGGGCACATCGGCCACCTGGATCTCGCCGATCCATGGCAGGCAGGCGCGGCACAGTTCGATCAGGTTCCCTTCGCCGATCTGCGCATGGTAGAGGTCGAGGTTGAGGCGCAGGCCCGGCCGGTTGACGCTCGATACCAGCGCAAGCGTGTCTTCGGCGCGTGCAAACGGCACGCCGGGATGGTCGACCGGAAGGTTCAAATTCTCCAGCGTGAATGTCACGCCTTCAACCTCGGCGAGGTCCGCAATGCGGTTCAGCGTGTCGCGTGCCTTGAGCCACATCGCGCCGGTTACGGTCTCGCAGGGCGTGACCGGCAGGCCGTCTTCGCCCAGCCCGGTGCCGTGCAGGTTGAGCCGCGCAACGCCAAGGCGCTTGCCGACCGCCGCGGTCTCCTTCGCCGTCTTCAACAGTTCGGCAGCACCTTCGTCATCGGCCAGCCGGCCGCGCAAATAACCGTTCATGATCGAGAAGGTCGCGCCGGATCTTTCCAGCATTGCGAGATCGTGCTCGGGCCAGTTCCAGAGGCCGACCTGAAAACCCATTTCGGTGAGGCGCTTGACGCGCCATTCCATCGGCCGGTCGCGCCAGAGCATCTCGGCGCAAGCCGCAAGCGTAAAGGTATCGGACATGTCAGGCCTCGATGTACACGCGGCCGTCCTCGACCTTCGTGGTGTAGGTTTTCAGGTTCACGCAGACCGGTGCGCGCAACGCTTCGCCGGTCCGGTAGTCGAACACGCCGTTGTGCTTCGGGCATTCGATCCTGTGTTCCATAACCAACCCGTCGCTCAGATGCACCTTCTCATGCGTGCACAGCCCATCGGTGCAGAAGAATGCATCGTCGGGGCTGCGGTAGATGGCGAATGTCCGGCCCTCGTGATCGAAGCGGATGACGTCCTCTTCTTCGATGTCATCGGTCGCGCACGCATCAATCCATTTTGCCATTGTCACTCTGCCGTCTGTTCCTTGGTCGGTTGAAAAAGGCGGCCGGCGGACCACGCATTCCGCCGGCCGTACAGGAAGATGCCCGGGAGGAGATGGGCGTCTTCACTGGTCACGCATGGCTCGCGCCCCGCGGCGCATGTCCGTTGTCAGCCGCCGAGAAGCTCTCGATCTCGGCTTCGAGCTCGGCCATCTGCTCGCCGCCCGCCATCAGGTCGGTGATCGCCTCGCGGCTTTTCTCGCCCTTGCGGAAGTCGGCGGCCTTGGAACCTCTGATGAGGACGGCGAAGTGGTCGCCCACGGTCAGCGCGTGGACGACATTGTGGGTGATGAAGATGACCGCAATGCCCTTGCGGCGCGCTTGCAGGACGATGCGCAGGACATGCGCCGCCTCCTTGACGCCAAGAGCCGCGGTCGGCTCGTCGAGGATCAGCACGCTGGCGCCGAAATGCACGGCGCGCGCGATCGCCAGCGCCTGGCGTTCGCCACCGGACAGTCCGCCGACCAGGCGGTCGCCGTCGTCGATGCGGGTGATGCCGAGCTGGCGCATCTCGGTGACGGCGATCTCGTTGGCCCGTTTGCGGTCGTAGATGGTCAGCGGCCCCCAGCGCCGCGTCGGCTCGGCGCCGACGAAGAAGGAGCGGCCGATGCTCATCAGCGGGAATGTCCCGCCGAACTGGTGGACGGTGGCGATGCCATGGTCGCTGGCGTCGCGGGGGCTGTCGAAGGCCACGGATTTGCCGTCCATCTCCATCGTGCCCGACGTGGGCTTGTGGACACCGGAGAGGATCTTGATCAGCGTCGACTTGCCGGCACCATTGTCGCCGAGCAGGCACAGCACCTCGCCTCTGTTGACCTCCAGCGAAATGTCGTGGAGCACGTCGATCGGACCGAACGACTTGTTGATCCCGGTCAGCCTGAGCAGGGGCGTGGTCATGAGCGAACCCTCGATTTGGTGCGCGGCGCGTAGGTCAGCGCCATGGTGCGGAAGGTGTTGTTCATCAGCACGGCCGCCAGCAACAGGACGCCGATGATCAGGCTAGCCCAGTTGGCGTCGAAGCCGGTGTAGAAAATGCCCTGGTTGACGATGGAGAAGGTCAGCGTGCCGAGCACGATGCCGACCACCGAACCGTAGCCGCCGGTGAGCAGCACACCGCCGATGACCACCGCGATGATCGAGTTGAAGATGAAAGACTGCCCCGCCGCCACCTGGGCGCTGTTGTAGAGGATCGCCTGCGACATGCCGACAAAGGAGGCGCACAGGCCGCTGCTCATGAACAGCGCGATGGTCACCCGGTCGGTCGGGATGCCGGCATTGCGGGCGCTCACCGCGTCACCGCCCATGGCCAGGATCCAGTTGCCGAAGCGCGAGAAGTTCAGGATGAAGCCGACGATGAGGATGGCGGCGATCCACCAGAACAGCGTCACCTCGAACTTGCCGCCGAGATAATCGCCGAACAGCAGCTTGGCGGTGGGGCCACTCTTCAGCGCGACGCTGGTGCTGCCGGACAGAATGACCGAGAGGCCGAGTGTCAGGCCAGCCAATGCGAACAGCGTTGCAAGGGTGACGACAAAGGACGGCACCTTGGTGCGGATGACCAGGACGCCGTTGATGAAGCCGACGGCCAGGCCCAGGCCGAGCGACGCGAGAATGCCGGCGATGATCGGCAGATCATAGTGGCCCGAGATGATGGCGACGGTCATCGAGCTGGCGGGGATCATCGACCCCACGGAGAGATCGAGATGCCCGGCGATCATCAACAACCCGATGGGAAGCGCGATGATGCCGAGTTCCGAGGCGACGTTGAGCCAACTCGCCGCACCCCCGGCCGACAGGAAATTGGCGCCGCCGAAGATTGAGAAGAAAATCAGGACTGCGATCATGCCGATCAGCGAGCCGACTTCCGGGCGACGCACGAGGCTGCCGACCGAGGGCATCGAAGAGCGCGGAACGAACGGCGCAGCCGTCGCCACGGAAGGTTGGTGATGGGCTTGGGATATCATCGAAGTGTCCCTGGCTTGAATAATAGGGAGCCTGGCGCGACCTTTCGGCGGCGGCGCGGGGCTGATGATGTCCGGCCCACGGAGGGCCGGACACTCCGAGCGAGCTATCGGGCGCCGGCCGCCGCACCACCCATCGTCGCGCCGACGTTGGCGGCATCGACGATCCCTGGTCCGGTCAGCACCGGCTTCGTCGGCAGGTCCAGCCCATAGTTGACGAAGCCGTTGAGCAGCGACACCGCGAGATAGCCCTGCAGGTAAGGCTGCTGGTCGACAGCGAACAATTGTGTGCCGTCCTTGATACGCTGCAGGCCGGTTTCGTCCATGTCGAAGGAAGCGAGCTTGACCTTGTCGCCAAGATTGGCCTGGCTGATGGCGTTGGCCGCACTGTTGGCGTCGCCGGCGCTGATGGTGATAAGGCCGTCGAGGGTGTTGTCTTTCAGCACAGCGGCCTTGATCGCCTCGGCGACCGCGGTCGGGTTGCCGAAGCTGGATGAAGGCAGCGGCAGCTGGGTGGATTTGCCGCCGCTCTTGGCGATGGCGTCAGCTATGCCCTTGCAGCGGTCTTCCGTGTTGGTGGAGCCTGGCAAGGTGTTGACGCATAATACATTCTTGGCGCCGTGGCTGCCGAAATAAGTGCCGCCGCCGAGACCGGCCACGTATTCCTCATTGCCGACATAGTTCATGGCGCCGAGCCGCTTGGCCGCGTCCATGCCGCCGGAATTGTAGATGATGAGCGGCACACCGGCGGCAACGACTTCCTTGAAGGCGTCATCCATGGCCTCGGGCACCCAGTCCGGCCCGACGATGGCGCTCGGCTTCTGGCTGAGCGCGGTGCGGATCAGCTTGGCGGCGTCCGGGCCGAGATTGTCGTAGTTCTGCGGACCGAGCCAGGTCACCGAGCCGCCGGTCAGTTCGGCGACCTTGCCGGCATCGTCGGCGCCCTTCTTGACCTTCGACCAGAACGGGTCGTCCGCCTTGCCGCCGATGACGAAGATCTTCGCCCCATCGGCCATTGCGGCTGTGGCACCTGTCGCGACCACGGCTGCCGTCATCACCGCCGTCAAAAGCTTCGTGATATGGTTCATTTCATTTCCTCCCGGTTGCCGTCATCAGACGGATTGGAAAACTTCGTTTCAAACGCTCCCCTCCCGGTGCGTCGGGTGATCGATGCTTTGCCTGGCGTCGGTCACGGCCTGGCGTTCATGCGCTCCTTCTTTTTCTGGAACCGGGCGTCCATCATGGCGTCACCCTCTCTGGTGCCGTCGTGCAAGGTGCCGAACCATCGATCGAGCGGGATCAGCCCGTCGCCGCCGTAGTTCACCTCGAAATATTTGTGATGCAGGTAGTGTGCGTAAGCGTGGCTCTCGACCGCTGTGTCCTCGGTCACCTCCAGCTTATCAAAGCCGAGATGGCCGTTGACCGCACCGAAGCCGGCGATATGCAGCTGGAATAGCGCGACAATGGGATTGGACGGGATGACCAGGTGCCAGAAGGCGACCGCGTGATAGAGGAACCCTTCCACCGGATGCATTGACAGCGACGACCAGGGCGACGGGTTGATGGAATTGTGGTGGACCGAATGGATCCAACGATAGAGCGGTCCCCAGTGGATCAGGCGGTGGATGAAGAAGAAGTGCACCTCGTGGATGGCCGGCCCGACCAGCACAAGGGCAGCGAGGTAGACCGGGTGATCAGACCAGCCGATCCACGGCACGTAACCATTGGCAAAGCACCAGAGGAAGACGACTTCGACAACGGTCCACAACGGGATGGTGATGAAGAACGAGCGCAGGAAGTTGTCGAGGTTCTGGCTCTGGAACCAGAACACGTCGGAGGGCGCGTCGCTCGGGAATTTGTGGTTGTATTTGAAGCGCGTCGCCTGAGCGCGCTTGATGTAGTAGCGCAGCTCGAAGATGCCGTAGAAGACAAGGATCGCCGCGGCGTTGACGGCATAGAGCCACAGCGCCCAGCCCCAGCCGATGGTCTTCATCGTCTCGACGCTCGACACGATATAGAACCAGTACAGCAGCGCCGTGGCCATATGGAAGGCATTCCACGGCCAGATATAGCCGGGCAGCCACGCCAGAATCTTCGGCAGCCTGGGCGGCCAGTTCCACAACGGCGCGCCCTCGATGCGTCCGTTGGGCTTCCAGTCGCCGCGCTTGTCGCGCACGCCGTATTTGAGATCGTCCATGCAATCCTCCACCCGCAATGCCGCACCTGCAGCGCCTTGGGACGGGCCGCACGCGCACGCTGCCTCACTCCGCCAGAGGGCGGTGGGCAAAAACCCGTCTGCGCTGTGCTGCTGCTATCCCTTGGGCTGGCGGTGCGTCCGCCTTGCTTGCTTTTGACGAGATAAACATCTTGATCCAAAATGAATCAAGAATAGAATGTTTGTTCCAAACTGATTGTGTCATTCATATCAATCTGGCATGATAAATGATATCTTCGTATCAATTGCCACAGGCGGATGAGACGAAATGGATCAAAATAAGCGGCCGACGATCAGGGATGTGGCCGCCGAGGCGAATGTTTCGGTGGCCACCGTCAACCGGGTGCTGAGCGGCACCGGCGCCGTCCGCCAAGGCACCCGCGAGCGCGTCAGGCTGGCGGCCGAGCAGATCGGCTTCTACGGCACGGGCGCGCTGCGCAGCCGCATAGCGGCCGCAAGGCCGCACTACCGTTTTGGCTTCCTGCTGCACCAGCCCGGCCGCGCCTTCTACCGCAACATCGCCGAGGCGCTGCGCGCGGTGGCGCCGACCATGCCCGACTGCGAGATTGAGCTGCGAATCGAGTTTCTTGACGACCTGTCGCCGCAGAATGTCGGAGCGCGCCTGCTGGCGCTCGGCGCCGAATGCGACGCCGTCGGCGTCGTCGCCGCCGTCCATCCGCTTGTCACCCAGGCGGTCGATGCGCTGCAGGCCCGCAACGTGCCGGTGTTTGCGCTGATCTCGCAGATATCGGCGACGGGTCAGGTTCATTACATCGGGCTGGACGGCTGGAAGGTCGGCCGCACCGCGGCCTGGGTGTTCGAACATGTCTGCAAGGTGCCCGGCAAGCTCGGCATCCTTGTCGGCAATCACCGCTATCGCTGCCAGGAAATGAACGAGAGCGGCTTCCGCTCCTATTTCCGCGAGCACGCCCCTGATTTCACGCTGCTTGAGCCGCTGCTGACCTTCGAATCGAGCGCCATCGCACAGGAGATGACCGAGAAGTTGCTGAACGAAAATCCGGATCTGTCCGGCCTCTATGTCGCCGGTGGTGGCATCACCGGCACTATCGCGGCCCTGCGCTCCACCGGCCGCGCCGGCAGCATCGTCGTCGTCGGCTACGAGTTGATGGAGTCGACCCGCCCGGCGCTGCTCGACGGCACGCTGACCTTCATCATCTCGCACCCGCTCGCCCGTATCGCGCTCGAAGCGCTGACCGGTATGGTCCGCGCCGTTGCCGCCCCGAACGATGGTGGCAATTTGACCGCCATCTTGCCGTTCGAGATATACACACGGGAGAATATTTAGAGCAAAGGTTACAGCACAGCGTTAGGAGCTTCATATGGAGGTTTCGACAAAGGTCAAACTATCTTGCGCTCTTTGGAAAAAGCGCTGAGCCTATCCTCAGCAGGGCGAGATGGGCACGACATTTCCGGCATCGACGCATAGCTTTCCACCGACGTCCGCTCTTGGACAAAGTCCAACACGCCGGAAAACGGCCGACATGAGGCGCGAAGCCGTCGTTCTAAAAGGGGTCACATGATCGCCGATGTCGCCGCAATCATCGGATCCCTCGACATCGTGTTCAGCGAGATCGATCGCTGACCAATGAGCGGATCACTTGGCGCTGTCTAAACCGGTGGCCTCACCGACATGGCGCATCATGCGGCGAAAGCTCATCGAGATATGAGCGCGCCTTATGTGGCCGATCGATTCCCAATCTCCGATTTCCGCCGCGGCAAGGACTTCCTCCATCTCCCGGCGGAAGGCAGTGAATTCTTCGACAAGACCCAATTGCGGCATCATCTTCAGGACGACCCGCGCCACCTGAAAATACAGGCGCTCGCTGATCTCGCGCAGTGGCTGATTGCCAGTCATCGCGGTAAGTTCGTAGAAGAAATCCATGTTAAGGCGAAGGAAGGCGCGCTGGTCGGGGTTGAGAATATCGGAATCACAGCGCGTGATGAGCGCTCGAATCCGATCGAGATCCTCCGCCGTGCGCGGGATCGGCGAAAGCTTGCCGACGAGGAGCGCCAGTTCCAGCCTCAGGTGATAAACCTGCTGCAATTCCTCGATATCGACATCGGTGACGATCGTGCCGACGCCATGGACGGATTGGACGAGACCCTCGGATTCGAGGCGCGCCAGCACACGTCGAACCGGTGTCCGGCTGATCTCGAATTCCTGAGCCAGCTCTTCCTCGGAAAGATGGCTTCCCGGTGCATAGTCAAGCAGACAGATGCGGTCGCGCAAGATGCGGTAGATGCGCTCGAACCGCTCGCGCGCCGAAAGCGGGCGCGGCTGCGGGTCGGCTGCTACCATGGGCGCGGCATCCGTCTCAAGCGTCATCCAGCCTCCAGGACAGCGTGCAGGAACTGCCGTGTTCGTTCATTCTTCGGCGCTCCGAACAGTTCGCCTGGCGGCCCCTGCTCGCAGATCTTGCCTTGGTAGAAGAAGCAGACGCGATCGGAAAACTCCTTGGCGAAGCCCATCTGATGGGTGACCATCAGCATGGTCAGATCGTGCTCGCGACCGATCTGCCTTATCACCTGCAGCACTTCGCCGACAAGCTCCGGGTCGAGCGCCGACGTTACCTCGTCAAACAGCATGATCTTGGGCCGCATGGCCAGCGCCCTGGCGATTGCCACGCGCTGCTGCTGACCACCAGACAACTGAGACGGGTAGTGGTCCTTCTTCTGGGATAGCCCGACCAGGTCGAGAAGCTCGGCCGCCCGTGCTTCTGCTTCCGTCCGCTTCATGCCGAGCACCGTCATCGGCGCCTCGATGCAGTTGGCCATTGCTGTCATATGCGGGAAGAGATTGAAGGACTGGAACACCATACCGATCTTCGCCCTGATGCGGCGAATATGGGCAAGGTCGGCAGGCACAAGTTTGCCGTTCTTCTTCATGTGGGTCAGCGGCTCGCCCTCGACCCAGATGACGCCATCGTTGATCGTCTCCAGCGTCATCAGCATGCGCAGCACGGTCGTCTTGCCGGAGCCGGACGGGCCGATGACGGAGACTTTTTCGCCACGCGCGATTTCAAGATTGAGCTCGTCGAGAACGGTCAGCGCGCCGTAGCGTTTCGAGACATTTTCGAAACGGACCATCGGTTGTTCGGTCATCGCATGGTCCTCCGGTTGAGCAGGCGTTCGAGAGCGCGGATGAGCGCGGCTGAAACCAGGCTCATGGCAAGGAAGAACAGGCCGACCAGCGTTATCGGCTCGGTGTAGCGGAAGGTGTCGGAGCCGATGATCTTGGCGGTCTGCATCAGCTCCATCACGGCGATCGCGGAGAGCAGCGGCGTCTCCTTGAACAGGGCGACGAGGTAATTGCCAAGAGCCGGAACGATCGGCGGGATCGCCTGCGGGATGATGATGTCGCGAAACGTCGTCCAGGCCGAAAGATTGAGCGCGATCGAGGCCTCCCACTGGCCGCGATGGATGTTGTCGAAACCGGCGCGATAAACCTCGGAGCAATAGGCGGCGTAGTGGATGCCAATGGCAAGCACCCCGGCGGTGAAGGCATCGAGCACCAGGCCAAACTTCGGGAAGACAAAATAGATGAAGAATATCTGGATGAGCAGCGGTGTCGAACGGATCAGCTCGACCAGCACCGAAATCGTCCAGCCGGTCCATGGCACGGCTATGCGCACAACCGCCAGCACCAGGCCGAGGGTGGCGGCCAGAACGAAGCCGATCAGCGTCGCCTCGACGGAGACGATTGCCGCGTGCGCCAGAACCGGCAGGATTTCGAGGGTGAAGCTCCAGTCCCAGATCATGCTGCCTTCCCCCGCGCCAGACCGGCCGATGCACGTCTTTCGAGAAGCCGCATGCCGATCGTGAGGACCAGCGACATCACGAGATACATCAGCAGGACGAGGGTGAAGATCGGAATGGTCTTGAACGTATTCTGGTTCATCTGTTGCGCCTTGAAGGCGAGATCCGCCAGGGTGATCAGCGAGACCAGCGACGTCGACTTGAGAAGTTCGATGAACAGATTACCCCAGGGCGGTATCATGGCGACGACGGCTTGCGGCAGGATCACTCGCCGCAGCATCTGGGCACGGCTCATATTCAACGCCGTGCATGCCTCCCACTGGCCGCGAGCGACAGACAGGATCGCGCCACGCACCACCTCCGATCCGTAGGCACCGACGTTCAGGCCGAGCGCAACAACCGCCACCAGAAACGCATTGAGCGTGACGCCGAATTGCGGCAGCACGAAAAACAGCCAGAAGAGTTGCACCAGCGCCGAGGTGCCGCGAAAGATCTCGACATAGACCGTTGCCAGCCACCTGAGCGGCGCCGGGCCATAGAGCCGGGCGAGCGCGGCGAGCACCCCCATGATAACCGCGAGCAGGCTGCCAAGGATGGCGATCTCGATCGTCAAAGTCGCGCCCTGCAGCAAGCCGGGCAGGAACAGGCTGTAGCTTGCCTGTGTCGCCAGGATACCGATGACGGCGAGCGCAATCGCGAGCATCGCCACAAGCGTGCCAATTCCCATCTGCCTCTCCGGAAAAAAGGGCGGCGCCTTCGCGCCGCCCAGCAGTTGGGACCCTATTTCCCGGCGCAGAGCTCGGCGGTGGTCTTGTTCGGCAGGTAATCCTTGCCGAAGCCGAGCGGCTCGACCAGCGCGATATGCTCCGGCGAGCCAAGGAATTTCTTCAGCTCGGCATTGAAGGCTTCCTGCAGATCGGTGTCTTCCTTGCGGAAGCCGAAACCGCCATGGCCCTTCACCGACTTGCCGGCGACCTCGCCGAAGGGCTTGGTCGATTCGACGCCGTCGGCCTTCTTGGCCATTTCGGCGATTGAAAGCGCGGTCAGCGCGGCAGCGTCGGCGCGGCCGGCCTGAACGGCTGCGACAAGGCTGGATTGGTCGGGCAGGGAAACGATCTGTCCTTCAGAGACACCCGCCTCCTTGGCGAAGCCGCCTTCGACCGCGCCGGCCATGACGGCGAGCTTGAGGTCTGGGTTGTCCTTGAAGGTCGAAAAGTCCTTCACACCCTTCGGATTGCCCTTCATCACCAGCATGGCTTCGCCGATGCCGTAGGACGGCTCCGAGTAGTTGATCTCGGCGCAGCGCTTCGGGGTTATGAACATGCCGGCGGCGATGATGTCGAAACGGCCGGCCTTGAGACCCGGGATGAGCGAGCCGAATTCGGTCAGCACGCCGTCGACCTGCGGGATGCCCATCTTGGCGAGCACCGCCTTGGCGACTTCCGGCGCCTCGCCGGTCAGCTTGCCGTCGGGCGTGGCGAAGCCGAACGGTGCCTCGTTGGCGAAGCCGACGCGGATGTAGCCGTCCTTCTTGGCCCGTTCGAGGGTGGTCTCCGCATGGGCGGGCAACGACGCCAGTGACGTCGCGGCAAGTGCAAGACAGGCCGCCGCCTTGACGACGACACGACGCGATATCGATGATTTGAACATGCTTTTCTCCCGTTGAACTACCGATGATGGTTCCCAGCGCAACGACCTTCTTCGAGGCTGAAACGCGCTTGACCAGACGTATACAACTGCCTTACAGATTGTGCAAGCAAAGACACGGAATTCTGCGAAACTTGGCCCAAATACAGGCCAAGCTTTCGTCAAGATGTGCACAATTTGGGCAAATTTGGCCAACTCAGTAGGACGACAGCATATCCGGAAGGCAGGGCGTGACGAACGCGGGAACATTCACGCGGCCGGAGTATCGCGGCGCGCCAACGCGTCGTTGTCGACCAGCATGACTGGCGGGAAACCGGGCCTGCCGAGAGACCACGACGGCGACAATGCCGGCAACAGCACGCATGAGGATGCCCGATGGACCGCAATCCCTTCTCCGAAACCGAAATCGCCGGCCGCCTCGCAAGGATCCGCAAAGTCCTGGCCGAGCGCGAACTCGACGCCGCTGTCTTCGCTTCGCCGGAGAACGTCTTCTATCTTACCGGGCTCGACCACTGGGGCTATTTTGCCCCTCACCTGCTGATCGTGCCGCTTCAGGGAAAACCTGTCCTCGTCACCCGTTCGATGGAAAGGGTGACGATCGAGAAGCAGGTGACGGCGGCGGAATTCCGCGGCCATTCCGATAGCGAAACAGCGGCTGATCTTGCCGCGCGTGTGCTGGCGGAACTCGGCCTCTCCGGCAAGCGGCTCGGCCTTGAATACTGGACGGCGGGCTTGAGTCATGGGCTTGCCGTGGCCTTGCAGACGCAAGTCGATGCCAAGTGGAGCGATGTCTCCGGCCTGGTCGACAGGATGCGGCGGGTGAAGAGCGCCGAGGAACAAGCCCTGATGCGGCTGGCCGCGGAAGTGACCGACGCCGCCGCCGGAGCCGCGATCGCGGCGATTTCGGACGGCGCCGCCGAACAGGAGGTCGCCGCCCAATGTGTTTCGGCGATGATCCGCGCCGGCGGCCATGCGCCAGGCTTTGGCCCTTTCATCCGCCCGGCAGCGCGACTGGGCGAAGAGCACACGACTTGGGGCGACGGTATCTATCGCAAGGGCGAACCGGTCTTCGTCGAACTGTCCGGCTGTATCTCGCGCTACCACGCACCGCTCGGCCGGCTTGTTCGTATCGGCCACATCAGCGACGAGGACGCCAGGATGGCCGAAGTGACCGCCAGGGCGTTCGACGCGGTCGTCAAGGCGCTGCGTCCGGGGGCCAAGGCGCGCGATGTCTATGCCGCCTGGCAGGCTGTCGCCGACGAAGCCGGCCTTTCCCACTATCGCCGCCATCACTGCGGCTATCTCGTCGGTGCCGGCCAGCCGCCCTCATGGACCGGCGGCAATTCGGTGACCGGGCTCCGGCACGATTCTGATCTCGAAATCGAGACGGGGATGAGTTTCCACATCCTGTCCTGGCTGATGGGCACGGGGAGTGGTGATGACTTCATCTCCAACACCGTGCTTTTGACCGATGCGGGCGCGCAAGTGCTGACCCGCACTCCGACCGGCCCGATCGTTCGGTAGGCCGCGCGCATGGCACCCTACTCGGCATTCTCGATTTTCCGCAATGCGCTGTCGGGCCAGAAGAACTGGCAGCGCGCCTGGCGGGCGGCGGAGCCCAAACCGTCTTACGACGTGATCGTCGTCGGCGGTGGCGGACACGGCCTCGCCACCGCATTCTATCTCGCCGAAAACCACGGCGTCCGCAATGTCGCGGTCCTGGAGAAGGGTTATATCGGTGGTGGCAATGTCGGCCGCAACACCACCGTCATCCGCTCCAACTACCTGCTCGACGGCAACACCCAGTTTTACGAATTCTCGATGAAGCTCTGGGAGGGCATGTCGCGGGCGCTGAACTTCAACGTCATGTTCTCGCAGCGCGGCCAACTCGTCACCGCGCATTCAGCCGACCAGCTCGACGGCTTCAGCCACCGCGCGAACATCATGCGTCTGAACGGCATCGACGCCGATATTCTCGATCGCGACGACGTGCGCCGGCTGGTGCCCTATCTCGATTTTTCCGACACGGCTCGCTTCCCGATCCATGGCGCCATCTTCCAGGGCCGCGCCGGCACGGCGCGCCATGATGCCGTAGCCTGGGGCTATGCGCGCGCCGCCGATGGCCATGGCGTTGACATCATCCAGAATTGCGAAGTGACGGGCTTTATCCGCGATGGCAACGGGATCGTCGGCGTCGAAACGACGAAAGGGCGGATCGGAGCAGGCAAGGTCGGGCTCGCCGTCGCCGGCCATACATCCACGCTCGGCGCCAAGGCCGACCTTGAACTGCCGATAGAAAGCCATGTCCTGCAGGCCTTCGTCACCGAACCGCTGAAGCCACTGGTCGACCATGTCGTCGCCTATGGCGCCGATCATTTCTACGTCAGCCAGTCGGACAAGGGCGGGTTGGTCTTCGGCGGCAATCTCGATGGCTACAATTCCTACGCCCAGCGCGGCAATCTCGGCGTCGTGCGCGAAGTGGCGGAGGCGGCGATCGCGCTGATGCCTTGCATCTCGCGCATCCGTCTGCTGCGTCATTGGGGCGGCGTCATGGACATGACACCCGATGCCAGTCCGATCATCTGCCCAACGCCGATCGACGGCCTCTATCTCAACGGCGGCTGGTGCTATGGCGGCTTCAAGGCAACGCCGGCTTCTGGCTGGTGCTTCGCCCATACCATCGCCACCGGCAAGCCGCATCCCTTGGTCGCTGCCTACGGGCTCGACCGCTTCCGGACTGGCCGCACGCTGGACGAGGCCGGCGCTGGCCCCTCCGCCTGGCTGCAATAGGAGGCGGGAAGAAAATGCTGCGCTTCGAATGCCCGTGCTGTGGTCCGCGTGACCATGACGAATTCCGCTATGGCGGCGATGCTTCCGTAAGGCGTCCGGCCCATGACGATCCCGACCCGGAGGCCTGGTATGCCTATGTCTATATCCGGAAAAACCCGGCGGGCCTTCATCGCGAATTCTGGCAGCACGTGACCGGCTGCCGCCAGTGGCTGGTGGTCGAGCGCGACACGCGCAACCACGTCATTTCTTCGGTCGCCTTCGCCAGGACGTCGCAAGCATGAATGCTCGGAACAAGCGGCTGCCAGAGGGCGGCCGCGTCGATCGCTCCCATTCCATCGAATTCAGCTTCGACGGCAAAGGACTAGCCGGATATCGCGGCGACACGCTTGCATCCGCATTGCTCGCCAACGGCGTCACCCTGGTCGGGCGCAGCTTCAAATATCATCGCCCGCGCGGCATTCTTTCCGCCGGGCCGGAGGAGCCGAACGCGCTGGTCACGCTCGGAACTGGCGGCAGGCGCGAGCCGAACCTGCCGGCAACGATGCTGGAACTTGGCGACGGCATGACCGCGGAAAGCCAGAACCGCTGGCCGTCGCTCGCCTTCGACGTGCAGAGCGCCAACGGCCTGTTCGCACCGTTCCTTTCGGCCGGCTTCTACTACAAAACCTTCATGGGTCCGACGCGGCGTTCCTGGAAGGTCTACGAGCATTTCATCCGCAGGGCGGCGGGTCTGGGCCGGGCCGGTACCGAGCCGGATCCCGATCGCTATGAGGTTCGTCATGCCTTTGCCGATGTTGCAATCATCGGCGCCGGTCCGGCAGGACTATCGGCGGCGCGCGCTGCCGCCGCGGCCGGCGCGCGGGTCGTGCTGATCGAGCAGGATTTCCTTCTCGGCGGCCAGCTTCTGGCCGAACAGTCCGACGGCGCGGCCGCCTCATGGCTGGGCCAGGTCGAAGCCGAACTGGAGAGCTTCGAAACCGTCACGTTGATGAAGCGGACCAGCGCTTTCGGCATCTACGACGGCAATGTCATAGGACTGGTCGAACAACGCAACCAAGACCGTCCGCTGTACTCGGGGCAAGCTCGGCAGACAGTCACCATGCTTCGCGCCCGCTCGGTCGTTTTCGCCACCGGCGCCATCGAGCGTCCGATGGTGTTCCCGAACAACGACCTGCCCGGCGTCATGCTTGCCTCCGCCGCCCGAATATATCTCAACCGTTTCGCTGTTCTGCCGGGCAGGAAAGTTATCGTCGCCACCACCAATGACGGCGCTTGGCGCACGGCCTTCGACCTTGCCGAGGCCGGCGCGGAGGTGACGGTATCAGACCTGCGCACCACTATCCCTGCGGCGCTTGTCGTGGAGGCCACACGCCTCGGGGTCGCGGTGCGGCCCGCAACACGCATTCTCGACCTGCGCGGAGGCCATTGCGTGAAGCGTGCAACGCTCAAGGGACCGGACGGACGATTCGAGGCCGCCTGCGATCTGGTCTGCGTGTCCGGCGGCTGGTCGCCGACCGTGCACCTCGCTTCGCATCTGGGCGTAAAGCCTCGATATCGCGAAGACATAGGCGGCTTTGTGCCAGGTGCGTTTCCGGCCAACCAGTTCGGCGCCGGCGCGATGATGGGAATCCATGCGACCGCCGATGCTAACGAGGACGGCCATCGTGCTGGCATCGAAGCGGCATCCTTCTGTGGCAAGTCGGCGCCGGTACCAGCTCCTTCGAAGCTCGATCTGGGCGAAACCGTCACGACCCCGTCTCGCGAAGTCCCGTGCGCCCAAGGCGGAAAAGCGTTCGTCGATTTCCAGATGGACGTGACGACAAAGGACATCGAACTCGCCCACCGCGAAGGCTATGAGTCGATCGAGCATCTGAAGCGATACACGACGCTCGGTATGGGGACCGACCAAGGCAAGACCAGCAATTTTCCGGGACTTTCCGCGATGGCCGCCTTGCGCGGCGCAACAATCCCCGAGACCGGCACCACGACCTTTCGCCCGCCCTTCACGCCAGTCGCCATCGGCGCGCTCGCCGGTCGCGCCACCGGCCACCATTTCAAACCGTTCCGCCGCACGCCGATGCATGACTGGCATTTGGCGAACGGCGCGGAGATGCTTGAAGTCGGTCTGTGGATGCGGCCCTGGTTCTATAGGCGGTCCGGGGCCGACGTGAACGAAGCCTATGTCGCCGAAATGCGGAATGTGCGCCGGGCTGCCGGCTTGATGGACATCTCCACCCTGGGCAAGATCGACGTCCAGGGTCCTGACGCCGCAACGTTCCTCGACCGTATCTACGCCAACGGCTTCGCCAAGCTGCAGGTCGGCCGCGCCCGGTACGGCGTCATGCTGCGCGATGATGGCATCGTCTTCGACGACGGCACCACGACGCGGCTGGCCGAAAGCCGGTTCTTCATGACCACGTCGACCGCCAGGGCCGCCGACGTGCTGTCGCGGCTGGAATTCCTGCTGGATACCGCATGGCCGGAACTGCGCGTCGCGGTTTCCTCGGTGAGCGATGAATGGGCGGCAATGTCGATCGCTGGACCGGAGGCTCGTGCGATCCTTGCGGCGGCGTTTCCGTCGCTCGACGTTTCTAACGAAGCGCTGCCGCATATGGGCTCGTACGAGGGCGAATGGCGAGGCCGCGCGCTGCGTATCCTGCGTCTCAGCTATTCCGGCGAGCGCGCCTATGAAATCTATGTCGGCGCAACCGCCGGTGAACAACTCTGGAGCTGCCTGCTCGAAGCGGGCGGGCCGCTGGAGTTGAAGCCCTACGGCATCGAGGCGCTCGGTGCGATGCGTGTCGAGAAAGGCCATGTCGCGGGACCTGAAATCGATGGGCGCACGACGCTCGACGATCTCGGCCTTGGCCGTATGGTCGGCCAGCGCAGCGGCTTTGTCGGCGATGTGCTGCGGCGGCGCCCTGCCCTGCTCGCGCATGACCGGCAACGCCTGGTCGGACTGGAATGCATGGAGGACGGAAAGCGGCTGCGCGGTGGCTCCGTCCTGTTCCGGCCGGGCGAGAAAGCAACCGGTCATGGATGGGGGCGCGTCACCTCCGTCACCTTCAGCCCCGAACGTGACCGCTATATCGGGCTGGCGCTGCTTGCCGGCGACCTCGCGACCGAGGGAAGCGAGGTCGTGGCCGTCTATCCCATGAAGGCCGAAACCGTGCGAGCCCGCGTCGTCTCGCCGATATTCCTCGATCCGCAAGGAGAACGGCTGCATGGCTAGCTCGGATTTCACCCTTGCCGTGGCCGATTGCCCGCTCATCCAGGTCGAAGGCTGGGACGGAACGCTGAGCCAATTCGAATCGAACCTCTCGGCGTCGCTCGGTGCAAAACTTCCCGCCTCGGTCGGAGAGACGGTTCGCCACCAGAGCCTTCTCGTCATCCGCATTGCACCGCGCCGCCTGTGGCTGGCTCTCGACGACGGGACGCAGGCGCCGACTCTCGCCATCGATCCGGATCTCGGCTGTTCGGTTTGTCTTGGCGAAGGTCGCGTGCGGTTCGGCCTGGCCGGGGTCGACATCTCGAGCGTTCTCTCAACCTGCATGGCCGTCGACTGGCATGCGCCGGCCGCCGCTCCGGGCCGGGCCGTGCAGACATCCTTCCACCATGTACCAGTGCTCTTGCTGCGCACCGGCGAGACCGCATGCGACGTCATTGTGCCGCGAACCTTCTCTCGCAGTCTCCATTATTGGATTATGGACCACCAGGCCAGTCCTGCGGGGAGCTGAGACGAAGCCATTTACCCTTGCTGACCAGAGCGGCGGCCAGACCAGGATCAGCAACCGCTGATCACATACCTCGTCCTGCTCTTTTCGGCCTCCGACCTCGAAGACCGCTCTCGCCCGCTCCCGTAGGCCGGAGGCTCCGATCAATCAGTAAACGCTCACGGAACGCGAGGTGCGCCTCGCCCAAAGGCGGGCATTGAGACTCAAGCCCAAGAAGAGCGTCCGTCTCGCCATCTCGCGGCGATCATCGACCGGCTACCGCAGTTGCCTTCGCCGCTCAGCGTTAAGCGTCTTGAGAAAAAGGCGGACTCTATCTCTGTTCTGGTCTATGCCGACGCTCGTTGCCGGTCCGCCGGCCTTTTGCAACTGGTCCATGAATGAAGCGCCAGCCCACGACGTCGAGCCTGTTACGCCGACTCAATCGTTCGGCCGTGGTGGATTTGATCCGCACCGAAGGAGTGGCATCACCTTCGAGCCTCGCCGAGCGACTGAACATCAGCATCCCGACGGTGATGCGGGTGATCGAGGATCTGATTGCCGAGGATTTGGTGGCGTATGACGGGTTTGACGAGCCTAATGTCCGGGGCCGTCCCCGGGCACGCATCAAGTTCCGCGGCGCGGCGCATGCGATCATCGGCATCGAGGCCGGCAAGGGCGAGTTCTACGGCGCCGTGGCCAATCTCGAAGGCGTCGTGCAGACAGAAATGCACGAGACGGCCGACGATGATGGCGAGCGCAATTTCGAGAAGCTGGTCGGCCTGATCCGCCAGCTGATGGCGGCCCCCCACCCGCGCGGCCAGACCATTCGCGGCATCGGCATTGGCCTGCCCTCGATCGTCAGGCAGCCGGAGGGCGAAGTGGTGCTGACGCTCGGGCTCGGCTGGCGCGACATGCCGTTGCGAGCGCGGCTCAGCCAGCATTTTCAGATGCCCATCGTCGTCGAAAACGGGCGCAACCTCGCCGCCGTGGGCGAATGGGGATTTGGGGCCGGGCGTGGCGCCGACAGCGTCGTGAGCCTCTCGATCGGGCCCGGCGCCGGCGCGGGCGTCGTCATCGACGGCAAGCTCTATGGCGGGCACTCGCATGCGGCGGGCGAGCTCGGCTGGTATCTCGACGACCCCCTCCTCACCGGGCGGCCGTTCGAACATCTGGGCGACAAGCAATCGCTGCGCTTTTTCGGCATCCCCGAACAAGCGACCAAGATGCTCGAAGAGGCCAACACCCAGTATGCGGCGGGAAAGCTCACCCTGGCCGCCGTCACCGACCGGCAGGTGGACAAAATCGCGCCGGTTGTCACCGAACTGCTCGACTATGCGACGATGGCGGTGGGCAGTGTTGCTGCCTTCATGAACCCGGAAATCATCGTACTCGCGGGCCGGATCGTCGGCGGCGGTGATCTGGTGCTCGATGTGCTGCGGCACCGCCTCAAGGGCAATGTGTACGACCCGCCGCGCCTCGTGATAGGCGCGCTTGGGCACCGCGACATCGTGCTTGGAGCGGTGCGCCTGGTGCTCGATGCGACGACCCTCAACCCTGCCGACAGCCTCGTGATGGCCGACTGACGATCAATCCATCGCAATTGACAGCGACCGTATGTCGGCATTAAGTTTCTAACTGAAAGAAAACCGCACCCTGCGTCGTGTGGGAGCGTCTCTTTCGTGGGAGGACTTCAATGACGAAGATTTTCAATCCGCTTGGGCGGACGATGCAGCGTCGTGACTTCTTGAAAGTTGCGGGTGCGAGCGTTGCGGTAGCGGCTCTGCCTGCGGCAGTTCGCGGTGCCGAGCCCGTCAAGGTGCTTGTGTGGTCGTGGGTGCCGAATCTCCAGCTTCAGGTCGACATGTTCAACGCCGCGCATCCGGGTATCCGGATCGAACTCGTGAATGCCGGCCAGGGCCGGAGTATCAGGCGGTCCGTGCGGGCCTGCAGGCGGGCAGCGGCCTGCCCGACGTCGTCCAGATCGAATACCAGCACCTCGAGAGCTTCCGCCAGGTCGACGCCTTCGCCGACATCGGCCAGTACGCCAATGCCCATAAGGGCGAGTTCCCCGACGCCACGTGGAAACAGGTCGCCAAGGGCGATGTGGTCAACGCCATGCCGCAGGATACCGGTCCGATGGCGATGCTCTATCGCAAGGACATCTTCGACAAGCAGGGGATCACGCCGCCCACCACCTGGGTCGAGTTTGCCGATGCGGCCAAGAAGATCCATGCGGCCGATCCGAATGTGTTCATCACCGACGCGCTGTTCAGCTCAGGCGACTGGGTCACTGCTCTGCTGTGGCCGATGGGCTGGAAGCCGGTCAGCCGCGATGGCGACAAGCTCGTGATTAGAATCAACGACAAGATTTCCAAGGACTTCGCCGCCTACTGGCAGGACCTTATTGCCGCGGGTGTCATCGAGACCAAGCCGGGGTTCAACAATGAGTGGTACACCGGCCTCGACACGGGCCGCTATGCCACCTGGCTCACTGCGGGCTGGGGTCCAGTGTTCCTGACCTCGTTCGCCAAGACCAGCGCGGGCCAGTGGCGTGCCGCCGATCTGCCGCAGTGGGACGCGAGCAAGTTCGCGACCGGCAGTTGGGGTGGCTCATCGCTGGCCGTGATGAAAGCGACCCAGCATCTGCCCGAGGCCGCCGAAGTCGCGATTTGGCTGACAACGAATCCCGAAGCCACAATGCTCTACACCACCAAGCAATTCTTCTTCCCCTGTACCTCCGCGCTGCTGTCGAGCCCGGAATGGGCGGGCAACAAGATGGATTTCTACGGCGGCCAGGCGGTGAACGAAGTGTTCGCCAAATCAGCGAACGCTGTGACGCCATTTGAGTGGAGCCCGTTCCAGGGCTTCTTGTACCAGTCGATGACCGATGAATTCGGCGCCTCGATCGGCGGCAAGGGCACGCTGTCGGACGCGTTCGACCGCATCCAGGACGCCGTGGTCACCTACGCGAAAGAACAAGGCTTCACCGTAGCCTGACTTCTCCCGGGCAACGGCCGGGCGCGCTTGACCGGCGCGCCCGATCTCTTCATCTTGCCGGACGGGGGACCATGGCATTGTCGAATTCGCCAGCCGCAGCGACGCGCCCAGCGCGATCGCGCGGTTTTACGTCACGAAAGCTCGCGCCCTATCTGTTCCTGGCACCCTTCGTGCTGCTGTTTGTCGCCTTTATCGTCGCGCCGCTGGTTTATGCGTTCTATATGAGCCTCTACCGCGACACGCTGGTGGGCGGACGGCAATTCGCGGGTGCAGCCAGCTACATCAAGGTCATGGGAGACGCCAAATTCTGGGGCGGCGTGTGGAACCTCGTTTTGTTCGGCATCGTGCAGGTGCCGATCATGCTGGGCCTGGCGCTGTTGTTCGCCATCGTGCTCGATCGTGGCCAGGTCTATGCCAAGGGCCTCTTCCGGCTCGGCTTCTTCCTCCCCTACGCCGTGCCGAGCGTGATCGCGACGATCATCTGGGGTTATCTCTACGGCCCCACCTTCGGCCCGTTCACGCAGATGGCCGAGGCGTTCAACCTGCCGCCGCCGGACTTCCTGTCGCCGGGCGCGATGATCTTCTCATTGGCCAATATCGTGACGTGGGAATATGTCGGCTACAATATGGTGATCTACTACGCCGCGCTGAAGGCGATCCCTTCGGACCTCGCCGAGGCCGCGCGGGTCGATGGCGCCTCGCCCTGGCAATTTGCGCGGATGATCCAACTGCCGCTGCTGTGGCCGGCGATCCTGCTCACCATCATCTTTTCGATCAACGGCACACTGCAGCTGTTCAATGAGCCGTATTTGATGCGCGCTCTCGCCAGAAACACCATCAATTCGAGCTACACGCCGAACCTCTATGCCTATTCGCTGGCGACTTCGAACCAGCAGTATGGCTATGCGGCCGCCGTCTCGTTCGTGCTTGGCATCGTGATCGCCGGGGCCTCCTACATCTTCACCCTGATCGCCAACCGCCGTCGGCCGGAGCAATGATGACTGCGACCACCGACATCGCCACTTTCGAAGCTGCCAGGCGCCGACCCGGCGAGCAGCGGCGCTCGCGGACCATGCTCACGCTGCTGCTGTCACTGTTCCTCCTCTACAGCTTCATGCCGCTGGTCTATCTGGTCCTATCGGCAACGAAGACGAATGGCGACCTGTTCACCACGTTCGGCTTCGGCTTCGGCACCGAGTTCAACTTCTGGCAGAATCTGAGCGATCTTCTGGCGCGCGACAACGGCGTCTTCATGCGCTGGATGTTCAACAGCCTGCTCTATTCGACCGTCGCCGGGCTCGGCGCCGCGATCTTGGCTACCGCGGCAGGGTATGCGTTAGCCAAATTCAAATTCGTCGGCCGCAATCTGCTGTTTGCACTGGTCTTGGGCGCTGTGATGATCCCGCAGACAGCCCTCGTCGTGCCGACCTTCCTGCTGCTGGCGCTTTCGGGACTCAGCGACAATCCGCTGGGCGTGATCCTGCCCTCGATGATCTCGCCTATCGGCGTCTATCTGATGCGCGTCTATATCGAGCAGGGCGTCGACGACGAACTGCTCGACGCAGCGCGTATGGATGGCGCCGGCGAGTTCGTGATCTTCCGCGCCATCGTGCTGCGGCTGGTGGCGCCGGGCATGGTGACCGTGGCGCTACTCTCGTTCGTCGGGACCTGGAACAATTACTTCCTGCCGCTGATCGTGCTGCGCACGCCGGAGTATCAGCCGATCACGGTGGGCCTTGCGACCTGGTATCAGCTCGCGCAGCAGGGCGGTGGCGGCGGACAGGTGCTCTTCTCGATCATCATCACCGGCGCGCTGGTCAGCATCATCCCGGTCATCGTGGTGTTCCTGCTGCTGCAGCGGTTCTGGCAGGGCGGCCTCACCGCCGGCGCCATCAAATAGACTATCGCCTGGAGTTTTCCGACTATGACGACTGCCTCGAAATCCGCGCCGCTCTCTGTCTGGCGGCCGATCGCAACCGACACTTTCCTCGTCGGTACCCCGCATTACCCGGAGCATGTCGATGAGAGCTATTGGCAGCGCGACGCCGACCGCATGGCAGCCGCGGGCTTCAACGCGGTGCGACTTGCGGAATTCGCCTGGCATATTATCGAGCCGCATGAGGGGACGTTCGACTTCGACTTGTTCGACCGCGCCATAGATGTGCTGGCCAAGGCTGGCATCAAGACCATCATGTGCACGCCGACGGCGACGCCGCCGCGTTGGCTGACGGCACGTTATCCCGAAGTGTTGCGCGTCGATGCCAATGGCCGCGCCATGAGCCATGGCTCGCGCCAGCACGCCAATCTTGCGAGCGGAGTGTTCCGCGAGCATTCGAAGCGCATCACTAAAGCGATGGCCCAGCATTATCGCGGCAATTCGCACATCATCGGCTGGCAGACGGACAATGAGTTCAATACCTCTGGATCACTGTCCTACGGTCCGGTGACTCTGGCCGAGTTCCAGGCCTTCCTCAAGGACAAGTACAAGACCATCGCCGCGCTCAACGATGCGTGGGGCGGGCATTTCTGGGCCACCGCCTACGGCGATTTCGATCAAGTGGTGCTGCCGCTCGACTACGCCCCTGCCCCGGTCGGGCCGACCCATGTGGTCGACTATCACCGCTTCCTCGCCTTCGTCACGGCGCGGTTCCAGCACGATCAGGTGCTGATCCTGCGCGCCACCAATCCAGACTGGTTCGTCTTCCACAATCTGGGACGGATCGACGACATCGACTTCCGCGGCGAGTTCTCGACCGATCTCGATTTTCTCGGCTTCGACATCTACCCGCATCTCTATGACGAGATGCAGCGGGTCGGCGGCGTCGGCGAGGTACAGGCGCTGCATCTCGACATCTGCCGCGGCTTCACCGGCAACTTCATCGTGCCCGAGCAGCAATCGGGCTTCGGTGCGCAGCCGAACATCTCTACGCTGACGCCCGAACCCGGCGAGATGCGCCGCATGGCCTATACGTCAGCGGCGCGCGGCGCCGATGGCGTGATGTTCTTCCGCTGGCGGCCGGCGCATTTCGGCGCCGAGATCTATTGGATGGGCATCATCGATCACGACGACATCCCGCGGCGGCGCTATGACGAGGCCAAGCAGTTTGCGGGTGAGGTCACGGCGCTCAAGGACAAGATCCTCGGCACGCATGTGCGCATGGATTTGGGCATCGCCGGATCAGATTTCGACAATCAGGAGATGCACCGCTCCTACCCAATCGGCATGCCGAGCCCGCAGGACGATGCGACGCTGCTGCACCGCTATTGTTACCGCCACAACATCGCCTGCGGCTTCATCCATCCCGAGGATGATCTCAGCAAGCTCAAGGCGCTCTACGTGCCGCATTGGCTGAAATGGACCGACGCGTGGACGGCGCGGATCGAGGCCTTCGCCAAGGCGGGTGGAACGGTAATCCTGGGCGGCCGCACCGGATCACGCGACGTTAACAACCACGTCATCCGCGACACCTCGCCGGGCAAGAGGCTCTCGGCGCTGGCCGGAATCACGGTCGAGGAGTTCGGGTTGCTGACGCCGATCGGCGGCGACGGCCTGTTCGAGCATGGCGGCCGCTTCGGCGCCAACACGGTGCGCAAGAAGCTGCCGGCGACATCGGCGAGCCGCCAATACGAGCTCAAGATCGGCAATGCGCAGGTGACGGCGGCGCATCTCTATGAGCTGCTGAAGGTGGCGCCGGGCACCGAGGTCATCGGCCGCTGGGCCAGCCGCTTCGCCGAGGGCCAGGCCGCGATGACTTCGCGCAAAGTCGGCAACGGCAATGTCATCTACCTGGGCACGTATCTCAGCGATGCTCTGGTCGAGGTGCTGGCCGATCAAGTGCTGGCGCCCGCCGGTATCGTGCCGCTCATCGCCGACATGCCGGCCGGCGTCGAGGCGACGATCCGCGAAAGCAAGGACCGCCGCCTGCTGTTCATCCTCAACACGCTGGGCGAGCCGGCAAGCATCGGCAATGTCCCCGCGGGCAAGGATTTGCTCGGCGACGCGCAGGTGAAGGCAGGCCGAATGAGGCTTCCCGGCTATGGCTGCAGCATCATCGAACTCGACTAGGCGATACTGAGATCGCAAAGGCTGTATTGTCGTGACCCATTATTGCCACGTCGCCTGGCACATGCGGACCCAGCTCCCTGGCAACACTCAAACCTCGAAAGCGACGAATCCCTCCAACAAAAGACCGCTTCGGGCGTGTTGTTTGTCGAAATAGTCGAAGCGCTTGTTTCGTGAACATCCTCTGATCACCATCCCGCCGCTGATCGTCTACCTGTTCTTCAACCGGCAGATCGTCGCGGGCATGACGGCTTGCGCGGTAAAGGGGTGGGAAGTTACGGATCCGTGTCCGCTTTGGACCGATCCCGGACATCATGTCGCCCAAGCCGAACAGCTGCTTGAGGAAACGGCGAATTTGATCTCAACAGCCGACATCAGGCGCAAAGCGGCCATTCCTGAGCCGTCGCCATCAGGCCTGGCATGGGTCAAGACCGCCCTTTCGCACGCCGCTGCCGCCGGCGCTGGAATATCAGTGGAGGACCGTATCTAGCCGCCCCGCCACTTGCACACATCGGAATGCCGCCAATCAGTCCGCGGTGGTGGGTTGGAGTTCGCCGGTGAGCACACGCTCGTTCGGATCGATCGGGCCAAGCTTCCGGACGACCCGGAAGCGACCGCGCTCCGCCTGCGCGATGTACATGTTCATGCGAACATGGTGCTGACCGGGAACCATTTCGGCCGGTCCGCCTGGCCCCTGATTGATCCGCGCATGATCGAGCGCCCGGATGACGGCGCCCTGCTCAAGCGTACCGGCTTCGTTCACTGCTGCTTCCCACATCTTGATCGCCCTGAAGTGGCCGGTGCAGCCGCTGCCTGCGGTCAACATAGCGCTGCCGGGAAAACGCTCGGTGTAGCGACCCAAAAGCGAGCGGCCATATGGATCGTCGAGTTCCTGGTAGTAATCGAGGCAGCTGTAGAGTCCCTCGATCTGCTCGGACGGGACGAGGTTGAGAAAGTTCTCATCAAAATAGGTGCAGACGATCTTGCCACCGCGTTTACCGAATCCGGCCTTATCCAACTCATCGAGGAACGGCGTCAGCCCCGGCGGAACGATCGTGTTGAACACGACGTCGGCGCCGCTGGCCATGATCTGCTGCACCGTGCGCCGGAAGTCGACGGTATCCAGCGGGAAATACTCCTCGCCGACGATCTCGCCGCCATTGGCGCGCACCACCCGGCTTGCCGCCTTGTTCAGAATGTAGGGCCAGATGTAGTCGGCCGACGGCAGATAGAAGCTTTTCGCCCCTGTGGTCTTCATCAGCCAAGGTATCAGTGGCTCGACCTGCTGCGCGGGCACCGGACCCGTGCAGAAGATCAAGGGGTCGTTCTCCTGTCCCTCATACTGCTCGGTGTAGATGTAGAGCGTCTTGCCGCGTGTGACGGCCTCGCTCTTGATGGCCAGGCGGGTTGAGCTGTAGATGCCGCCGACGACCAGGTCGACTTTGTCGACATCCACAAGTTTGGCGGCGCATGTCTTGGCGGCGCTGTCGGTGGTCTCGCCATCCTCGATGATGAGCTTCACCGGCCGGCCGAGGAGGCCGCCGCAGGCGTTGATATCGTCGACAAGCATGGTTGTGAGATTGGCGTTGGCAATGCCCATGAAGGACAATGGGCCGGTGAGTTCGGCGATGAGGCCGATCTTGATGGGATTCAGGTTCATCTGATCTCTCCGATATTGTGGGGTTTCATCTCCGGGTCTTCGCCGGGCGCGCCGCCGCCGATAGCAGGCGGCGCGCAGCGCCGTTCAAGCCTCGTAGTGGCCGAGCAGCAGTGCCGCCTGCGGCTTACCGACATGGCCGGCTTCCTGCAGGATCGCCGGCACTTCGGGGTCCGAGACGAAATTCTTCCAGCCCTCTGCATCCCAGTCGAATATCGCCCAGATGCGGTCGGCCTCGCTGGGGTCCCGGAATACGGCTGCGCCATTCGAGCCGTGCAGCCGGCGCTTGTCGGCGCCTTTGGTCGAAAAGATGCGGATGAACCGGTCGACGTCCGCGACCTTCGTCGTTGCGAGAAGCATCTGATTTCCTCCTGTCGGTCGCGGCCACCATTGGTCCGTCGACAGGATCACAATGCGCGCCTCGCGGCGGGCGCACATGGGGTGTTTTCCCTATGCCTTTGTTTCGCCCGGTCGGATAAGACCGTGCTCGACCGCGTAGAGCGCCGCGGCGGCACGGGTGGTTACGCCGATCTTGGAATAGACGCTCTGGATATGGTTGTCCGCGGTCTTGGGTGCGATATCGAGCTTGCGCGCCGCCTCCTTCGCGGTCAGGCCAGCGGCGATCAGGCGCAGCACCTCGATCTCGCGCGGCGTCATGCCGGCCAGAGACCGCGAGCGGGGCCGTCGCGACGGCTGTCCGGCAAACGACAACACGGCCTCTGCGGCGTCGGGGCAGATACAGCCATCGCGAACGGCGGCACGCAGCTGCGCCGCCGCCGCCTCGCTGGACAGCGCCTTGCGATGAGGGCGCTCCTCCCGCGACGTCTGGAACGCTTCGGCCGCAGCCAGGATCCTCGCCGCCGGCGATAGGTCGGAGCCGCCGACCTTGCGATGATAGCCCGAGCCGTCGAGGCGTTCGTGATGGCGCAGCACAAACCCGGCCATTGCATCGCCGTCGCGGCCGAAGGAGGCCAGTGCCCGCTCGCCATAATAAGCGTGCAGTTGCGCCGCGTCGCGCTCGCGAACCGACAGCGGACCATTGCGCATCCAGGTAGCCACCGGCACCACCAGTTCGCCAATGTCATGGATACAGCCCGACCAGCGCAGCGCGCGGACGTCAGGGGCCGGCAGCCCTGCCCTTGCCCCCGCGCCCTCGGCCAGTTCCGCCACCATCCGCGAGTGGCCCTGCGTGAATGGCATGCGCATGTCGATCATGTCGGCGATGGCGAGGAAAGCCTCGTCGCAAGCCGCCTCGTCCAGCATCACCGGCGGATCTGGCTCCAGTGCCAAAATAGTCTCACGGTCGACTGTCGCGCCGATGCCCTCCATCAGCGCGGGCGCGTTGGTGGAGACGAGCCGGGCCAGCTCGGCTTCGTAGGGGCCGTCGCCGCGACTGGCGATGGTTTCGGCCATCGCATCAATGCCGACGGCGTCGCTGAGGGCAATGACATCCTGTGCCAATGTAATCAGGCGCACGGCGGGCAAGACATCTTCGCCGCTCAGCCCACGCGGCAGGCCCTTGCCGTCCCAGCGTTCGTATATCTGTCCAAGGTTGCGCCGTATCTCGTCGGACAGGCCGAGCCGCTCGCCGATCCGCTGCGCGACCTCGCAATGGGCGGTGAGCACCGGGCGGGCCACCGCGAGCGCCTGCGACATCGCGGACTCGATCGCCTTGGCCTGCGCGTCGGGGTCAAGATCATAATAGAGCCGCTTGAAGGCCTGGACGAAGACCCTGCCCAGTTCGGCGCGGTTGCCCATGTCCAGACCGACAAGGTCCTGGCGAAGCGCGATTTCGTCGCCGAAAGTGGCCGACAGAAGGTCAGTGTCGGCATTGCAGCCGACATACCGCAGCATCGACTGGTGGTAGGCATTGCGCCGGACGTTCTCCGAAAGGCCGGCAAGCTCGGCGATACGCATCGCAAGCACGCAGGATTTCAGCGCGAAATCGCGCGAATGGCCGGTGGCGAGATCCGAAGCGTAGGCGAGGACCATCATGAAGTCCGCCCGGCGGATCGAAACCTTTGTCATCGACGACCTCCCCCTGGGCACGTTAGCCCCGCGAGCCGCTAATACCTAGGAAAAAGCGCGACAAGGCCGAGTTGCCGGGGCGATATCACTTCAGCCCATCAGCCGCTCTTATTGGCTGGTCGACAGCCCGCCTGATCGGGCGATTCAAGGCCTGCGGCCATTTCTCGCCAGTTGGTGCTCAAATTGCTCCCGATCAATAAGACGCCGTCCGCGCTGGTTGCCTCATGGCGACGGTCTTCCAATTTGCATCAGCTCGACCCAGCTGATTGCAGCCCAACATGCTCCGGGCCAGGCGGAATGTAGCCTGCCCCTCGGCATCAGCGGTGGTCGGCCGAGGCCCGATTGCGGACCAGATGATTCTTCTCGGCGGTGGGGGTTCGAGTCCACGTTGTGGGCCTCTTAGAAAAAATATATTAAAATCAAATAGTTATAGGTGAATTTTGGTGGGCCCGGAGGGTATGTGACTTCCAAGGAAAGTCAATGGCTTACAGGATGGTTAGCCAACCCATATCCCTCGTATCGTCTCGTACGGTCTGGCGAACCGAACGACCGGCAGGAGGAATAACATTCGAGCAAGAAGTATTCTATCCCACGGTTTGAGCGCCGCTCTTGGGGTGATGTATCAGGAATATTGATTTCATTGACTTTTTCGTGGGCCAAAATCAGAAAGTTTCCCGTATTGTTCCGTATGATCCCGCGACGTGGGCGGCGGTTCAGTGCCCTATAATGGCGTATCCCCGAGTGCGGCTCGATCTGCGGCATGCCAGTTCCGCACCTCCAGGGCCCCTCTGCGTAGCGCCGGAAAGTGGCTTGCCCGCTTTTTTCGGAAAAGACCAATGCATGCGCTCCTCGTCGCCGCGGCACCGGGAGCCGGACAGCGGCCATGTCGAAACGCCGGCCATGCGTGCCGCAGTAGCCCAGCGCCACCTTGCCGTCTAGCGCGAGGCGACGCGCAGCCCGGCGGCATCGAAAAGATGCATCCGCTCCGGCGGCAGAGCGAGGCTGAGCGGCGCGCCTCGTGTCTCGACGCCTTGCCGCTTCAGCACGGCGACGAGCTTGTTGTCGCCGGCAATGGTGGCATGGACGACGGTTTCCGGCCCCAGCGCCTCGGCCAGCGTGACGTGTGCTTCCACCGCACCCTTGCCGTCATCCGATAGCTCGATGTCATGCGGCCGGATGCCGAGCGTCGCACCGTCTCCCGGCTTCAGCGTAGCGCCATTGACGGCAATCGTGGCCGAAAGCCCACCCGAGCCGTCGACATGCACTTCGCTGCCGCTAGCGGAACGCACCTTGACCGGCAACAGGTTCATGCGCGGCGCGCCGATGAAGCCGGCAACGAACAGATTGGCCGGCGCATTGTAGAGATCGAGCGGCCGGCCGACCTGCTCGATCTTGCCGGCGCGCATCACCACGATGCGATCGGCGAGCGTCATCGCCTCGACCTGGTCATGGGTGACATAGATCATCGTGGTTGCCAGCCGCTTGTGCAGGGCCGCCAGTTCGGCGCGCGTCGAGATGCGCAGTTCGGCGTCGAGGTTGGACAGCGGTTCGTCGAGCAGGAAGGCGGTCGGATTGCGCACCACTGCCCGGCCGATCGCCACGCGCTGCTTCTGGCCGCCGGAGAGCTGCCCTGGCCTGCGGTCGAGATAGGCCGCGATTTCCAGCATGCGCGCCGCTTCCGCGATGCGCCGGTCGATCTCGGCTTTCGGCATGCGGATGTTTTCGAGCCCAAAGGCAAGGTTCTGGCGCACGCTCATATGTGGGTAGAGCGCATAGGACTGAAACACCATGGCAAGCCCGCGCTGCGCGGCCGAGACCTCGGTGACGTCGGCGCCGTCGATCTCGATCTTGCCGCCGGTCGGTTGGTCGAGCCCGGCAATCAGCCGCAGCAGCGTGGACTTGCCGCAGCCCGACGGGCCGACAAGCACCAGCATCTCACCGTCGCCGACATCTAGACTGATGTCGTGCAGGATCTTCACCTTGCCATAGGCGCGATCGATGTTGGTCAGGGTTATCCGTCCCATGGTGCCCTCACTTCAGTCCGGTGCCGGCAATGCCGGAGGTGATGTAGCGCTGCAGGAAAACGAAAACGAGCACGACGGGGATCATCGTCACCACGGTCATCGCCAGGATGTAGTGCCACTGCACATTGAGCTCGCCGGCATAAGTATTGAGCCCGACCTGGAGCGTGTAGAGCTCCTTGCGCGACAGCACCACCAGCGGCCACAGGAAGTCGTTCCAGCGCCAGACCACCGAGAAGATCGCCAGCACCGCCAGCGCCGGTGCCGCGAGTGGCAACACGATGCGCCAGTAGATCTGCCATTCCGACGCATTGTCCATGCGCGCCGCATCAAGCAGTTCGTCGGGGATGGTGAGCATATACTGGCGCAACAGGAACACGCCGGTTGGTGTGGCCACCGTCGGCAGGATGACGCCCCACAGCGAATCGAGCAGGCCAAAGGCGCTGACCACCGAATAGAGCGGCACCAGGATGACCGACAGCGGCACCATCAGCGTGCCGACGATCAGGAGCATGGTGAAATCGCGGCCGCGGAACTTGTATTTCGACAGAGCGAAGGCGGCCATCGAATTGGTCAGCAGCGTAATCAGCGTCGCCATTGCAGTGACGAAAACCGAATTGCGGAGATAGCGCAGGAAGTCGAAATGGACGAAGGGTTCGGTATAGTTCTCCGTCGCGAAGCCGATCTCGCGCACCGGCTGCCGGTCGGCAATATTGACCTTGATGATGTCCTTCGGCGCCTTGGGATCGATCATCTGCGCCACGATGCCGATGCGGCGGACCTCGGCCATCACCTTGCTCGAGCCGTCCGGCAGCTTCACCGTGTAGAGGGTCAGTGGCTTGTCGTAACCTTCGGCGCTCGCCTGCTGGCTGACATAGGGCAGGATGGTCGGCGGGAACTCTGAGAGCTGCGCCGGCGTCTTGAACGACGAGCCGACCAGCCAGACGGCCGGGCCGAACATGATGACGAGACCACCGACGAGCCAAAGCCAGGTCACGATGTCGGTCCAGTGCCAAGCACGGCCGCCGCGCCGGCGGGTCAGGAATGCCGCGACGCCGCTCATTGCCGCGCCCCCTTGCGTTCGCCCCGGCGTCCCACCTGCAGCTGCACCAAGGTCAGCACGACCAGCACCAGCCCCATCAGGATGGACGCCGCCGAAGCCAGCCCCGGATTGCGCAGCAGCGAGGCGAAGCCGATCTCATAGATGTACTGCGTGAGGTAGAGTGTAGAGGTTCCCGGCCCGCCGCCGGTCAGCACATAGACCTCGTCGAAAATCTGCACGGCGCGGATCAGCGCCAGCACGATGACGACCAGCAGGTTCGGCATCAGCAGCGGCAGCGTGATGCGCCAGAACACCCGCGCCGGCCTGGTGCCGTCCATCTCGGCCGCCTCGTAGAGGTCGCGTGGGATCGCCTGCAAGCCGGCAAGAAGGATGAGCGTGTAGAAGCCCATATGCGCCCAGACGGAGACGCTGACCGCGGCAGTGAAGGCCCAGAAGCTGTCGGTCAGCCAGTTGTAGGGTTCACCTCCCAGATCATGGACGATCAGGTTGAGCAGTCCCTGGCGTTGCAGGATCCAGCGCCAGATCAGGCCGGTGACGACAGGCGACAACAGCACCGGAAAGAAGAACACGGCGCGCCAGAACGAACGCCCGACGATCTCGCGGTTGAGGATCAGCGCGGTTGCCATCGACACGACGGTCAACAACGCCACCTGCACGATGACAAACAGGCCGGTGTTGTGCACCGCCTTCCAGAACAGGTCCTCGCGGCAGGTGGCGGTATCGAGATAGTTGCTGCAATCGAGCAGGCGTTGATACTGCTCCAGTCCGACATAGGTGCGGTCCTGCAGGAAATAAGCCGTCCCCGAGGTCGCCGAGTAGAAAAAATTGATAACCAGCGGCACCAGCACGAAGATGCCGAAGATCGCCATGTTGGGGGCGAGGAAGAAGGCGGCCATGCCGCCGGTGCCCGTCGCGCGCTGCCAGGCCTTGAGCGGCACGTTGACGATCGATGCCAGCCAGAAGACCGGCGCCGCGAGCAGAGCGCCAGTCCATGACTTCAATGTCGCAGCGGCGCTCACTTGGCCGCGGCGACCTTGTCGGCGATATCCTGGTCGATCTTGACCCAGGCAGTGTCGAGGGTAAGTTCGCCGGCCATCACCTGGCTGACACGGGTCACCAGTGCGGCGTAGTAGGCATTGGCCCATTTCCACGACGGCAGCGCGTCGGATGCCGGCAAGGTCTCACCCGCCGCCTGGACAAACTTGTCGAGCGCCGGACCGACATTCTTGTCGGCCGAACCCCACTTCAGCCCGCCCTTCGCGATAACGCCCTTGTGCGCCGGCAGGAACAGCGTGCGCTCGCTGAACTCCTTCACCACGGCTTCACTGGCCAGGTAGTCCATGACCTTGGCCACGTCCTTGGGGTTCTTGGTGTATTTGATGGCAACGAGTGCGGCGCCGCCTTTCACGCCCGAACACCCCGCGGTGCCGCAAGGCGAGCCGGTTGCCACCCAGTCGAAACTGTCGCCGATCTTGGTCGACAGATTGGCGACCTGCCAGCTGCCCGAATAATAGAATGGGATCTGGGCGTTGATGAAGTCGTCCGTTGCAGCGCGATAGGTCGAGCCTGCCGCCGACACCCAGGTGTCCTTCAGCATCAAGCCCTTGGCGGTCCAGTCGACCAGCTTGCCGACAAACGCCTTGGTGCCGTCGTCGACCTTCGCCGGCTTGCCGTCGGCGCCGATATAGCTCGCGCCGTAGGAAACGTTGGCTCCGGAAATTCGGTGGCCCGAGCGGTCGATAGCGAATGCTGCCGGCAGCTGCTGGCTCTTCGCAACTTCGGCGGCAGCGTTGATCCAGTCGTCCCAGGTCGCCTTGTCGCCCGGCAACGCCACGCCGGCCTGCTCGAACAGCGTCTTGTTGGCAAAGCCGCCGGTGAGTGTGAGCTGGGTCATGAAGCCGGTGATGGCCTTGGAGCCGTCGGGTCGCATCCAGTCCAACGTGTCGCCGAAATTGTCGTCCCAGTATTTCGCGTCGGCGACCAGTGGCCTGAGATCCAGCCAGTGCTGGGCGAGCTCCTTGATGTTGGTGACGCGGGCTATGTCCGGCCCCTGGCCCGCTTCGAGCTGGATCGGCAGCTGCTCCTGGATCACCTTGTAGGCGACATTGTCGAGCGTGATGTGGATGTCGGGATTGTCCTTCATGAAGCGGTTCAGAATGTCCTGGATGACGTCGCCTTCGACACCGTCCGAATACCACATGATGCGCACGTCGCCGGCAAACGCGCTGGTCGATGCGAGCAGGCTGACCGATAGCGCGGCCAGCAAAGTGCGGGTCTTGTTCATGCTGTGGTCTCCTCCTTTGTCCGGGGCTCGCCCCGTTGGTCCAAGCCGCCACACCCTCCTCCCATGAGGGGCGCGGCGATCCTCCTATTCCCTGCGCTGCATGCGCGTCGCCTCGCCGCGCACGGTCCAGACGGCAGGATTAAGTATCCGTCCCTCAGCCACCACTTTCGCGTCGGCAAGGAAACGCACGGTACCGTATTGCGGGTCCTCGACGATCAGTTCGCCATCGGCGCCCGACTGAACCGACAGCTCTCCAAAGGCGGCGACCCAGGCGTCGAGCGACGGCAGGTCAGCATGCCGGTCACCGAGGCGGACGATCCAGGTCGTCTTGCGCCCAGCCGCCCGCAATTCGTTGCCGGCCGTCGGTCCGCCCTTGACCTCGATCAACGGTACATCCGTCTTCAGCATGGCGAAGGCGTTGCCCGATTGCGCGAAGGCGCGGCGGCCATCCACCTGCACGGCGTCGAAGGCGCTGGCCGGGAACCAGGCGTGCGTGAAGTCGGGCTGTTCGTCCGAACAGGCAAAGCTGACGACGGCGAGGTCGCGGTATTGGTGGACCCGCGGCAAGGTGCCGGAGCCGCCCCAGTAGGACGGGCGGCCATAGCCGGACTGCAAGACTTCGCCCGGATGGTTGATCCAGATCTGCGCATCCGCATTGTTGCCCAGCCGGGCATGGATGACGGTCTCCTGATAGCCCCACTGGTTCCAGCGATAGCCGGCGGCGCTGCCCATCGCATGGTTGCGCGTCTTGTGATGGTAGAGCCGCGCGAAGCGGTCCTGTCCCTGGGCGAAAGTCCATTCCCACGCCGTATCGTCGGCGAGAGAGGCAATAGGCGCCAACTCGGCGGGAACGCTCAAGCCGTGGTCTCGAAGACAGAGCGCCAGCTGCGGCAGCGCATGGAAGCGCATGCCGTAATTGCCCTTGCCCCAGATCATGCGGCAGATGCCCGATAACTCCAGCGAGCGCGCGGCGCGCAGCGTGTGCTCATAGGAGCGGCCTTGCGCGCCGGTCAGCATGCCGTGATGCGCCGAGCGGGCGACGATCTCGAGCAGGCGTAGGATGGCTTTGCAGGCACGCTCGGCGATGTCCTTGTCCGGAGCGAGTGCATAGAGCGCGCACAGGCCCTTGAGGTCGATCGGGAAATAGGGCGCCGAGTTGAACTCGGCCATCTCCCATGCCTCGAAATGGTCGAGCCAAGCCCGCACCCGCGCCGCTCCCACAGCCGACTGCTCGCGGCCAAGACGGCCAGAGCGCACGAAGCTCGCTTCAGGCAGCAGCCCGCCGGCGATATAGGCGGCGGTGTGGAAGAGCAGTGCGTGGTTCTCGGAAAAATACCACTGCACATCGTTGCCGGGCTCGTCCATCCAGTAGCGATAGCCGAGAATGGCCTTGTCGACGCGCCCACGCAGGTCCGCCGCCAGCCGGTCGCCATAGACCCCACGGCACCACAGCAACGGCACCAGGATAAAGTCAGCGCAATCGTGACAATCCTCGATCGCCGGCAACGCGCCGGAGATCATGGCGTCGGTCTCCACACCCGCCTGCCCGATCGCCAGACGCGCCAGCGCGCGCACCGTATCGGCCTCGGCGTGACCCGCGACTTCGCCCAGCGCCTCGTCGATCCGTGCGGCGATCGTTGCCGGCGCGTCGCCCTGCCGGCGCGCATGACAAATCTCAACGCCGAACACACGCGATGCGCTGTAGTCGCCGACCGTCATCGTCACCTTGAAATGGCGAAAGTCGGCGGGCAGCTGCTCGGTGTTAGCGATCGGCAGCCGCGTTTGCCCTTTGGGCAGATCGAAGCCGAAGCGCACCGGCGCCTCGATAGACATGAAATCGCCCTCGATCTCGATCGCGACTATTGCGTCGCGCGGCAAGGCCAAGCCGGTGACCAGCGCCACCTGGCCGCCATCATAAGCAGGGCGCTCGAAATGCATGTCGTCGAGGGCTGCCTCCATCGCGTTGGCGACGCCGCCCTCGACCTCGATCGGCAGTGCGATACAGATTGCCGGACCTGAGAGATAGTCGAGCTGGAAATAGTAACGGGCGTCGCGTTCGGCGAGATCGTCGAACCAGATGCGGATGGTGTTGCGGCCGGCCTTCAGCGCGATGCGAAAATCCTCCGCGCTTTCCAGATTGCGGCCATAGGGCGCCATCCATCCGGCCTCGCCGCCATTGACGAAGAGGACGCCGCCGCCGCATGTGCGCAGCCGCAGGTGCGCCTCGCCGGCTGATGTCGCCTCGATGATCGTCTCGGCCCAGGTGCCCAGCACGGTCGGCCGGAACCAGAAGCCCGACAAATCGACGCGCGGCGAGGCAAAGGGCAGCCAGATGCGGGCGGCGCCGAACTCGGCTGTGATTTGAGGACGCTTGCCGCGGCGCTCGGCTGCGAACTCGGTGCGGCACGGATATTCATGCGGGATGAAATTCTTGTGCTTGGTCAGGAAGAAGAAGGGATCCATCTCCCCCTTCATCGGCTGGTCGGCGACGTCGTAGCGCTGCTCGGCGATTGAGCCCAGCCGCCAGTAGACGATCGGCTGACCCGACGCGACCAGCCGGCGCAACGCAAAGTCGGCTTGCATGGTCGGGGCGGCCTCGCTCATCGCAAATCCTTCACGGCAACGGGGTCGACATCGGTGTAGGCCTGGTTCTCGCCGGTCATGCCCCAGACGAAGGCATAGGGGCCGGTGCCGGCGCCCATATGGATAGACCAGGCCGGCGACAGCACGACGTCACCGTCGGCGACCATCAGATGCCTGGTATTGTCCGGCCGGCCCATCAGGTGGACCACGCGGTCCACTGCTGCGAGGTCGAAATAGCAATAGGCCTCCATGCGCCGTTCGTGCAGGTGAGGCGGCATCGTGTTCCACACGCTGCCGGGCGCGAGGTCGGTGATGCCCATCAGCAAGAGGCAGGACGGCGCCACTTCGGGATGGATATACATGCGCAGCGTGCGCTTGCTGGCGCGCGCCTCCTCGCCCAGCACCAGCGGCTTGGCTTCGCTCTTGGCTATGAGACGATGCGGTATGTCGGCGCCGGCTGGCACGGAATTCATGTAGAAGTGCGCCGGCCTCTCCGGATCGTCACTTTCCAGCGCCAATTCGCGCGCACCGCGTCCGACGTAGACGACATCGCGATTGGCGGCGGCGAAACGCGTGCCATCGACAGTGACAGCACCGCTGCAGCCGAGATTGGCGATGCCCATCTCGCGCGCGGTGAAGAACAACTCGGTGCCGACATCCGCCCCGTTGCCGAACACCAGCGGATTGGCCAGCGGCACCGCGCCGCCGACGATCATGCGGTCGATATGGGTGTAGACGAATTCGATCGCGCCGGGCCGGAACAGACCATCGACCAGAAATTCGGTCCGTAGCCGCTCCGTGTCCATGCCGGCAATATCGCCGGGCGATGCGCCGTAGATCGTCCGCATCATGCCGCCTCCACCTTTGCCTGCAGATGCCGCGAGCCTTCGGTCAGACACAGTATGGCCAGCGCCTGGCCGTAGCCGGTCGGCTGGATCGGGATGTCGCGATAAAATTGCAGGTCGTGGCCCATGCGCGTGCCGTAGGACACGTTCGCCACCACGCCCTTGTCGTCGATATTGGCTACCACCGCTTCGAGTGCGCGCAGGCCGGCGGCACGACATGCAGCCGGGCCGATGCCAATCCGTGCAGCCTTCATCAGCCCATAGCCGAAACCGGCGGTGGCGGAGATCTCTTCATAGGAGCTGGGGTCGTCAAGCAGCGTGCGCCATGCGCCCGAATCCGTCTGCAGTTTGAGCAAGGCCTCGATCTGCGTCTCCAGCACGCCGAGCAAATAGGCCCGCACCGAAGGCGCAATCTCGGCGAACTCGACCAGGTCGAGGATGCCCACGGTGATCCAGGCATTGCCTCTGGCCCAGCGGGCGCGGGCAAAATTGTGCCGGCCGTCGAACGTCCAGCCATGGAACCACAGTCCGGAAGCCGGGTCGGCGAGATAGCGGGCGTGGACGAGGAACTGCCGTTCCGCCTCGTCAATGAGGCGGCGATCACCGGAGGCCTGGCCATACGAAGCGAGAAACAACGCCACCATGAACAGCGTGTCGTCCCACAATTCGTCGTCGTTGACCCGGTCCGAAACATTGTGCTGGAAGCCGCCTTCCGGTGCCCGCGGCATGGCGGCGACCACCCTTTCGGCCCAGTCACGCAAGACTGGTTCGTAGCGCGGCTGGCGCCGGCGCCGCCACAATTCGCTGAGGCCCAGCAATGGCGCGGTGGTGTTGACATTCATCGCCGGCAGGCCGGCTGCAATATGACGATCGTACCAGGCCTCGATCGTCTGCAGCAGCCGCTCGTCGCCGGTCTGCGCCCACAACCGGACCAGCCCGTAAAGCCCGACGCCCTGCGGCCATTCCCAGCTGTCGAAGCTGACATAGTCGCCCGGCGTCCCGTCGAGATTCGGCTCATCGAACCGCCCGTCATGGCGCAGGCCGGTCATACCGGCGACAAGGCTGGCAAGCGCTGAATTCAGGTGTTCGGATGATAGCGGCATCACTCCTCCGGGTTTTCCGCTTCTGTCAGAACATTCTCATAGGCATTTTTCTTGCGCAATCTGAAAATTTTTTGCAGAATTAAGCAGCTTTTGCTGAAGAGGCAGGAAAACATGACCACTCAGGGCAAGCGCGGTCGCCCCAGCCGCCGCATTCGGCTCGAGGAGATCGCGGCGCGCTGCGGTGTATCCGTCAGCACGGCGTCGCGGGCGCTGAGCGGCGTCGACGGCGTCAGGGATGAGCTGCGCACCACCATCATCGAGACGGCGAAATCGATGAACTACGCCATCCCTGCTTCGGTCGCTGGCCGCAAGGTCATCCTGGCGGCAAGCAGCGTGGCCATGATCGATAGCGCCCGCAGTCAGTTCACCTACCATGTCCTCGACGGGTTGAACGAGCGTGCCCGCATGCTCGGCGTCGAACTGGTCACCCGGCCGGTGGCGACGCCGCAGGACGAGACCGCCCTCCTGCGCGAAGCCGAGCGCGATGACAGCGTCGCGGGATGCCTGTTCCTGACACTCGATGATGCCGATGTGTTGACGCTGACCGAAGGCTTTTCCAAACCGATCGTGCTCGTCAACGGCGACGATCCCTCGATGCGCCATTCCAGCGTGACGCCGTGCAACCGCTCTGGCGCCATGCTTGCCACGCAGCATCTGATCGGTCTCGGCCACCACCGCATCCTGTTCCTGATGCGGCGCGGCCGGCGCACGATCGAGCGGCGCTACGAGGGCTGGCGCGATGCGCTGATAGCCGGCGGATTCACTGGTGTCGACGAGCTCGTGGTCGAGGTACAGGACTGGCTGCCCGAACTCGCGAGCAAGGCCGTCAAGCAGCGTATCGCCGCCCGCGGCCTCGATTTCACCGCCGTGCTGACGGCCGGTGACAGCCTCGCCTTCGGGGCGATTGCCGGCGTCCAGGAGGCCGGTTATTCGGTGCCGGGCGACGTCTCCGTCGTCGGCATGGATGACCTGCCGCAGGCCGCCTTCTGCACTCCACCCTTGACGGCGATGCATATTCCGATGCGCGAAATGGGATCGGCGGCACTCAGCCTGCTGCTCGATGACATGGCCCATTCGGGCTTGCCATCGCGCCGCGTCGAACTCGCCTGCAATCTCGTGGTGCGCCAGTCGACGGCACCAGCCCGAACCGGCGCCGGCCATCATCAGCCGGCGCCTTGAGTCCGCGACTTGCCGCCGGCAAAGAGCAGCGGCGGCCCTTCCTGCGTCTCCAGTTCGAGCACCCGTCCAAGCAGGATCATATGATCGCCGGCCGGAAAACGGTCGGCGACGCTGCATTCGAACCGCGCCAATGCCCGCGGCAACAGCGGCACGCCGTGCTCGTTCCAGTTGAGATCGAGACCGACAAAGTCGGATCCGGATTTCGAAAACCGCCAGCACAGATCGGTCTGGTCTTCCGCCAGCACGTGGATGGCATAATGGCCTGCATTGGCGAAGGCATCGAAGCGGCGCGAATGGCGGCCGATCGACCACAGCACCAAAGGCGGATCGAGCGACACGGACGAAAAACTGTTGGCGGTGATCGCCACCGGCCCGTCGGCCGTGCCGGTGGTGACGACCGTAACACCGGTGGCGAAGCGCCCGAACGCATTGCGCAACAAAAGCGGGTCGCACATGAAATGTTCCATCAGGGCCGCACTCCAGTTCCCAATGGTGTCGCCGGGACCCGGTCCGGCACCCGGCCATAGGCGTGCGGCAGCGAGCAGGTCTTGAGTTGCGGCAGCACCTTGGTGCCGAAGTGACGCGCCTCGTCGAGGTGCGGGTAGCCGGAAAAGATGAAGGCGCGGATGCCCATCTTCATATAAGCCTCGATCTCCGACAGGACCTGGTCGGCCGAGCCCACCAGTGCCGCGCCGCAGCCTGACCGCGCCCGTCCGACCCCCGTCCACAGAAGCGGTTCGACATAGCCTTCCACGTCGGCGAGTTCACGGTTCCTGGCCTGGTGCGAGACGCCAAGCGACCCGGCATCGAGCGCCCGTTCGCGGATCGCCCTGCCCTGCTCGTCGTCCAACTTCGAAGCAAGCTCGCGGGCATAGTCCTTCGCCTCGGCCTCGGTATCGCGCACGATCATGTGGACGCGCAGGCCGTAGTCCAGCGTGCGCCCGTGGCGGGCGGCGCGTTCATGCACGGCTGTCATGCGGCCGGCGAGCTCCTCCTTCGTCTCCGGCCACATCAGATAGACGTCGCACTGTTCGGCGCAAAGCTCGAGCGCGTCGGGCGAATAGCCGCCGAAATAGAGCAGCGGGCCGCCATTCTGCTGGAAGGGCTTTGCCGGCGCCGTCGACAGGCCCTTGAAGCTGTAGATCTCGCCTTCGAAATCGATGCTGTCCCGGGTCCAGGCCTGGCGCAGGATCTGCACCACCTCGCGCGAGCGACGATAGCGGTAGCCGCTGCCGGCCGTCTCGCCGGGAAAGTCCGATGAGATGATGTTCACCGTCAGCCGGCCTTCCAGCATGTGGTCCAGCGTCGCGATCGTGCGCGCCAGCATGATCGGCTGCATCTCGCCGCAACGCACGGCGGCGAGCAGATTGATCTTCGAGGTGATCGGCGCGCAGCCGGCGACAAAACTCAGCGTGTCCTGGCCGACCTGATAGGATGACGGGCACAGAATATTGCGGAAGCCGAGTTCCTCCGACGTTTTCACGATCTCGGAGCAATGTGCCCAGCTCGACCGCAGCGCGCCATCCGGCACGCCGAGATATTGGTAGTCGTCGGAGCAGAGCGCGGCGAACCAGGAAATTTCGGCTGCGTTGAGATCCGGCGAGGTGATTGGGACTATCGTCATTGCGCTCTCTGGGGAAGGTCACTGACTTGCACGCCTCGAATGGGGCTTGCGTAGCATCCGGTTTGATGTAGATCAATACTGTATCAATTATTGGCGCCAGCCGAAGCTTAACTTGAGAAGCGGAATGCAGTTGACCAGGGCCGACCCCGGCCACCGATCAAGCCAGATGCGCGGGCCGCTCCCCGTGCATTTGCAGATCAGCGAGATGCTGATCCGTGAAATTGCCGCCGGACGGCTGGCCGACGGGACGCGGCTTCCGACTGAGCGCGAAATGGCGGCAAACCTCGGCATCGCCGTCGGCACGCTCAGGCGCGCGCTTGCCGACTTGACCGAGAAAGGCCTGCTCGACCGCATTCAGGGGTCGGGCAATTATGTACGGGCGCGCAACGACCTGCTCGGCGTCTATGCCTTCTTCCGGCTCGAGCGCATCGGCGGCGGTGGCCTGCCGACCGCCTACGTGCTGTCCGTCGACCGGCTGCCCAAACCGGCCGACCTGCCAGAATTCGGCAGCGCAGGCGAAGCCCACCGCATCCGCCGCCTACGTCGGCTCGACGATGAGCCGGCCGCGGTCGAAGAGATCTGGCTCGACGCCAGCCGCGCCGAGCGGCTCGATAGCGATGACCTCTCAGAATCACTCTATCTCCACTACCGGCTGGCGCTCGGCTTCTCGATCGCGCGCGCCGAGGATCACATCGCCGTTTCGCCCGTGCCCGACTGGGCGCCGGCCGATTTAAAGCCGCTGCCGGGAACGGTCGTGGGATTCATCGAACGCATCGCCTGGGCCGGCGACGGTGCCAGCGTGGAATACTCACGCACATGGTTCGATCCGGGTGCGGCGCGCTACATCTCGCGTTTCAGATAATCGGAAGGAAGAGCGTGACCAAAATATCGATCGGCTACGGCATCGTTGGCTGCGGCATGATGGGCCGCGAGCACATCCGCAACATCGCTTTGTTGCCGGACGCGCATGTCGCCGCGATCTTCGAGCCCGACTCAGAAATGCTGGCGGCAGCGCTGGCATTGGCGCCGGATGCCCGGCCGGCAGCGTCGGTCGCCGACCTGCTGGCCATGGACGAGCTCGACTGCGTCCTCATCGCCAGCCCCAACCACCGTCATCTTGCCCAGCTGGAGGAGATCGCTGAACTGCGGCCGCTGCCGGTGCTGGTGGAAAAGCCGCTGTTCACCGACGCCGCCGACGAGAAGCGGATCGCCGTGTTGCAGGCCCGGCTGCCGCTCGTCTGGGTGGCCATGGAATATCGCTATATGCCCCCGGTCGCCGCCTTCCTGGAACAGGCCGGCGACGCCACCGGTGGCATTCGCATGCTGACGCTGCGCGAGCATCGATTCCCGTTCCTGAGCAAAGTCGGTGACTGGAACCGCTTCAACCGCAACACTGGCGGCACCTTTGTCGAAAAATGCTGCCACTTCTTCGACCTGATGCGGCTGATCCTTAAATCCGATCCGGTGCGCGTGACGGCGAGTGCCGGACAGGCGGTGAATCATCTCGACGAACGCTACGACGGCGAGACGCCGGATATTCTCGACCACGGCTATGTGCTGATCGATTTCGCCAGCGGCGCGCGCGCCATGCTGGAACTGTGCATGTTCGCCGAGGGCAGCCGCTACCAAGAGGAACTCTGCGCCGTCGGCAGCAACGGCAAGATCGAATGCCTGGTGCCCGGACCCGGCCGCTTCTGGCCGGCGCATCTCGGCCCTGCCCCGGTGCCGCAGCTCATCGTCAGCCCGCGCAACCCGCCGGGACCGCAGGTCCTGGAAATCCCGGTTGATCCGCCGCTGCTCGCGGCAGGCGACCATAACGGCTCGACCTATTTTGAGCACGCCCGCTTTGTCGCGGCGGTGCGCGGACAGGGCAAGGTGGAGGTGACCTTGCAGGATGGCTGTTGGGCCGCCATCATGGGCCTCTCCGCTCAGAGATCGGCCCGCGAAGGCCGTACCATTCACCTCGCCGGTGAGTTCGCGTTGCCAACTTAGGGGGTGCTGACCTGGCAAGATGGCGCCCAGCGGCCACCATCATTTTCTAGCCGGCCAAGGCCAATATTCTCATATCGTTCCCCGAGGGGTTCGAGACCAAAACGCCGAGCCGTAGCGATCCCAAACTGCGAACGTCGTGTCCCACCGTATGCACCCAAGGCTCGCCTCCGGTGCGACGAGGTGTTGCCAAGGCCCATTGCCGAACCTCGAAGGTCGGCTGCACGAGGGCATTGATCAAGCTCGTCCGCCGGCAGATCCATATGTCACCCAGCCTCTGTCACAAGTGCCAGAAATTTGACTGGCGGCGCAAGGCAGAAAGTTCGAAAAGCTTCCAAGAACCCCAGGCAAACTGGACGCCGCATCGGACAAAAAGAGTGACGGATATCGCAGCGAACGTCCGCAATGGAGCCGTCAATATCGTCGGCAAAAGAGCGCCAAAATAGGCTATCGGCGGCCTCGTCGTGGGAACGAAAAAAGAAGAGAAGCAGAACTTTCGTGTGCGATTTTTGCGCACGGCCTCACGCAACTGCCTGATATTATGTATCCGCCCTATCCATCATGGGCGCCACGGCCAGCCTATGCTCTTGATTTTGCAACATTTTTTCTTTAACATCAAATCGTTAGAACCTGCCGAGTGCACACGAATTTACGCCAGAATACGACCCTTTTCGCCACGTTTCGATCTCTCACTGCACACGGAGCGCACACGAAAAAATGGCCACTTACACAAAGCTCTCGTCCGGTTCCTGGCGGGTCCAAGTCCGTCGCAAAGGTCGCTACGTCAGCGAGACCTTCCTGCGCCGAGACGACGCACGGCGCTGGGCGACCGACACCGAGCGCCAAGTCGATCGCGGTGAGACACTGACCACGTCCCGTATAGCGCGCCTGAAAACGTTCGGCGAACTCATCGACCTTCATATCGACGACATGTGCGATGTAGGCAAGTCCCCTCGCCGCTCCAAGGCCGCAGCCCTCGATATGCTCCAAAGACATCTGGGGAAGTACAACATCGCGGCTCTCGATCGCGAGCGGCTCATCCGTTTCGGTCGCGACCGGGCCGCACAAGGAGCCGGACCGATGACTCTCGGCATCGACATAGGCTTTGTGAAACTTATCCTGTCTCATGCTGCGGCTGTTCACGGTCTACCTGTCAAGGTCGAGCCGGTTGATCTGGCCCGCATTGCTCTGAAGAGGCTTGGCCTTGTTGGGAAAGGCCATCAGCGCGACAGGCGGCCGACGCAGGATGAACTCGACAGGCTCATCGGTCACTTCGATGCGAACCCTCGTCAAATTGCACCGGTTAGCCAGATTATACGCTTCGCCGTCGCAACCGCGATGCGCCAGGAGGAAATCTGCAAGGTGCGTTGGTCCGATTTGGAATCTCGCATGCGGATGCTCCTCATCCGCGACAGGAAAGACCCTCGGAACAAGAACGGCAACAATCAACGCATACCGCTATTCGCGGCAACTGGATATGATGCGTGGGCCATTGTTGAGGAGCAGCGGGCAAAGCGCAGCAATGATGATGATCGAATTTTTCCGTTCAATCACAGGTCAGTTGGCACCGCGTTTCGTCGAGGATGCGCTGACCTGGATATCCACGACCTTCATTTTCATGACTTGCGTCATGAAGGCACGAGCCGTCTTTTCGAGGCCGGATTCACAATTGAACAGGTAGCTCTGGTAACGGGGCACAAGGACTGGAAAATGCTGAAACGTTACACGCACCTTAAGCCCGAGGCTCTTCACGCAGTGCTGGCGAATCGCGCTGCCTAGCGCGATGATCCCCACCGTGTTCGATCGATTTCAGTGGTGAGCCAAAACTTCAAACCAAACTACAAATCTGCCCTTCAAGGTCCTGCTCTCTTTAGGCCCCGGCGCGCTTGCATGGCGCCGGCGAGCCATCGCGGCTCGGAGTTCACAACCCAGGAACGCGGCAAGTCCACTCTCCGCGCCAAGGCCGCGACACTAAGCAAACCTGGTTCCTCGATTGTGAACTCGGTCACGCCGCGGGGTACTGGTGCAGGAAAGCAGCCATTCCGCGTCCAGCCATCGTAACGCGCTTTGTGGCGCGCGAATGCGTGACGGCCAATCCCGACCGGGCTTTATTCGAAAGAGTAGGTAAATCCGTTCGCCGAGGCACTTACGATAACTTTCGTCATCTTCTTGCCCTCGAGCGTGCGATTGAGCACGCCGCGGCTGAGTTCCGGCAGCAGCGTGTTGGTAAGTATGGCGTCGATCATGCGCCCGCCGGATTCGATCTCGGTGCAGCGCGCCTTGACCATATCCATGACACCCTCGCCGATCACCAGCTCGGCTTCGTTGGTTGTTTTGAGACGCCGCGCGATCTTGGCGAACTGGTGTGCGGTGATGGCCTCGATCATTGCGTCCGAGAGCGGGTAATAAGGGATTGTCACCACGCGGCCGAGGAAAGCGGCAGGGAACACTTTCAGCAGCGGACCGCGCAAGGCGGTGTCCAGATCGTCGAGGCCGGTGCGCAAGGTGCCGTTCCTCGTGCGGTCCATGATGACCTCGGAGCCGACATTCGAGGTGAGCAGGATCAGAGTGTTCTTGAAGTCGATCCGGCGGCCCTCGCTGTCGTCCATCATGCCCTTGTCGAAGACCTGGAAGAAAATCTCGTGCACGTCCGGATGCGCCTTCTCGACCTCGTCGAGCAGGATCACCGAATAGGGCTTGCGCCGCACGGCCTCGGTCAGGATGCCGCCTTTGCCATAGCCGACGTAACCGGGCGGCGCGCCCTTCAGCGTCGAAACCGTGTGCGCCTCCTGGAATTCGGACATGTTGATCGAAATCAGGTTCTGCTCTCCGCCATAGAGAGTCTCGGCCAGTGCCAGGGCCGTCTCGGTCTTGCCGACGCCGGAGGGGCCGCAAAGCAGGAACACGCCGACTGGCTTTTCGGGCGCGCCAAGGCCGGCGCGGCTGGTCTGCACGCGTCGCGCAATCATCTCCATCGCATGATCCTGACCGACGACGCGCTCGGATAAAGTGGCGGCGAGCTTGAGCGCCTTCTCGGTCTGGCTAGATAGCATCCGTCCCGTCGGAATACCGGTCCAGTCCTGGACGACGGCCGCCACGGCATTGCGGTCGACCGACGGCAGGATCAACGGCGTCTCGCCCTGCGCGGCGGCAAGTTCGGCCGTCAATTCGCGCAGTCGGGCCAGATCACCTGCAGAATCGTGCGCAGGAGCAGGCTCGTGGGCGCCAACGGCCTGTGTCCTGTGCGCCTCGCCCCCTGGCGCGTCGACTGCTTCGGCCGCGGCTTCCTCGCCCTCCTCCGCGTCAAGGGGCATGCCCTCGCCACGGAGTTTGCCACGTAGGTCAAGAATCGCGGTCACAAGCGCCCTTTCGCGATCCCAGCGTGCTTGCGCTGCCGCAAGCGAAGTCTCGGTTTCCGCCAACCCGGCCTCCACGCGAGCCTGTCTGTCGGTCACTTCGATGCCGATCGCTGCCTCGCGGCAAATGATGCCCTTCTCGACCTCGAGCGCCTGGCGACGGCGCAGGATATCCTCGACCTCGGCAGGCGTCGCGTGCTGCGAGATGGCAACGCGGGCGCAGGCGGTGTCGAGCAGGCTGACCGCCTTGTCGGGCAGTTGCCTGGCCGGGATGTAGCGGTGCGAAAGGGAAACCGACGCCTCGATCGCCTCGTCAAGGATCTGCACCTGGTGGTGCTGCTCAAGAACGCCGGCGACACCGCGCAACATCAGTACGGCCACCGCTTCGGAAGGCTCGTCGATCTTGACGACCTGGAACCGGCGGGTCAGTGCCGGATCCTTCTCGATGTGCTGCTTGTATTCGGCCCATGTCGTGGCGGCGATGGTGCGAAGCTCGCCGCGTGCGAGCGCGGGCTTCAGCAGATTGGCTGCATCGCCGGTTCCCGCCGCACCACCCGCGCCGATCAGTGTGTGCGCCTCGTCGATGAACAGGATGATCGGTGTCTCTGAGTCCTGGACCTCTTCGATGACAGCCTTTAGCCGCTTTTCGAACTCGCCCTTGACGCTGGCGCCCGCCTGCATCAGCCCGACATCGAGCATGCGTACGCTGACATTCTGAAGCGGCGGCGGCACGTCGCCCTGGGCGATGCGCAAGGCGAAGCCCTCGACGACCGCCGTCTTGCCGACACCCGCCTCGCCCGTCAGGATCGGATTGTTTTGCCGGCGCCGCATCAGGATGTCGACGATCTGGCGGATCTCCGCATCGCGGCCGACAACCGGATCGATCTTGCCCTCACGGGCGCGCTGGGTGAGGTCGGTGGCGTATTTGGCGAGCGCCGAATCGCCGCCCGGGCCGCGTTTCATCGGTGTTTCGGCGGCAGCTGCCGCGGGCGGTGAGCCGGCTTCGAGCGAGCCCTCAATGACATCGGCGAAGCGGGCAATAACCCCATCCGCATCGATCTTGTCGAATTCGGCGCTAATCTTCGAAACCAGCCCTTCCAGCACCGGTGTCTTCAGGCAGGCGAGAAGAATATGCGCGCTGCGCACCTCCTCGACCCCGAATTCCAGTGTCGCCAGGTTCCAGCCTTCCTGTATGGCGTGGAAGATGTGATCGGAGAATTCCTCCACCGACGTCGCGCCGTAGGGCAGCTTGTCGACGGCACGCGTCATATCAGCCGTCAGCCGGCTGACATCCAGCCCGGCATCAGCGACAATCATCTGCACATCCGAGCGCTCGGACAGCACCAATTGCTGGACGAAATGGACGAGCTCGACATAGGGGTTGCCGCGCAGCTTGGCCGTGTCCGCGGCGGCCTTGAAGGCGCGCACCCCCGTGGGATTGAGCTTCGCAACGAGTTCCTTGCGCTTGACACTCCGCGACGACCGGCGCTGTTCCATTTGGACCTGCCCCCGAAATCTGCTGACCTTACCCTGCCACAGAAGCAGCTGCTTGACAAAGCCATGTGACGAGCTGGTCCTTCTGACCCTGTCCGGGCGGCACCTTGTGGTTACACAAGCCTAGCAAACTACCCCGCACTGCGATCCGAAATACGCGAGCCATTGCACATACCTGGTCCGCCGATAGCCCGATGGGTTTCGTCGGAAGATAACCGAGCATTCAGCTTCTGTTAGTTTTCGAGCATGTGCTCAATTGTCGTGGCATGGGACGGATGATAACGTAACGTCACATAGGAGGCCCCGGGGCCGCTTGCTGGGGGTACGTGTGATTGATCTCGCACTCTGGCTGAATCCTCTGGACGGTGCGAATCCGTCGGGAGCGGATTTGCGCAACGACCCGGCTTTTCACGAGCTGGAGCGGCTGACGGAAGCCCAGATCAAGGTCGTCCACGACGGCGGTAACAAGGCTTCGCAGTCAACCATCTCGGTCGACTGGGCGGCCATCCTCCAGAAGGCGGAAGAATTGCGCTCACGCGGCCGGGATTTGCGCCTTCTGGTCATCGTCGCGCGCGCGCTGGCCAATGAAGAGAGGCTCGCGGGCCTCGCCCAGGGCCTGACCCTGATCGCAAAGACTTTCGACCAGTATTGGGATACAATGCATCCGGCTCTGCGGACGAGTGCCACGCCGCGCGACGCGGCGCTGCGACGCATCAATGCGCTGCTTGACCTCCAAAACAGCCAGGAAGGCCTGCTGGCGAACCTGAGGCAGACCGTCTTCTTCTCACCACGCGCGATCGGCCCGATCAGCGGGCGAGACCTGGAACAGGCAGCGCTCGACGAGCGCGTAATGCTCCAAGAAGCTGCCTCCGGCCTGGGAACCACCGAGAGAGCGGCGCTAACGGCCGCGCACAACCAGATGCTGAACCGGGTGCGCACCGGGTGCGCGGCGCAGATCGATCAGGCCGCAGACGCTATCACCACAGTTTTGAGCGATGCGCGCGCCGCGATAACGGCACTGGAGGCGGTGGATACCGCGCTCAATGCGCGCATCGACGGTAATGGCGCGGCGGTCCCGGATTTGAAGAAGTTCCTGCAGCGCCTGCTGACGACGCTGGAGTGGAATTCCAGCGCCGCCGTCGCCAACGGTACGGCAAAGCCTGCCATGCAGCCGTCCCAACCGGCATCGACGCCCCCTCGAAACGGACATGGAGCCGAGACGATGGCCAGTGCGGCAGACACTCTGCAAGTCAGCACCGGCCTGCCTGACCGGATCAACTCGCGCGACGAGGTCGTCAAGTGCCTTGATCTCGTGGTTGAATTCTACGACCGCACCGAGCCGTCCAGCCCGATCCCGCACCTCGCCCGGCGCGTGCGGCGGATGGTGCACATGGATTTCGTGGAACTGATGGAAGATCTCGCCCCGTCGGGGCTGAAGGAATTCCGGCTGCTTGCCGGTGTTTCCGATCCCAAGAAGCCGGCCCAGAAGGATGAAAGGTAACAATCATGCCAGCAGAGAGCAAAGCCAAGGTCATCGAAAGAAACCGCGCCCCGCGCGTGCAGATCGCCTATGACGTCGAAACCTACGGCAGCCCAACGACCATCGAATTGCCGTTCGTCATGGCTGTCATGGCCGATCTTTCCGGCGCCTCGCAGACCAAGGAAGCGTCAAAGTCGGTCCTGGATCGCAATTTCGTCGAAACCGACGGCAATCGCTTCCCCAAATTCATGGAGGCGATGGGACCGCGCGTGAAAGCGCGCGTGAAGAACACGTTGCCGCAAGTGGAAGGTGCCGAGCGGGACGAGGAATTGGCAATCGATCTCACCTTCTCCAAAATGGGAGATTTCGCGCCCGACAAGATCGCCGAGCAGGTGCCGCAACTGGCCGAGATCCTCAAGATGCGGCGTCAACTCGAGGAATTGCTGGGCTTCATGGATGGCCGCGTCGACGCTGAAAAGCGCATTGCGCAGCTTCTCAACAACGAACCGCTGCTGAGCAAGATCGCCAGCCAGGCGATCTCTGAGGGCAAGGGCGAGGAGTAAGTCATGGCCGAACAGCAAAAAACCGCAGCCGCACCCGCCGAGGCGGAAGCCATCGATCTTGGCGAATTCAGCGGGCTCCTTGAAAAGGATTTCAAGGTCAGGAAGGACGACACCGAGAAGCTGCAGCAGTTGGTGCGCAACCTGGCGCTGGCCGCACAGTCCCGATCGGAGACGACGACCATATCGTCCAACGCGATCAAGTCCATCAAATCGCTGATCGCAGGCATCGACAAGATGCTGACGACGCAGGTCAACGAGATCCTGCATGCCCCCGAAGTGCGGGAGATGGAAGGCACTTGGCGAGGCCTTTGGTACCTCATCAACAACACCGAGACGGATGCCAAGCTCAAGATCCGGGTGATGAACATCTCCAAGGAGCAGTTGGCCGACACGCTGGAAGACTATGAAGGCCAGATGTGGGACCAGAGTCCGGTCTTCAAGAAAGTCTATACCGACGAGTATTCGATGCTGGGCGGCGAGCCGATCGGCTGCATCATCGGCGCCTACGAGTTCTCTAACCACCCGCGCGATGTCGGCCTGCTGCGCAACATCTCGGGTGTCTGTGCCTCGGCGCACACGCCGTTCATCGCGGCCGCCTCGCCGCGACTGTTCCGCATGGACAGTTGGCAGGAACTGCCGAACCCGCAAGACCTGCAGATGATCGTCAACAACCCGGCCTATGCCTCATGGCAGTCGCTGCGCGAGAGCGAGGACGCCCGCTATATTGGGCTCACCATGCCGCGGGTGCTGGCACGCCTGCCCTACGGCTCGGAAACCGTTCCGGTGAAGGGCTTCACCTTCGAGGAAGAGGTGGGCGGCGACCACAACAAATATGTCTGGATGAACGCTGCGTTCCCGATGGGCGTCAATATCAACCGCAGCCACAAGCTCTATGGCTGGGGAACGCAGATCCGCGGCGTCGAGAATGGTGGCACGGTGCTCAATCTCCCGGTGCACGCTTTCCCGACCGATGACGGGTCAATCGCGATGAAATGCCCGACCGAGGTCGCCATCGACGACCGGCGCGAGGCGGAACTGGCAAAGCTCGGTCTGATGCCGATCTTGCACCGCAAGAACACCGATCTCGCAGCCTTCATAGGCGCGCACTCGCTTCAGGACGACGAGACTCGTGCTGGGCGCCTGGTCGACCCCGACGCCCAGTCGAACGAACGACTGAGCGCCAACCTGCCTTACCTCTTCCCGGTCTCGCGCTTCGCGCATTACCTCAAGGCGATCGCACGCGACAAGATCGGCTCGTTCAAGGAGCGCACCGATATGGAAATATGGTTGACCGAATGGATCAACCGATACGTGCTGGCCAATCCAGCCTTTGCCGACGACAAGGCGCGGGCCAAGCGTCCGCTTGCCGCAGCCGAGGTTCAGGTCGACAGCGTCGAAGGGAGACCCGGCTACTACAACGCCCGTTTCTATCTGCGTCCGCATTACCAGTTGGAAGGCATCAACGCCTCCCTGCGGTTGGTGTCGGAACTGCCGTCAGTGAAGGGCTGAAGCGCAGCGAAGTCATCTTGTTTGGTTTGAAAGCGGTGGAGAAAGACAATGCCGACCACAGAGAGAAGCGATGCACCTTCAATGAAGATTGATGGTTTTTTGAAAGTTCCCGACATCAAGGGCCCGAGCAAGCGCGACGGCCACGAAGACGAGATTGAAGTGCATGGCATCGATTACAAGATCATGGCGCCCTATGATCCGAATTCGCTTTCGCGACGCGGCCGTGTGTCGATGGGAATGATCAAATTCTTCAAGCACTACGACAAGTCGTCGCCATATCTGAAGAAGGCGCTATTCGAGAACAAGGCGCTCGACGAGGTGGTGTTTTCGGCACGCCGCACGATTGACGGCGAGACCAGCGACTATCTGGTCGTGACGCTCACCGACGCCTCGATCATGGAGTACGATATGCGGCAGGCCGCCGACGAGGCGGACCTCATCGAGGAAGAAGTCAGCTTCGCCTACAAGAAGATCAAGTTCGTCTACGACAAGGACGACGAGATCGAAATGGATGTCTATGTCGGCAAGTGAGACCAAGCGGCCTGGCGCGAGAGCGCAGCTTGCCGGCAGTTCGCGGGCAAGGCGCGAGGCGGTTCAGCCGTCCCTGTGGGACCGCCTCGTCAACGACTTGCCAGGGCTGACGTCGGAGATCGATGGGCTGCGCCGTCTCTTGGATGAAGAACTCGGCGCCGAGCGCGTCGAGGCTCTACTTGCCGGCACTGCGCGCGCCATCGATGCCGACGCCGAAATCACATCCGAGCAGAAACGGCGCCTACACCGACTGGTCTTCCAGACAGAGCACCGCGCCGAGATCGAAGGCCGCGGCGTGGTCGTTTCGGCACGCGTGTTGAGAGAGGCCGTGCGGCGCGATATCGAGGCCCTGTTCAACACCGAGCGTTTCGAATCCGTACCGATGCTCTCCGACGCCGAACACGAACAGCCCCTGGACGAACTGCCCTCGCTCGCGGATTTTCCGCAGGTGCGTCGCAGCGTGGTCAATTTCGGCGTGCCGTCTTTTTCCGGCCGCTCGTCGCGGGATTTCGACCGCGATGCGCTGGCACGTGAAATCCGCGCGGTGCTTGCCACCTTCGAGCCGCGCCTGAAGGAGAGCGCCACGATCGTCAACGTTTCGCTCGGCGACAAAAACGTCGGCCTCAAGATCGAGATCGACGCGGTGCTGATCATGGCACCGACACCGGAGCGCATGCGGCTGCGCACCACAATCAATCTCGACAACGGCCTGGCACGAACCGAATTCCGGGAGACCTGAGATGGATCGGGTCTTTGTGGAGTATTACGAAGAAGAACTGACCCATATCCGAGCGCTGGCGGCGGAATTCGCAGACATGCATCCGGCGGTTGCCCGTAATCTCTCCCTCGACACGGTCCCATGTCCCGACCCTTATGTGGAACGGCTGCTTGACGGCGTCGCCTTCCTGGCCGCGCGCACCCGTCTGAAGGTCGACGCAGAGCGCTCGCGCTTCTCGCGCGCCGTGCTCGATGTGCTTTACCCCGATCTGGTGGCGCCGGCGCCGGCGACGGCGATGGCCGTGCTGAAACCCGGCCAGCAAGTGCACTCGATGATCGCTGGGCACGCCATCGCGCGCGGCGCACGACTGGTCTCCGGCCTGCATCCAGGGCTTTCGACGCGCTCCACCTTCACCACCGCGCAGGAGGTCACGCTGTGGCCGATCGCCATCACCGCGGTCAGCTATTTCCAGGATCGCAGCGCGCTCGCCGCCGCCGGAATCGCGCCGATCGGCGAGGTGCGCGGCGAGGCGGCGCTTCGCGTGAGCCTCGCCCGGACAGGAAAAGGCAAGCTGAGCGACCTGTCGCTCGACCGTCTCGACCTTTATTTCGCCGGGCGTGCCAAGGCGCCGGTGCTTTTCGATGCAATCTTCGGCGCCTGCTCGGCCGTCGGTGCGAGGGCGCAAGGCAAGACTAAGCCACTGTCGATGTTGCCCGAGCCCGACATGGTGGGCATTCGCGACGACGAAGCGCTGATGCCTCGCACCCGTCCCACCTTCGAGGGATATCGGCTGCTGCGCGAATATTTCATGATCCCGGAGCGCTTCCATTATGTACGGGTTGCGGGGCTGCAGCCGGTGGTGCGCACGTGCGAGGCGGCGATCGAGATCATCTTCCTGTTCCGGCGTGCGGTGCCTGAACTCGCCGATGTGACGGCTGCCGATTTCGAGCTCTTCGTGACGCCGGTCATCAATCTCTTCGAACGCGAATGCAACGACATTGAGATCGATCCGCGCAAAACGCGTCAGGTGCTGCACGCCGACCGCACCCGGGCGCGGGATTTCGAAATTTTCCGGGTCACCCAGGTCGAGGATGCCGACGCAGAGAGCAGCGAGGCGACCATTCCCGAATTGTTTAGCCTCGGGCAGAACCGCGGCAGCGGCTGGGTCTATTCGACCGAGCGACGTCCGCGCCGGCCCACCGAGGACGAGCGGCGCGACGGCCTGACCCGCACCTCCTATACGGGCGACGATGTCTTTATCGCCGTCTCGCGCCCGCCAGGAAGCGTGCCAAACCGGCTGCTCAAGCGTCTCGGCATCGTCGCGCTTTGCACCAATCGCGACCTGCCGATCCTGGACGACACGCCGACGCTTACGCTGGAAACGGCCGATCCGGTCGAAGCGGTCCGCTTGCTTGGGGCATTGCGGCCGCCGCAGCCGGCCATCCCGGCATCCCTGCCGGCCGGCGCTGAAGGTGAATCGCGCGCCGACAATCTTGCCTGGCGGCTGGTCGCCCAGCTCTCGCTCAACTTCCTCAGCCTTGCCAAGGAAGGCCGTGGTGTCGATCCGCTGCATGCCTTGCTCGACCTTTATGCCGATCGGGGCGATCCGGGCCTTGCCCGCAACGTGCATTCGATCGTGCGCATCGATTCGCACCCGGTGATCGAGAGACTCCGGATCGACGGGCCAATGTGTTTCGGACGCGGCACCGAGATCACACTGCATATCGACCAGTCCGTGCTGGCGGGTCAAAGCTCGTTGCTGCTTTCGGCCCTGCTTTCGCGACTGTTCGCCCGACATGCGGGGATAAACGGATTTGTGCGGACCCGTACACGATTGCTGCAGAAGCAGGAGGATGTGCCATGGCCGATGACGCCCGGCAATCGCTACCTGATCTAGCGGAGCCCGCAAGGATCGCGGCCGAAACGTTGTCGGAGAGCTTCGACTTTTTCGAGTTGCTGCGACGCCTGGAGCAGCGCGGCGGATTGTTCGGCCATTCCGGGACGGCCGACCGCGAGCCGGCGAGACTTGGCCAGCATGTGCATCTGAGCTTTTCGGCCCGGGACGTCGTCAAGCTCCAGGACGCCGGGGACAAGACCCTGGCGCGGGTGACCGTCGCCAATCTCGGGCTGCTTGGACCGGAAGGACCAATGCCATTGCATCTGACGCGCTGGGTGCTCGACCGGCTGTCGCAGCGCTGGTTCACCGGGGCTGATGCCGAGCAGACCAGCGACACGACCTTCGTCGATTTCGTCAACATCCTGCAGCACCGCATGATAGCGCTTTACTACCGCGCCTGGGCCGACGCGCATCCAGCGGTGCAGGTCGAGCGTTCCGTCGGAGGGCGCATTCGCGCCATGCTGGAGGCAATGTCGGGGATCGGCCTCCCCGGCACCCAGGATCCCGATCTCGACACTGTGCGACTGCGACAGGCTGGATCGCTGGTCAACCAGGTCGACGGCGTGGAGCGGCTGACGCTCTTTCTCGCCACCGCCTTCAAGGTGCCGGTGCGGATCAAGGAGTTCGTTGCCGCTTGGATCACCATACCGACGGCACTGCAGACGCGTCTCGGCAAGGCCTATGCCGGGCTCGGACGCGGCGCGACCATTGGGCCGCGGGTGTTCAGCCGCCAGAGCAGGATCGAATTGCGCGTCGGTCCGCTGAGCCTCGACGAATTCAAGTCGTTCCTGCCCGGCGAACGGCGTCTAGGCCTGTTCAAAAAGGCAGTGCGTGACATGATCGGCGAGGCGCTCGATGTCGATTTGCGCATCGTGCTGGCGCGCGATGACGTGCCGCCGCCACGGGTCGGGACCGTCCAGCTTGGCCGGACGGCCTGGCTGGAACGGCCCGCCGACAGGGGTGACGCCGACGATCTCAGATTGCACACCATCGTCGGCTGGCGGCCCGAAATGGCGGAGGCGGCCGCATGAGCCTGCTGCTGACCCTGGAACAAGGCCCCCGCTCGCAAGTGGTCCGGCAGAGCCGGCTCGACGAGGGCGAACTGGTGATCGGGCGCAGCGCCGATGCCGGCTGGCAGATCGACGATCCGGACATGTTCGTCTCGCGGGCGCACTGCAAGATCAGCGGCGGCCGCGACGGCTATTACGTCACCGACACGTCGAGCAGCGGATTGTTCATCGACGACTCCGACAGCCCTCTGGGGACTGGCAGGTCGACGCGCCTGCAAAACGGCATGCGGCTGCGCATGGGCGACTATGTGCTCCATGTCGAGGTCCAGCCAAGCGCTGGCCACACTTCGGTCGGTCAGGCGCCGATCGCCAACCATTCGACGCCGGCATGGTCATCGCCACAGCCAAGAACGCCCGCCAGCATTGACGACGACGACTTCTTCTCGGCCAAGGCCGAGGAAGAGCCGCAGCGGCCGCGCCCGGCCGGGCTGCCCAATCCGTTCGAGCAGCCTGTGGCCGGCGCTTACGATCGCGCTTCGAGCCAGCGCAGCTCACCGGCCTTCGACGATCCATTCAGCCTCGATCCCGTGGCGACGCCGGCCTCGAACGAAGAGCCCGCCGCTGGCCGGTCGGATCCGTTCGGGTTCGGCGAGATGCCGTCGCGCAACGATACGGCCGAGCCCGCGCCGAAACCGTCCGGCTTCGATGACGATTTCAGCTTCGCGCCAGCAGCGACGTCCGCTTCCGGCAACAGCACCGATCCAGTTAGTCGTGTCGGGCGTCCCGCCGAAAAGCCGCAAGCCGCTCGGCCATGGGAGATACCGCTGCAGGTGGCCGATCGCCCTGCTCCGCCATCGCGCCCCGCGCCCGCGCCCAAGGTGCCCAAGCCATCGCGTCCGACGCAACCGGCGCCCAGCAACATGGCGCTGCGCGCCGCGTTCCTGCGCGGCATGGGCGTCGAAGAAGCCGATTTTCCCGGGCGCGATGCGATCGCCGAAATGGAAAAGTTCGGACGGGAATACAGGCTGATGCTCGATGGCCTGATCCAACTCCTGCGCAAGCGCGCCGAGGAGAAGGGAAGCGCGCGCGTCGCCCAGACGATGGTCGGCGCCTCCGAGGTCAACCCGCTCAAATTCCTGCCGACGGTCGAGGATGTCATCGTCACCATCATTGCGGAACGCAGCCCGGGGTTCCTGTCCGGCGAGGCAGCGATCGGCGACGCGGTGAAGGACCTTGCGCAGCATCACGTACGCGCGTGGCGCGGCGTGCAGGCAGCGCTGCGGCGCATGATCGACCGCTTTGATCCGGCCGCGATCGAGGAAGAGCTCAAATCCAATTCCGCGATCGGCAACCTGCTGTCCGGCGGACGCAATGCCAAGCTGTGGGAGCTCTACCAGAAACGCCATCGCGACATCGCCCAGAGCGCGGAATCGAGCTTCCTGGGCGAGATCGGCGCAGATTTCAGGGATGCATATGAAGAGGAGTAGGGATATGATCGACAGACGCGAATTCATTGTTGCCATCGGCGCAACGGGGTTGCTGGCGGCTTGCCAGAGCGGCCCGCCGAAACCTTCGGTCATCTCGGTCAACGTGACCGGTGGCGCCGGCATGAATCCGGGTCCGGGCGGCGGCGATCGGCCGGTGACCGTGCTGGTGATGCGGCTTGCCAGCACCGGCAAGTTCAATTCGGCCGACTATTTCGCGCTGCAGGGTGATGCCGGCTCGGCACTCGGGGCGGACCTTGTCGGTTCGGATACGATCTCAGTCGCGCCGGGCAAGACGGCGGCCAAGACCATCACGGTCGAACCGAATGCGACCGCGCTCGGCTTCGTGGCGCTGATCCGCGAACCTGGCGGACGCAACTGGCGCACGGCCAAGTCGGTTTCGCCGGGGTCGAAATTCACCATCAACGTCAGCCTCGGCAAGGGCGGCATTTCCGCTTAGAGCATGATCCCAAAAAGTGGGAACCGGTTTTTGGAAAAGATCATGCTCCTGACCCAATCGACAGCAGGTGGTTCCGTGCAGAGAGTAACGGCATGAGCGATGCAAACAGGGTGCTGTGGTCGGAGGGCCTGTTTCTCAGGACCCAGCACTTCCAGCAGCAGGACCGGTTCTTCGAGGGGATGGTGCGCGGCGCCTTGCAGGCCGGCCAGCTCCATACTTTCGGCTTCCAGCATCTGACGCTCGACCAGTCGCTGCTCGATGCCGGGCAGGTCTCGATCGTGTCCGCCCGGGGCATTTTCCCGGACGGCACGCCTTTCTCCATCCCGGAGCTGATGGACGCGCCGAAGCCGCTGCCGGTGACGGCCGACACCGGCGCGGGACCGGTGCTGGTGGCGCTGCCGCTCGAGCCGCCCGGCGGTGTCGGTTTCGATCCGGCGCATGCGACTTCGACAGGCGCGCGCTATCACGGCAAGATCGTCTCGGTGCGCGACGCCGTCCAGAGCGGCGCCGATCCCGAAGAGATCGAGATCGCCCGGCCGCAAGCGGCCATGCTTGCGCCCGGCAAATCGGTCGGCGGCTATACCGCCTTGCCGATCGCCGACATAAAAGGTCTGCGCGCCGACGGCGGCATCTCGCTCGACGAGACGTTCCTGCCGCCGACGCTGATCACCGGCGCAGTCCATTGGTACCGGCAATTGCTGCAGGAGGTCGTCACCGGGCTCGACCAAATCGCCGAAGCCCATGGCAAGATGGTGATGGGCGGCCCAGGCCGCAGCGTCGAAGACCTTTTGATGCTGCACCTAGCCAATGCCGCTCGCCCGCGGCTTGCCCATATGCTTGCTCAGGATGTCTTTCATCCGGCGGAACTCTATCTCGAACTTGCCGGACTCGCCGGCGAGATGGCAACCTACGGCTCGAGCTCGCGGCGGCTCGGCGAATTGCCGGCCTACGACCACATGGCCCCCGGCCCCGCTTATATGGCATTGGCCGACGCCTTGCGTTCGCTCATCCTCAGCCTGCGTTACATCGAGCCGAAATCGCGCGCGCTGCCGGTCATGCGGCACGCGACCAATGTCTGGAAAGTGCGCATCGACAACCCCAAGCTCCTCGTCGCCAGCCGCATCGTCATCCGTGTCGGATCGGACCTTTCGGAAGACGCGCTGCGCAAGATCTTCGTCAACCAGGCGACAGTCGGCGCCGCAGATCAGTTCGAAGGGCTGTGGAAGTCGCGCCTGCCCGGCATTCCGCTCAAACCGCTCCATTCGCAGCCGCGCGAGATCCCCTATGACGGCGACCGGCTGTGCCTGGAGCTGGACCAGAAGAGCGAGCATTGGGCCTCGCTGCTCGACGCCCCCGGCTTCGTCATCGGCGTTTCCGGTGTCCTCGAGAGCGAGCCGCAGGTCGACTGCTATTCGGTGAACAGGTGAGGCCATGAGCCGGGATGATCCTTTCGGACTGTCGGAGGATCGCGAGCGCACACGCATCCGGCTGACGGGCGCTGCACCCCGGCCGATGGCGCCGCTGGCGCCGGGCGCGCCGGTCAAAAGCGCGCGCGCTCATTCCAACCCGCTCATCAACAGCTTCGCGCCACTACTCGAATTCGCGCCCGAGCTCGAAAACGCGCTGGCGCCAGAGAACCCGGAAGCAATGCGCACACGCCTGCTTGACGAGTTGGTTCAGGCGCGCGATGCCGTGATGGCTGCGGGCTCCTCGCTGGAGCGCGCCGACCAGGCGGCATGGGCCGTGGCGGCGTTGCTCGACGACCTGGCACTCAACACGCCATGGGGCGGCGCCAGCGCCTGGCCGCGCCAGCCGCTGGTGGTCATGCTGCGCGGCGACGTCGACGCCGGCACCCAGTTTTTCACCCGGCTTGACGAGCTGGAGCGCCATCCGAGCCGCGACCGCGAAATGCTGGAGCTTCAGTATTACTGTCTGGCGCTCGGCTTCCGCGGCAAGTATCGGGTGCCCGGCCGCGCCGGCGACCGCTCGCTCAACGCCGTGCGCGTCGCCGCGGCACGCTTCCTGCGCGACGCCGACGCCGAAGACGCCCCGCTGTCGCCGCAGTGGAAAGGCGTGATCGCCTCCGACGAGCCGCAGCGCTTCATCGTGCCGATCTGGGTAATGGCGCTTGCCGCAATTGTCGTCGCCGCCGCTGCCTATATCGGTCTGTCAACGGGCTTGAGCAGCCAGGCGGTTGAACTCTCCGCGCTGGTACGCACCCTGCCCCCGGCCTCGCGCGGCGACGTAACCCGCGCCGCGCCCAAGCAGGATGCTCCTGAACCCGAGGCACCGCAGCCGGTCGATTTCGCGCTGCTGCCGGAATTCCAGGCTGAAGCACCGGAAAAACTCAAGCGGGCGCTCAGCGGCACCGAAAGTGTCTCGCTGGCCAAGCTGGTCATCCAGTCCTCCAACCCCGAGCTCTTCCAGTCCTCCCGACCGACGTTGTCCCAAGGCTATGAGCCGCTGATCGCCTCGATCGCCAAGGTAATTCTCGCCAATCAGGAGCTGATCGGAAACATCACGATCATCGGCCATACCGACAATGTGCGCCTGCAACGGTCCAACCCGCTCGCGAGCAACCAGCGGCTCTCGGAGGCGCGCGCCAAGACCATAGCGGACCTCCTGGTTCAGGCTGGCGTGCCACAGGAGCACATCCATTCCGAAGGCCGCGCCGAGACCGATCCGGTGGCCGACAACGCGACGCGCGAGGGCCGCGCGCTCAACCGGCGCGTCGAGGTCTTGGTCGAGAAGAGGCTCTGAGATGTTCATCCTGCGCTTCTTCTGGGCCGTCATCACCTCGCGATTCCTGTGGACGCTGATCGGCATTGCGCTGCTTTCGCTTTTGATCTGGGTGTTTGGCCCGATCGTCCAGGTCGGTCCTTACGCGCCGTTCGAATCCGACAATGTGCGCATCGCCATGATCGCAGGGCTGATCATCCTGTGGTTGATCTGGCTGATCGTCGCGCAGCGCCGTGCAATCCGCGCCAACCGCATGTTCGTCGCCGAAATCGCGGCGCCCGTGGCGGAAAAGCAGCTAACCCCCGGCGAGGAGAGCGTCGCGGCGGTCGGCGCCAAGTTCGGCGAGGTGATGGCCGAGCTCAAGCGGCGCAAGCTCGGCGGCCGCAAGTTCCTGCGCGAGATGCCCTGGTATGTGATCGTCGGACCGCCGGCCACGGGCAAGACCACGGCATTGCGGCAGTCGGGCCTCAATTTCCCGATCGACCTCACCGATGATTTGCAGGGCGTCGGCGGCACGCGCAATTGCGACTGGTTTTTCTCGGAGAACGCGGTGCTGATCGACACCGCGGGCCGCTACGTCCAGCAGGAAAGCCAGCCGGACGTCGACGCGGCGGAATGGCTGGGCTTCCTCGACCTTTTGAAGAAGCACCGGGGTCGCCGCGCGCTCAACGGCGTCATCGTCGCCCTGTCGATCGATGCGCTCTCGGAGGGCGACGAGGCGATCAAGGCGCATGGGCGCAAGATCCGCCGCCGGCTGGCGGAGCTGAACGATCGACTGGAGATCCGCCTGCCCGTCTACCTGATGCTGACCAAGGCCGACCTCATCAAAGGGTTCGAAGCGTTCTTCGGCGGCTTGTCGACGACGGCGCGCGAGCAGGTTTGGGGAACGACTTTCCCGCTCGACGCCCGTGTCGACGCCGGCACGATCCAGACGGAACTTGCCAGGCTTGCTGCTGAACTGGAGCGGCGGCTGGTGCCGCGGCTGGAGAATGAGGACAAGCTCGGCCAGCGTGCCGAAATCTTCCGTTTCCCGGCCCAGCTTGCCAGCCTCTCCGAGCCGATCCAGGTGCTGATCGAGGCGATGTTCGGCGAAAGCCGCTACGAGGAGGCCGCCTGGCTGCGCGGCCTCTATCTCACGTCGGCGACGCAGGAAGGCGCGCCGATCGACCGGCTGACCGCGGCGCTGTCATCCTCCTTCGGGCTGCCGCCACGCCGCGCCTTGCCGGCGGCGCGTGTCGAGAAGCGCAGCTTCTTCCTCAGGAACCTTCTCACCGAAGTGATCTTCAAGGAAGCCGGCCTCGGCACATTCGATCCACTAGCGCAGCGTCGCCGCGCCTGGATCTGGCGCGGCGCCGCCGCCGCCTGCGCGCTCGCCGCCTTGCTGGCCGGCGGGCTGTTCACCTGGTCCTACCTCGACAACCGCAATGCGATTGCCGAACAGGCCCGCCAGTTCGAAGCTCTGCAGCGGCCGCTGACCGAGGTCGCCGCCATGCCTGCCGCGGTCGAGCAGCCGACCTTGGATGGCGCGCTGGCGGCGATGGGCGCAGTGGCGACGGCTCGAACGCCCTCACCAGACGCCGTCCATAACCTGCTCGGGCCGACCGCTTCGGCGGAGTTGGTGCGCGCGCAGACCGATACCTACGACCATGCGCTGCGCAACGTGCTCGAGCCGCATATGGTTGCCCTGCTCGAGGCCACGATGTGGCGGCAGATCCGCGATCCGGACTTCATGCTTGGCGCGCTGAAGACCTACCGGATGATGACCGGCCTGTCGCAGATGGACACCGATTTCGTCCAGAACTGGTGGGTGAACAGCCTGCCGCAATTCGCGCCGGCTCCGCCCTTCCCCACCACCGACGCCGAAGAGCACCAGCTCGCCGCTATCCGCCGCATGGCAGTCGACGACAGCTACATCGCCCCGGACAAGGAGCTGGTCGCCGAGGCGCTGAAGACGGTGTGCACGATTTCGCTGCCTGAGCGCGCCTACAGGCAGCTCCTGGCCGACCCGGAAGTGACAGCCGTGAAGGAGTGGGTGCCAGCCAATTTCGCTGGTCCGAACGGCGCCAAAGTGTTCGCTCGCCGCTCCGACAAGACGTTGCGCGTCGGTGTTCCTGGCCGCTATACCTATGCCGGCTTCCACACCGCGATCCTCGATCGGGTCGAGGATGTCGCGGGACAGGCCGCCCTCGACCGCGCGGTGTTTGCCGGCGGCTGCGCGGAGAATTCGGAGACGTCGGTTTCGGCGCTCTCGCAGGACATCTTGAAGCTCTACTACGACGATTATATCGCGCAGTGGGACTCTTTCCTGCGTGACATGCGGCTTTCGCCGCTTACCGATCTCAACATCGCCAGTGAGAACCTCAAGGATCTTTCAAGCGCCGACTCCGCGCTGAAGCGCCTGTTGACGGCAGTGGTGCAGGAGACCGACCTCACCCGCTCCGACGATGCGCCGGCCGATGGCAAAAGTGGCGCGGCCGGCAACACCGGCTCGAAGCTGCTCAGCAAACTCGGCAAGCTGGGCAAAGTCGTGACCACAGGCGCGAAGCTCCTGCCGCGCGCCGGCTCCGCCAGCCAGGTGGACATGACCGGCAGCCTGGTTGCCGAGCATTTCACGCCGCTCAAAGGCACCATCGCCCAGGTCGACGGCCAGCCGCCATCGCTCGACGCCGCCGTCGTCGCCCTGACGGCGCTGTCGAATGTGCTGCAGACGGTGACCGCCAATCCGAACCCGCAGGATGCGATCAAGAAGCAGGGCGGCCTTGCCGAACTGACAGGCGCGGTCGCCAGGCAGGCGCAGATCCTGCCCTCGCCGATCAACGACTGGCTAAGCGGTATTGCCGGCGACACCAGCGGCCTGTCGCAGAAGGCCGTAACCAACGAGCTCAACGCCATCTGGCGGGCCGACATACTCCCCTTCTGCCAGGCGGCGCTAAACAACCGCTATCCATTCAGCGCCGACAGCGCGGTCGACGTCAATGTGCGCGACTTTCAGCGTCTGTTCGGCCCGACCGGCATGATCGACGCGTTCATCAACGACCATCTGATCAACTATGTCGACACCGCCAGCGAGCCATGGAAATGGCGGGCCGATTTCGGCCTCGACCCAGCGGCGCTCGCAGCGTTCGAACAGGCCAGGCATATCCGCGACGACCTGTTTCCCGGCGGCACCGGCCCGGTGATGAACTTCACGCTGGAACCCAAGGACCTCTCACCCAACGTGGCGCGGGTCACGCTCAACCTCGATGGCCAGAATCTCGTCTACTATAACAACGCCACCAGGCCGCAGCCGATGACGTGGCCCGGCAAGGATGGCACCGGCGTCATCTCGCTCGCCTTCCAGCCGGTCGACGGCTCGCCCGAAGTGATGCTCAACGAGACCGGCAGCTGGGCGTGGCTCAGAATGCTGCGTGGCGGCCGCTTCGCCGCGACCAAGCTCACCGATGTCTACAGCCTGCGGCTCGGCACGAAAGGCGTGTGGGCCGATTTCGAACTCAAGGCCGCCAGCGTCGAGAATCCATACACACTCGAAATGTTCAAGAAGTTCACATGTCCGCCGCAGATCTGATCCTGCCCGGCTTATACGGCAAGATGCCCGCTACCGGCGATTTCGTGACGCGCCGACTGCCGGCGGATTTCGTGCGCGTATGGGACCGGTGGCTCGCGCAGCATATCGTGCCGATGTTCGGGATGGAAAGCTGGCCCCAGAGCACGGCGCTGCGCTTCCTGGCTGGCCCGGCCTCCTTCGGCGCCTCGATGGGCATCATTTTGCAGAGCGCCGATCGGGTCGGCAGACTGTTCCCGCTCAGCGTCGTCGCTCGGCTGCCGGAAGCACCGCTGAAACTGGCCTACATGGACGAATGGTTCGATGGCATCGAGACTGCCGCAGTCGCCGCGCAGCGGGGCGAGCTGGCGCCCGATGCGCTGGATGCCACCCTGATGGCCTTGCCCGTGCCGCTAATCGAGGAGCATGGCGATGTCATCCACGACCTCGTCATGTGGACCGCTCAGACGGACATTTTCGACGTCGAACCTCAGACGCCGCAGCCAACCCTGGAACAGATGCTGACCGCCAGTTGGAAGACCAACTGATGCAGATTTGGAATCAGATGGGCTACCCGCACCAGTTCACCATGGGGATGGACAAGGCCGGCCACGAATGGATCGTCGTTGTGGTGAAGGGCACGTTCGATTTTCCGGCGAAGCCTGGTGACCTGATTCAAAAATCGGCAGTGCAGGTTCCGCTGGTCATGGCCGACACGCAAACCGGCGTGCCCGGCTATTCAGCGACGCTCTGGGAAACCGATTTTGCTTTCCGCAAACCACGCTGCGATGTGGTCGCCAATGGCTTTGCCTATGCACCCGGGGGACGGCCGGCAGAACGCGTGCGGGTCGGCGTCAAGGTCGGCAACTGGTCAAAGATGTTTGATGTTGTTGGGCACCGCGAATGGCGGTCGATCGGCCCAATGTTCACCTCGACGGCGCCGCAGCCCTTCCTGAAATTACCAATCTCCTATGACGTTGCCTGGGGCGGTGTCGACCGGCTGGACCCTGTAGACAAGCTCCCCGCCAGCCATAAACACAACCCCGTCGGCACCGGCTGGTCGCGCACCAAGAACCAGCGCCTCATCCCAGGCTTGCGACTGCCAAACACCCAAGCCGTCGGGGAAGAAATCCGCTCACCCTTCGGCGACTACAAGCCGATGAGCTTCGGGCCGATGGGTCGCGGCTGGCCTGGCCGCATCGAGTTTGGCGGCACCTATGACGACAACTGGACGAAGAACATCTTTCCGTTCCTGCCGCCGGACTTCGACGAACGCTATTTCCAGATGGCGCCTGAGGACCAGCAGATCGACCATCCAAAAGGCGGCGAGGAGGTGGCTCTGGTGAACCTCACGCCGGATGGGCGGATAAGCTTTCGGCTGCCGGCAACCGCATTGCCAATCACCTTGTTCAAAGGAAGCCAAAAGGCCTTCGAAGCCGATATTTTTCCAGACAGCCTCCTCCTTGACCCCGAGAGGCGCCGCTTCTCATTGGTGTGGCGCGCCTCACAGCGGATCCAGCGGACCATCCTCGACTTCTCGGAGTGCTGGGTCGGTCCGCCGACGCCGGCAATGCTGAGGGCACGAGCGACAGGCCGCACCTACATCCGCGCCAACGGCACAGCGCCGGAGGAGGAGGAAGCATGATCTCGCCGGTCGAGATTGTTGCGGTTGGTATGGTGACGGCCGTTGGCCTCGACGCGCCCTCAGCATGCGCAGCAATGCGCGCTAGGCTCGATGGCTTCCAGGAAACCCGTTTCGTTGGCTCACCTGCGGGTTGGCTTACGGGTGCGCCGGTGCCGCTGCCACGAAACTGGATCGGCGAGAAACGAATGGCTCATCTGGCAGCCGCAGCGATATCCGAAGCCTTCGAAAACCATCCGCAAGTGCGAGGGCAGGCGGCGCTCATCCTCTGCCTGCCAGAGGAGGATAGGCCCGGCCGCCCGGTTAGGGACAATCTCGCGCTGCTCCGCCTGATCAGCAAGATCGTTGAAATCGAACCTCATCTGCGCTCTCGCATCGCGGCTTATGGTCGTCCTTCCGGACATGTGGCGTTCGATCAGGCGCGCAGACTGATTGCATCTGGCGAAGCTCCCTATGTCATGATTGTAGGTGTCGACAGCTATCTGACCGGACCAACGATTTCTCACTACCTCGGCAAGGGACGGTTGCTGACGGCGGATAATTCCAACGGCTTCATTCCAGGCGAAGCTGCTGCGGCCATTCTCTGCACCCGACCGAAGGGTAACGGTTTCAGATTGTTCGGTCTCGGTCTTTCGCGCGAGAACGCTTCTATTTACAACGACCAAGATTTGCCGTTGCGCGCCGATGGCATGGTGGCTGCTTACGATGCAGCGTTCCGGGAAACCGGGATTGACATGAACCGGCTCGGCTATCGCATCGCCGACCTGATCGGCGAGCAATACTGGTTTAAACAGACGGCGCTCGCTTCGATCCGCCTGCTGCGAGGGCGCCATGACTTCCAGGACCTATGGTCGCCCGCGGAATCTCTGGGCAACATTGGCGCCGCAGCCGTTCCAATTATGGTCGGGATGGCGTGGACCGCAGCCGGCAAAGGATATGCCGCTGGCAATCCGGTTCTCATCGAGGCGTCCTCCGACGCAGGTGCGTGCGGCGCCGCCGTGTTTGCTTACGGGACGAGGGCATGACCGTCTACGCCAATGGCCTTGAGGTTGCCTGCAAGGCGCAGGCCAACCAAGTTATCGCGGCCTTTCCTTACGTCTGCTTCACGCCGCCACAAACTCCGGCAACACCGCCCGGAGTTCCGGTTCCCTATCCAACGTTTGGAATGGACAGTGACACAGACAACGGAACCGGCACAGTCAAGATCGGGGGCAAGACTGTCACGCAGAAAAACAAATCCTACTACACCAGATGTAGCGGCAACGAGGCTGGCTGCGCGCCCAAGAAGAACATCATCACCTCGGTAAATACAGGCAAGGAATACGCCCATGCCTGGTCCGGAGATGTCAAGATGGATGGCGAGCCAATCAGCCGTTTCACTGACATTTCGTCCAACGATCACGCCTCCCCTACCGCAGGCGGACCTCCAATGCCCAAAGTGGCTACGGCCACGCCGGCAACCTTCAAATGCTCTGATCTCGAGATAAAACCATACAAGGAACTGGAATGCCCGGAAGGCTACGAAAAGGAGCATACCGTTGAGGTCCAGTTCTTCACCGCCGAAGGCGTGCGCGACCTCACCTTGGACTGCTGCAAGGACTACGACGACAACGAAGCGCCATGTATTTGCATGAAGGCGAAATGGCTCGCAGGCGAAGCCGCCAAGGCAAAGGCCGCAGGCGCGCCCGGGAAAAAGGTAGTCGGTAAGAAACGCAAAACTCCGCACAACTTAAAGTCGGCGGATGCCCGTAACTGGCTGAGCAACAATTCCTCCGGCAAGCTCGGCGATTTTGCAGACACATGCGTGAACAGCACGGTCAAGAATTTAGATGATCCGAAAATTCCGCCTGCCGTGCAGGCCTCTGCCACAGAGTGCCTCAAGACAGCCAATATGGAATACATGAAGAAAGCCATGAACAAATCCGAGAAGGAGGTGAAGGACAAGAAGGCCTGCCACGCGACATGTCCCAAAGCGAAGGATCAGGCTCGACTCGTGCAAGTCGCAAAAAAACGCTTGAGAAAAACAGCGGGAGGAGAGCCCGTCGTCGTGACAGCCGCAGATGTCGCTCCCTCAAAGGTTTCTTGTTAGCCGACAAAAACGCAAGAGGATGAAGCGGATGAAGATGGACAAGGAAGACCTCGAGGGATTCGCAACCGATCCGGATACTGACATCGAGTGCCTGCAGATTGCGCCATTGAGCGGCGGCAAAGTGGCGATCCTGTTTCTGCTCAGCGACGCCGACTACGTCACCACTGTCTCAGTGATCTTTGTCGTCGAAAATTTCGACCCCAAGAAAGCTCGTGGGGCCCTTGTGACTTCTGAATGGCTCATGGCGCTCTCGGCCGCGCCTTCTGGCGAGTTGTTCGCACTTGAAGCCACCACCTGGATCTGGAGATATGGCGGTACGACTTGGACGCGTGATAAGGCCAGCGACAAAAGCCTCAGGCAGGTCTGGGCAGAGGATACCGGGGGGCCGATCACGGTTGGAACGGACGGGGTGGCTTATCGCTTGATTGGCTCGCAGTGGCAGTCGATCACGCCCCTTCAAACTAATGAATACCTGGATATTCATGGGCATCCTAAGCATGGCATCTATGCCTGCGGTGAGATGGGCACTCTTCACCGTCTGGTGGGAACAGGCTGGCAGCCCCTGGAAACTCATCGGCACGATCGACTGCGTGGCATCGACGTCGCGCCGGACGGCAAGATCAGGGTTGCCGGCGATGACAGCGTCTGCCTTCGAATTGCCAATGATGAAGTAACCGAGATGACCGCCGCCGCCGATATGACATATCTCTCCGTGCGAAGCTTCAACGGCAAAGCCTACTGGGGCGACGAGGCCGGGCTCAACATCGAAACGGCCGACTCGCTTCAGCCGTTCGAAGACACCGGCATTGCTTCAGATCTCCGCACTGATGGCGAGTTCCTGTACGTCGCCGGCATCGACACCGCGTGGCGGTTTGATGGCCGAAGATGGAAGACGCTTACACTCGTCTACGATGACGGCCTTCGACTTATCTGACAGCACTCAGTTGGTCGCTCGCCCCGACAAGTTCGGACGGTGGTGTGGTCATGAACGGCCGTTCTGCGACAGATATGCCCGGACCTTGACAAGGTCGAGTTCGGCAATGCGTTTCGGCGCGCCGTCCATCAACATGCGCAAGACGAACATTTCTCCGGGTTCGGGATACTCGGCGTAGAGGGCCTCCGCAATTTCCCGTCCCGCGTCGCCTGCGATCCGAAGGCCATCGAGATGAGCATCCAACCTATCAACGAGGCGCTCGAACCGCTCCTCGTCCATGTCGGGATTCTCGCCGGGATTCAGCAAATGGTGGTCATAGACGGTCCAAAGAAACGCCGCCATTTCCGCGTGCTGCCGCACAATCTCGCGCAGGATAACCTTGGGCATCAGTTCAGGTTCACCGATGCCCCACGAACGCGGTTCGTAGCACTGGCATGGCTCGTCACGTAAGTGCCGCGGATCGTGATGCGTCCGTCTTTTTCCATGATGATCGTGGCCTTGCCGCAGCGAAGTTCAATTCGCTCGTTCGCGTTAATCCGCACACATTCTCCGTCTCGAACGACGTGCGGTGCGTTGGACTTGCGCGCCGGGTCAACAATGCGCCCGACAATCAGCGGCCGACCTGGATCGCCGTCCTGAAAGAGAAGTGCCACTTCGGCGCCGACCATGTCTGAAGTCAATTCCGTGAGGCTTCGCGCTGAAACGGCAGTTTCCATTGGATTGGCGGGAAAAACCACAAGTGGTAGTTCCTCGCCGAAACCCAAGAAAATGCCGATCACAACGCCATCGATCCGTTCTTTTGTCACCGCCATGGCGCGCCCTCAGTTCTGCTTTATCTCCGAACCCTTCATTGTGATGTCGCTCGAGGCTTTCACGTTGATCTTGCCGGACCCCTTGATGGAGATGTCCTTGCCTTCGATGGTGATAGTCCCGTCTTTCTTCATCGAGATCGTCGCGGACCCGCATTTAAGCGCTATCGAATCGCCTGCCTCAATCAGAAACGTTTTGCCCACATTTACGGTCGTATCCTCGCCGACGCGGGTCATGCTGCCTTTAGCGATCTTGAGCTCGTGAGCCGCGCCAATCTCGGTTACGTCATTGTTGGCAATCTTGGTGTTGCGGTCCTTGCCTATTTGAGAAACCTGGCTGCTGGCTATCGCGAAGCTCTGGTCCGCTCCCACCTGAACGCTCTGGCTGGCACCAATATTCCAACTATCGGAAGCCCCTATGTCATGGCTCTGCGTGGTGCCAACCGTGACCGATCGCGACGCACCGATCGTGTTCGTCTGCGAGGCGCCGACCGTTCGGGCTTCAGCGGCTCCCACCCTATCCACACGCGCCGCTCCCACCGTAACGGTCTGTACCAGACCAACCGTCTGCGAATGACTGGCGTCGATGTTTTCCGTCGAATTGGCGACGACGTGGATCGTCTCGTTCGCCTGGACGGTTAGCGAGCGGTTGGCGCCCACCGTCTCGGTGTCGTTGCTGCCGATGTTGGTGGTCTGATTGACTCCGACCTTGACCGTTTTGTTGTTGCCGACGTCTTCATCAAGGTTGTGGCCGACGGAGTGCTTGGCGTCGTGATCGATGCGGTCGGACTGGTCGTGCTGCACGGTCTTGTTGCGATCATGCTTGATCAACAAGTGGTGGTCTTTCTGCGCCTGGAAGTTGACCAGTTCGGAACCAGCCTTGTCCTCGAACATCAGCTCATTGTAACCGCCGCCTCCTTTCGAGGAATTCGACTTCCAGCCCGATTGCGTCGCGTTGCCCGGCAGCGCGTAAGGCGGCATCTCGCCGGCATTGTAGACACGGCCGGTGATGATCGGCAGATCCGGGTCGCCTTCGATGAAGTCGACGATGACTTCCTGGCCGATCCGTGGGATCTGGATGAAGCCCCAGCCGCTGCCGGCCCAACTCTGCGACACGCGCACGAAGCAGGACGAGTTCTGGTCCTTTTTGCCGAGCCGATCCCAATGGAACTGCACCTTCACCCGCGCATATTTGTCGGTAAATATCTCCTCGCCCGAAGGGCCGACGACGGTCGCGGTCTGCGGCCCGCGCATGACCGGCCGCGGCGTGATCCGCGGCGGCCGGTAGGGCAGTTTGGTGGGCGCAACGCCAAGGATGGCCTTGAAATTCTCGCTGTGTGCTTCGTTCTGGGTCCGGTAGCCCGGGTCGAACAGGCGGTATTCGGCGCTTATAACCAGATATTCCGTATTCTGGTCGTCGCGCGGAAAGCTTTCGAGCGTGAATTTGCAGCCTGAAAAAAGGCCGCGCACCGTGCCCACTGCCGTGCTGTGCTGGTGCAGCGCCTGGAGTTCCTCGCGGCGGATACCCGCAATCTTATCGCCCCGCCCGACATCGAGATGCGCGCCGGGCTGGCGATAGTTTTCGCCCGACGCTTCCTTGTGGCCGAAGGGCTGTGCGGATTTCGCCATCAGATCGGCGCCTGGCTTCTCGAAATCATAGTCGGTATGGGCATAGGCGCCCGGCCGCACCGCGCTGCCCGGAATCCATTCGGTGATGTATTCGACATCGCGCCGCGAGCCCTGGCCTTCGAAATTATAGAGCACCTTTTCGTAACCGGGCGCGGGCTTCAGCTTGCTCATCGCGTCGCAGAGGATGAGCGTGTGCTTGCCCTCGTCATGCTCGAAGAAATAGAAGATGCCTTCGTGCTCGAGCAGCCGCTGCACGAAATCGAGATCGCTCTCATCATACTGCACGCAATATTCGCGCGAGGGATAGGACCCCTGCAGCCGCTTCTCGAATTTGGCGATGCCATACTTCGAGAATATCTTTTCGACGATCTCGACCGCGGTCATGTTCTGGAAAATGCGGCAGTCGGTGGTATGGCCGAGAAACCAGAGCCACGGCCTGACGGTTGCCTCGTAGAACGCCAGCCGGTCCTCGATGCGGGTTAGCTTGAAATCCGAGACCAGGCCGCTGAACCAGCGCTTTGGATCGGATTCGCCTTCGACCGAAACGACGCCGCCAAGCATCTTCAGCGGATCGATGTCATGGCTCTTGCTGACGAACCCGACGGTATAGGCGAAAGATCGGCTGATCTCATCACGACCGACGAGATGGGTAAAGGTCAGCACATCGGCGCCAACCGGCGCCTGTACAACCGTGGCACGTTCGTTCGGCATTGGTCGTGCCCCTCCTGGACGCGGCCGCCAGTGTGATGGATTGAAGCCCCGCTCCGCAAACTGCATCACGTTCGGGAAGTTTTCGAATTCACCGCATCGGACCACTGTAAGCCTAGCATATGTTTTTTGGCGGCCAAACAAAAGCAATGGCTAACCGTGGCGTGCATTCATGTTAAACGCACCTCTCCCACTGCGCTGGCAAGCTGCTAGAATGCCTTGGATTTCAGCGTTGACAGTGGTTTCGAATGTTCATTTCGCTCCAGATCAGCAATGTTGACGGGCTTCCGCCGGGGGTCGCGACGAGCTATGCCGCACGCGACCGCAGCTTTGAAATCGGGCGCGAAAATTGCGACTGGACACTGTCTGACCCCGACAAAATCATCTCGGGCCGGCATTGCGAAGTCCGCTATCAAACTGGCTCATTCTGGCTATATGACCTCTCGCGCAACGGCACTTTCGTCAACGGCTCCAGCCAGCGCATCAATGCGCCGCATCGGCTAACCCGAGGCGACAGGCTGCTGATCGGCCGCTATGTCATCACCGTTTCGATCGACGAAGAGCGCGGCGCCACCGGTCATCCGCAGGCCAGGACCGGTTCGACTCAACGCGAGTTGCCGCCCTCGACGGGAAGGCCGCTTGAACTCGGCAGTACACCATTCCTCAATCCGGCGGAGCAGCGACCGGACGAGGCAGCGCCGATGTCGACCTCTTCGGCGCCCGCGCCCAGCTCGTCTGTCCCAGCCAAGCAGCCGGCGGATGCGGACGGGATACTTCGCGACATCGCCAGGGCGGCCGGTCTATCGCCGGAGCTGTTGGCGTCGCGCGACCCCCATGACGTCGCTGCCGAGATCGGCGCCGTGTTGCGAACCACAGTCGAGCAACTGTCCCTGCTGCTCAAGGCGCGCGCGGCCGCCAAGGTGCTTTCCAAAAGCGCGCACCGCACGATGATCGGCGCCGAGGACAATAACCCGCTGAAATTCGTGCCGGGCACCGACGACATGCTGGAGATCATGTTTGCCAAGCGCCGGGCAGGCTATCTCGATGCCAAGCGTAGTGTCGAGGATGCGTTCGGCGATCTGAAGACCCACGAAATCGCAACCTACGCCGCCATGCAGGCCGCGCTCTCAAGGCTGCTCGACGACCTGTCGCCGGAGGCGATTGCCAAAAGGATCCCGCCTGCCTCCTTCTCATCAAGGAAAAGCCAGGCCTGGGATGCGCTCGTCGCAACGTGGCGGACGATGGAGGACAAGCATGAAAACGGCATGCTGGATGTCTTCCTCGCCTATTTCGCTGAAGCCTACGCCAAGGCGGGTAAACAGAAATAGCCGTGCTCGCCAAATCTCGTTACAGCTCTTACGGGCTCTATAACGGGTATCATAGAAGAAGCCACTTGCTTGATCATCCCGCTTTCCGATTTCAATCGGCTCCCTGTGCGACTAGAATAGCACACGGGCGCTTGCCAACGCTGGCAAAGCGGCGCGGCTTGGGGCGTGTGCAGGAATGTCATGTTTCGGCAAGATCAGTCTTTCTACCCGGCTCGCTGCTGATCCTGAGCCTGGCGCGCCGCTTTCCCCTCCCCTGAAAGATGTTCGTGGCACCTCTACGGTGGTGCGCAGATGAGCTCGAAGGACGATTCCTCCGAGCCTCCGGACAAAACCGTCATCCGCGCGCCACGGCCAAGGCAAAAGCCGCTATTGGCCCCCGGTCGTTCCGGTGCGCCAAGCGTGCCCCCTCTTCTATCACCCACCAGTGAATCGACGGTATTCGACCCCGGCGTCGGCCGGCAGATGCCTCCCGGCTGGTCGTCCCGAACCGTGGTCATTCAGGACCACGAGGCGGGGCCTGCAACGGCAGCGGCGTTGCAGCAGGATGCCTTGCTCAACGCCACCGCTGGCGTGAAGTATGCCGCGGCCAATCCTATCCTTGCCGCCGCAGCCCCCTTGCTCATGCTGTTAGGGCAGTTGCGACTGATACCGGTCGAACGACAAGCGGCCGCTTTGGCGGAGCATACCGCAGACGCTATCGAGAGCTTCGAGCGTACCACCGCCAAAGCCGGAATAGGGGAAGAAGACGCGCGGATCGCAAAGTTTGCACTTTGCGAAACCGCCGACGATCTCATCGGCAACCTTCCCTGGCCGAACAAGCAAACCTGGGCTCAGCACAGTATGGTGGTGAGGTTCTTCCAGACGCAGCCGACAGGTTCGGGCTTTTACGAAGCGCTGAACAATATCCTCGCCAAGCCTGAAGCGCATTGCGACCTGCTCGAATTGATGCATGCCTGCCTGTCGCTGGGGTTCCAGGGCCAGTATCGGGGGTTGCCGCGTGAACGCAACGCGCTCGAGCGCGTCCGGCACGACATCTACGACACACTGCGCTATTTCAGGCCGCGTGCTGCCGAAGACATTTCGCCGCGGTGGCAAGGCATGGCGGCGGCGCTGGCCAGGCCAGGAGTGCGGCTGCCGCTGTGGGCTATCGCAGCCGCCGCGGCGACGCTGGTGACGGCGGCCTTTTTCTGGCTAAGGATATTGATCACCGATGAAGGCGATGTAACGGCCGGCGAGTTGCTGGCGCTCAATCCTTCCACCCCGGTTACCATTGAACGCGCCAGCGTGGCGGCACTAACCGAACCGGTGCAAGCCAACCCGCCACCACCCGCTCCTGCGAACACCACGCAGATCGACCGCATCCGCACGGCACTCGCCACGGAGGTCGCCGGCGGCGGACTGAGCGTCGGCACGAAGGGCGACTTCATCGTTGTCGAGATCAGCAACCGGCTTTTGTTCGTATCCGGCCAAGCCGAGTTGACGGCACAATTCCAGCCCATCGCGGCGGACATTGCCACGGCGCTCGATCCCGAACCCGGCCCGATCAAGATCGTCGGCCATACCGACAATGTGAAGCCCAGGAAGTCGAGCACGTTCAAGTCGAATTTCGATCTTTCCGTCGCGCGTGCAAAAGCGCTGCAGGCCATGATGGCCAAGCAGTTGAAGGACCCATCGCGCCTGAGCGTCGACGGCAAGGGCGAAGACGAACCCATCGCCGACAATGCGACGGCTGACGGGCGCGCCAAGAACCGCCGCGTCGACGTGATAATCCCAAAGGAGGACGCGTTGTGAGCGGGCGCGGCCAGGAGCGGCTGGTCGGCTGGGTGCTCCCGATCTTCAGCGTGCTTGCGCTGGCCGGCTTCTCGGCCGCCGTCTGGTATGCCGGACCCCTGATCCGCTTCGCCGATACCCGCCCGCTTGGGTCCGTGTGGCTCAGGGCCGTGATCATCGGTGCGACCGTGGCGGGGCTTTCGCTGTTCTACGGCATTCGCTTCTGGCAAAGGCGAAAGGCGCAAAAGGCACTCGAAACGGCGATCCTGCGCAGCGACGAGCGGAGCGACGATTCACAGGTGCTCGAAGCACGCATGAGCGAAGCCATCGCGACGCTAAGGCGGACGAGCCCCACGCGCAACTTCCTCTATGATATTCCCTGGTACATCATCATCGGGCCGCCAGGCGCCGGCAAGACTACGGCGCTGGTCAATTCCGGACTGAAGTTTCCGCTCGCGGGCTCCGGCAATGCCCAGCCGGTGGCCGGCATCGGCGGCACACGGTCATGCGACTGGTGGTTTACCGACGAAGCGGTGCTGATCGACACGGCCGGCCGCTACACGACGCAGGAATCGGACCGGGAGCGCGACAAGGCAAGCTGGCTTGCATTCCTGCGACTACTCAAGAAAAGCCGCGTGAAGCAACCGATCAACGGCGTGATCCTCGCCATCAGCCTCGCCGATCTTATCAGCCTCGACGACCAGCAGATCGAGGTGCATGTCACTGAGATAAGAAGCCGCCTGCGCGAATTGCACGAGACGCTGAAGATCCAGTTTCCCGTCTATCTGCTTTTCACTAAGGCCGATCTCGTATCCGGCTTCATGGACTATTTCGGTGAATTCGACGAAGCGCGCAGGCGCAAGGTATGGGGCGCAACGTTCCAGACCGTCGATCGCACAAGGAACATGGCCGGTGAGGCGCCGGCCGAATTGGACGGTCTGGCGAAGCGCCTGGCAGAAGAAGTCGTCGATCGCTTGCAGGAAGAGGCCGATCCGGTGGCGCGCATCGCCATCTTCGATTTCCCGGCGCAGTTCGGCGCCCTGAGGAACCGGACAGCGCATTTCATCACCAGTTTGTTCGATGCCTCTCGATCGCGGGTGAATGTGAGCTTGCGGGGCCTCTATTTCTCCTCGGGTACTCAGGAAGGAACACCGTTCGACCAGGTGCTGGGCACCATCGGGCGCAGATTCGGCAGTGCCTCGCAGGCGCATTTTTCCGGCACCGGCAAGAGCTTCTTCCTGCACGACCTCCTGACCAAGGTGATCTTTCCGGAATCAGGCTGGGTATCCTTCGACCGGGCCGCCGAACGGCGCGTCAGGCTCGCGAGATTCGGCCGCCTCGCGGCGATTGCACTGGCGGCGTTGGCGGCGCTCGGCGTGCTTGGGCTGAGCTTCTTTGCCAACCAGTCGCTGATCGCCTCCACCAGGCAGGCTATGGCGCACTATCGCGACAGCGCGGATTCGCTGCTCAAGAGCACGATGGTGACCGACGTCGACCTCGAAAACGTCATCGGCCCGCTCGACCAGTTGCGTAACCTGCCAGCCGGGTTCGAGAACGGCGACCAGGGAAAGCCGATCGAGGAGACGTTCGGGCTTGGCCAGCGCGAGAGGCTGCTGTCGGCCTCCAGGGATGCCTACCGGCAAGCGCTCGAGCGGACATTCCGCTCCCGGCTCTTGGTGCAGGCCGAGCGGACCATCCAGGCCAAGATAGCCGATCCAATCGCGCTCTACGAGCCGCTGAAAATCTACCTGATGCTGGGCGGCAAGGCTCCGAAGGTCGATAACGAGTTGATCGTTTCCTGGATGAAGCAGGATTGGGAAGTGAACCGGTATCCGGGCGAGAACAACCGCGAGGGCCGCGCGCAACTCGAAAAGCATCTGCGCGCGATGCTCGCGCTCGACGATGCCTACGATCCCGTATTCGAGCTCAACCAGCCGTTGATCGAAGCCGCGCAACGCTCGCTTGGCCGCATGAGCATTGCCGACCGCGCTTCGGCGCTCATCAAGTCAGCGGTTTACGCCGCAAGGCTGGACAACTTCTCAATCGCAGCGAAAGCCGGCCCTGAGGCACAGCTCGTGTTTGAACGCACGGATGGTAGCGATCTCGCGGCTCTCGACGTTCCCGGACTTTACACGCGCGCCGGTTTCAACCGCTTTTTCCTGCCGCAGCTCTCGCGCATCGCCCAAATGCTAATCAACGACCGGTGGGTGCTTGGTGGCGGCGGAGAACAGGGCGGCATCGACCAGGACCTGCCCAAGCTCGGTCCCGAACTGATCGACCGCTACGGCAGGGAGTTCAACTCCGCATGGAACGGCGTCCTCGACCAGCTGAAGTTCAAGACGTTGCTCGAGGACAAGCCGCGATATCTCGCACTTTCCACCCTGGCCGCGCCGGACTCGCCACTCGATATCCTCTTCACGGCGATCGCCGACGAGACCGCATTGACGAAAGAGAACACTATGGCCGAGGGCGGAAGCGGCGCGGCGCAAGAGGACCCCGCCACCATGGCCAAAGGCCTGGCTCGCATCGGCCTGCAGATCGCGGGCGGCAAGTCACAGAGCCGTGCCGGTTCGGGCTTGGCTGGCGCGCAGAGTGCCGGTGCAAGCATCGAGGCACAGTTTCGATCGTTCCAGTCTCTGGTCAGCGGCGCCAATGGACGGCGGCCGCTCGATGCGTTGACGCGGAATTTCCGCGACATCTTTCAAGGCCTGAAGCTTTCGGACAATGTCCCTTCACAGAGCGAACGCGTCAACGCCAACCTGCAGCTGCAGATCTCCACGCTGCGCGCCAATGTCTCGCGCCTTCCAAAGCCGCTCGCGCGCATGGTCAACGCGGCAACGGACGAGTTTGCAAGCAACATCGCCGAAGCTTCGGTGGCCAACCTCAACCAGAATCTCGACCAGACGGTCACACGAGCCTGCGAAGAGGCGGTCAACGGTCGCTATCCCTTCGCCAGCGACGGCACGGAAGAGATCTCGATAGCGGATTTCGCCAGGCTTTTCGCGCCGGGCGGGCTGATGGACCGCTTCTTCGCGCAGAACCTTGCGTCGCTGATCGACATGACCGGCCAGGAATGGACCTGGAGACAGGACACCCGCTCCGGCCACGAGCTCGCGAAGTCGACCTTGAAATCCTTTCAGTCGGCCGCCGAGATCCGCAGCGCCTTCTTCCCATCCGGCGGCTCGGTGCCGTCGGTTTCGATCACCATCACGCCTTTTTCGCTCAATGGCGACGCGGACAACGCGGTTCTCAACATTGACGGCCAGACCGTCCAGAGCGGCCAGACGGGGAACGTCCCAAGCACGGTGACGTGGCCAAACAGCATTGCCTCGGCTTCCGCCAGCCTCTCCCTGATGCCAGAAATGCCAGGCCGCGACTCCGCTCTTAAATTCGAAGGAGCTTGGGCGCTGAAGCGTCTGCTGGACAAGGCGACCATCACCGCCAACGGCGCCAACGCCGAAGCCCGCTTCGTGATCGGCGGACGAGACGTCGCTTACATGATCCAGTCCGGATCGGGGGCCAATCCCTTCCTCTTGCCAGCCCTGGCCGGCTTTAGCTGTCCGAAGGCTTTCTGACATGGGCGTGTTCAAGCACGCTGCCGCTGTCACCCTTATTTCGGTACTCTAATGTATGCGCTTGTGGCAAAGTGGCCTGGGCATGCTGCCCGTGGTTGGTCACAAGGGGCGCTCGCGAAGCGCTTGGTGGCAAATTGAGCACTGTCTCCCTTCCTATCGAAAGCTTCGGCGTGAGCCATAGAGGCTGCGTGCGCGACCACAACGAGGACAACTACCTGATAGAGCCGCAGACCGGCCTCTGGGTGGTTGCCGATGGCATGGGCGGCCACGAGGCAGGCGAGGTCGCGTCGGCCAGCATCGTCGATCATCTGGCAACGATTGGCATCGCGAGCTCGGCACCGGACCTTCGCGCGCGCTTCGAAGACCGGCTGAGCCGCGCCAATTCCGAGATCCGCAACATCTCGCGATCCCGCGGCATCACCATCGGCTCCACCTTCGCCGCCTTGCTTGCCATGGACGGACGGTTCGCCGGCCTGTGGGCCGGCGACAGCCGCATCTATCTGGTCCGCAACGGCGCGATCTTTCAGGTCTCGAAGGATCACACCGAGGTCCAGGAACTGCTGGATCGCGGCATGCTCAGCGCGGAGGAGGCGCTTACCTGGCCGCGCCGTCATGTCATCACCCATGCTGTCGGCGTCAGCGACGAGCTCGAGATCGATTTCCAGCAGGGCGAGCTGATGCCGGGGGATATTTTCGTTCTGAGCACCGACGGACTGACGGCACATGTCAGCGACGCCGAGATCGAAGCCACGGTGAGATCGGCAACGCCGCAGGCGGCGTGCCGAAGCCTGCTGGAGACGGTGCTGGCGCGCGGCGGGACCGACAATGTGACCATCGTACTGGTGAAGATCGGCGGCGGGCGCAACGGTGCGCTCCATCCGGATCGGTCCGGCGCGGAGAGCCTGGCGAGATGAGCGACGACGACAAGACGCGGTTATCGGCGAACGTCACCTATGCTGGCGCCGGCACACAACTCAGCGGCATTTACGAACTCGACGAGAGGATCGCATCCGGCGGCATGGGGGAAGTCTACCGCGGCCACAACATCCAAACCGGCGACCATGTAGCGATCAAGATCGTACTGCCCGAATTCGCCCGCGACCAGACGATCTTGTCGCTGTTCCGCAAGGAAGCGTCGATCCTCAACCATCTGTCGCATGACGCGGTGGTGCGCTATCACGTCTTCACCATCGATCCGAAGATCGGCCGCCCCTATCTGGCGATGGAGTTCGTGGACGGCCAATCACTGTTCGACGTGATGCGTCGCGGGCCGATGCCAGGAGAAGAAGTGCGGCGTCTTTGCCATCGCTTGGCGTCGGGGCTCGCTGCCGTGCACCAGGCGGGCGCGGTTCATCGCGACCTGTCGCCGGACAACATCATTCTGCCCGGCGGGCGGGTGGAGCGCGCCAAGATCATTGATTTCGGCATCGCTCGGTCGGCGACCGCAGGCGGTGAAACGCTGATCGGCGGCAAGTTCGCTGGCAAATACAACTACGTCTCGCCCGAACAGCTCGGCCTCTATGGCGGCGAGGTTAGCGAGCAATCCGACATCTATAGCCTCGGCCTGGTGCTGGCCGCCGCTTTGCGCGGAAAGCCGCTCGATATGAGCGGCACGCAGTACGACGTCATCGAGAAACGCCGAACCGTGCCGGACCTGTCTGACATCGATCCCGATTTCCACGAACTCGTCGGCGCGATGCTGCAGCCGGACCCGCGCGATCGGCCGGCCAGCATGGCCGAGATCGCCAGGGCAACGCGTGACGAGGATGTCGAGGTGACATTGCAGCCCTCATCGTACGGTTCGCGTGAACGCTCGGGCTTGCCGCGCGCCGGCTGGACGGTACTGCCCAAGTCCAGGGTACAGCCTTCGGCGCCTCCTGGCGAACAGCGCTTCGTTGAGCATGTGCGGCCGGCGCATCTGTCGCAACCAAGGTCTGCGCCAACGCCCGCGCCGGCCAGCACGACCATGCCGCCGCGAAAGTCGTCTCGGATGCCAGCCATCGCTGGCAGCCTAGCGGCGTTGGTGCTCCTGTTGGGCGGCGGGCTGTACTTCAGTGGCATCCTGGCGCCACCGCCGGTCGAAGAGAAACTCAAGCCGCTGATCCCGAAGCCGGTGGCCCAAGCGCCGCAACCGGAAGCATCGAAACCTCAGCCACAATCACCGGTGCAACCTCGCCCAGAGCCGTCAAAAACCGACAACGCTGGCACCGTCGAAACGGTGAAGCCTGCCCTGCCGGATGTAAAGGCGAAGGCCGCAATACCGGCTGAGAACCAGGCGGACGCTGCAGGCGAGCAGCCGGCAACGAAATCACAGCAGCCCGCCGAACAGGAGCCGGCGGCCCAGCCGGTGACCACTGGCGAGCAAGAGCCATTAGTGCCGCCCATGGGCACGCCGACGCTGCCTGCGGCTGAGCCCGAACTCACGGCTAACAACAATCCCCCGCAAGTGCCACGGGTCGGGATCAAGCCAGCCCAGACCCCGACCGCCAACCCGCCAACGGCAGCGTGGGTGCCAAAGGCCGAGGAGAGTGCGAAACTGCCGAAACCAGTCAGCCAGCCGCCGGAGACGTCGGCGCCAAGCCAGGCGGAGGCAGAGGGCAAGCCTGCGCAGGAGGCAGACCCGCCGGCTACAAAACCAAGCGCAACCGACCTCGTCGACAGGCTCTCCAAATTGGCCAAGCCGAAGGCTTCCTCGCCGCCGATTGCGCAGGGCCCTGTGCCGGCGCAGCCGACCAGGCCGCCGGCTGAACCGGCCGCGCCTACCCCAACCGACACCCAGCCGCCAGCAACCGCGCCATCAGAGCCGACACAGACCGCGCAGTCGTCCCAGCAATCGCCACCGGTGATCACGCAGCGCGAAAACACCGAAGTCGCGATGAATGTGCCCAAGCCAGCGGTCCCGCCGGCGACGACCGGCGACGAGACGGCGCAACGCGCTTCATGGGTGCGCGACTTCAGCGGCGGCGACTGTTTCTACGCGTCGCTGACATCCGAAGGCGACACCGCCCCCGCCATCGAAGGCTTCGCGACGGCCGTGCAGCCCTTCGAGCAGATGCTCAATGAGTTTCGGTCGAGATTCCATCTCGAGCCGGACATCAGCGTCCGTCTGATCGAGCAGCCCCAGTGTGAAGTGACCAAGTTCCTGCGCTTCCTCGACCGCAACCGGGTGGATAGCCCGCGGCTCGTTCTCGACCGGACATCGGTGCCGGATGGCGCGCCGATCAGCGGCACGCTGGCAACCCACGGCGGGCTCGTTTCCAACGTCATGCTGATCGACCACCGCGGCATCGCCTTCAACCTCGATGACCGCATGGTGGCCCAAACCGACAAGGCGACATTCAGCATCCCGATCGGTCTGGGCGCCGCCGACAAGGCGGCCGGCAAGGCCCTGCCGCAGATCATGCTGGTGATCACCGGACCGCACGATATCCAGGCCGCGATGTTCTCGAGACCGACACCAGCCTCCGACCTTCTGCCAAAGATCCTGGAGGAGATCGAGGCCGACGGTTCGCAATTCTCCGCCGCCGCCAAGTATTTTCGGCTCGGCGGGTAGAGATGAAACGTCGATGGATCGTCGCGCGCTGCTTTCTACTTGCCAGCCTTCCTCACGCGTAAAGCGTAGCCGGTTTCGATTCTTGCTAGCCAACCGCCTGGCGTGTTCGGCGCTGTTCGGTGCGGCGCTGCTCATTATCCTTTCGACCGATACGGCGCATGCCGAATTCACCGTCTGCAACCAGACGCTCGACGTCGTCAACCTCGCCGTCGGGCAGAAGGTCGACAATGCCGACCAGACCGACGGCTGGTGGACCATCGGCGCCAACCAGTGCGTGAACGTGATCCGCGAGGAACTGACCAACCGGTACATCTACCTCTACGCCACCGACGTGTTCGGCCATGCGATCCTCAACGGATCGACCGAAATGTGCGTCGATCGGCGCCGCTTCTCCATCCGTGGCATCGAGGAGTGCTGGCCGCGCGGTCATATCGCGGCGCGTTTCGTCGAGGTCGATACGCTCGAGCAAGTGCGCTGGACCTATTTCCTGACCGGAAGCAGCCCATGACGCACAGCATCGACACGAGCTTCAAACAAAAGAAGCTGGCGCGCCAGCGCGAACGCCGACGTAAACTTTGGCGCCGCGTCCTTGCCGGCGTTGCTATGCTCACCGTCATTGCGATCGCCACCAGCTTCTATCTTACGAAGGATGAGTGGTCGTTCGGCGACGAGAATGAGGACCTGCATCCCGTCGAAGGTATGGAAGACGTGCCCGCCGACGCGGCGGTCTATGTGCCGGCCATAATCGACCTTGCCGGTGACCCGATGTGGATCACACTGGCACCCGATGACGAGACCGCCACGAAGGGCCACACCATTGCGCGGCCGGCCGAACTCGACAGTTCCGGGGCTTCGCCGCAGATCGAAATCCTATACGACGTGATGCTGAGCGCCAGCGAGAAGTTCATGACGACGATCCCGTCGACGCAGGAGGATTTTGCCTTCTTCCAGGCGCAGCGGCAGGCTCCTCCGAAGCCCTCCGCTGCAGCACCCGACAATCAGCAGCCGACCTCGCCCGCACCTGCCTTGGCACCCAATGATCAAGAAGATGATCTGGCGAACGACCTGCAGGCGACGCCGGATGAAGGCGGGATGCCCCCAGCTTCGCCGCTTAAAGCCGATGCAGACGACCCCGAGGCCGGCTGGGGCGAGACCATCGACCAGGGCGAGGCAGCGCTCCCTGCCTTCGCTAAGACCGCGATCGAGAACAACACCACCGTCGCGACCGTCATCAGCGAATATCAGCGTTTCGAGGCGACAGAGGACACCTTCGTGAAAGTCCTCAACGACCGCAGCCTGGAGAGCGTGGCGCTCGACGCGCATTTCTCCGCGGACGACGCCAGGCTTGCGGGCGAGGCGCTGAAAGCGCTGTTCGACCGCGACGGGTTGGAGCCCGGCTTTGTGGTCGCCTTGCGCGGTTTCCGGCCCAACCGTGAGACCACGGCCATGTCGCTGATGCAGGTCTCCGTCTACGCAAGAAACGTTTACGTCGGTACGCTGACGCGCAGCGCCGGGGGTACCTTTGTTTCAGGCGCCGATCCCTGGGTTCGCGAGGACCTCTTCAACTATTCCGGTGGCTCGGATCAGGGGGGGCCGAAGCGGCAATACCGCCTGCTCGACGCAATCTATTCGACCGCGGCGCGCAACAAGGTGCCGACCAGCGTGATCGGCGAAGCGATCATGTATCTGTCGCGAGGACAGGATCTGGACGCCTTCGCCGCCGAGGACCAGCGCCTAGTGCTGATCTACTCGCAGACCCCGCGCGGCCAAGGTGAGATATCCGGACGGGTGCTTTACGTCGGCGTCCTCGATAAGGGCAAGAACCTCGACTGCTTCGTCTATCAGCAAAGCGAGGGCCAGTATGCCTGCGTGACGGGCGATGATCAGGTCCGTTCGCTGTCCATCGCCAACGGCATGGTCACGCCGGTGAGCGGGGTCATGACCTCGACCTTCGGCCCGCGTAAGCATCCAATCCTGGGCACGGTTCGAATCCACAAAGGCGTCGACTGGGCGGCTCCGATCGGCACGCCGATCATGGCCGCCTTCGATGGCGAGATCAGCTTCCAAGGCGATGGCGGCAGCTATGGCAATCTGGTCAAGATCGCCCATGCCAACGGACGCGAGACACGCTACGCGCATATGCAGAAATTCGCCATCGCCAGCGGCGTCGGCACCAAGGTGAAGGCCGGCGACGTCATCGGCTATATTGGCACGACCGGGCTCTCGACCGGACCGCATCTGCATTTCGAACTCTATCAAAACGGCGAGGCAATCGATCCGCTCGGGACGGTCACCACGGTTGCTGCCGGCGCTGATGCCGCCCGCTCCAGCGGATCCGGCAGCTCTGGCGATTCCGCCGTCGAGACGCTAACCGACCGTATCGTGCATGTCGAAAGCGGCGGCAGCGCCCGCGCCAAGAACCCCAACTCATCAGCAACCGGCGCTGGCCAGTTCATCACCAAGACCTGGATCCGGATGATGAACACCTATCGTCCCGCTCTTGCCCGTTCGCTCTCGACCGCTGATCTGCTTGCGCTTCGCTATGACGTGACGCTGTCGCGTGAGATGGTGCGCAATCTCGCGCGCGAAGGCGAGGCCTATCTGCGCGCGCGCGGCCACCAGATAACCGCGGGGCGCCTCTACCTCTGCCACTTCCTTGGCATGGAAGGCGCGCACCAGGTGCTGGCTGCGTCCGGCTCGTCGCAACTGCGCGCCGTTCTGGGGTCAGCGGTGATCGAGGCCAATCCTTTCCTCATCGGCAAGACCGCTGGCTATGTCATTGACTGGGCCGAGCGGAAAATGGGACAAAGAGTGCTGCGCGTGGTGACCGATGCGAGCCAGCCGGCGACGACCACGACCCAACTCCGACAGACATCACCGGGATTCGAAAAATACAAGCAGGCCATAACCGCGCTGCTCAGTTCAATCCAAGGTACCCTTCAGCCAGGCTGATGCATGTCGTGCAAGGAACCTCGGTTCTGCTTCAGCGACATGCGTCAACCGGGAGCCTGAAGCAAGGCGCATGGTTTCGCTTCGAGGCGACACGCCTTCGAGACGGATGATTTCTGGTGCAATCGACCTGGAAACTGAACCCCTCGTCAGTACAGACAGATAAAGCATGACCTCGCCCGAAAACCGCTTCACACTTTTCGGCATCATCCTCGCGGATCGTCCCGGCTCACAACGATCGCCCGGCCAGTCCGTCCCGACACCGGCGGCCGCCATGCTGCCAAATTGCACAGGCTCAGGGCGCGCCTGTGAACCTAAACGGTGGCTGGGATCACATAGGTCTGAGAGCCATTTTTGCAGAAGCGACTTTGTCGCTGACGAATTGAGCATGCACAGACACCAATAGCGTGCCCCATGGGGCGGAGGGCTGATCCATGAAACTTTTTGCCATCCTGTTGAGCGGACTTGTCCTATCCGTCCTTGCCGCCTTCGGTGCCCAGGCCGCAACCGCCGAGGGCAAGCGTGTCGCGCTGGTCATTGGCAACAGCAAATATGTCAACGCCGTTGCGCTGCCAAACCCGGCCAACGATGCCCATCTGATTGCATCGACGCTGCGCAGCGCCGGCTTCGAGGTGATCGAAGGCGTCGACCAGGACAATGCCGGCATGCATGGCCTGATCAGCAAATTCACCGAAGAAGCCTACAACGCGGACCTCGCCGTAGTCTTCTACGCCGGTCACGGCATGCAGGTCGACGGCAAGAACTATCTCATACCCGTTGATGCCGATCTGACTTCACCCGCCTATCTCAAGACCCGCACAGTTCAGATCGATGAGTTCATGGCCGCACTGCCTGCCGATCCCGCCGTCGGCATCATCATTCTCGATGCCTGCCGCGACAATCCGCTGGCTCGCACGCTGGCCGCGACGTTGCCCAAGAGCCGCTCGCTCGCCGCCGGCCTCGCGCCGGTGGATGCAAAGGCAGACGGTGTCGGCACCGGTGGTGTCTTGATTGCCTATGCAACGGATCCCGGCGCTATCGCTTTCGACGGCAACGGCGTCGACAGCCCCTATTCGCTTGCGTTGGCCAAGCACCTCACCGAGCCAGGGCTCGAGATTCAGAGCGCTCTGACGCGCGTGCGCGGCGACGTTACGGAAGCCACGCAAGGCCGGCAGCGTCCATGGCATAACGCATCGCTGGGGCGTGAGGTCTTTCTTGGCAAGACAACAGCACAAGCCGCGGCGGCGCCGCTCGGCGATGCGGCCAAGACGACGGCATCCCCCGCTCCTGCGTCGGTGGCAAGCGATCCGTCGTCCTGGGAGGTCGAGCAGCGCCTTTGGGATGAGGCTTCGAAAACGAACGCGATTCCTTACTACGAGGCGTATCTCGACCAGTTCCCGAGCGGCCGCTTCGCCACGGTGGCAAGGCTCGACATCGACCAGTTGCAGGTCCCAAAGACGGGCAAGCAGATTGCGGCGCCGCCGAAAAAGCAGGTCGTGCAGGAGACCCGCAGCCTGAGGCCGGCGGCGCGGCAGAAATCACGCAAGCAACAGCAGCTTGTCCAGCGCAGGCGCAACAGCGACACCATCTTGCGTGACGAGCCGCCGAGAGCCAATAATGACTTCCTGACCAGGGCGCTGATCTTTGGCAGCGGCGTAGTGATCGGCAGCGCCCTCAAATATTGATCATAGGCATCAAGCGGGGACCAGCACTTGGGCGAGCTCCCTCACCAGTATCGCTGTTGAAGGATCCGCCTGTCGGCAAACGCCTACTCAGTCTTGACGCGCATCTCTACGCGGCGGTTGACCGGATCGTAAGGATTGGCGACGCGCGGATGCGATTTGCCAAGGCCGATTGCTTCCAGTCTGGCAGATTCTACGCCGTTGGCCGTCAGGAAGGCCGCCACCGACTGCGCCCTTCGCTGCGAAAGTTCCTGGTTATAGCGATCGGAGCCGGTTGCATCGGTATGACCTTCGACGACAAAGCTGAACGTGCTCAGCCGATTGTCCTTCAGCGCCTTGGCGAACTCATCGAGTTCGGTGCGCGCAACTTGGTCAAGTTGCGCGGAATCAAGGGCGAAATTGATCATCATGTCGAGGCCGGCCTTTTTTGGGGCTGAGCCAGTCTTCTCGGCCTTGCTCTTGCACTCTTCCTCCGTGCCGACGCAGATGCCGCGCGAAGCACCCAGATTGCCGGGGTGGCCGGCGAAGAACTTCACGATGTCTTCCGACTTGTGAAGCGGATCGGCCGATACGTGCGTCGTAAGAAGCATGGCCGCCAATGCCAAGGCTGAACTGCCCCATCGCATGACCCTCACTCCTGTCTGAGTGGATTTCGCTGGCGGCTACCATATCAAATCGGGAAGCGATTGTCTGTGAACAAACGCAATCTACTCGTGTGCGCCACCCGTTAAAGGGTGACGCTTGACCGGCGCTCGGCCACAGGCTTGAGTGTTTGTCTGCTGGCTTTCAGGGTGGGCAGCCATGGCCAATGAACTCGGATACAGAACGGCACGGGATCTGTTTCTCGCTTGTCCCGCCATCGCCAGGGACATGAAATCGCTGGCCACCGGTCAGCCGCCGCTTGATTTTTGCCGTGCCCTGCTTGCCGGGCGCGTGCCGGAAGAAGCAGTCACGTTCTGTGCCTACCTCCTCCCCGAGCGAGCCGCCGTCTGGTGGGGACATGAATGCCTGAGCAATGTCGCCGAGCTCCTCGCGGACCGGGATCTCGACTTGCTGGCGCTTGTTCATGCCCGGGTCGGCGACCCTGACAATCCCCACCATCAAGCAGTCTTGAGCAAGTCCTTGGACCTGCCGCCGGCGACGCCGGCCGCCTGGATCGCTCTGGCAGCGGTATGGCGTGACCCGACCTTCAAAATGGACTCGAGCGGATTTCCTGCCGCCCATGCCGTCAATGCCGCAATCCTGGCTGGACTGGCCCGCGCCGCGCTGGCGGACAGGTTTACCTTGCTTTCCGTCTTTGTCGAGATGGGCATCCAGATGGTAGAGATGGATGCGTAAGGGCATTCGCCTGCCCTGCTTGCCATTTGCCGGCGCTGGCTTCAGCCCGGCATCACTTGCAGCCGCCTTGCGCCCATCTGGCCAGCGCGACCTTGAATCGGGTACCGAGCGGATGCTGCAGGCGCAGGACCGAGACGTCGTTGGCGGCGAAATTCTTCGCCTGCTCGCAGAGCCGGGCCTCGTTCCACTCATGGCAGCTATCGCAGTGCTTACCTTCCCAGACCGACTTGTCGAGACCTTCCACCGGACTGAAAAGCGGTTCGCTCTTGATCAGTTGGGCGATGCTCTTGCCGTCGATCGCCGGCTCGCCGAACTTGACTGGGCGATCGAAAAAGATGGGTCCGTCGATGGCCAGTTTCGGGATCTTCGCACGGAGAATATCGAGCCCAAGCTGATCGTCATTCTGGGCCGACGACGCGCCGGTGTTGCGCGTCCCGGAGCTGGCTTCAGCCGGCGGCGTGCTCGACTGGCCGACGATCAGCGGCGCGTTGAGATCGACCTTGTGCAGGACAAGTTCGGTGGTCAAGGAGACATTGGCCCAGGGGCGTTGCTTGCCGGCCGTCGCCTTGAAGACGTCGCTGGTCACCCTGTTCATCGCTTCGGTGATGGAGACATTGGATTCCCCAATGTGCTGAAGCAATGCCGTCGTGAAGGGCGAGTGGTCGCCCGACCCATCATAGGCGAGCTGGTTGGGACTGGCAGCTAACGCAACGAGCGTTCCCGCGCCGCTATTTTCGATCGCAATTTCCGCAAGGCCGCTGCTCGCACCTTTGATGCCCGCGGTCTTAGCCAGCATATCGGCCAATGGATTCTCTCGGCATGCGTCCAGAAACACCAGCCTTATGCTGGTCTCGCGCGCCATCTGGCGCAAAATGAAATCGACGGAGACGGCCTCAAAGTCGAGCGACGTTTCATCCTCGAGCGCGGCATCCACCGGAAGCAGGTAGTTCTTGCCTGAAACCTGCAAGCCATGTCCGGCATAGAAGAAAAGCGCGACATCGGCGCCGCGCACCTGCTTTGCGAACTGGGCGACCGTGGCCTGCGTCTGCTGCTTGGTGAGATCGAAGCCAGAGACCACATCGAAACCAAGGTTCTGCAGGCGCTCGGCCATGGCCTGGGCATCGCGCACGGGATTGGCGAGCGGCGCGGCATGCTGATACTGCGAGTTGCCGAGCACCAGCGCGACACGGCGCTCGGCAGTCGCGGCGGTCAAAGTCAAAAGCAACACAATCGTCACAAGACCAGCGCCGCGAAACAAGCCAGCGCAAAACGCGAATGGACGGGAGCCCACCCCGACCTCAGTTCGCGAGCTTCGTGGCGGAGAATTCGATGCGCCGATTGAGCGCCTTGTTCTTTGGCGTATCGTTGGCGGCAACCGGCCGCTCCTCGCCATAGCCGGTGGCACTGATCTGGCGGCGCTGCACGCCATCGGCGACTAAAGCATCGGCAACCGCCTGGGCGCGCCGTTCGGACAGCGCTTTGTTTGCCTCTGGCGAACCGTCCGAGTCAGTGTAACCGGATACCTCCACATCCAGGGTCGGGCATTTGCCGACGACACCCTCAACCTCGGCGAGCAACGGACGGCTCTTGGCATCGAGTCTGGCGCTGGCTGGACGGAAGTAGATCGCTCCGGTGCGCGATAGGACGGCAAACCGGTTGAAGCACTCCTCGTCGCTGAAATTGGCTTTCGCGGCGTCGGTGGCCACGGGACCGACCTCGGTGCCGCTGGCCGCGACTGTCTGCACAGCCGCCGTCTTGCTGCCCTCAGCAACAAAGACGAAGTCGAAGGACACCGAGGCAGTGGGCACTATGTTGGTCACATTGGCCGCTTGCTGCAGCTTGTCGACGTTCGGCAGCAGGCCGAAGTCCTCCACATGCACCGCAACGGGGGCCTCGGAAGCAACCGAGACCTGAGTGTCACTGATCATGGTGACCACGACGCTCGCCTCCAGGTCCTTATCGACCCCGTGTAGACCGAGCCGGAACGGCAACCTTGCCTTGATCCGGCGTTTGGCCGGCAAGTCGGCAAATGCAGCCGGGTCCACTTTTGCCGTCAGCTCGGCAGTCGGGTACTTGAAGGTTTCGAAGAACAGGAACCGCATGCGCACATTGCGGAGGTCGACGCCCGTGTCGACGGAATTGAGATCGAAGCTGATCTTGGCATCACCGGCGGAATTCAGCGTGCCGGTGATATTCCTGATCTTGTTGGTTTCGACGATCGTGTTCTTCTTGACCGACTGATAGGTAAGCACCGAAGCGTCCGGATCGAGAGTCCAGTTCGACGCGGCACTGGCTGTTTGCGATCCGAAGACCAGCAAGCCCAATATGGCTACGATGATAAGGCCAGGACGCTGCGCTTTTGCTCGCGCTCGCCAGAATGCAACGACTTCGAACATGGAAGGCCCCCGCCAGGCAACCCGATCTCGCTAACGGCACGGCGCGACCATAGAGCACTTGTTCCTGCTTGGCGAGCAGTTCCAGCGCGTTGCGAAAGTGACCTACTCTAGCCCTGCACTGCGTCGTGCGCTGTAGAGGCGCTATCCCCCCCAGCCACCGCCACCGCCACCACCGCCACTACCACCCAAAGGGGCAATGACAGGCGTCGTTTCGTTCTTGACCGGTGTAAGCAGTTTCTTGGCGGTCACATTTTTCTGCTTGACCACCTTTGGCGCGGTCGTCGTGGGGACCGACTTCGGATGTTTCGTCGTGGTCGGCTCGACCGGGGGTGCAATGGTCGTGCATCCTGCCACCGTAAGGGATAGGACCGTTGCGACGACTACCTGTTTTAATGCCCAGCCCACCTGTTGCCTCCATGTCGTCAGAACAAGTCCCGGCGCGGGTTGGCTTGCTCCCAGACCGCCCTGGCCGTCTTGATCAGTTGATCGTCCAACGAACCGTTCGCCGAAATTTTCGACTTCAGGTCCCCACGCATCTGCTTCAGGGCCGCCGTCTTCGCCCTGGAGCCAAACTTCGACAGCGTATTCCTGGCATCGGGAATTTCGTTGCGAAGATCGAGCGCGGCCGCGAAAGCAAGGTAGCGCACCGCCACGGCCTGGTCGGCCTTTTCACCCCTTTGCATCTCCAGAGCTGCGCGATCATACGCAGCCGACTGGTCGCCGCGCACGGTGGCCACCTCGAACAACCTTTGCGCTTCTGCAAGATTCTGCTGCACGCCGACACCGTCTCTGTACATGCGCGCTAGGCTGCCGGGAGCGTAGGGTTGGCCGAGATCCATCGATTTCTGAAAAAGCGAGAGTGCTGTCTTGGGGTCCTTCTCGACCCCAGTGCCGGCGAGGTAATTGCGGCCGAGCAGGTTCATCGAATACATGTCCTGCCGATCGACGCCGGCCTTGAGGAAAGCCACGGCGCGAGCTGCATCTGCAGGCACGCCATTACGGCCCTCGGTGAAGATCGCGGCGAGATCGTTCATTGCATAAGTGTGCCCCATCGCCGCCGCCTTGAGCAGCAGGTCCAGCCCCTTGGTGGTGTCACGTTCCACGCCATAGCCGTTGAACAAGGCGCGGCCCCATGAGGTCATGCCATAGGGATCGCCCTTGTCGGACGCCGCAGCGTAGAAGGTGTTGGCCTGCTTGCGATTGACGGGCATTCCCGTTCCCGTCGCATTGAGGTAGCCAAGCTCGAACACTGCGCGCACATGCCCCTTGTCGGCAGCCTCCTGGATCGCCGTCAAGGCCTCATTGGCCTTGCCGACCGCAAGCAGTGCGCGACCGAGTTGGTAGTGGAAGCGAGCGACGTCCGGATAGGCTTTCACCGCCGCCCGGCAGACCTCCACGGCGTTGCTGCTGATCTCATTCGGCAACAAGCCGGGGACGACGCCCTGCAGGTCAAGTGGCTCACCGGCCTCCCTGTCGCAGGGGTCGACGCTTGGCGACAGCTTCATCGTCGCCGGCTTTGAGGACGTGTTGTCGGCCCTGATTTCGAAGCCGACTATCAGTGGCTGGACGGCGCCAATCTGAGGTTCGTAGCGCAAGTGGTCGACTTCATCGGCCTTCAGGCTCGAGTCCGGAGACAAGGTCCGATCTGGCAGCGACAGTGTTCCCGTTGCCGGATAGCCCGCAAATTTCAGGCTGACCGCCGGATCCGCGGTTGGGAAATCCAGCTGCAACGGAACCGGGCCGACGCCGACCGGAATCTGGACCTCATGGTTTTCGATTGCTTCGGCTGCGCCGGCAATGTGAATACCGCGTTCCACTGCTTGCTGCTCCTGCTCGGACTCCAGCGAGGCTATGAGTTGCTTGCCCTCGGCACCCTCACCATTCTTGACCCGGAACACCAGGATGCCCTGGGATTCACCACCCCAATTGTCGCGCGTTGAATAGGCCAGCATGTCGACTTCTTCCTGGGCACCGGCACCTTTGGGGACGTCCATTCGCAATCGCGGGAGATCCTTGCCGGCAATCGGCTCCCCCGCCGCAACCGGCTTGCCGTCCAAAATCAGACGCCCTAGCGCCGGCTGTCTGTCGATGCTGACGGTGACCGCACCGCCATCGACATCGACCGGCTCTGGCAGGTCGAGCGCGACAGGGCCGACGCCGGACGGGACGATCTTTTCCAAAACGGGCGGCAGTGCAGGCCGGTTGGCGCGACGCATGAGGACCACGTCGTCGATCAGCGATGAGTTCTCCCAAGGCACCTGCTTTCCGGCCGTAGCCTCGACCACATCCCGGCGAACGGCCGCCATGACCGAGCGTATCTCCTGGTTCGGCGCCAGCGCGCGACGGGAGAAGGCGGAGGAAAACGGACTGAGATCGCCACTTCCGTCATAAGCTATAGCACCGGGCTCGGTGGCGAAGGCTATAAGTGTGTTCAGCGAACTTCTGACCTGCGCAAGGCCGGTGTTGCCAGCGACGATCAGCTGGTCTCGCAACCAATAGTCTTTGCGCGGAAACGGATTGTTGCGGCAGGCGTCGAGGATGATCACCTGGATCCTCGATTTCGTCCTCAACTGCTGCAGCACATCATCGAGCTTGACGGCCTGGACCTCAATGTCGGCCGCGTTCTTGAGCGATGCATCGACCGGGATGAGGAAATTTTCACCGCCGATCTGAAAGCCATGGCCGGAATAGTACACGATCGCCAGATCGGCACCGTCCGCCGCCGCGAGGTAGTTGCGGAACTGTTTTTCGAATTCGATCTTGGTGAGGTCCTTCGCGACGAATACGTCGAATCCGGCCCGCCGGAACGTGCTCGACACGTCCTCGGCATCCTTGTCCGGATTCTTGAGGGCCGGAATCTCGCGGTATTCGGAATTGCCGATGACAAGGGCCACCCTTCGATCGGCACAAGCTTGGAATGCCGTGAAGCTCGCGAGCATCAGGGCCGCAATGAACGCAAAACACCGCAGCATGGCGCATCCTTAACTGCTAATGACCTGGAGGGCACAAGACACAGCTTGCGACAACCTGATCTGTTAAAGACTTCCAATCTGCCGAAACGGCAAGGTCGCACCCGCGATGGATGGCAGATGCTGTTCCCACAACTGCTAAAATAACCCAGTGGCCTCGGTACGGCAATAAGCTGGGCGAATGCGACCAATCAACGGCGGTATCGGGCCCTGCAGGGCTGGTTGCTGCACGGCCGGTACCTTCTATCATACCCGCTTTGGGAGCCACTGAGTCCCAAGCTTGTCCCGAGTCGTGTTCCGGTATCCGATCTCCTGCAGAGCCTCGCAACGCAGTGGTGATGCGCTCCGGCCTTAGCTCCACCTGGCAGCTCCGTGCTGAACTCCCGCGGCTGCCAGATCGATCAGCTGGGTCCGACGCGTAACGCGCCGCATGATCAGGGCCTTGGCGAGGCGATCCCCCTCCCCAACCGCAGCATAGCTGCAGATGGCGAGCAACACCTTCTCCTCCTCCCGGCTGGCTCTGGCAGAGTCGGTGCTGCCACCGCCCTTATAATGCAGGGATTTGCCGAACGCCTCGGAAGCTTTCTTGGGCGTCTCAACGGTCGTCTCTGATCACGCCCCCTTCCCGGTCCCGTCCCCCTCAAGGGCCGCCAGAGCCATCGCACATTGCACTAAGCCTCGGAAATCAATTAGAAATCGCAATCTTCGCAATGTGCAGTGAAAATGCGCACATTGCGAAGTAACCTGATAACCCATTGAAAAACCACCGCCCGACCGACATACAATGTGCGGGCTTTTATCTTGCCATCTTAATCGGTTGCGTAAGCGTCCGGTCTCTGCACCCAGATTGAGTAGTGCTTTTGCGCGACATGTCGGGCTCCTTCGTAACATGGAGGATCTCCGGTGAATTTGAGACATTTCGAGAACAAGGCGCGGCAATCCTGGTGGGTGGTTCACGTTGAGGCGTGGCAGCGCAGCGGTATGACGCGGACCGAATATTGCCGCGTGCATCGCCTGACGAAGGACACGCTCGATCGCTGGCTGAAGTACTTCGCGGGCAACGAGGCGGCTCGTAAGCATGCGGAATATTAGGCGGAATTGCGCCGCCAGAAGCGCCTGGAAGAGCGAGCGAAGCGGCAGAAAAAGCGGGCTCGGCTGCGCTTTTCGGTGACCACGGATGTGCGCAATCGTGCTGTCCAGGCGTACTGGGCGATGCATGTCGAGGCGATGAACTGGAGCGGCATGGGTGTTCGCGAATATGCCGCGGCGCTGCATCTTTCGCCGACGAGCTTGCGCATATGGCGTGACCGACTGGACGAAGGTGAGGTCGAAATCGACTGGCGGGCGCATCTTCATCCCTCCGCCCGCCCGGTCGTTAGCACTAGTGCTAACGGAACGCCGCCGGAATCGAGCTTGACGGCCGCGTCGAACGATGATCCAGGCACGCCCCGGCAACCTGCCCGACGCTTCTTCAGCGACGCCGAAAAGCACGCCATTGCGCTGGAGAGCGACCGGCCAGGTGTCAGCGTCTCGCAGGTCGCGCGAAAGCACGGGATTGTCACGGGGCTGTTGTTCCGTTGGCGCGCGCAGTTCGGCGTAGCGCAGAAGAAGCGCGCGAAGCTTGCGGCTGTGGCGATGGGCGATGACACTGCGGCGGTGCGCCTTCTGCAGAGCCTGGTACAGCCGCCTGATGGAATGACGGCGATCGATCTGCCTGATGGCCGGCGTGTCTTCGCACCGGCCGGCAGCGATCCGGATGCCGTTCGACAACGCGTCGCGAGTGAAGGAACGACACCATGATGATCGTGCCGGCGGGTGTGAAAGTGCATCTGGCGCTGGGCTACACCGACATGAGGAAGGATCTCGACGGGCTCGCCATGCTGGTGCAGCAAACACTGAAGCTGGACCCGTTCTCGGGCCATCTGTTTGCCTTCCGGGGCAAGAGGGCGTCGATGCTGAAGATCCTGTTCTGGGACGGAAACGGACTGTGGCTGTTCACCAAACGGCTCGACCAGGGCAGCTTCGCATGGCCGGTGATGGCGGGCTATGATGGTTCGATCACGCTGACGCCGGCGCAGCTTGCGATGCTGATCGAAGGCATCGACTGGCGCGTTCCCGAGCGTGTCATCGACAAGGATGCTGCTGGGCAACTCGTGACTCGGAAACTCATCCCGGTTCGATCCGGACGGGACCATGCCGCAAGTCGCACTTCCAAGATTGCTTTTCGGCGCGCCAATTTTCGTCGACGATGACGAAATCGAGTTTATTGTAGAACTGCTTCGACAGCTCGTAGTCACTGCAGATGATTGCAATATGATGGATTGCTAGAAGCAACGAATTAACCCCACATGAGCATGGTGATCGCCTTACCCTGGCACGTCTGTGCCGCATTCAAACCAGCCTTGTCGCGGCCGGGATCGATCCCGCGTTCCGATGAAGCCCGCGCTTCCTTCCGAGACAACTCCGGCATGCATCCAATTCGAATCCGGCATTCTTAGTGACGCCGAGCGTCGTCTGAGTTTCGGCCATCGGTAGGCTGGCCTGCAGGCGCTATCGGCGGTCCGATGATTTCGGCGTCATAGCGGGCACTCACACGCTTCAGGGCCTCGATGTCCGGCGGCGTCGAGGGCGGCAATCCTTCCGCCGCTGCAGGCCGGCCGCCGTCTATGAAAACCCCCTCCCCGCCGCCGGGCGTAAGCAACGTCAGCATCCGTGCTGGCTTGTCGCCCTCGACGACGAAGGTGTGGGGAACGTTTCTCGGCAGGAACACGAATGAGCCGGCGGTAGCCCGGAAGGTGCGATCGCCGCATTTCATCGTCAGTTCGCCTTCCAGCACGTAGAAGGATTCGTCCTCACGACGATGGACATGCAGCGGCGGCGAGAAGCCAGGCGCGATCAGGGATTCCAGCAGACCGAAGCCACCGCCGGTGTTCGCCTCGGTGGCTTTCACCGTCATTCGGTTTCTCAAGAACCAGATCGCGTCCCCCTCTCCTGGCCCAAGGAAACGGGCCTCATCGGCTGTATGGCTCAACATTGTCATGCAAGAACTCCTTCAACATGCCTGATGCTGTATTGCACGCTTGTGCAATTAGTGCATCTCAGTATAAGTAGCGTACATGAATGTCAATCCACGCCTCCGCACCGCGCAGAAGCGGCGCACCCGCAAAGCGATCGTCGACGCGGCGATTGCCTTGCTTGCCCGCGGTGAGACGCCGACCGTCAATGATGTGGCGACCGCCGCCGACGTCTCGCGGCGAACCGTTTATCTCTACTTTCCAAGTTTCGATCAGCTCCTGCTGGACGCGACCATCGGCGCGCTCAGCCAAGCTTCCGTCGATCAAGCCATCGATCAGGTAAGCCATGATGGCGAGGCTCGCGTCGAGCATCTGGTCCGCGCGCTTCATCACGTCAGCCCGGAAGTGGAACGGCTCGGGCGTTCGCTGATCCGTCTGACGGTCGATGCGAATGCAGCTCCGATCGGGGAAGGCGTGCCGCGCCGGGGCTATCGCAGGATCGAATGGATCGAATCCGCACTGTCGCCGTGGCGCGATCGACTGGAGCCCGAACGCTGGAATAAAATTGTCCGCGCGCTGGCCATGGTAATCGGCTGGGAAGCGCTGATCGTCCAGCGCGACGTCTGCGGCCTCAGCGCGGCGGCGGGCGAGGAACTCTCGGTCTGGGCAGCCAAGGCGTTGTTGAACGCGGCACTTCAGGAGGCCAGCCTTGCGACGACACCGACGCGGAAAAAGCATCGCGATCAGGCATAGCCATGACGCCTTCGCGCGGTGCGCGGTGGCGGGCGACTCGATCTTCGCCGCCGGCCGATTGGCCGGGGCAACGTTCTTCGCGCTTACGCTGAACGCCGCCGAAAGAGGAAGAGCACTTCTTTGATAGTGGGTTCCTCGCTGTAGCCGTCTCTCGACTCGAACCCCCGAACTCACACAACCATCCTATTTATACGTCCTGACCGCAATTTGCCGCACAGCCTGATCGGCGCCCTTTCGACGGTGACTAATACAATTTAGATCCTGATCTCGGAACGGAAATCCGCGCACAGGCGGACACATACCGGGGCAGAGGTCATGAAAAGCGACACCCTCTCCTATCCTCCTCGCGGTCTCTCACGCGAAGAAGCCGCCCGATATGTTGGCGTGGGCATAACCAAATTCGACCAAATGGTTGCTGATCGCCGCATGCCGAAGCCAAAGAAAGTTGACGGCCGCGTGATTTGGGATCGGCTCAAACTCGAAGCGGCCTTTGGCGATCTGCCGGGAGACGATGAGGAGAATCTCGTCGACTTCCTGTTGCAAGGGAATCATCGCAGGGAATAGATTCATTCTACCATGACCGACAAACATCCCGGCCTCTCCTCCTACATCGACCGCCATGGCAAAGTTCGCTGGCGCTATCGGACGAAGGAGCGTGTGGTTAGTCTGCCAGCTCCCAATCAGCTGGGATTCAAGGAGGCCTACCAAGCAGCGGTCGAAGGCCGGAAAGTTCCCAAGGCTCCCGTCGTCCGTCTGCCTGGAGCGGCCCTGCCCGGCACATTCGGAGCGGCCTTTCAACGGTTGAAGATCTCAGTCAAGTGGTTGGCGCTTGACGAAGCCAGCAAGCGCAAGAACACGCGGCTGATCGAAGAATTTCTAAACCTGCGAGTGGTCCCTGATCACCCGCTCATATGGCGGGATGTAGCGGTTAAGAATCTTAGGCGTATCCATATTGAAGAGCTTCTTGGCCGCTTCATCGCCACGCCCCATAAGGCCAAGCACCTGCTGGTGGGCATACGCAAGCTGGTCTATGTCGCGCTGCGGCAAGATTGGATCGAAATCGATCCGACTGCAGCGGTCGAATGGCGGCCCGCCTATGCCGGTTGGAAAGCCTGGTCGCGCGAAGCGATGGCGCAATTCGAAAACCGTTGGCAGCTCGGCACCGCAGCACGCACTTGCTACGGTTTGGCGCTTTGGCTCGGCAACCGCCGCGGCGACGTCGCGGGCCTTCGCTGGGATCAGCGGGTCATCCGCAGTGTCTTCATCGATGGTGTCGAGCATCACTTCGACGGGTTTGATATCGTTCAGGCCAAGAACAAGGGACGAACAGGTGGCAAACGGCTTTTCGTGCCGATCACACCGATGCTGTCTGAGATCCTTGATGCAGCCGACAGGCGCGGCGAGACCGTTCTGGTCAACGGCTATGGCGAGCCCTTCTCCGCCAAGTCACTGACTGGGATGATGGCGCATTGGTGCAAACTTGCCGGTCTTCCGAAGGGTCTGACCCTACACGGTCTGAGGAAGTCGCTCGGTGTTTATCTGGCGGAGGCCGAGGCCTCAACCAGACAGCTCATGGACGTACTAGGGCACGACGATATCGATCATGCGGAGCTCTATTCGCGCGAGGCATCACAGGTTCGGCTGGCGGTCCAGGGGATGGATCGAGTCGTGCGTCTCGTGACGCGGAAGACGATGCTTGGCGAACCTGTTGGCGAACCTCGTGGCGAACCACCACGTAAGCCATTGACAAGTAACGATAATGGTGGGCCCGGAGGGACTCGAACCCCCAACCAAGCGGTTATGAGCCGCCGGCTCTAACCATTGAGCTACAGGCCCCACGCGGGCTGGATTAATGTTTTTCGCATCGCGGCACAAGGCTTTACCGGCGGGCTTTCGCAGATCGCCCAAATCAACCCATAATCGCGCTCTACGCGACCCCCGCGACCTGATCGCAGACCAAGGAGATTTTCATGACCAGACATCTTTTGCCCCTCGCGCTCGCCGCTGCAACCGCTTTTCCGGCGATGGCTGGAGCCACCGATCTGCCGACGCCGCCCCGCATCATCGTGTCCGGCGAAGGCGAAGCAACCGTGGCGCCCGATCTGGCGATCCTGACGCTCAGCGTCATGCGCGAAGCCAAGACGGCGCGCGCCGCACTCGACGCCAACAATGACGCCATGGCCGCCGTGATCGCCGCGATGAAGGCCGCCGGCATCAAGGATCGCGACCTGCAGACAGCGGGCATCCAGATCAACCCCCGCTACAACTACACCAACAAGCCGGACGGCGGCCAGGACGCCGAACTCGTCGCCTACCAGGTGACCAACACGCTCTCGGTGCGAGTGCGAGACGTCGACAAGACAGGCGAGATCCTCGACAAGGCGGTGTCGCTCGGCGTCAACCAGGGCGGCGGCATTGCCTTCTCCAATGACAATCCGGCGGCCACCGTCACCGAGGCGCGCAAGAAGGCGGTCGCCGACGCCGAGGCCAAGGCCAAGACGCTGGCCCAGGCGGCGGGTGTCAGTCTCGGCCGGGTGCTTGAGATCACGGACCAGAACATCAGGCCGGCGCCGATGCCGATCAACGCCAAGGCGTTCGACGCGGCGGCCGGCGCGGCGCCGGTGCAGGCCGGCGAGAATTCCTACAACGTCCAGGTCACCGTTAGCTTCGAACTGAAGTAACCGGCTGATCCGATGGCCGGTCCTGCCGGCCATCGGTCACCCCTTGGCACGCATGAAAAACCCCGCGGGATCGCTCCCGCGGGGTTTTTTGAGCCGCACCTGTCCGATAGACAGGGGCCCTGCTACCCCAGGCTGATCTTCGCAGAAGATCATGCCCCCAGACCGACCATCGCAGATGGCGTGTCCAGACCGACCATCGCAGATGGCGTGTCCAGACCGACCATCGCAGATGGCGTGTTCAGACCGACCATGGCAGATGGCGTGTCCAGACCGACCATCTAGAGGGTCTCCCGGCTAATTATGCCGCTGCTAATCCTCGCAAAGGATTATGCCGCTACCAATCTGCGGAAGATCATGTCTTCAGCGATAGATGACCGGGCAGCCACGTTCGTTGGCGAACACAACGACGATGCGGTCGCCGTACTGGCGGCCCATCACCTTGACCACGCGGCGGTTGACATCGACGATGCGGGCACGGTGCAGCCCCATGCGCTCGGCCTTGTCGAGGGCGCGGTCCGGCGAGCAGCCGCGGCGCCAATCGTCGCGGCGCCAATCGTCACGGCGCTCGTCGTCGCGGCGCTCGTCCCGGCGGTGGCGATAGCCGTCATCATCGCCGGTATAGACGCCGAAGCGCGGGTCGTTGTTGTTGCCGAAACCGAGATAGAGGCTGTCGGCGTGGGCGGGGATGGCCGCCAGCGTGCCGAGGCCGACCAGAGCCGAAAGCGCTGCCGTCTTGATGGTGGTATACATGGTTCTCTCTCCTTGTCGCGGGCTCGCGCCCGTCCTCGTGAAACCGATGGCGGGAGAATGCACTGGCCTGTCTGAACTATTTACGAACTCGCTGTTCATCCGCGGTTCATGTGATGCCGGCGGGCAAAGCGCCGGCCCCTCCGCGCGTGTCAGGGTTCGTCGTCGAGCATGTAGTCAAAATAGTCTTCCGGTTCGGCAAGGTCCGTCTCGCTCGCCTTGACCCGGCCGCGCATCGAGATGCCGGCCTCATGCACGGTTTCGGCACTGCCCGAGACCAACCGGTGCCACCAGTAAAGGTCGTGGCCCTCGGCCACCAACCGGTAGGCGCAGGTGCTGGGCAGCCAGCTGATGGTCCGCACATTCTGCGGCGTCAGGCCGACGCAATCGGGAACACGCGCCAGCCGGTTGGCATAGTCGGCACAGCGGCAGCTTTCGGCGTCGAACAGCCGGCAGCCGACAGTGGTCCAGTAGATTTCGCCGGTGTCCTCGTCCTCGAGCTTCGACAGGCAGCACTTGCCGCAGCCGTCGCAGAGCGATTCCCACTCCGTGGGGCTCATCGCTTCCAGCGTCTTGGTTTTCCAGAACGGCGTTTCCATTTCCGGCATGTGGCCCCAGCAGACGCCAAGGTCAAGCGCGACAACAGCCGGAATCGGGGCGGAACCCGGCCGAATGACACGAAGTTGCCTTCAAAAGGCCGGCCAATAGCCCTGTACGGCCCCTAACGATGGGCAACTGGAACCAATTTCGTCAAAAGCGGTTTCGGCAAGGATGGGACCCCACAAGGAGAATTTCGATGAAACGCCAACCACGGATTCTGGCAGGCACAGCCCTTGGCCTGTTGATGGCATCCGCGCCGTTAGGCGCGTCCCCGCTTCAGGGGACAGCCGCGTTCGGCCCCATGCAAGGCGGGGGGACACCGCTGATCATCCTGGCGCAGGACACGCCCACTGACCAGGGGCAGAGCGACGAGGAACAGCTCCGCAAGAAGAAGCGCGAGCAGAAACAGCAGACGGAATCCGCCCCGGCCGCCCAGCAGCCCGCCCCCGCGGCCGAGGAACAGCAGCCACGCAGGAAGAAGCGCGACCAGCAGCAGCAGGCCGAGCAGGCTCCTGCTGGCGAGGCAGCGCCCGCCACAGACGAGCAGCAGCCGCGCAGGAAGAAGCGCGACCAGCAGCAGCAGCAGACCGAGCAGGCTCCCGCCGCCGAGGCAGCGCCCGCCACAGACGAGCAGCAGCCGCGCAGGAAGAAGCGCGACCAGCAGCAGCAGACCGAGCAGGCTCCCGCCGGCCAGGCTGCACCCGCCACCGACGAGCAGCAGCCGCGCAGGAAGAAGCGCGACCAGCAGCAGCAGGCCGAGCAGGCTCCTGCTGGCGAGGCAGCGCCCGCCACCGACGAGCAGCAGCCGCGCAGGAAGAAGCGCGAGCAGCAGCAGCAGCAGCAGCAGACCGAGCAGGCTCCGGCCGGCCAGGCAGCGCCCGCCACCGACGAGCAGCAGCCGCGCAGGAAGAAGCGCGACCAGCAGCAGCAGACCGAGCAGGCTCCCGCCGGCGAGGCGGCCCCTGCCAACGACAACCAGCCGACCAAGCCCGGCAGGAAACCCAAGCAGGATCAGCAGAAAGAGGCGCCGGCCGCCGTGCCGGAGACCACCCCTACGCCGAAGGTTGAACCGGCACCCGCCGGCGAGCAGCCTCCCGCCCAAGGCGAACAGTCCCAGGACAAGACGAAGAAGCGCGGCAGGAAACCGGCTGGCGAACAGCCTACGACCGGCGAGCAGCCCGCGACCGGTGAACAGCCGGCGACCGGAGAGCAGCCCGCTACCGGTAGGCCCGCTACCCCTGGACAAGCCGCGCCTGTCCAGGGCGAAAACCCGGTTCAGGGCGAAGCACCCGCCGACAAGAACGCCGCACCCATCCTCGACAGCCAGAAGGATGCCAGGCGCAAGGGTCGCGGCGAGAATAGCCAGGGTGGCCGGATGCCCGCCAACCAGCCCGCCAACCAGAATGGCGAAGAACAGAATGGTGGGCAGCAGAATGGTGGCCAAAATGCCCAGCAGGGCGGTGACCAGGGCCGCAAGCCGGTAGTAGCGCCGGTGGATCAGGGTCCGCCTCCAACCGACGATAGGGCCGCCCAGGAGGCGATCAAGCCCGAAAAGATCGTGCCGGTGACGCAGGAGCAGGGCAAGCGCCTCGAGCGCGCGCCTGACGAGGACATTCGTGAGCGCCGCCGGCCCAAGGGCGTCGACGTGCTCAAGGAGATCGGTGACCGGGTCATCGTCCAGTTCAACAACCAGACGTTCGTCCAGAGCAATGACCGCCCGCGCCTGACCCGCGGCGCCAAGGATGTCTACTACGAGGACCTGCCGCAGGGCCGCACACGCGAGACGGTCGAGCGCGACAATGGCTTCCGGATCGTCACCATCCGCAACCGCTACGGCGACATCCTGCAGCGGTCGCGCATCGCGCCCGACGGTCGCGAATATGTGCTGAGCTATGTCGACGAACGCAGCTACCAGGACGAAGAGGACTGGCGCGATCCCGGCGATGACCTGCCGCCCATGCGGCTGACCATTCCGCGCCGGGATTACATTCTCGATTCCGAGGATGTCGAAAGCGACGACGACTACTATACCTTCCTCGAACAGCCGCCGGTGGAGAAGGTGCAGCGCCTCTATTCGATCAACGAGGTCAAACGTTCGGCCCGCGTGCGTGACATTGCCCGGCGCATCGACCTCGACACGCTGAACTTCGAATTCGGCTCCTCTTCGATCTCCGACACCGAGGTGCAGAAGCTCCAGGGTGTCGCCGACGCCATGGAGAAGCTGTTGAAGAAGAATCCGGCGGAGACCTTCTTGATCGAGGGCCATACCGACGCCGTCGGTACGCCGGAGGCGAACCTTGCCTTGTCGGATCGCCGTGCCGAAGCGGTTGCGGAAGCGCTGACCAATGCCTTCGGCATCCCACCCGAGAACCTGACGACACAGGGTTATGGCGAGGAGTATCTGAAGGTCGACACCTCGGCGCCCAACCGCGAGAACCGGCGTGTCGCCATCCGCCGCATCACCTCTCTGGTGGCGCCGGTGGCGAGCAACAATTGACCCGCCTTTCCAGCGGCTTGCAGTAATTTCTGGAATCAGGTCGGCAACAACGCCCCATCCCGGTCAACCGGGATGGGCTGGAACCAGGGGCAGCAGGACCGGGTCAACAAGAATTGTACAGCCATTAGAGCCAACTCATTGAATCACAGGACTTCGCACCCCAGATTCTTGTTTGGGCGTTCCCTGCCCCGTCCCGACTCCAGCGGGACGCAATGAGCCCCGCCGGCCCTCTCCGGCGGGGTTTTTTTGCTTCAGATCCATCTTGCAAACGGTGGCCTGGTGGCCGGAATACGCTCTCAATGCCGACCAGAGAACAACCGGAACTGTCCATGAAGCGGAGCCGGCAGGCGGATGAGGGCAGCGCCAGCGGCGGGTAACGCCCGCTAATAGATGCTTTTGACGTTCGTATCCGAATTCGCAAACACCTCATCCGGCACAAAGAAGTCTCCCGCCAACGGCCCGGTCGCGCCTGGCGCATAGACCGAGAAATCGCTGACACCGTCGGCGCGCAGCACCTCCTCGTCGATGTAGAAATTGCCCGTCGCCTCGCGCGACGGCCGCATGAAGATCGCATGCGCGGCATCGGCCATGATGTCTGGCGACCGGCTCATCGCCGCCACCGTCGCCCCACCCAGCAGATTGCGCACCGCCGCCGTGTCGATGGTCGAGATCGGCCACAGCGAATTGACGGCGATGCCGTCCTTGGCGAATTCCGCGCTCATGCCCAGCGTGCACATCGACATGCCGAACTTGGCCATGGTGTAGGCGACGTGGTTCTTGAACCATTTGGCCTTCATGTCGAGCGGCGGCGCCAGATTCAGGATGTGAGGGTTTTTAGCCAACTTCAGGTGCGGGATGCACATTTTGGAGACGAGGAAGGTGCCGCGCGTGTTGATCTGATGCATCAGGTCGTAGCGCTTCATGTCGGTTTCCAGCGTGCCGGTAAGCTGGATGGCGCTGGCATTGTTGACGCAGATATCGATGCCGCCGAATTTCTCGACGGTCCTGGCGACCGCCTCGGCGACCTGCCCTTCCTCGCGGATGTCGCACAGCATCGGCAGCGCCTTGCCGCCCGCCTGCTCGATCTCTTGCGCCGCGCTGTAGATCGTGCCCGGCAGCTTGGGATGCGGCTCTGCGGTCTTGGCCGCGATCGTCACATTGGCGCCGTCACGCGCGGCGCGCAGCGCGATCGCCAGCCCGATGCCGCGCGACCCGCCGGAGATGAACAGCGTCTTTCCCTTGAGCGACATTTTTCCTCCGCGTCCTCATACTTCTTTGTACGATCCTTGCCCGCGCAGCAGGGGGATACAAGAGCTTGTGATGGCAAGCCATGGTGACGCTGCGGAGGCTGGCTGGCCGAGTGCCTGAAACATGTTGGATTGACCCGGAGTTTGGTGTATATTCTATATATAGATAGGTAGAATATAGAATGGCACTCTCGATCAAGAACATGGAAGTCGAGCAATTGGCGCGTGAACTCGCCCGCCGCCGCCGCGTGTCCGTGACCGAGGCGATCCGTCAGAGCCTTGAGCGCGAGGTTGCGCGCGAACGGTTGGTGCCTCGCGATGAAGCAAGCGACCTATTTCAACGGTTGATGGCAATTTCCGATAGCGCCGGAAAAATCCCCAAGCGCGAAAATGCGATGACTGACGACGAAATCCTCGGTTACGACGAATTCGGAATCCCGACGAAATGATCATCGATTCCTCGGTCTTGGTCGCCATTTTGCGTGTCGAGCCGGGCTTCGAACGTTTCGTGCTCGCGATCACGCAAGCCAAGAGACGGTTGCTGGCAGCGCCAACCTTTCTTGAAACCACCATGGTGCTCGCGGGCGGCCGGCAGGATGAAATCCTGGATCGCCTCGACCGCTTCCTGCGCACCGCCTCGATCGAGACAATCGACTTCACCACCGACCATGCAGCTGTCGCCCGGCAAGCCTTTCTGCGTTATGGCAAGGGCCGGCACCCGGCGGCGCTGACCTTCGGCGACTGCATCGCCTACGCCACGGCCCGGCTCGAAGCCATGCCGCTGCTCTTCAAAGGTGATGATTTCCGCCTGACCGATATCGAAGCGGCGGTCTGATCGATATCAGACCAGCACCAGCCCCTGTCGCATGGCAATGGCGATGGCGTCCGTACGATTGGCGGCGCCGAGCTTGATCAGGATCGCGGCGACGTGGAACTTCGCCGTATGCACGGAAATGTTGAGCCGCCTCGCGATTACCTTGTTGGGCGCGCCTTCGGCGAGCAGCGCCAGCACTTCCGCCTCGCGTGGCGACAGCGCTGGCCGGGCGGCGTGCTCGTCCAAAGCTTCATCCTCGAACGGCTCGCCATCGCCGGCGTGGAAATCCTCACGGCGTCCGGGCGCGCGGCCATTGCCCGATATGCTGTAGCCAGCAGCGGCCAACCGCGCCGCCGCTCCGATCAACAGGTCGTCCGCGCCGGCGGGCATGACGGCAAACACTTCGCCGGCAGGCCGCTCGCCGCTGGCGCGCGCCGAGAGCAGCACCCGTGGCACTGAGGCCGGCACGGCATCACCGCTCCTGTCGTCGACGATCGCGACATCGGCCCTGCCGCCGCCAACCACCACCGGCAACAGGTCGTCGCTGGCGGCAAGCGAGGCGGCCAGGCGCTCGGCGCGCCCGGCATCGCCAAGCGCGATCAGCACCACCAGCCGCCGCGAAGCCGCACTGTCGGTCCCGATCCGGTCGCTGGCGAGTGTTTCCATCATTCCTCTCAGCTCAGCGGCTTTTCGCCGATGGTCAGCACGACGTCGCGCTGTTCGCCGCCCCGCACGACACCCAACGTCACCGAAGCACCGGCACTGTCAGGCCCGAGCCGGCGGATCAGGTCGCGCGGACCATGCACGGCCTCGCCGTTCCACGCCACGATGATGTCGCCGAGCGAGAGGCCGGCGGCCTTGGCCGGGCCATTGTCGTCGAGGCTCATCACCATTGCGCCATGCGCGTCGCGATCACGCACCGGATGCAGTCCGGCGCCGAGATAGCCGCGTGCGACATGGCCCTTTTCGCGCAGCGTCGCCACCGCGCGTTCGATCGTCTCGTGGGGCATGACCAGCGCACGGCCGCGCGGCCCGAACAACAGCATGCCGATCAGCGCGCCCTTGGCGTCGAGCACCGGGCCGCCCTCGAAGCGGCCGCCGGCGCCGACGGCCAGGTTGATGCGCCGGTCGATGGTGCCGCCGCGCATCGAGCGCCAGGCCGGCCCGACTTCGCCGACCGAGCCGGACACGGCCAGTGCTGAACCCTGGCTGCTGCCGATGGCAATGGCGATGTTGCCCGGCCGAACGGCATCGGCCCTGGCAAGGACAGGCGCGGTGGCCGCATCGGCAGGCTTCAGCAGAGCGACGCCCGTCGAAGGATCGCGGCCGATGAGTTCGGCCTTCACAGTGTCGCCGGAGGCCAGCGTCAGTTCGATTTCCTCGCCGGCCTCGACGGCTTCCTCGGCGGTGACGAAATAGCCGTCGCGCCAATGGAAGGCGCTGGCCGTGCGGTGGTGATGGGTGGCGAAGCTCGCCGTCGCCGGCGCGGCTTCCGCTGCCAGATCGGCGATGGCGTCTGAAAACGCGCTCAAATTGAAGTCGCTCATAAGGGTCTCCTGGGTTTCTTGCATGTCCCAGATATCGCTCGACGGCGCGCTTGCGGGTACTCGCCTGACGGCTAGTTGCGGGTTTGACTGGCCATCTGGTCAGGTCGCGGCGGTTCGGGCCGCTCCGCACATATAGTGTGTGTCGCGCAAAAGTGCTCACCGGTTTTGGGACAACGACACGCATGCAAGAAACGCATCGTTGTGCCTGAAAACACGGAGCCCGCTCATGGCCCTCGCCGCCCCCAAAATCCAATCCGATGACACCTTGCTCGACGCCTATTCCGAAACAGTAGCGGACGCTGTCGATCGCATCGGCCCGGCCGTCTGCCGCATCGAGCGCATCGGCGGCCCGGGCGGCCATGGGTCGGGCTTCGTCATCGCGCCGGATGGGCTGGTCGTAACCAATTTCCATGTCGTGGGTGACGCCAGAACAGTGCGCGTCTCGATGCCGGACGGCGCCTCCAGCGAGGGCCGCGTGCTCGGCCGCGACCCCGACGCCGACATCGCCTTGGTGCGCGCCGATGGCAGCTTCGCCGATGTGGCGCCGCTCGGCGATTCCAAGCGGCTGCGGCGCGGCCAGATCGCGATTGCCATCGGCAATCCGCTGGGCTTCGAATGGACGGTCACCTCGGGCGTCGTCTCGGCGCTCGGCCGCTCGATGCGCGCCTCGACCGGCAGGCTGATCGACGACGTCATCCAGACCGACGCCGCGCTCAACCCCGGCAATTCCGGTGGGCCGCTGGTGTCGTCGGCGGGCGAAGTGATCGGCGTCAACACCGCCATGATCCACGGCGCGCAAGGCATTGCCTTCGCCGTCGCCTCCAACACCGCCAGGTTCGTCATCTCCGAGATCATCCGCTTCGGCCGCGTGCGCCGCGCCTTCATCGGTGTCTCCGCCGATACCGTAAACCTGCCGCGCCGCGCGGCGCTGTTGTCGCAGGTGTCGACCAGCACGGCGGTACGCCTGCGCAGCGTCGAGAAGGACGGCCCGGCGGCCAAGGCAGGTCTCAAGGAAGGCGACATCATCGCCGCCATCGACGGGCGCCCGGTGACGGGCGTCGACGATCTCGTGCGCATGCTCGACGCCGAGCGCATCGGCCGCGAGACGCTGTGCACCGTGGTACGCCGCACCGGCGTCAGCCAGGTGGCGGTGACGCCGGTGGCAAGGGCGAGCTGAGCCCGCCCCTCACACCCCCGCCGCGCCTTCGGCATACTGCGCCAGGAACTCCTCGCTGGGCGGGATCGGCTTGATGACGTCGATCAGCACGCCGTTGGGATCTTTGGTGATGAAGTGGCGCTGGCCGAAGGGCTCGTCGCGCAGCGTGCGCAGGATCGGCAGGCCGGCGGCGGTGATCCGTTCGTAGACTGCGTCAGGATCGCGGACCTCGAAATTGATCAGCAGGCCCGAGGTCCGCCCCCGTCCCTCCTCAGGGATCGTCTCGTGGTCGCCCTGGACAATGCCGAGATTGACCCTGCGGTTGTCCACCGATTGCAGGTGCACGTACCAGTCGCTCGTAAACAGCGGCTGGAACCCGAAATGCTCGACATAGAAGGCAGCCGTGCCGGCGACATCGCCGGTCATCAGCACCGGGTAGTAGCTCGTCGTCTTCATCTTTCCTTCTCCCGTCAATCAACATACAGTCTGCATGTAAATCGAATTAACATACAGGCTGCATGTATGCAACAGGAATCCGGGCGCCGCTCGAACCGCGACCGCACCGAGGCGACGCGCGCCGACCTGATCGCGGCGGCGCGCAAACTGTTTACGGAAAAATCCTATGCCGAGACCGGCACGCCGGAGATCGTTGCCGCCGCAGGCGTGACGCGTGGCGCGCTCTATCACCACTTTGCCGACAAGCAGGCGCTTTTCGCCGCCGTGGCTGAACAGGAAGCGGCGGCTGTGGCGCGGGAGATCGACCGCGCCTCCCCGCCTTCGCTCAGCGCCCGCGATGCGCTGATTGCCGGTTCCGACGCCTATCTCATGGCCATGCGCGCGCCCGGCCGCACGCGGCTCTTGCTGCTCGACGGCCCGGCCGTGCTCGGCCGCACCGCCATGGACGCGATCGATAACCGCCACGGTAACCGCTCGCTGCGTGAAGGCCTTGTCGCGGCCATGCGGGCGCGATCGATGACAAAGCTGCCGGCGGAGGCGCTGACGGCGCTGCTCGGTTCTGCTTTCGACCGCGCTGCGCTCGCCATCGAGGCGGGCGCATCAGCCGAGGACTATCGCGCCGTCTTGACGGCGCTGATAGACGGACTGTCCCGCGCCTGATGCGAATATGATCACACAGTCGCTGCCCGGTTGCCGGCGACGATGTCCGCGTGCGTGAGCTTGTCGCCGGCTGCCATGAACTGCCTGATCAGGGCATCACGATTTCCGGAAGCGCGGGATTTGTCGGCCGACCGCAGCGCCGCCTTCAGCTGATCGCTTGTCAGCTCGGTGCAATAGGCGGGAGTGCCGGGCTGCTGACGCCAGGAATCGACAAGGCTCCCTGAGTCCAGCGCCTCAAAGCCCGTGGCCTCTACCAACTCCATGGTCGTGGCCTTAGCCTCAGAATAGTCACCGCCCACCGGAAGGTGCGCCGACACCGTACTCAGCCGGTTCCGCCGATCCATCCTGCCGTGGGCCGAGATCGGGAGGGCGGCCAGCGTGCTTATCGCTCAACTCCGATCTGCAGGGGCGATCCGTGCGAGAACACCGCGACCCCGGGAGCGGCACTGTTGGCGAGGAACACCGCCCGCCGGGCGAGCACTTCCGCAAGGCGTCCCCGGTAGGTCGCGTCCGCGAACAGGTCTACCGTCAGGCCATCGAGCGGCATGTGCACCTCTCGAAGCGCGTCGCCGACGAACGTCGCGGCAAGCGCCGCCTCCGCCTCGAGCCAGCGGAATGCGCCGTCGGCGCGGACGGCCGCGACTGCCAGGTGGGGGCGGCCGTCCGCCGCGAGCGCCACGAACACCCCGGCCATGGGGTAGCGCGCGGCCGGATTCAGAAACTTGACGTAGGCCGCCTTCGCGGGCACGGGGAACGTCACAGCGGTGACGATCTCCCCCGGTTCCAGCGCCGTCCGGCCGGGGCCGGCGAAGAACTCGGCGGCGGCGAGGTCCCGCCCCGTCGTGTGAACCGTCGCGCCGAGCGCGAGACAGGCGGCGGGATAGTCGCCAGCGACCTCGTGCGCGACGACGGCACCGCCCAGTGTGGCCCGGTGGCGCACCGCTGGGTCACCGATATGTCCTGCCAGGCCCGCCAGCGCCGGCAGCCGGTCCCGAACGACCTCCGAGACGGCGACCTCGGCGTGCGTCGCGCCGGCTCCGATCGTGATCCCGCCGTCGCGTAGGTCGATCTCCCGCGGAAGCACCCCGGAGATCTTCACGAGGCTCGCGGGGGCGCGCCGGCGATGTTTTAGATCCCGCAGGAGCGTCTGGCCTCCGGCGAGCAAGGCCGCTCCCCCCGCGGCGCCGAGCCGACGAGCCTCGTCGAGTGAGCTGGCCCGATGGTAATCGAATTCATTCATGGCAAGGTCCTCACTCGCGCCCGGCGGCCATCGCCTTGGTGCCTGCCGCGATCGCTTTGACGATGTTGTGGTAGCCCGTGCAGCGGCAAATATTGCCCTTGAGCTCCTCGCGGATCGTCGCCTCGTCCACCGCGCCCCGGCGCCGGGCAATATCGATCGCCATCATCACCATGCCCGACGTGCAGTAGCCGCACTGAAGAGCATGGTGCTCGCGAAAGGCCGCCTGCATGGGGTGGAGCGGGGCGCCGCGCGGGGCCAACCCCTCGATAGTCGTGACCGCCGAACCCTCGCACTCCAGCGCCAGCATGGTGCACGACTTCACCGCGAGGCCGTCCACGTGGACGACGCAAGCTCCGCACTGCGTCGTGTCGCACCCGACGTGCGTGCCCGTCAGTTGAAGGTGCTCCCGTAGATACTCGACGAGGAGCGTGCGTCCCTTGACCGCAGCGCGGACCGCGCGGCCGTTCACCGTCATCGCGAGTTCAGGCATCGTCCCCTCCCTTGGCTGCCTGGACGAGCAGCATGAACGCGCCGGCCTGCGAACCGCCAGGCGATGACGGTTCCGCTCCGGTCTCGCGGGCCAGACTGCGCCGCCCCTCCTGCGCCCGTTCGATCGCCCGCCACACGTGCATTGGGGTCATTGGCATCGCCACCTCGGTCACGCCGACCGGCGCCAGCGCATCGAGGACAGCGTTAACGACTGCCGGGGTCGCACCGATCGTGGCGCCCTCGCCGACGCCCTTGGCGCCGAGCGGATTCAGCTTGGTCGGGATCTCGGTATGGCCCGTCTCGAAAGAGGGTAGGTCCGCGGCGCGCGGCATCGCGTACTCGGAGAAACTAGCGACCATCGGCTCACCGCCCATCCCGTAGACCATCGACTCCATGAGCGCCTGGCCCACGCCTTGCGCCGCACCGCCGTGCACCTGCCCTTCGACGAGCAGGGGATTGATGATCCGGCCGCAGTCGTCCACCACGACGTGACGCAATAACGCGACCTGCCCGGTCTCGAGATCGACCTCGACGACGGCAATGTGAGTGCCGTAGGCGAAGGGCATGTCTTCTGGATCGAAGAATTCGGTCTCGTCGAGGCCAGGCGCCGTGCCCATCGGCAAGTCGAGGCCGAGATGGGTGTCGCGCGCCACGTCGGCGAGAGTCAGAGTCTCGGCTTCCCGGTCCGAGGGGGGGAGTTCCATGCCCAACCGTCGCCGGAAGACGGCGTGGACTACCCGGTCCTCGACCTTCTTTCCGGTGTGTGCGACCGCCGCGATGACCCCCAATCCATCCGAGGCTCGGAAAACGCCGTGCTCGAAGGTGAGGTCCGCGGGGCGCCTCTGGAGCTTGTGGGCGGCGATCTTCCGGGCCTTCTCCAGGAGCCTGCCAGCCGCCATGTGGACGGCCGTGCCGCCGATCGCCATGGAACGCGAGTTGAAGGTGCCGGTCCCGAACGGCACGGCTTGAGTGTCGCCCTGCACGACCTCGACCTCGTTGGGCGCCAGTCCTAGTACGTCGGCCGCGATCTGGGCGAGACTCGTCGCGTGGCCCTGCCCGGTGCTCATCGCGCCGGAGAAGACGGTCGCGGAACCGTCGGCGTTGACGACCACGCGCGCGCTTTCGTGGCCGGCTCGCCAGAAGCCGACCGCGCCCATCCCGATCGAGGGGCCAACGGCCGAACTCTCGGAGAAGGTGGCGAGCCCGATGCCAAGGAAGCGACCTTCCGCCCGCAAGATCGCCTGACGCTCACGCAACTTTCGGTAGCCCGCCAGGTCGAGCGCCGCGTCCAGGCTGGCGGCGTAATCGCCCGAGTCGAGCGTCCATCCGGTCGGCATCCGGTGCGGCATGGCGGACGGGGGCACGAAATTCACCCTCCGGACTTCGGCCGGATCCATCGCGAGTTCGCGGGCCAGCTCGTCCATCATCCGCTCGAGGAGGAAGGTGGCCTCGGGGTGTCCCGCGCCGCGGTAGGGACCGGTGGGCGTGCGATTGGTGAAGACCCCCACCACCTCAGTCGCGACGTTCGGGATGTCGTAAGGGCCGGAGACGCCGTATCCTGTGTTGATCGCGGGCACGCCAGGCCCCATGCCGATAGCATAGGCACCGAGGTCGGCGACGAGCCGAGAGCGGAAGCCGGTGATCCGGCCGTCGCGCCGGGCCGCGATCTCGGCGTACTGGACCTGATCGCGCCCGTGCGTGGTGGCGAGAAAGCTTTCACCGCGCGCCTCCGCCCACGCGCAGGCGCGGCCCGTGCGCATCGACAGCACGGCGCAGATCACGTCCTCGGCGTAAAAACAGAGCTTGGCTCCGAACCCTCCACCGATGTCTGGGGCGACCAGCCGCAGCTTATGCAGCGGCAGGCCAAGGCATGCGCCGAGGGCACGCGCGTGGACGTGAGGGAGCTGGCTCGACGTGTGGTGGACCAGCCGGCCCGACGCGAGGGCGAACTCGGACAGAACGACGCGGCCCTCGAGCGGCGCGGGGGCGACCCGGTTGTTGGTCAGACGCCGTCGCACGACGACTTCGGCGTCGGCGAGAGCGCGGTCGACATGGCCGCCCTCACGGCGGAACTGGTAGCCGATGTTGTTGGGCAAGGCGTCGTGAAGTTGGGCAGCACCCGGCTCGATGGCCGCCTCTTGTTCGGCGACCGCGGGGAGCACCTCGTAGGAGACCTCGATTGCAGCCAGCGCATCTTCCGCCGCGTTGGCGCTCTCGGCCGCGACTGCCGCGATCGGCTCGCCAACGTACCGAGCACGGTCGCGGGCCAGGACCGGATGCAGCGGGACCCCGATCATGCCGGGGGCTTCCCAATCGCAGGGGAGGTCACCGATGCCCGCCAGGTCGTCGGCCATGAGGACAGCCACGACACCCGGCATCGCGCGGGCGGCGGTGGCGTCGACCGCGAGGATCCGGGCGTGGGGGTGAGGCGAGCGCAGTATCTTGACGCGCAGGGCGTCGGACGTCGCGATCAAGTCCGAGACGTAGCGGCTCCCGCCTCGCAGCAAGCGTTCGTCTTCGAGACGACGGACGGGGCGGCCCACGCTGGGACCCTCGGCCACCGGAGAATGCAAGTCCGGATTCTGGGCCTCCATCACAGGCACCGCGCCAGGAGGTCCTGCAGCTTTCCCTCGAGCTTTGCGCCGATCTCGGCCGCATCGGGAACACCGAAGGAGCCGAAGAGCGACGCGGGGCTGTCGTAGCTCACGATCGTCTTGCGGGTCTCCGGCGACTCGTACGCGGCCAGCCGAAATGGCGTATACAGGCAGACCGCCGGGGCTTTATCGGACACGTCTTTCGCGATGAGTGGATTGCCGATGGCGTACTGGACGCTGGCGTGGGTTCGGCCGAAGTGGGAGAATAGTTGATTGTGTATGGCCTTCATGAACAGAACGAAGCCGCTCGACCCGATGAGCCCCTCGACCCGCGCCCTGAGTTGGTCCTCTGGAAGGTTCAAGTCGGCGAGTTCCCCGAGTACCTCCGGCGAGACCAGAGGCGCGCGCTTCTCGAGTTCACTGATGAACGCCTCGAACGGCTTGTCCGTGGTCAGGGTGTGTCGCGTGACGCTGAACGTCTGTTCGGTTGCCATCGTCTTCATACTCCTCGTCCCTCACTTCAGCCGCCGATCGAGTGGATTGCCGACGGTGGCGCCTGTGCTCGCGGCGGACTTTCTGTCAGCGGCAAGAGATGATCAAGATCATCTTTTGCGCACCTCTGGACCTCTCGCCAGGAGGACGGATGCGCGCTTCACGCAGTACTTACTTTCGCTGAGGATTGGGCCCGGCCGCCTCGCCAACCCGTCGTTTTAAGCGCATGCTTGTGGGCCGTATCGAGAAAGTCCTTGGCCAAATCCTCATCGTCGAGCGCTCTGGCCAGCACCATGCCTCCAACGCAGAGAGCGACCAGCACCATCGCCTGGTCGCGCGCTCCACGCCCCTTCAAATTCGTCTTGAAGACATCGACCATGGCTTGTGCGACCTCGCGATAGGCGGACTTGACGCCGCGGCTGCTGCGCGCAACGTCGGACGATAGCCCGACCAAGGGACAGGAGCCGTCGACATCCTGGAGGTGATCGCGCGACAGGTAGGCATCGACCACGAAGCTGGCGAACCGCTGGTCGGGCAGGGATGCGTCCGCGAGCCCTTTTTGCCAGCGCTCCGGCACTTCCTTCTTCAGGAAATGCCTCACGGCCTCGGCGTAGAGCTCTTCCTTGCTGCTGAAGTGCCGATAGAAGCCGCCATGCGTGACCCCAGCGGCTGTCATGATCTCGCCGATCGTGACCTCGGCAAAGCCTCCCCTGTTGAACAGCCGGGCTGCGGCTTCGACAATCCTCTCCCGGGTCTGCTGCTTGTGCTTTGGCGCGTACGGCATTGGTGCTCCTCTCGACCGTTCAATGGCATGAACTATAAAATGATGTTGGACATCCGTTGTCGATCGACAGAGTCAACGCGGTCAACACGCCCACTGGTGGCGATGTGGGCAACATGCCGGAGCGTCAGTGCTCCTGCCATCACGGGCGAGCCCTGCTCGGGCCTCGACCTTCCGGTCCTCGGCTTCAAGGCGACCGCGCTTGTCGGCCCACTGCAAGCGGCACACGATGCGTTGACAAGGAGGCGCATTCAACGAAACCATTGTAAACGGCGCGTCATGCGTCCGCGGGTCGACGCCCCAGGAAGCCCGAGTTGCTTTCGCAGGCTCTTGTCGAATGCGGATGCGGGGACGAAACGGCGCAGGAGACTGACCTGGCGCGCCATTTTTCCCGCCGCATAGCGCCCATTCGGGGCAGGATCGGTCGCAGCCGTCAAAACGGTCTTGGCCACCACTTCGGGCGCATCGCCTTTTTCCATCGATTTCCGCACGGCCATGGTCATGCCGGCGCGCGCGGAGTCATAGATATCAAGCACTTGATCGGGAGCGGCGAGATTCTCCTCGAATGACGTACGGGTATAGGCGGGCTCGACCAGCGCAACGCGAATGCCGAACGGACGCAGTTCATGGTCGAGCGATTCGGAATAGCCCTCGATGGCATGTTTGGTCGACGCATAGAGCGCGAAATAGGGAGCCGGGATGAACCCCTGCACCGAACTCAAATTGACGATCCTGCCCTTCCCCTGGCGGCGCATTGCCGGCAACACCGCGTTGGTCACGCGCAGAACGCCGAAGACGTTCACGTCGAACAGCGCCTTAGCCTGGGCGATCGAGGACTCCTCCGCGCCGCCAAACAGACCCATGCCGGCATTGTTGACAAGCAGGTCGATCCGCCCGGCCTTGGCCAGAACGTCATCGACCAGTTTCGCCACGGACGCGTCATCGGTCACGTCGCAGGTCAGCATGGTGACGCCGTCGGTCCTCTCGCCCGCCGCGCGGCGGCTGGTTCCGAATACGCGAAAGCCCGCCTCGAGCAGGGCTTTGGCCGTTGCGTGCCCGATGCCGGAGGATGCCCCGGTCACCAGGGCGACGCCAGGATTGGTCTTGTTCATGGAAATCATTTCTTTCTTTGATCTGGATTTGCGTTTCGAGATGTGGCGTTCGCTCGTCGGCCATTGGCGGTTGGAGAAACGGAAGCGGTTAGGGTCAAGCTCAGTCACCGGCCCCTCCGGCGTTCGCGCTGCTCACCTTGTCCGTCCAGCGTCGGAACAGCGCGCTGGCGTTGACACCGCCAAAGCCGAAGCCGTTGGAGATCGCGTAGTCCATCTCCATCGGCCGGGCGTGATTCGCGACGAAGTCGATCCCGTCGCCGGCCGGATCGGGGGCGCTCAAATTGAGGGTCGGCGGTGCGACCTGGTCCCTGAGCGCCAGGATCGTGAAGATCGCTGCAAGCCCACCGGCGGCTCCGAGCAGGTGCCCGGTCGCCGACTTCGTTCCGCTGACGGCGATGCTGAAATCCGCGCCAAAGACCCTTTTGATCGCCTCTATTTCCCCCGCATCGCCGACCGGCGTGGAGGTCGCATGCGCATTGAGGTGGCGGACCTCACGCGGCGAAATACCGGCTTGGGTGATCGCGATCTCCATGGCCCGCCGCGCACCATCGCCGTCCTCGGGACCGGAGGTGATGTGATAAGCGTCCGCCGTCGTGCCGTAGCCGACGAGCTCGGCGAGCGGCTTGGCGCCGCGCGCAAGCGCGTGGCTCAATGCCTCGATGACCAGGATTCCGGCTCCTTCGCCCATGACGAAGCCGTCACGCAGCATGTCGAAGGGACGGGAGGCCTGATCGGGACGGTGATTGAAGGAGGTCGAAAGGGAGCGTGCGGCGGCAAAGCCGCCGAGGCTGACCGCATTCATGCAGGCTTCCGTTCCACCGCACACCGCGATGTCGGCTTCATTGGCGCGGATGAGACGCGCCGCATCGCCGATCGCCTGGATGCCGGCCGCGCACGCCGTCACCGGAGCGCCGAGCGGGCCTTTGAACCCATATCGGATCGAAGTCTGTCCCGCCGCCATGTTCACCAGGAACGATGGCACCGTAAACGGCGAGAGACGCCGAACACCGCGCTGATCGACGGTTCGCACGGCCTCGGTTATCGCGGGAAATCCTCCGATACCCGAAGCGATGATCGTCGCGGTGCGGGCTCTGTCATCGTCCGAGACCGGCTTCCACCTTGCCTGGGCCAGCGCCTCGTCCGCCGCCGCCAGCGCGAAGAGAATGAAGCGGTCCGCCTTGCGCTGTTCCTTCGGAGCAAGGATGGTATCCGGATCGAAGCCGGCTTCGGGGTCTTCCCGTAGGGAGGGAACCATTCCGCCGACCTTCGCCGGTAGGTCTGCCACCATTTCATCCGGCAGGCTCCGGATACCCGAACGGCCTGCCAGGAGCCGCGACCAGGAAGTCGCCGCGCTGGCCCCAAGGGGGCTGACTGCTCCCATGCCTGTGATGACGATACGACGCATGTCTACTCCAGCTTCTGTTTGATCCGTTCGCGCGGCGGCCCGTGCGGACGCTCGGTCGCGATCACGGGGCCTACGAGGTCGCGATGCGCCTGGCTTCGCCGGCGGCGGCATCGAGAAAGTCCCGCGACATCTCTTCATCTCCAAGGATACGGGAGATCGTCACGGCACCCACCATGAGCGACAGCATCGCCATCGCCTTGCGCTGGGTTCCCGGGCTTTCCGCCCTAGGCATCAACTCGTCGAGAACCTCAAGGTGAGCTGCAATGCCATCTTGGAACGGGAGCCTCACTTCTTCGCTTTGACGCGCCGCATCAGAACCAAGCGCAACCAATGGACAACCGTCGCTCTTCTCTTCGCGATGCCCTGTTGAAAGGTAGAGGCCGATAACGGCTTCAAGGGGATCAGGGCTTCCGGCAGCAACAGCCGACCATCTGCGGGTCGCGTGTTCCATCGCTCGCCGCGATGCCTGCGCTGCCAATTCCTCCTTGGATTCGAACTGCTTGTAAAAGGCGCCTTGGGTCAGCCCGGCACCCTTCATCAGATCCTTCAGCCCAATGCCATCAAAGCCGTGCTCTCGAAAAAGCCGGCTTGCCACATCGATCACGGTTTGCCGGTTCTGCTCAGCCTGACTGCGACTTACGCGCATCGTCATCTCCTTTTTTTAGATTGCATTCGTAATCAATAGCAGATATAGAGTGTGAATGCAATCTATTTAACAGGAGGCGACGGGCATGAAAAAGAAACACGTTATTGGGCTGGGGAGCGTTTTGGTCGCGGGATTGGGTGTGGCGGCCTTCGTCACACTTTCCATTCGCACGCAAGCAGCTTCCGCAGCGGCCGACCCGAGGCAGGAATCACCGATCGTCAGACTGGTGACGGCGGTGCCGGTGCCCGGATCCGAGCGCGGCTTTACAGGCACCATTGCCGCGCGGGTGCAGAGCAATCTAGGCTTTCGCGTTCCCGGCAAGATCATCGAGCGCCTTGTGAATGTCGGAGAGCAGGTCAAGGCGGGCCAACCGCTGCTGCGGATCGATGATACCGATCTGGCCCTTGCGCTCACCGCCAAGCGCAACGCTGTCGCCGCGGCACGCGCTGTCCTGGTTCAGACCAGTGCGGACGAAAAGCGCTATGCCGTTCTGGTCAAGAAGGAATTGGCGGCAACCCCGCAGCGTTACGAGCAGGCGAAGGCAGCACTGGATACCGCGACGGCGCAGCTTGCAGCGGCGGAAGCGGAAGCGAAGGTCGCGGAGAACGAGGCGGCCTATTCCATCTTGGACGCGAACGCCGACGGAACGGTCGTCGAAACGCTTGGCGAGCCGGGACAGGTTGTCACCGCGGGACAAACCGTGGTTCGGATCGCGAACGCCGGCCCCCGCGAGGCTGTGGTCGCGCTTCCCGAAACGATCCGGCCGGCGATCGGATCGGTAGCCGAGGCGGGCATGTATGGGGCCGATGGGCGGCATTTTAGGGCGCATCTGCGGCAGTTGTCGGACGCTGCCGATCCCCAGACCCGTACCTATGAGGCCCGTTATGTGCTCGATGGTGAGGCCGCGGCAGCACCGCTTGGCGCGACGGTAACCATCCGGCTTGCAAGCCAGGCAAGTCAAACGGAAGTCCAGGTGCCGCTCGGAGCCGTGCTGGATGATGGTCAGAAGACCGGCGTCTGGAGCTTGGACGGCGCAACCTCGACCGTACACTTTCGGCCCGTCAAGCTTGTTCGTGTGACCAGCGAAACCGCCGTGATCTCCGGACTGAGTTCCAGCGATCAGATTGTTTCGCTCGGCGCTCATCTCCTGCAGGAGGGCGCTCGCGTCAGGACTGCCTCTGAAAACGGGAGCAATTGACGATGAACCTCAATTTTTCCGCGATCGCCGTTCGCGAGCGCGCCGTCACCCTTTTCTTCATTATTCTGCTCGTCGCCGCCGGCGCCTACGCTTTCCTCATGCTTGGACGGGCGGAGGATCCCAACTTCACGATCAAGACCCTGACGGTCACGACGGTATGGCCGGGCGCGACCGCGCGCGAGATGCAGGACCTCGTCGCCGAACCGTTGGAGAAGCGACTTCAGGAGCTGACCTGGTACGACCGGGTGGAGACGACAACGCGGCCAGGTTATGCGTATCTGACGGTCACGCTGAAGGACAGCACACCGCCATCCAGCGTTCAGGAGGAGTTCTATCAGGCCCGTAAGAAACTCGGGGATGAAACCCGCAACCTGCCGCCCGGCGTACTCGGCCCCTTCGTCAACGACGAATATTCCGATGTGAGTTTCGCTCTTTACGCCCTCAAGGCGAAAGGCTTGCCCATGCGGGAACTCGCCAGGCAAGCCGAGACCATTCGCCAGGACCTTCTGCATGTGCCTGGCGTCAAGAAGATCAACATCCTCGGCGAGCGTCCCGAACAGATATTCGTCGAGTTTTCCTATGCCAAGCTGGCAACACTCGGCGTGTCGGCGCAGGATATCGTCGCCGCTTTGCAGCGCCAGAACACCGTCACACCGGCGGGCTCGATCGACACAAAGGGGCCGCAGGTCTTCATCAGGGTCAACGGCGCTTATGACAGTGTCCAGACGATCGCCGACACGCCGATCGTCGCTGCCGGACGGACGTTGAAGCTCTCCGACATCGCCGAGGTCCGGCGCGGCTACGAGGATCCTGCCACTTACGTCATCCGTCACCAGGGCGAGCCGACCATCATGCTCGCGGCGGTGATGCAGGAGGGCTGGAATGGTCTTGAACTCGGCAAGGCACTGGAGGAGAGATCGGCGGCGATCGCACAAACGCTGCCTCTCGGGATGTCGCTGGCCAAGGTCAGCGACCAGGCCGTGAACATCGGCTCGTCGGTGAACGAGTTCATGCTCAAATTCGCGATGGCGCTCGGCGTGGTGCTGCTGATCGCCCTGATCAGCATGGGTTGGCGCGTCGGCATCGTCGTGGCGGCCGCCGTTCCCCTGACGCTTGCCGTCGTCTTCCTCATCATGCTGGAAACCGGCCGGTTCTTCGACCGCATCACGCTCGGCGCCCTTATCCTGGCGCTTGGCCTTCTCGTCGACGACGCCATCATCGCCATCGAGGTGATGGTGGTGAAAATGGAAGAGGGCATGGACCGCATCAAGGCGGCGGCCTATGCCTGGAGCCATACCGCGGCGCCGATGCTGTCGGGCACGCTCGTGACGATCGCCGGGTTCCTTCCGGTGGGCTTCGCGCGCTCGACGGCCGGCGAATACGCCGGAAACATCTTCTGGGTCGTGGGCTTCGCCCTCATCGTCTCCTGGGTCGTCGCAGTGGTCTTCACCCCGTATATGGGCGTCAAGATGCTACCCGCGATCAAACCGATCGAAGGGGGCGTCCATGCCATATATGACACACCGAACTATCGACGCCTTCGCCGGCTCATCACTGGCGCGGTGCGCCACAAGTTCGTGACCTGCGCTGCCGTCGGCATCGTCTTCGCGCTTTCGGTTGTCGGCATGAGCGGCCTCAAGCAGCAGTTCTTCCCGACATCCGATCGCCCTGAAGTGCTGGTCGAGGTTCGCCTGCCGGAAGGCACCAGCATCGAGACGACGACCGCCACGGTCGAAAAGCTGGAACACTGGCTTGGCGGCCAAACCGAGGCCAAGATCGTGACGAGCTATGTCGGCCAGGGCGCCCCGCGCTTCTTCTTTGCCATGGCGCCGGAACTGCCTGATCCCGCCTTCGCAAAGATCGTCGTGCTGACACCGGACGCGGAAGCCCGCGAGGCCTTGAAGCACCGGCTGCGTGAAGCGGTTGCGACAGGGCTTGCCCCCGAAGCGAACGTCCGCGTTACGCAACTCGTGTTCGGACCCTACACGCCGTTCCCGGTCGAGTTCCGGGTCATGGGGCCTGATCCCGCGCAATTGTATGCCATCTCTGAGAAAGCCCTCGATGTGATGCGCGGCGTGCCGGACGTGCGGCAAGCCAGTCGCGACTGGGGCAATCGCACGCCGGTACTGCGCTTCATCCCAGATCAGGATCGACTGAACCTCATCGGCCTGTCGCCGGCCGAGGTGGCCCAGCAGCTCCAGTTCCTCCTCACTGGCATCCCGGTCACGCAGGTCCGCGAGGACATCCGCAATGTCCCCATCGTGGCACGCAGCGCCGGCGGCGAGCGACTGGATCCATCGCGTCTGGCGGATTTCTCGCTGATGAGCCGGGACGGTCGCCAGATCCCGCTCGACCAGATCGGCCACTCGGAAATCCGTCTGGAAGAGCCGATCCTGAAGCGGCGTGATCGCACCCCGGTCGTCACGATTCGCTCGGACATCAATGAGGCGACCCAGCCTCCAGAGGTTTCCAAGCAGATCATGACGGCCCTTCAGCCGCTGATTAAATCCCTGCCTGCCGGCTATCGCATCGAAATGGGTGGATCGATCGAAGAGGCGGCCAAGGCCAACACCGCGCTGGGTAAGGTCTTTCCGGCCATGCTCGCCGCCATGCTGATCGTCATCATACTGCAGGTGCGATCGTTCTCGACGATGGCGATGGTCATGCTGACGGCACCGCTCGGCCTCGTTGGCGTCGTACCGATGTTGCTGGCCTTCAACCAGCCCTTCGGATTCAACGCCATTCTGGGCCTGATAGGACTGGCGGGCATCCTGATGCGCAACACGCTGATCCTGACCGAACAGATCAAGGAGAACCGTGCCGCCGGCCTTGACGACTATCACGCCGTCATCGAGGCCACGGTGCAACGCACGAGGCCGGTGATCCTGACCGCACTTGCCGCCGTGCTGGCTTTCATCCCCCTCACGCACTCCGTCTTCTGGGGATCGATGGCCTTCACGCTGATCGGCGGCACGGCGGCCGGCACGGTGCTGATCCTGCTGTTCCTCCCTGCGCTCTATGTCGCGTGGTTCCGGATCAAACCGACCACGGATGAACTCCATGAGGATTCGACGGAGGAACCGGAACTGCCAGCAGCTATGGCGGCCGAGTAGGGCTCTGTTGTCGCAAGAGACGGTTCAAGTTCTTGCCCGTTGGCTCTGCCTGGACACATGCAGGGCCAACGGCACGAACTGGCCGGCTGGAGATGATCTTCCACGCGAGTCCGGCAGGTTCGCTCATCAATTCTGGAGACATGTATGAATCGTCCGGTTCGAACACCTGATCCCGACGAGATGCGCGCGCGCATCCTGGAGGTTGCTGAGGAGCACTTTCGCCGCATCGGCTGCCACAAGACGTCGGTAGCCGACATCGCCTCCGGGCTTGGCATGAGCCCGGCGAACGTCTACCGCTTCTTCCCCTCCAGGGATGCAATCAATGAATCCATCTGCAGAAGGGTCTTGAATGAGTTTGCTGACATCGCCGTTGCGATCGCACGCACGAACGCACCGGCCTCGGTGAAACTCGACCGACTCTTGAACGCACTTCACCATCACAACAAGAAGAAGCTGATCAAGGAACGGTGCATGCACGACATGATTGTCGCCGCCATGCAGGAGAACTGGGCGGTCATCAAGTCGCATCTCGAGCGGATGGTGACGATCTTCAAGGCGATCATTCGCGAGGGCGTCGAGGCGGGCGAATTCAAGGTCGAGGACCCGGCGGAAGCGGCGCGTGCGGTCAAGGCCGCATTCATGCCGTTCTTCCACCCGATTCTGATCGAGCACTGCGTTCGAAACAGCGAAGACACCGAAACGAGCCTGCGCGAGCAGATTCGCTTCATCCTGAAAGCTCTGGGAAAGTCTGACTGAGGCCGCTGGCTGGTATCGTGTCACAGTCCGCGGCACGGAATGGCACGGCGACGCAACCGGAACTCTCCAATCTCGTTATGTCAGGGCTCACTCCTGCCTCGAGGCTCACATTCGGGACCAACACATGAAAAAGACCTATGAAAAACCCACGCTACGCAAGCACGGGAAATTGACCGCCCGCACCGCGCAGATCGTGGTTTCCGGGGTGACGATAATCCAGTGATTTCTCGGATGCCCGGGTCAGATGCCGGAGCCGGACACGCCATGGGTCTCCGGCTCCTCTTCGGGCACCTCGCCCGGCTCGAACTCGTTGAAGCAGCCTAGCCCGCGCTTGAACCGGTCGATCAACCAGGCGGCCGCCGGCTTCGGGCTGCGATCGTTGCGGTGCATGGCGAACAATGGCGAACTCACCTCCTTGTAGGGTTCGAGATCAAGCTCCACCAGGCGGCCGCTGGCCAGATCGTCGGCGATCAACCAGCGCGGCAGCCCACCCCAGCCCAGCCCCTCGCGCATCAGTATGTGCTTGGTGCGCACGTCGGTCAGGCGCCAGGTGCGGTAGGCGAAGACGCCGTAATCACGTCCCTTGGTGCGCTCCGACTGGTCGGTGACGACAAGCTGCGTGTGCTCGCGCACATCCTCGAGCGCCACCGGCTTCGGCAGCTGTGCCAGCGGATGGCTGGGTGCGGCCGCCGGCACCAGCGACATGAAGCCGATGCGCACGAGATGCACGTCGACATCGCCCAGCAAGCCGCCAATGCCCAGATCGGCCTGTCCATTGACGACGAGATCGGGAATGAGGCCGAGCGTGCCGATATGCAGGCGCAGCATCACGGTCGGAAACCGCGCCTCGAACGCCTTGAGCACCCGCACCAGCACCGGCGACGGCAAGGTCGCATCGACCGACAGCGCTACCTCGGCCTCCAGCCCGTGATGGTGGCCGTCGGCGCGCGAGCGGATGCGCTGCAGCACGCCCACCATGCGCCGCGCATCCTCCAGCATTGCCCGGCCGATCTCGGTCAGTTGCGGCTCGCGCGTGCCCTCGCGCTCGAACAGCTTCAGCCCGAGCTGCGCCTCGAGATTGGCGATGCCATAACTGATGACGGATTGTGCCCGGTTGAGCTTGCGGCCGGCGGCCGAGAAACTGCCGGTGTCGGCAACGGCGACAAGGATCTGGAGCTGGTCGAGGGTCGGGTTCGGCTGCATCGTTGTGTATCTACTTTATAGATGGATCGTATAGAAAATATGCCAGTTTATCGGATGGATCGATAGCCCATATATGTCGGGACAATTCATTCAACTGGAGAGACCCGCCATGTCCATTCTTCTTGTTACCTCGAGCCCTCGCGGCGCTGCCTCGCACTCGACCCGCATCGCCACCGAGTTCGCTCAGAAGCTTCTCGCTGCCGACCCATCGAACACGCTGGTCGTGCGCGATCTCGTCGCCAACCCGCTGCCGCATATCGATGCCGACTATGCGGCAGGCATCTTCACGCCGGTTGAAGCGCGCACCCCGCGCCAGGCCGAGGTGGTCGGCGTTTCCGATGACGTGCTCGACGAACTGTTCGCCGCCGACACCGTGATCCTGGCCACTGGCTTCATCAACTTCAGCATCTCTTCGACGCTGAAGTCCTGGGTCGACCACGTAACCCGTGCCGGCAAGAGCTTCGCCTACGGCGAGAACGGCCCCAAGGGCTTCGTCACCGGCAAGAAGGTCTATGTCGTGCTGGCTTCCGGCGGCATCTATTCGGAAGGCGCTGCCGTGCAGATGGACCACGCCATCCCTTACCTGCGCACTGCGCTCGGCTTCAACGGCATGACCGATGTCGAAGTCGTCCGCATCGAAGGTATCTCCAAAGGCCCTGACGCGGTGACAGCAGCGCTTGCCAAGGCGACCGCCAAGGTTGATGCGTTGGTTGCCGCCAGCCGTGATGTAGCGGCTGCCGCGTAAGCTGCCGATCCGTATGGCATATCCAAAGGCAGGCGTTCGCGCCTGCCTTTTCGCTTCAGCCGATCAGATGCCGCAAGAGGCCGGCCGAAGCGACCCCGATCAGCACGGTCGGCAGCATGGAAAGCCGCGTTGCCGCCGCCAGCGTGATGGCCAATGCCGCAAGATCAGCCGGATTCCGCGACACGAAGGCCGGCGCGATGACAGAGATCAGCACGCAGCCGGGCGCTGCCTCCATCACCGCCGTGGCGCGGGTGCTGAGCACGCGGTTGCGCAGCACGACATAGCCGCCGATCCGCGTCAGATAGGTGACGCCGGCCATCAGCACGATGGTGAGAAGGGTTGTCATGTCGATCATGCATCACCTGCCAGCAACCAGGCCGCGACCAGCCCCGACACAGCACCCGCCGCGACATACCAGGCGCCGGGAACGAAGAGATAGACAAGCGCGGCGACTGCCAGGCTGACGAGCCACGGTCGCGCGGCGGCAAAGCCTTTCCACATGCCGCGCATCAGCACCAGGAAGACGGCCGGAAACGCCATGTCGAAACCATAGGTCTCGACATCGCCCAGCATCGGGCCGAGCAAGGCGCCGAGCGTCGTGAAGGCTACCCAGGTGAGATACATCGCCAGCGCCGCGCCCATATAATAGCGCGGGCTGAAGGCCGGACCGATGCTGGCGGCGGCACGCTGTTTGGCATCGGCCAGGCCAAGTGCCCAGCTCTCATCGCACATGAAGAACAGCGCCGGGAAAACCTTGCGCCGCGGTAGCTCGCGCAGGAACGGCGCGAGCGCCGCCCCCATCAGCAGATGACGGCTGTTGACCAGGAAGGTGATGGCGACAATGAGCAGGATGTCCGGCGGCGACGTCCACAACTGGATCGCCGCGAATTCCGAACCGCCGGCGAAGTTCAGGCCGGTCATCATGGATAACTCGACCGTGCTCAGCCCCTTCTGCGTGGCCTGGGCGCCAAGCACCAGCGCGTAGGGAATGGTGCCGAGCAGCACCGGCGCGCAGGACATCACACCACGGCGGAACTCGGATTCCGAACCATTGCCGGCTGCCTCGACTGCCTGTGAAATGCTCATGGTCTGCCATAGGCCGGCCTCGCAGCCGCCCTGCCCTGCGTTTGAAAATTTCGTGATGTCAGGGGCGAAACATACCTACACCTCCCCGCAATTTGGTTGCGAAGATTGTTGTCTTTCGCCAAATTTTGGCATTGAATGTCACATATCCTCAGGAAAATGGAATTCAACGCCATGAAGGTCGACGACATCGACAAGCGCATCCTGCGGGCATTGCAGCGCGACGGCCGCATGGCCAACAATGATCTGGCCAATGAGGTCGGCCTGTCGCCCTCGCCTTGCCTGCGGCGCGTCAAGCTCCTGGAGGAAGCCGGCGTCATCGACCGCTATGTCGCCGTGCTCAATCCGGCCAGCATCGACAAGGGCCTCACCTTCTTCACCCGGATCTGGCTGAAGACGCAGGACGAGGACACGATCGAGCACTTCGCCACCGAGGTGGCCAAGCTGCAGCAAGTGATGGAATGCTATCTCATGCTGGGCGACTGCGACGCCCTGGTGCGCGTGGTGGCGGCTGATATCAACGACTATCGCCGTTTCCAGTCGGAGCATCTGAGCCGCATCAAGGGCGTGCAGAACGTCAAGACCGACGTTCCCAGCTGGACGATCAAGTACACATCGGAACTGCCGATCTGAGCCTTTGAAATATCTCTCAGCGCATTTGACGAGGCGCAGGCCATCGCCTGGCCCTATAAGAATTTCCATCTGGAATGTCGATCCGAGCACGCCTCGAACGTCCTTGGGACGCAACCGGAATTGCCGGGCGGCGTCGAAAGATCGATCCTGCTCCCGGCTGGGAGAAGAAACATGAACCATTCCTACCGTTGGGTCATCGTCGCGGCTGGCGCGCTGATGTCCTGTGTCGCCATCGGCACGATGTTTTCGCTGGCGATTTTCCTTGAACCCATGGCGATCGACACCAATTGGTCGCGCGCGGGCATTTCGAGCGCCATGACGCTCAACTTCCTGGTGATGGGCCTCGGCGGCTTCGCCTGGGGCGCCCTGTCCGACCGTTTCGGCGCCCGCATCGTCGTCACGATCGGCGCCGTGCTGCTCGGGCTGGCGCTGGTGCTGGCAAGCCGCGCCGGTTCGCTTCTCACCTTCCAGATCACCTATGGCGTGCTCGTCGGGCTCGCGGCCAGCGCCTTTTTCGCACCGATGATCGCGCTGACATCAGGCTGGTTCGACACCAATCGCGGGCTGGCGGTATCGCTGGTTTCGGCCGGCATGGGCGTGGCGCCGATGACGATCTCGCCTTTCGCGCGCTGGCTGATCTCGGCCTATGAATGGCGCGCCGCCATGTTCGACATCGGCGTCCTGGCCTGGGTGCTCCTGCTGCCCGCCGTCCTTCTGGTGCGCCAGCCGCCGAAACCCGCCGCCTCCGGTGCGGCCGCGGCACCAGTCGCCGAAGGCGCCGGCCTGACGGTCGGGCAGGCGCTGCGCTCGTCGCAATTCATCGTGCTGGGGCTAACCTTCTTCGCCTGTTGCGCGGCCCATTCCGGCCCGATCTTCCACATGGTCAGCTACGCCATGCTGTGCGGCGTCGCCCCGATGGCCGCGGTCTCGATCTACAGTGTCGAGGGTCTGGCTGGCCTCGGCGGCCGGCTGCTCTACGGCGTGCTGGCCGACAGGCTGGGCGTCAAGCCGGTGCTGATCGCGGGGCTGGCGATCCAGTCGATCGTCATTGCCGCCTATCTCTCGATCAGCCAGCTCGACCAGTTCTATATGCTGGCCGTCATCTTCGGCGCCACCTATGGCGGCGTCATGCCGCTCTACGCCGTGCTGGCGCGCGAATATTTCGGCCAGCGCATTCTCGGCACCGTATTCGGCGCCGCCACCATGCTCTCCAGCCTCGGCATGGCGGGCCGCTTGCCGGCGGCATGATCTTCGACGCCTATGCCAGCTACCATTGGCTGTTCATCGGCTCGGCTCTCATCGGCCTGGGTGCCGCGGGCATAGCCATCGCCTTCCCGCCGCTGCCACGCACGGCGTTGCAGACGGCATAATGCATGTCGCCCGGAAGTGTCCTCGGTTCCGGGATAACGACACGCATAAAATCAGGAGACACGGCCGGACGGCAATCGTGGCCAGATGACAAACGGGCTTGACGGGCCATGGCCGGTCAAGCCACCGCCTGCTTCGGCGTCACGCCGACTTGAGAACCGTGAACGGCCGCTTCTGAATGGCCCGTTTGGTCTGGAAATTCGCGGCCGGAGCCGGGCGGCCGACATGAAAGCCCTGGACTTTGTCGATGCCAAACTGGCGCATGAGGAGCATCTGCTCTTCGGTCTCCACCCCTTCGACCAGGATTTTGTGGCCGCGATTTCTGACCAGCGCGATGATGTCCTGCAGCATCGCCATGCCCTTGGGGGTGCCGCAGTCGTGGAGAAACGAGCGGTCGATCTTGACCGTATCGAAATCGATGAGACGAAGCCACGAAAGGCCGGCGAAGCCCGTCCCGAAATCATCGAGCCATATCCTGATCCCGAGCAGCTTCAGATCGCTGATGCAGCGCAGGATGTCGGAGTGCATCTCCATCTCCAGCCCCTCGGTGATCTCGAAGGCCAGCCGGTTGCCGGTCACGCCGGTCTCGCCCAGAATGGTCGCGACCGATGTCGCGAAGCCGGGCGTCTTGAGCTGGATCGGCGAGACGTTGACGCTGACGACGCGCACGTGATCCTGCGCCAGGAGTTCGGCGCACACGGTCCTTATTGCCCAACGCCCGAGCTCGAGGATGGCGCCGGTTCGCTCCGCGACGGGAATGAACAGGCTCGGCGGAACCAGGGTCCCGTCGAGCATCTTGAGACGCATCAGCGCCTCCACGGCCTCGACCCGGCCCGACGCCACGTCCTGGATGGGCTGATAGACAAGCGAAACGAGATCCTGGCCGATCGCGATCTTCAGCAAAGCCGCGAGATTCTCGCTCTCGTCGCTGCTCTGGGGATCGGTCGGATCGAACAGCCGGACACAATTTCGGCCGCCGGCTTTTGCCAGATAGAGCGCTCGATCGGCCTCGTGGATGATCTTCTCCAGCTTGGCGGCGGTCTGCTTCCTGGTGAATGCCGCGCCTACGCTCGCCGTCACGATCGCGATGCCATCCCGCCGCAACTCGTGGGCGATCGCCAGGTTCTCGACCGTGCGGCAAATGGCTTCCGCGAGATCCGCGACCTGGTCTTTCCTGCCCATGCGAGCCAGGACGATGAATTCCTCCCCACCATAGCGGCCGATGGAGCCATCATATTGCTTGATCAGGTCGCTGAGCGCCTCGGCGACCTGGATCAGGCAACGGTCACCCTCCTGATGGCCATAGCAATCGTTGAACTTCTTGAAGAAGTCGACGTCGATGAGGATCGCCGCAAAACCATGGCCAAGCTTTTGCCAGTCATTCCAGTAGTCGCGCAGTTTCTCGTCGATGGCGCGCCGGTTCTCCAGGCCTGTAAGCGGATCCGTCCGCGACAGCCTGAGCAGGGCCTTGCCGCGCTCGGTGGCCTCATGGTGCTGGATCTTGGCTTCCAGCGCGTTGAGGAAGACGTTGTAGCGCTCTTCGTTCAGCTTCCAGTTCACATAGGATGTGAATGTGAAGCACGAAACGTAGAAAGTGCCAAATACCATCTTGTATGCCAGCGACGCGGGTAGAAAGTAGTTCACAACATACAAGATGCACAAAATTATAGTCGACGTTATGATCGACACTTTGAACCGGAACGTGAAGAAGAGATTGGCACTCATCATGAAAATGGTGCCGAAGACCATATAATAGGCGACGGTTTCCTTGTTCGCCCCCATGGAAGCGGGGTAAAGCCAGCCGATATAGCCGAAGATGATGGCCGCGGCGCAGGTTACGTCAAGCCAGTCCGTGGCGGCTCCCCGGCGAAGCTGTGCTTCCAGGACCAACAGTGCGGTCAGTCCGACAGCGAAGCGGGCCGTGATCGTAAGGGCGGCCACATCCGGTATCAGCAGCAGGTCCGATACCGAAAACAAGACATAGATGACGACGGCGATCCAAAGGCCTGGCCTGGCTTCCTTCCTTCGCTTCGCCTGGGCTTCCGTACGGTAAAGGATGCGAAGTTCAGCCGCCCCCAGCTCCTGGCGGGGATCGTGCGGTTCCGAATCGACCGCATCGGCCACTCTGGATGACGCGCGTTCGTTCACGACAAATCCCGGCTGAAGGGCATCTCGCGTTCCGAATTCTTTTGCAGCTTCTGCCCCCAACGCAGACCGACTCCTTCGGCGCGACATCTCTTGCCGCGCGATCAAATGCAATGACGCAGGACAAGTTTCCGTTAACTCGAACCCGGAATCCCCTCCTTAAAAACCCCAAAGAATTGACATGGTTAGCGGGAAATTAATCATACCGATAAAATGCCCGCGACCCGACATTGGCAATTCGAATATTCTAAGCAATAAGTTAACTGACTGTTAACTATGGAGTCTTGGTGTGCAAACTGTCTTTGATGGCCAGAGTCTGATTACTGCGGAGGCAATTGCCAGTGGTCTCCGTCGAGGAAAGCCCGAGCATCATGGCGAAGCGTTCGAAACCGCTCGCGCGGAGCTGGCGCTCATCCTCCACGCGACACAGCAACAGGTCGAGCAGCAAAAATTTCCCGCCGAGATCGTTCGCCGGCTGCTGTCGCTTCTCAACGCGTTGCGTGCCAAGGTTCATCCCGACGTGTGGCAAGCCTTGATACCGGTGGCGCAGAACCACCCGATCCAGAAGTACTTTCTCGAGGATCCGCTGACGCATTGGTCCTTCACCAAGCCCAGGGGTTATTCCGGCGACGCGCAGTTGCTCGACTACATCTATTGTGACCCGCACGTGGCCGAGAGCGTGGCGAACGCCTCGGAGATCGGCAAGGCGCTTTACAGCCATACCCAGAACGTGCCGTCATGCGTCGCGGCACGGGAGCGCCGCGATCTGCTGACCCGCTATGTCGATGAGACCGCGGCCAAGAATGGACCGGAAACCGAAGTCCTGGCTATCGCGGCCGGCCATCTGCGCGAAGCGAACCGTTCGGCCGCATTGGCCGAGGGCGGCCTCAAGCGCTGGGTCGCGCTCGACCAGGATCCCCAGAGCGTCGGACTGATCGCGCGCGATTTCCAAGGCACCGCGGTCGAGGCCATCGACGGCTCGGTACGGACCGTGCTCACCAGGGGCCACAAGCTTGGCAAGTTCGATCTCATCTATGCCTCAGGCCTTTACGACTACCTTCAGCACAACGTCGCCGTGAAACTCGCCAAGACCTGTCTGCAGATGCTGAAGCCGAACGGGACATTCCTGTTTGCGAACTACGCCGAGGGCACTCCTGACGCCGGCTACCGGGAAACGTTCATGGACTGGGTGCTGCTGCTGCGGTCGGAAGTCGACATGTGGAACATCATCAATGCCAGCGTCGACCGCAACACCGTGGAGGCGCAAGTGTACTTCGGCGAGAATCGCAACGTGCTCTACGGCGTCATCCAAAAGCGCGGCTAATACCCACCTGGATGGCACGCCGGCCAAGGACCTCGAGCGCTTCACGGAGTGCTCGAGGGTGTAAGCCCCCTCACGCGCGATCCACGCTCTTTCGGAGATGGCTGGACCCTACCCGAAAATCCGATCGCCCTGCTCGTCGACGAGCTGGATGCCTTTCTTGATCGAAATGTCGACGGCGTCGTCCAGTCCGGCGAAACGGTCGGCACGGATGAATTTGTGCTCCTTCACCACGCCATCGACCTCCTTGGAGACGACGCCGCAGGTCTGGTACTGGCCTTCGGTCTTGTAGGGCGTGGCGCTGATCGTAAAACCCTTGTGCTCGACCTGCTTGGCGGGCGCGGCACTTGCGGACTCGGCCGCTTCGCCGCCACCGCCGCCGAAAAGACGTTTCAGAAAAGACATCGCTCAAATCTCCTTGCCGCCTGCGATCGCCGTCGGTATGCGATTCACGACGCTGTCGGCCCAGCATGCGCGAATGTGCCGCCGCGTTCCAGCCCCCTGATGAAGACGGCGACCAGGAGCTCGATCTGCCGGTCGATCTCGTCGGCCTGCCGGCTAACGGACCTGCCCGCATACCCGCTGGTGACGATGCCATGCACGCTTGACCAGAGGGTTCGCGCGGCGATCCGGCGCGTGTCCTCGTCGAGATCGAAGCCGCCATCGGCAAGGACGCTGGCGATGATCTCGAACAACTGGTCGAGCCGTGCCTCGTAGACGTCGGGCTCGGTCAGCACCGGACGCCGCCTGTTGAAGGCCAGCAGCGCCGGCCAGCTGCCGGGATGCGCCTCGACGAAGCGAACATAGGCGCCGGCCAATGCCATCAGCCGTTGGCGCACGTCGGTGATGCCGCGCCTGCCAAGGTCGGCCATCGCCGCAGCGCCCGCGACCCCCAGCCGGTCGAGCAGCCGCATGTTGACGGCGCGGTGCACACCGTCGAGATCGGAAAACAGATTATAGACCGAGCCGACCGAGATGCCCGCCTGTTCGGCGATGGTCCTGGCCTTCAGATTGTCCATGCCGCCTTCGTTGAGCAGCGTCTCGGCAATGGCCAGCACCCGCTCGCCGGTCTCTTCCTTGTCCAGCGCCATATCAGTCCTTTTTGGATGCGCGTGCCTTCGACGGCACGCTTTTTCGCCCCGACTTCCCTTCGTTTACCATATGCCGGATATCGTGAACAGCGTTCAGAATTCTCTTGAACAATGTTCAGTTGCCGCTATGTTGAGTGTGTGAACATTGTTCACGGAAACTTCGAAGGGAGAAGAACCATGCTTAGCCTGATCAGAACACTGCTCGACGGCGCCAGCGCACGGGCCGAGGACGGCCTGAAGGATCGCTTCGCCATCGACCTTCTGGCGCAGCGCATCCGCGATGCCGAGGCGGGACTTGCCGCCGCCAAGCAGACGCTTGCCTCACTGATCGTGCGCCAGCGTGCCGAGCAGGCCGGCCTCGAGCATCTCGACCGCCGTCACGCCGACCTGGAGACACGCACCATCAGCGCACTGGCCGCCGGCAACAGCGGGCTGGCCGAAAGCGGTGCCGCGGCCATAGCCGAACTGGACAATGAACGCGAGGTCCGCCGCGCCACGGTGCAAAGCCTTGGCGAAAAGACCTTGCGGATGCGCGTTTCGGTGGAGCGGGCGCACCGCCGCATCATCGATCTCAACCAGGGCATGATCTCGGCCCGGGCCATCGATGCCGAGCGCAAGGCGCAGTCACGCCTCGTCAGGTCGATCGGTCATTCGGCGAGCCTCAACGACGCCGAGGAGCTTTTGGCCCGCATCAAGGGAGCCAGCGATCCGTTCGAGGAAGCCGGCATTCTCGACGAAATCGACGGCGAGTTTCGTCATGACGCGATCCGCGACCGCCTTGCCGACGCCGGGCACGGCCCGGCGGTGAAGGTGCGCTCCAGGGACGTGCTCGAGCGCCTGAAGACCATCAACTGAAGATTTTTGGACCTGACGACGACCACATCAAGCCCAACTTCGATCCAGTTAAAGGAACACGACAATGAACAGCAATCAGACCTACATCATGTTCAACACCGTCTCGGTCGGCGCCGCCTACTTCATGCTTGGCCTTTCCCTGTGGCTGGCACCGGTCGACCTGTCGACCAAAGGCTATTGGGCCATGGGCATCCTGCTGCTCACCGGCAGCCACCGCACCGACGAGCGCATCTCCGCCGAAACCACCGCCAAGATCGAGAAGGCGCGCAACGAAAAGCTGATCAGCGAATATGTCGGCAAGGAATGATGCCGGCACGGTCTGACGAGAAAGCCCGGGTCTCCCCGGGCTTTTCTGCGTCCTCGCCCTCGCAAGCGGGGTGAGAGGAAAGCTTGCCCGCCTCAGCGATGCGACAGCGCTTCCAGCGCTTCGGCGGCGGCTTCCAGAATGGCGATCGCCTCGGCCTGCTTTTCGGCTGGGGCATCGACGATGTCGCCGAGTGCCGCGCGGAGCCGGTGGCGGATGGCGCGGAATTCGTCGCGCGTTTCCGAGCGCTCGCCACGGCCGCCCCGGCCGCCGCGGCGGTCCTCGCCGTCATCGTTCCAGCCGAACCAGTCGCGCGCCTTGGCCATCTTGCGGCCGAAGCGCTCGAGATGATCGAGCACGCCGTCGATCATTTCGCGGTTGTCGGCCAGATGCGCCTGCCCGGCCTCGGTGATCGAGAACACCTTCTTGTTGCCTTCGCTCGTCGACACGGCGTAGCCGGCCTCTTCCAGGAAGGTCAGCGTCGGGTAGACCACGCCCGGGCTCGGGCTGTAGATGCCGCTGGTGCGCTCTTCCAGCGCCTTGATGATGTCGTAGCCATGGCGTGGCGCCTCGGCCAGCAGCGACAGCGTGATCAGCTTGAGGTCACCGTCGGCGAGCATCCGTCCGGCGCGGAACATGTCGCCCGGGCCGCGGCCACCGCCCCTGCCGCCGAACGGACCGAAGCCGCCGCCCCCTCTGCCACCAAATTTGCCGCCGAACTTGCCGGCCATGTGCATGAACATGCGCTCGCCAAAATGATGATGATCGGAATGATTGTGTCTGTGCATTGATTGCTCCTTGAGTTCTATCTTACGATATATCTTAGTTAGACGCACAATGCCGTCGAGTCAAGATATATCTTACGATGTATCTGATCGCGAGCCAAGCGACATCGTGGCATCGAGCGTCAGGCTTGATGGGAATGGATGGAGTGCGAATGGACTACCAGCGGCCTTTGCGCCGGTTCCAGCCGTAGAGCAGATCGGCGAAGCGATCATAGGCAAGGCCGGTCAGCGGCAGCATGAGCCGATTGCCGAACAGGCTCGCCAGCCAGCCCTCGCCCGGCGTTAACAGCCAGATCGCGATCGCCACGTCGGCGCCTATCAGCAAATTGCCATCCGCATCGGTGGCATGCAGCCGGCGGCGGATGTCCTCCAGCGAGACGCCATGCGACGACAGCGCATCCGGCTCCAGGTTGATATCGCGGAATTCGACCCGACCGGCCTTGACCGCCTCGATCAGCCGCCCCTTCTGCCTACCGATGCCGGCATCGCAGACCGGACAGCGCGTGTTGTACCAGACGGTCAGCAAAGGCGTGGTTCCGCTACCAGTCACTTGCCGCGCATCGCCGCCTTCGGCCCGACGCATTTGTTGTCGCGAAACAGCGCCCACTCCTCGCACTGGCGACCGTTGGGCAAGCGGCAAAACCCGTATTCGTTGCCGGCCTTGTCCTTCCTGATCACGAAGCGGCCGCCGATCGCACCACAGTGAACCGATGCGGGATTGGCCATGCCGACCGGTTTTTGCGCGGCGCCGGCGTCGATGGACATCGACGACATCAAGGCAAGACCGACGGCCAGTATCGAAAAGTTGTTCATGCGATCTCTCCTTGGCCTCCACGGCGAGGCGTCCTGTCCCGAGGCAGCTGTCAAATCTATCGGAACGCGCGCCGGATCAAGAGCCGTTGAGGCGGCACCTGATCCGGCTGTCCGCAAACCTCATCCAAGTGAGGTGATGATCTCGCGATAGGCGAATTCGGGGAAGGCCTTCATCGTCCGCGTCCTGATGTTGCCGGCCGCCGCCAGCATCAGCGAGAAACGCGCAAGGACCGCGTCGTCGGGCGCCTCGACCACCGCCACCATGTCGTACTCGCCCATGGTCAGGTAGAACGCCTTGAACGATCCGCCCATTTCGCCCAGTTGCTTCCTGGCGGCGTCGAGCCGCTTCGGGGATTCGCGCACGTTCTTGGCGCCCTGCTCGGTCCAGTTCATCAGCACGATGTAGCTTGTCATGGCACACCTCCCTCCGGGGCCACGGAGCACGGCACTCAGGCCGTGGGTCTGTCGACACGGCCTCGACCGGGGCGGGCTTTCCGGGGTTGTCGCCCAGAAAATGCGTCCGAGGCGAAATTATCCTCCCTAAGGTCGCGGGTCGCAAGAGCGAACACGCCTATGAAAAAGGGCGCTCGTGGCGCCCTTTATCTCCAATGCGATTGGCAGGTCTCAGCTATCCAGGAAGCTGCGCAGCTTGCGGCTCCGGCTCGGGTGCTTGAGCTTGCGCAGCGCCTTGGCTTCGATCTGGCGGATACGCTCGCGGGTGACCGAGAACTGCTGGCCGACTTCTTCCAGCGTGTGGTCCGTGTTCATGCCGATGCCGAAGCGCATTCTGAGCACGCGCTCCTCACGCGGCGTCAGCGAGGCCAGAACGCGCGTGGTGGTCTCGCGCAGATTGGCCTGGATCGCCGCGTCGATCGGCAGGATCGCCATCTTGTCCTCGATGAAATCGCCCAGATGCGAATCCTCCTCGTCGCCGACAGGCGTTTCGAGCGAGATCGGCTCCTTGGCGATCTTCAGGACCTTGCGCACTTTTTCGAGCGGCATGGCGAGCTTTTCGGCCAGTTCCTCCGGCGTCGGCTCGCGGCCGATCTCGTGCAGCATCTGGCGCGAGGTGCGCACGATCTTGTTGATCGTCTCGATCATGTGCACCGGAATGCGGATGGTGCGGGCCTGGTCGGCGATCGAACGCGTGATCGCCTGCCGGATCCACCATGTCGCGTAGGTCGAGAACTTGTAGCCGCGGCGGTATTCGAATTTGTCGACCGCCTTCATCAGGCCGATATTGCCTTCCTGGATCAGGTCGAGGAACTGCAGGCCGCGATTGGTGTACTTCTTGGCGATCGAGATGACGAGGCGCAGATTGGCCTCGACCATTTCCTTCTTGGCGATCGCGGCTTCGCGCTCGCCCTTCTGCACCTGGTTGACGATTTTCCGGAATTCCAGGATCGAGATCGCCGTCTCGGTGGCCAGGTGCTGGATCTCGGCGCGCAGCTCCTTGATCGAATCCTTCTCGTTCCTGGTGAATTCCTTCCAGCCGCGCGAGGTCAGGTTGGCGATCGAGCGCGTCCAGTTCGGATCGAGTTCGGAGCCCTGATATTCCTTCAGGAACTCCTCGCGGCGCACGCCATAGCTTTCGGCGAGGCGCAGAAGCTTGCCCTCGTTCTGCACCAGGCGCTTGTTGATGTCGTAGAGCTGCTCGACCAGCGCCTCGATGCGCGCCGTGTTGAGCGACAGCGACTTCACCGCCTTGATCAGCTGATCCTTCAGCTCTTTCAGCCGGCGGTCCTGGCTGGGCGACAGCGTGCCGGCGGCGGCCAGCCGGTTCTCGACCTGCTGGTCCTGCAGCTTCCTGAGCTTCTTGTAGGTGTCGGCGATGACGTCGAGCGTCTCCATCACCTGCGGGCGCAGTTCGGCTTCCATCGCCGCCAGCGACAGGCTCGCCTCGTCCTCGTCTTCCTCGTCGTCGTCGCCGATGCCGCGCGTGTCGGCGCCGACATTGGTGATGTCGTCTTCATCGTCGCGTCCGCGGCGCGGCTTTTCCTCGGCCTTGGGCGCTTCCTCGACACGTTCGACCACGGGCGCCTGCTTGGCTTCGGGGCCGGCATAGGTGGCTTCGAGGTCGATGATCTCGCGCAGCAGGATCTTGGATTCGTTGAGCTCGTCGCGCCAGATGATGATCGCCTGGAAGGTCAGCGGGCTTTCGCACAGGCCCGCGATCATCGTCTCGCGGCCGGCCTCGATGCGCTTGGCGATGGCGATTTCGCCTTCGCGCGACAGAAGTTCGACCGAGCCCATTTCGCGCAGATACATGCGCACCGGATCGTCGGTGCGGTCGGTCGGCTCTTTCTTGGTGGTGGTGGCGGCGACCGCGGTGCCGGTCTGCTCGGCAAGCTCGTTGGCGTCTTCCTCGGCATCGGCGGCTGTGTCGCCGGCCTCGGCCTCTTCGCCCTGCTCGTCATCCTCGACGACGTTGATGCCCATGTCGGACAGCATCGCCATCGTGTCCTCGATCTGCTCGGAGGTTACTTCCTCGGAAGGCAGCACCGAATTCAGCTCGTCCATGGTGACATAACCGCGCTTCTTGGCGGCCTTGATCATCTTCTTGACAGCATCATCGGAAAGGTCGAGCAAGGGCCCATCGGTGGCGCCTTCGCGTTCGGTCTCGACCTCTTCCTTTTCTTTTGTCGCCATAGTCTTTATCTTCTCCTAGCGGCCGGCCATGGGGGCCGCGTCAGCTGTCGGACCACTCAAATCGGATACGCCCGTTTTTCTAAACGCGCTTCACCCGGCCCATGAGCTGCATCCACTCTTTTGTTTGGTGCATGCCGTTGCCCCAAAACCGGGTTCCACTCTTGGGCGGCATACATTAAGTCCAGATTAACCCTGATATCTGTGTCAGGCGGGCCGCCTGTCCAGTGACCAAGTACCTTGCATCGCTTGTTTCCCGTCGACGCGGGTGCGGGTTAACGTTTCGAATCGTCCTGATTCCGCCATTCTGTCCGAAGGTCAAGCGCCTCTGGCATGATTCGCATGAAAAAAGCGAATCAATTACCCGACTTAGCGCGCCTCGCCCCCAGGGGAAGCGTGGCCGCGCCTTCATTTCGCGCTCGCATGCACCTAGGCTCGCCCAGCCCTGCCCGACGAAACACCAAATCCTTCGATCAGCGCTTCCGTCGCTTGTACATCCTGAAATTGCGCCTGAATTTCGATCAGATGGCGGAAGTTTTCGTCCGAAGGATCCGCTTCGAGGGCCGCTTCCGCCTGTTTCAGCTCCTTATGTAAGGTGCGCGCGCTGCGCTGCAAGTGCAACGCCTGGTTCAGAGCGTCGCGGGCATCCTCGAGGGCCGCCGTCTCCAGCGCCGGCCATTGCCGCGCCCGCTTGATCAGGCCGACGGCGCGCTCCCAGATCTCGGCGCAGCCGGCGCGCTCTATCGTCGCCACCACGGCGTGGCGGTCATTGGCCATGTTATGCGCCATCGCGTCGAGGATGGCGGCGTGCAGCCGCGACAGGTCGGAATTGGCGAGGTCGAGGAACTCGACATGGGCGAAATTCTCGTCGATCAGCGCCGGGTGGTTGACCAATGCCACGATGATCGTCGCCTCGCGCACAGACATCCCCTCGCCGCGCCTGACCAGCGCCGACTGGCCGAGGCTTTCGGTGATCGCCATGCGCCCGCCGCCTGCCTTGGCGAATTGCCCGCCGGGCGCGGGCTTGCCCTGGCCGCGCTGACCGGGCCGGCCGCCATCCTGACGACCTTGCCGCGCATTGCGCTGGGAGCCGAAGAAGCTCAGCACCCGCTCGCGCATTTCCTGCTGGTAGTGGTAGCGCGTGCTTTCGTCGCGGATGCGGCTGCTGAGTTCCCGCAGTGTCTGTCCCAATTCCGCCCGCCGCTCGGGCGTGTCGAAGACGCCGCCCGCCGTCTCGCGCATCCACAACAGGTCGACCAGCGGCCGCGCATCGGCCAGCACGGCGCGGAAGGCCTCCGGCCCCTCGGCCTTGACCAGATCGTCTGGATCCTTGCCTTCCGGCAGCAGCGCGAAGCGCGCCGAGCGTCCGGCCTGCACCGATGGCAGCGCGAGATCGGCGGCCCGCCAGGCCGCCTTCAGCCCGGCCTTGTCGCCGTCGAAGCACAGCATCGGCTCCGGCGCCATGCGCCACAACAGTTCGAGCTGGTTTTCGGTGAGCGCGGTGCCGAGCGGCGCCACGACATTCTCGAAGCCCGCCTGCGCCAGCGCGATCACGTCCATGTAGCCTTCGACCGCGATAACGGTGCCGCCCTTGGCCAGAGCCCCCTTTGACAGCGCTTGCCGGGCGCGGGCGAAATTGTAGAGCACATTACCCTTGTGGAAGAGCTCGGTATCGGGCGAGTTCATGTATTTGGCGAGCGCGTCGGGCGCCAGCGCGCGGCCGCCGAAAGCGATGATCTTGCCGCGAGAATCCGGGATCGGGAACATGATGCGGTCGCGGAACCAGTCATAGGAGACCGGAATGTCGTCGCCATGGCGCACCAGCCCGCAGGCTTCGATATCGGCTTTCGGCACACCCTTGGCCGCCAGATGCTCCTTCAGCGCGTTGCGGCTGTCGGGCGCGAAGCCGAGCCGGAACGACTGCTGTGTCGCCGGCGTCAGCCCACGATCGCGCAGATAGGCGCGGGCCTTGGCGCCCTCGGGCCCTTGCAGGCGCTCCTGGAAAAAGGCGGTCGCCATCTCCATGACATCGGTCAGGCTGGCACGTTCCTGCTCGCGCCGCTCTTCCTGTGCGTCACGAACCGGCATCGGCACGCCGGCCATGTCGGCGATCTTCTCGACCGCCTCGGGAAAACTCAGTCCTTCGAGCTCGGTCAGGAATTTGAAATGGTCGCCCGAGACCGAGCAGCCGAAACAGTGGTAACGGCCCTTCTTGTCCTCGCAGTGGAAGGAAGGGCTCTTCTCGCCATGGAACGGACAGCAGGCCCAATAGTCGCCGCGCGACGTATTGGTCTTCTTGCGATCCCACGCAACGCGCTGGCCGATGACCTGCGAAATCGGCACGCGGTCGCGTATCTCGTCGAGGAAGGCGGGCGGAAATCGCATCGGGGAACTCGTTTCGCCACCATATAACCATGCCCGCGATTTCAGACGACCCCCAATAGAGGCCATACCCGGTTTCCACAGGGCAAGGCGAGCCCGCTGTGCCGCCGGTCAGTCGCCGTCGTCGACCAAACTCTCGATCGGCAATTCGAGAGCACGGGCAATCCGCAGCCAAAGCGTGACGTCCCCACCGCGCTTTCCGTTCTCGATATCCGAAAGGTAGTTCTGGGTCACGCCCACGGAGGCAGCGAGAACGGCCTGGGTCTGCTTGCGGTATCTGCGCCAAAAAGCGAGCGGAGAGACCGCGCCGACAAGTGCTCGTGCTTCATCGGGCGTAAGACCGGGAATCTGCCCGGCACGAAACCCGCCAAGCGCCTGCGCATGCTCCAGCGATTCACGAAGGGCTTCCAGTTCGCTGCGAGGCAGGATGGCCAGTTCCTCGCCACCTGGCGTCGTGACATAGGCGATGTTGTTCATCCCGGCATTTCCCTGGAATAGGTTTCGATCTTCGATAAAATCCTCTCGGCATCGACCCGATGCTTTCGCAACGCTTTTGCCGCCAAGGGCAGAAGTATGACCCGCTTCACCGTCTAAATATCGCATATTGTGATATTTTTCGGCAAGGTGGGTCGGCATGAGACCGGATAGGACGAGCCCAAAAAGAAGGCGACCCTTGCGGGCCGCCTGCTATCGAAAGGCCGGCGACATGCCGGCTATCGTCGATGATTACTGCGCGGCAAGCGTACCGAAGATGACGCCGGACAGGATGCCGACCAGCACATAGTCATTGCCGACGCGGATCCATTCCTGGCCGCGGCCGGGACGATGCAGGCCATAGCGGCCATAGTCGCGGATCGGCTGGTGCTGCCTCCAGCCGGAATATTTCTGGCCGTTGCGCCAGTGGTTCCGCTTCACGATCACCTTCTTCTGGACGAACCGCTTCTGGATGACGCGCCTCTTGACATCCCGGTTGGCGGGCTTCTGCCAGTCGACCTTGGCATAGTTCGACTGCGGCGCCACTGGCGCGTTCATCGGCGCTGCCTGGCCGGAGAGCGAGGTGGCGGCCAGCATCGAGAAGGCGAGAGCGGAAAGGACAATGCGTTTCATCAGAAGTCTCCTTGGTTGTCGATGCCAGGGGAATAGCGGCCAGGGGATGAACCGAAACTGAACGCTAGCATTACAATTATGTAATGAATTCCGCCAGTTAATCCAAAGATTTGAACATCATCGCAAAGACGGGCGCCAAAAGCGTCGCAGGTCCGGCCGAATCCACTGCTTAGGCCCATGCAACCATTTGCGGGCCCGTCCATTTTCCGACACCGGCTGTCGCCTCGCGGCGGGCCCTTGAAATCGACAAATTTTTATTATCCGGCTAAAATATTCCGGCTATATTCCAAGGCTGACATGACCATGATTCGTGCTCTCGTCTTCGCCCCCTGTCGCCATGCTGCCCGCAGCGCGCGCCGTGCCCGCGCGCAGGCGCGGCGATGAGCGGCTCGGTCGTCCTTCTGCATCTGGCCGGCGCGGTCGCGCTGATGCTGTTTGCCACCCGCATGGTCAAGACCGGCGTCGAACGCGCCTATGGCGACGTGCTGCGTCATCGTCTGCGCGCCACCATGCGCAATCCGATCATGGCGGTGCTGGCCGGCACCGGCCTTGCGATCGCGCTGCAAAGCTCGACCGCCGTCACCTTGCTGGTCGGCTCCTTCGCCGGTTCCGGCATCGTCTCGGGCGCCGCCGGCCAGTTGGCCGTGCGTGGCGCCGAGATCGGTTCGGCTCTGGTGGTCAAGCTGCTGACCTTCGATCTCACGCTGCTGGTGCCGCTCTGCCTGACATCAGGCACGGTGATGTTCATGGCCACCGAGCGGCGCGACTGGCGCCAGATCGGCCGCATCCTGGTCGGCATCGGCCTCTTGATCCTGTCCCTCGAAATGATCGGCCAGGCGTCCGAGCCGCTGCGCAACAGCCAGTTGCTGCCGGTCATCCTCAACTACTTCTCCAGCGATTCCATCACCGCCTACCTGCTGGCGGCAATGATCACTTGGCTGTTCCAGTCGAGCATCGCGGCGGTGCTGTTGATGGCCACGCTGGCCGGCCGCGGTCTGATCAGCCCCGAACTCGGCCTCGTCCTCATCCTTGGGGTCAATCTCGGTTCATCGCTCATCGCGCCGATGCTGACACGCTCGGCCAGCCCCGAAGTCCGCGTCGTGCCGGTCGGCAACCTCCTGATGCGCGGGCTGGGCTCGCTGGTCATGCTGATCCTGTTCATGATCTTCCGGCCGCATGTCGCCTTCCTCGGCCCGACGGCGGCCGATCAGATCGTCAACGCCCATATCCTGTTCAACGTGATCATCCTGCTCGCCGGCCTGCCGCTGGCCGGTTTGGTCTACCGAGCCTCCGAAAGGATCGTGGCACTCGGAGCCAAGCCGGCGCCGGCCGCCACGCTCGACGTCGTCGAACTGTCGGCGCTCAACGAAAGCGCGCTCGATGTGCCGAGCCAGGCTCTGGCCAACGCCACACGCGAAGTGGTGCGGGTCTGCGAGACGGTCGAGATCATGCTCAAGCGCATCATCGAACTCTATGAGGACGCCGACTCGGACAAGATCAAGGCATTGGCGGCGCTCGACGACCGTGTCGACCGCAGGCACGCGGCCATAAAGCTCTACCTCGCCAAGGTCACGAGGAACCCGATGACCGAAGACGAGGCGCTGCGCTGCCAGGAGCTGATCGGCGCCTGCGTCAAGCTCGAGCAGGTCGGCGACATCGTCGTGCGCAACATGCTGGTCCATGTGAAGAAGAAATTCGAACGCGGGCTGGAATTCACCGACGAAGGCTGGAGCGAATTGTGCGCCTTCCACGCCTCGGTGCTGGCCAATGCCCGGCTTGCCTTCAACGTGCTGGTCTCGCGCGATGCCGAAACCGCACGCCAGCTGGTGCTGGAGAAGGACCAGCTGCGCGACCGCGAAAAGGAAACCAGCGCCAGCCATTTCCTGCGGCTGCGCGAAGGCACCGCCAAAAGCGTCGAAACCAGTTCGATCCACCTCGATACCATCCGCGACCTGAAGCAGATCAACTCGCTGCTGGCCTCGATGGCCTATCCCGTGCTGGAAGAGCGTGGCCTGCTCACGGGGTCGCGGCTGAAGGCCAGCTAGGCGACAACGATTCGCCGCGGCGGCATCCACCTTGGCAACAAGGGGTAGGCATTCCAGCCGTGAACGGCCAAATTAGTCTTTGCTTACTCACCCATCCGTCGGCTAAGAATCCGTTTCTACCGGGAGGAAATCGATGGAAACCCATTCGCGCAGTTTCGCCAAGGCGCTTTCCTGGCGCGTGACCGGCACCATCGATACGATGATCATCTCGCTGGTGGTTACCGGAAGCATCAAGATTGCGGCCGCCATCGGTGTAACGGAGGTCTTCACCAAGTCGCTGCTTTATTATTTTCACGAGCGGGCATGGCTGAAGGTTCCTTACGGACGTAAGTCCGTGACCTGACGGGACCGGTGCCCAACGGATCTGGTCAAGAAAAGCTAAAGCGACCGTGACAATTTCTGGATTGCCTGCCCGGGCTATCCATGGTTTGAGCCCTGTATTTCGGGGGTTTCTGCTCATGTCGCTGCCGCTCATCGCCCTGTTCATCGCCGCCTTCGCTTTCGGCACCACCGAATTCGTCATCGCCGGCGTGCTGCCGCAGGTGGCGCAAGGGCTTGGCGTTTCAGTTCCCTCCGCCGGCTATCTCGTCTCCGGCTATGCCTGCGGCATCGCCATCGGCGGCCCGCTGCTGGCGCTCGCCACCAAGTCCTTGCCGCGCAAGACCTTGCTGCTCGGCCTCGCCGTCGCCTTCACCCTGGGCCAGGCGGCCTGCGCGCTGGCGCCCGACTTCACCTCGATGCTGTTGCTGCGCATTGCCGTGGCGGTCGCGCATGGCGCCTATTTCGGCGTCGCCATGGTGGTCGCCGTCGGCCTGGTGCGCAAGGATCAGCGTGGCATGGCGGTCGCCGTCATCCTGTCGGGCCTCACCGTCTCCAACGTCATCGGCGTGCCGGCCGGCACCGCCATCGGCAACATCTGGGGCTGGCGCGCGACCTTCTGGGTGATGGGCGCACTGGGCGTGGCGGCAACTCTGGCCATGGCGGCCCTGTTGCCGCGCACGACCGGATATCAGGCCAAGGCGGCGAGCCTAGCCAGCGAGGTCCGCGTGCTGGCGCGCCAGCAGGTCTGGACCTCGCTGATCCTGATGCTGATGCTGATGCTCGGCCAGTTCTGCCTGTTCACCTACATCACCCCGACGCTGCTGGAGGTGACAGGGCTCGACGAAAACCTGGTGCCCTGGGTACTGCTGCTCAACGGCGTCGGCGCCACGATTGGCGTCTTCCTCGGCGGCAAACTGTCGGACTGGAAACTGATGCCGTCGCTGATCACCATGCTCGCCCTGCAAGCGGTGACGCTGGCCGTCATCTATGCCGTCAGCCCCTACCCCGTGCCGATGGTTGTCGCGATCATCGTCTGGGGCGGTCTCAACTTCGCCATCGGCACCCCGATCCAGACCCGCATCCTGTCCTGGACGGCCGACGCCTCCGGCCTCGCCGCCTCGCTCATTCCGTCTGGCTTCAATATCGGCATCGCGCTGGCCGCGTCGCTCGGCGCCGCCATGCTCAATGCCGGCTACGGCTATCGCAGCCTGCCGGCTGTTGGCGCGTTTGCCATGCTGGTCGCCGTGATTGTGGCTGTCCTCTCCCATCTTTGGGAACGGCGCAGCGACATCAGCCCGCCGGTACCGGCGGCCGCCGAATAACATGGCAAGGACTGTCGCCGATTTCGGCCTGACCTGCGGCACCTTGCCGACGGGCACGCACAACGCGATCACCGACGTGCCTGGCGTGCGCGTCGGTCACTGCACGCTGCGCGACGGCGACATCAACACCGGCGTGACCGCGATCCTGCCGCATGGCGGAAACCTGTTCCGCAAGAAGGTCACGGCCGCAAGCCATGTCATCAACGGCTTCGGCAAGACGGTCGGGCTGACGCAGGTGCAGGAACTCGGCACCATCGAGACGCCCGTTCTCTTGACCAACACGCTCTCGGTCGGCACCTGCGCCACGGCGCTGATCCGTGACGCCATCCGCCAGAACCCCGATATCGGCCGCACCACCGGAACGGTCAATCCGGTGGTCGGTGAGTGCAATGACGGTCCGCTGAACGACATCCAGGCCCTGGCGATATCGGAGGAGCATGCCCTTGCCGCGTTGGCGGATGCCAGTGAGGGCGCGGTCGAGCAGGGCAATGTCGGCGCCGGAACCGGAATGAGCTGCTTCGGCTTCAAGGGTGGCATAGGCTCGGCCTCCAGGAAGATCGCGCTTGGCGACGAACATCATCTTGGCATTCTCGTCCTGTCGAATTTCGGCAGGCCGGGCGACCTCGTCCTGCCCGATGGACGCCGGCCCGACCCCAGGCGGCACGCCGAGGCCGAACGCGGCTCGATCATGATCGTTCTTGCGACGGACGTGCCGCTCGAACACCGCCAACTCGAGCGCGTGGCGCGCCGCACTGGGGCCGGCATCGCCAGGCTTGGCTCCTTCTGGGGCAATGGCAGCGGCGACATAGCCATTGCCTTCAGCACCGGCAACCCGGTCGACCACGATGAAACCCGCGATCTGGTGCCGCTGGTCGCGCTCAACGAAGCACGCATCGACATTCTCTTCCGGGCGGCGGCGGAAGCGACGCAGGAGGCCGTGCTGAACTCCATGCTGTCCGCCGAGGCTTTCACCGGCAGGGCCGGCGCGCACCGCGCATCGCTCGCCGACTGGCTGCGTGATCAGGCCGAAAGGCGATAGGCCTACAGCTCGATCCGGAACCGAAGGCTCTCCACCCCGCCATAGGCGGCGTCCTCGAAGAAGCGCTCGACGAGTTTGCCGCCATTGGCCAGGATCACCTTGTGCGAGGCCGGATTGCCCGGCTTGGCGGTGATCTCGACATAGGGCAGGCCCACCGCCCTCGCCTCGTCCAGCATCAGCCGCAACGCTTCGGTGGCGTAGCCGCGCCGCCGCTTCCACGGCACCACCGCGTAGCCTATATGGCCAAGCACGTGCGGCGGCAGTTCCGCCGTGCCCTTCTGCCAGCGAAAGCCGATCGAGCCCGATGCCTCGCCGTCCCAGATCCAGCGGCGGAAGCCCGGCAGGCGCGGCACCTGCGTGCCGTCGGGCAAGGCGATGGGCGGCCCTTTGGCCTCGGGATCATCGAGCTCGGCGAGGAACGCCATGGGATTTTCTTCTATGGCCGCGAGGTGCTCGCGCGTCGCCTCCAGGAGCCGCACATTGTCCGGCGACCAGCCGCGCTCGAGCGCCGCCTTGTAGGACGGCAAATGTTCAAGCCCGGGTTTGACGATCTCGATCATGATCGATGCCTCCTGAAAACGAGACAGGCATAACCTTCGACAGCAGGGCGCTCAAGCCGGCTGGAAGCGGATCTCTCCCTTGTTCAGGAAGCAGGTCTTGCTGAACAGCGACAGGTCGAGCGGATTGGGCAGCCTGATGTCGCCGATATCGGGGATAGGTTTTCCCGACAATTCGTACGAACGGTCGATCTGCGCGATGAAGACCAGGATAAGTCCCCTGTCTCGCGCGAACAATCGCAGCCTGCGTATCTGCGTCATCAGATCCGGATTTTCTCGCTTCTGGTCAAGCAATTGCAGGTAGTCGATCACCACCAGCGTGCCGGGCGAAGCCGAAGCCAGCCTCGCCACCATGTATTCGGCCGAGATGGCATCGGAACTGTCGAATTCGAACCGGCCCTCGAATTGCCGCGGCGCGACCCCGATCGCGTGGAATCGGTCGAGAATGTCGGCCTGCGTATATTCCAGCGTGAAGAAAACACTGTGCCGGCCGCGCTTCATGGCCTCGACCGCGAGTTCCAGGCTCATCAGCGTCTTGCCGTGGCCCGGCCGCGCGCCGACCAGCACGAGGTCACCGGGCGCCAGCTGGGCAAACAATCTGCTGGCGGGTCCCGTTACGGCGGCCCTTGCCGCAAGCAGGCTCCAGCTCGCAAAACCTTCTTGTGCTGCAATGCGGTCAAGCGCTTCGTGCAGCGGAATCTTGTCCTTGCGGGACAACAGCCTGGCTTGACGCTTCAAATGATAGACGGGCCAAGATAGCCTCATCGCAAAACCTCCTGGTGCGAGCAGTTTTTGCAACCCCTCCTTATGCCTGGTGCTCAAAACAGTCGGTTCAGTGATTGGATGGCCCCGCATGAATGATGCTTTCCCGGCGGAGGGAGGAGGCGTGGGCCGCGCCAGAATCAGATGATAGCGCAATCCGGGCGGGATCGAAAATCGGGGTCGTTTGCAGGCCTCCGCCCCAAGCCTTGGCCCAGCATGGCAGCTTATGGATGGTTGCGCGTCGGCCTGGTCTCTTCGCGCATACTTGCCGACGCGCTAAACAAGATGTGTTTCGCCTGATGACGCGCCGCGTCTTATGATCGTCCTCTGGTGATTCCGCGGGGAATCACAAAGGGACAGGAGAATGGGTACGGTGCGGTTGAGATCTGTCCCGCTGGGTGTCGTCGTCACCCTCAGCCTTCTTGTCGTCATCATTGCCTTGATGGCATCGGCCCGGTCCTTTGCCGCGCCATCGGCCGTTCCGGCCTGGCTGGAGGCCCATGTCGGCAACGGCGATGGCCAGATCTCACAAGTGGTGCTGGAGCGGGCGCGCACGCTTTACCTGAAGAAGGTGGCGCAGGGCGCCGTCAGCAACCCCTGCTACTTCGCCATGGATGCCACCCGCCCCGGCGACCTGGGCAATGGCGTGCTCGGGCGCCGCTACTATGTCGTGTGCGAAGCCAGCCAATCGTTTCGCGCGATTTCGTCGGGTCACGGCGGCGGCCGGAACCTGAAAGGCACCGTGGATTTTTCGAACGGCAGGCGCTGCGCGAAGAACTTCGGCAATGCCATGGATTCGGAACTGACCGCCGGCGGCGGCTACATGACCAGCGAAGCGAAAACCTCGTTCAAGGGCTTTTATCGCACCGGCGCGAAACAGGACGTGGCTTTCCAGCGCACCTTCATCCAGTTCGACGGCGAAGGCGAAGCCGCCAACGCAAGGCAGCGCGTGATCGGCGGCCACGCGGCGCAAGTGCTGCGCGGCATGTGCATGCGCAAGACCCCGAACAGCGCCTATGCCGACCATGACGGCTTCGTACCGTTCGGCAAGCTGGTGGACTATGCCGGCGGCCGCAGCAATGGCTGCACCAGCTGGTCGCCGGCCGATGCCGCGCAACTCATCTCGATGGTGAAGGACAATCCGACGACGCTCTACATCTATCCGGAATCGCGCGATATCGCCTCCGTTGCCGGCGGCCATTCCGCTTCAGGTACCTATTGGAACGCATCCTGCCTGAAGGAAATCGGCAAGCCGAAATTCTGGCCGCGAAAAATGCTCGAGCCTGTCATCGCCCAATACAAGAAGGATCATCCCGCACCACCTGCGCAGCCGCTGCCGATCTGCAAGGGGCCGTGAGACGTACCCACGGCCCTGCTCCGGCTCAGCGCAGGAAATCGAGCACGGCCTGCACGAACTCGGCGGGGTATTCCACGTTCGACAGGTGGACCGCGGGCAGCACGACAAGCTTCGCGCCGGGCACCGCAGCCGCGATCAGCTCGCTATGGCTCGGGGCCGTCACCGTGTCGTGCTCGCCGGCGATCACCAGTGTCGGCCGGGAGATCAGCGCCACCGTGCGGCGAAGGTCGGCGTCGCGAACCGCCGCGAAACAGACCGGCCAGGCCTTGCCGGTCGATCGCAAGCAGCATAGCGCGGAATTCCTCGATGACGGGTTCGTTGGCCGCCACCATGTCGGCGGGGAACCAGTTGTTGAGGAACACGTCGGCGGTTTCCGACATGTCCGGCGCCTGTCGCACGACGGCAATCCGCTCGTCGAAATAACTTGCCGGCCCGAGATGGGACGAGGTGTTGCTTAGGATCAGCCGGTCGATCCGCTCGGGCGCGTGGATGCCGAGCCACTGCCCGACGAAACCGCCCAGAGACAGGCCGAGGAAATGCACGCGCCCAAGGCCGAGCGCTTCGATGAGTTCGATCACGTCGCGGCCAAGCCGGTCGAGTGAATAGGCGCCGACTGGCGTGCTCGACCCGCCATGGCCGCGAAAGTCGTAGCGCAGAACGCGGAAATGCCTGGACAGTTCGTCGATCTGCCCATCCCACATATGCAGCGTGGTGGCGATCGAGTTTGACAGCACCAGCACAGGCTTCCCGGCATCGCCGTCGAAGCGGTAGGCGATGCGCGTGCCGTCGCCGACAGTCACGAAATTCAGCTCACTCATGATGAAATCCTCCTGGAACGTTGAATGAGGCAAAGCGTAGCTGTGGCCGGGTTTTGGTGATATTACAAAGATAGGACAATCTCTGTAATCAAAGCTGACATGGCCGAATTCACCTTGCACGACCTTCAGTGCTTCGACGCCGTGATCCGCACCGGCGGCTTTCAGCCGGCCGCGGCCATGCTCCACCGCTCGCATCCGGCGGTGTTCGCCGCCGTCGCCAGGCTCGAACGCCAGCTCGACCTCGTCCTGCTGGATCGCAGCGGCTACCGTGTGCGTGCGACCGAAGCGGGGCTGTCGTTCCACCGTCGCGCGCATCAGCTGCTGCGCGAACTGGAGGGCCTGCGCGTCCATGCCGCCCAGCTGTCGATGGGCGAGGAAAGCGAAATCCACGTCGTGATCGGCGACCTCTGCCCGCGCCCGGAGGTGCTGGGCATGCTCGGACGGTTCTTCGCCCGGTGTCCCGCCACCCGGCTGCATCTCCATTTCGAAGCCGTCGGTGGCCCGTGGGAGCGCCTTTTCGACGACAAGGCCGATCTCATCCTGCACTGGATCGACAAGGGCGACGTACGGGTCGAATGGATCGACCTCAGCAAGGTGCCGTTCATTCCCGTGGTGGCGCCGGGCTTCCTGCCCGAGCGCCTCGAACGACCGATCACACTGGAGAAGATGCAGGCGTTCACCCAATGCGTGATGCGCGACACCGCCCTGCATTCGCCACGACAGGACTATTTCGTGGTCGAGGGCGCGCCGCAATGCCTGGTCCCCGATCAAGCGATGAAGAAGGAGATTATCCTGCAAGGGCTCGGCTGGGGCCACCTGCCCCACTTCCTGATCGCGGAAGAGCTGCGCGGCGGACGGCTACTATCCATTGCCGGCAGTCATCTGCCGGGCCGCACCGACGAATTGGTGGTGGCGCGCCGCCGCGACCGGCCGCACGGGCCGATCGCCAACCGCCTGTGGGACCATATCCAGCAGGAAGCGCCGGCATTGCGCCGCGCGTTGGAGCCTCGGGCCTAGTAGCGAGCCGCGGCTTGGCGTCGAATGGGCCGTGTTGGAAGCCGCTGACGCGACGGTAAAAAGCCCTACTGTAACAACCCCTTGACGATGCCGCTCGCCTTGCCGAAATCCATCTGGCCGGCATATTTCTGCTTCAGCGCGGCGATCACCTTGCCCATGTCCTTCTGGCTGGCCGCACCGGTCGCGGCAATTGCCTCGCGCGCCGCCGCCGTGACTGCCGCATCGTCGAGCTGCGTCGGCAGGAAGCCGCGGATGATCTCCATCTCGCCGCGTTCCTGCGCCGCCAGTTCCGGCCGCTTGCCGTCCTCGAATGCCTTGGCCGATTCCTCGCGCTGCTTCACCATCTTGGCCAGGATCTGCAGGATTTCCTCGTCGCTGGCGGGGTCCTTGCCGGCACCGCGATTGGCGATGTCGCGGTCGTGGATGGCGGCCTGGATCAGCCGCAATGTCGGCAACCGGTGCTTGTCCTGCGCCTTCATCGCGGTCTTCAGGGATTCGGCGATTTTCGCGCGCATTGCTCTCTCTCCTTCGGTCGGCGCGGACAATAGCGCCGGGAGCAAGTCAACGCAAACCCTGATATGCCAGGGCAAGTCTATGATATTCCTCAATGAAATAAATCGCGGCGGCATTTCGCATGATCATTGACCGCCCTGCCCCCTTCCCCTATGTACTGGGCCTTGCATGAACTGAAGCTTGGGTGCGTGGAGGCCGCGAATTCGCCGCTTCGCGCCGTTTGCCGCGCGAAGGCCCGCCGGGCTATGGAAGCGCGCGGCCTGATAGGAGTGCCGCCATGGCCGAGATGACGCCCGCCTGGGCCACTGAAAAGCCGACCGCCCTTCTGGTGTTGGCGGACGGTACCGTCATCGAGGGTCGCGGCCTCGGCGCCACCGGCTCCGCCGTCGCCGAAGTCTGCTTCAACACCGCACTCACCGGCTACCAGGAAATCCTCACCGACCCGTCCTATGCCGGCCAGATCGTCACCTTCACCTTCCCGCATATCGGCAACATCGGCACTAATGGCGAGGACATCGAAGATCTCAACCCGGCCGCCCGCGCCGGCGCTGTCGGCGCTGTCTTCAAGGCCGATGTCACCAACCCGTCCAATTATCGCACCGCCGGCCACCTCGACCAGTGGCTGAAGAAGCGCGGCATCGTCGCGCTCTCGGGCATCGACACTCGCGCGCTCACCGCGCTGATCCGCGAAAAGGGCATGCCCAACGCCGTCATCGCGCATGCGCCGGACGGCGTCTTCGACCTCGACGATCTGAAGCGGCGCGCCGCCGCATGGTCGGGCCTGATCGGGCTCGATCTCGCCAAGCAGGTCACGTCGGGCCAGTCCTCGGTCTGGCGCGAGACGCCCTGGGTGTGGAACGAGGGCTTTGGCGAACAGGCCGAGCCTTCGCTGCATGTCGTCGCCATAGACTACGGCGTCAAGCGCAACATCTTGCGGCTGCTTGCCGGCCTCGGCGCCAAGGTCACCGTCGTTCCCGCCAAGACCGACGCGGAAGAAATCCTCGCCATGCAGCCGGACGGCATCTTCCTCTCCAACGGCCCCGGCGATCCGGAAGCCACCGGCGACTATGCCGTGCCGGTCATCCAGGACCTGCTCAAGACCGACATTCCGGTGTTCGGCATCTGCCTCGGCCATCAGATGCTGGCGCTGGCGCTGGGTGGCAAGACCGCCAAGATGCACCAGGGCCATCACGGCGCCAATCATCCGGTGAAGGATCACACGACAGGCAAGGTCGAGATCGTCTCGATGAACCATGGCTTTGCCGTCGATGCCGACTCGCTGCCCGCGGGCGTCGAGGAAACCCATGTCTCGCTGTTCGACGGCTCGAACTGCGGCATCGCGCTGACCGGCCGTCCGGTGTTCTCGGTCCAGCATCACCCCGAGGCCTCGCCCGGCCCGCAGGATTCGCACTATCTGTTCCGCCGCTTCGTCAACCTGATCCGCCAGAAGCGCGGCGAGGAATTGCTGGTGGAAAGGGCTTGACTCGATCCGTCAGCGCTGCCCCTCGCCCGTCCCCAGGATGGCGGACCATTGCTGGCGGTCGAGGCTGATCTCCAGTGCCTTGACCATGGCCGCAAGCCGATGGAAACGATCGCAAGATCGCCGGCGCCGACGACACGCCATCCGTGGTCAGCGCGAATGCGACCGTCATGCCTGTGCTCCATCCTCGGCCACATCGGTCGAGGTGCTGCTGAGTGGCGACGGTCTTGCCACCTTGGTGACGAAGACGATGACCGCCAGCATCAGGAAGCACGCGCCGACTAGATAGGGCGCGCCGCCGAAGGTGACGGGCGCGCTTGGCCCGGTGAACCAGGAAAAGATCGCGGTATAGAGCAGCGGCGTGATGATCGAGGTGATCGAGAAGATCGAGGTCATCGCGCCTTGCAGTTCGCCCTGTGCCGAAGGCGGGACCTTGGCGGCGGCGAGGCTTCTGAGCGGCGGATCGGCCAGCGCTTCCAGGCAGCCGACGACGATCACCGCGTAGACCATCCAGCCTTGCGAGGCGAAGGCATAGCCGAAGGCGCTGGCCGCCGTGAACGTCAGGCCGATGACCGCCGTCCTCCACTCGCCGAGCCTGGGGATGACGCGCGGCAGCACCGTGCCCATGACGATCGCGCCGCACAGGCCGAAGGCGCCGAGCGAGAAGCCGATCTGCTGCTCGCTCCAGCCATAGCGGTAATTGGAGACGAACGACCACACCGCCGGATACATCATGTGGCCGAGCGTCATCAGGAAGAAGACCAGCCCGATCCAGCCGATACCCTGATACTGGCGCATCTGCAGGAGCGTGCCGACCGGGTTGGCACGTTTCCACTCGAAGCGGCGGCGATGCTTTTCATCGAGCGTTTCGGGCAGGAAGAACATCGCGATCAGGAAGTTAACGAAGGCCAGCCCGGCGGCGCAAAAGAACGGCACGCGCGGGCCGAACGTGCCGAGCAGGCCGCCCAGCACCGGCCCGATGACGAAACCGACGCCGAACGCAATGCCGAGCAGGCCGAAATTCTTCGCCCGGTTCTCGTCGTTCGAAATATCGGCGATGAAGGCCGACGTCGTCGAATAGCTGGCGCCCGAAATGCCGGCCAGCACACGTCCGATGAACAGCATCGGATAGGACCAGGCGATCGCGCAGATCAAATTGTCGATGGAAAAGGTCAGCACCGAGGCGAGCAGGATCGGCCGCCGTCCGAACCGGTCGCTCAGGCCGCCCATGATGGGCGCGAAGAAGAACTGCATGGCCGCATAGACGAAGAACAGCCAGCCGCCCTCGATCGCCGCTTCGCTGATGCCGACGCCGGTCAGTTCCCTGAGAAAGGCCGGCAGCACCGGCATGATCATGCCGAAGCTGATAATGTCGAGCAGCAGCGTGGTGAAAACAAGCGCGAGGCCCCGCCTGGCGGTCTTGGGGTCGATCATGGTGGGTCAAGCTCCTCTGGCCGCCCTGGGGCGCGGGCGGACGCACCTTATAGGCGAGCCGGCGGAAAGGAACAATGCGGGAACAGGCAGGAAGCTTTGATCCTGACACTCCCTGACGGCGTCTTGCCGCCAGGTCCTTATCCGAAAACGACTGCTTAGAGCGAACCACTCATCGTGTTGCAGTCCGACAGCTTGCCGCTCTTGTAGCCGCGCGTCAGCCAGGTCTGCCGCTGCTGCGAGGTGCCGTGGTTGAAGCTTTCCGGCACGACATAGCCCTGCATCTTCTTCTGCAGCGTATCGTCGCCGATCTGCTTGGCCGCGTTCAGCGCGCTTTCGAAGTCGCCCTGCTCCAATATGCCCTTCTGCCCGGTGTAGTGTGCCCACACGCCGGCGAAGCAGTCGGCCTGCAGCTCGATGCGCACCGACAGCTGGTTGGCATCGGCTTCGCTCATGCCCTGGCGCATCTGGTTGAACTTGCCCATGATGCCGGTGAGGTTCTGCACGTGGTGACCGACCTCATGCGCGATGACGTAGGCACGGGCGAACTCGCCTGAAGCGCCGAACTGCTGGTCGAGCTGCTGGAAGAAGGTCATGTCGAGATAGACCTTGTGGTCGCCCGGACAATAGAACGGTCCGGCCGCGGCGGAAGCAAAACCGCAGGCCGAGCGGACCTGGCCGGAAAACAGCACCAGCTTGGGGTCCTCATAGGTCAGGCCTTGCGACTTGAAGATGCCGGTCCAGGTGTCCTCGGTCTCGGCGAGCACGGTCGCCACGAACTGCTTCATCTCGTCATTGGCGGGTGTGCCGCCGCTGTCCTGGCTGCCACTATTGTCTGATATCTGGCCGCCACCACCCGGCAGCAGGCCGCCGTCGCCGCCGCCCAGGATTGCCGAGGGATCGAAGCCGAAATACCAACCGGCCAGCACCACCAGGATGACGAGGAATATGCTGCCGCCGCCACCGGCGCGGCCACCGATCGGGATGCGGAACTGGCCGCCACCACCACCGATCCCGCCGCCACCATCGCTGCGGTCGTCCTCGATATTGTCACTCTGACGACGGCCTCTCCAGAGCATGGCAATTCCCCGCGATGCAAATTTCCGATTGACCTGCCGATCTCTCGGCCAGCCTGATCCACCAAACAATTATCGCAACGGCTGCTCCAAGTCACAGCATTTTTCATGGGCATGGCAGCCCTGGCATCGCCGTTTCACCGCACTGGCCGGGAGCGCACAAGGCCTGTAGCATCGCTGACGTGGGGAGGGGTTCGAGGCTTGAGGACGATCGGGGGTTTCCTGTCGCTGCTGGCGGCGCTGCTGTGCCCCGGGCTTGAAAATGCCGGCGCCGTCACGCTCGATTCCAGCGTCGCCGTCACCGATCCCGCCACCTTGCAGGCGCTGGAGCGTGGCGGCCTGTCGATCAGCCGCTTGCTCGGCCCCGCCCTCGGCCTCACCCGCGACGTCGACAATCGCGGCCTGTTTTCGGTGCCGGCGCTGGCCACGGTGCGCGACACCGTCAAGCGCGAGATCGCAGATGAGCCGAAGACCAGCCCCGACCCCTATGTCGCGGCCATGGCGAAATCGAACGACACCAGCCAGAAATTCAATCCCAAGTACATCGACGACGACGGCTCGACGCTCGACCTGACCGGCGTCGTCAACCGCATGGACCGAGGTTATCTCGGCCACACCGAGTGCGGCGAGATCCGGCTGATCTACCGCTTCCACTATTCGGTCGAGGAAAAACCGGTGAAGGGCAAGTCCGGCCAGCGCATCTCCTCCCGCCTGCCGTTGACCATGAGCCTGGTCTTCAACGCCAAGCCCGGGAAGGCGCAGCCCCGCGCTTCGAAGGACCTGCCCAGCGCCACCGACGCGTCCTGCGCGGACGTCGCCCGGCGCTGGCTGGCCGCCGGTCGAAAGGACCTGCCGCCGGAACAGCTCGCCGCCTGGCTGCGCTCCGACGAAGGCCCGCTGTCGGGCGCCATGCTGAATTCCTCGCAGATCATGCGGATCGAGCTCAACATGCAGGTGCTCAGGCTGTCGGCTTCCACACGGCGCGATTTCGGCGGCCATGCCGAGTATCTCCTGAAGATCTTCAAATGGGATCCGGCCATTTCGAGCTTCTATGAAGCCAGGATGGAAAACGAGATCGACCGGTCAACCGTGCTGGCCGACAGGCCAGCCTTCGCCAAATGGCTGCTCACCGACCGCAACATCTATGACCTCGACCATGGCCGGCTGGTGGTCGACGAGAAATTCCTGGCCAGGAGCGCTGTGTCGGTGGCGCCCGGCGGCCTGAGCCGGTCGCAGAACAACATCGTCTATGGATTGGTCGACGACGCCGACATCGACAAGGCGCTGAAGGACTATGTCGCCAGGGGCAACACGCTCGCCACCATCAAATCGGTCGCCGGCTTCAATCTGCGCCTCAATGAGATGTCCTGCACCGGCTGCCACCAGACGCATGGCATCGCCGGCTTCCACTACACCGGCGCCGATCCGGCCAGCGAGCCGCGCCGCAACGCCGTCTTCGTGCCCGGCTCTGCCGTCTTCTTCGCCGACCTGCCGCGCCGCCGCGCCATCGTCGAGCAATTCGCCGCCGGCGACCACCCGGATTTCACCAGGGGCTTCGCCGCCCGTCCCGATGCCCGCTACGCCGAGGCGCTGAAGGGCACCGACCTCTACAATGGCTGGGGCTCGATCTGCTATCGCGGCGAGGATGAAAGCTTCAAGGGCTGGACCTGCGGTGCCGGCCTGCGCTGCGCCGGCGTGCATGAAAGCGCCATTCATCCAGGCTTCGGCACCTGTGTCAGCGAAAAAGGCATTGCGGTCGGCGACCCCGTGGAATTCGGCGAGATCAGGATGTCGACCTGGGGCAGCGACCGGTATTGCCGCCTGTCGCCCGCCACCGCCAAGGATTGTGGCATCGACCAGGCGCGCGACAAGAAGCCGGTGGTGAAGCTCGCCGGCTATGGCGCGGCACGCCAGCGCTACGACAATCCCGACCAGAAGACCGGCGGCTTTCCCGGCGGCATGCTGCGCAAGGCGAGCTGCGACAAGCTCCCCGACGAGGCAAGTTGCGGTCGTCTCGCCAAGACCGGCTTCAACGACTGCATCGCGTCCGGCAAGGACCATAAATTCTGCACCAGGGAATTCACCAAGACCGCCGGCCTGCGCGCCTGTGACAAGGCGCATCCCTGCCGCGAAGACTATATCTGCACCGCCGGCTATGAGGATCTACCCGAGGCCAAGCCTGGCGAAGGCACCTGCATCCCGCCCTATTTCATCTTCCAGTTCCGCGTCGACGGCCATCCGCGCAGCTGGAAACAGGATGTCAGCGAGTGAGCCGTCCGGGGACTGGACAACAGCCCCGGAGTAAACCTTCCTTCCGAACAGTCCTAGCCGGCTTCCATGCTCCGCCAGAACTGAAGGACCGTAGCGGCGATCGCTTCTGGCGCGTCTTCCTGGACGAGATGCTTGGCATTGGGAACTGTCTCAAACGTCGCGCCGGGAATGCGCCGCGCCAGCTCCCGGCCGTCCTTTACCGGGATCCAATCGTCATTGTCGCCCCACAGGATGGTGACCGGACACCGGATTTCGCCATATCGCCACTCCACCTCCTCGGTGTATTTGTCATCCATCTGTGCGACTTGCCTCCAGAATGCCTTCTGGCCCTCGTCGCCAAGCCATGGACGCAGATAGGCCTGCATCTCGTCCTTGCGTAGCGGATTGTAAGTCGCGCCGTTGATATAGGCGCGCAAGATCGCTTCGTGGACATAGGCGGGCAGCCCGGCAAAAACCTTCTCGTTCTGTTTGGCCGCCTGGACGAGCGGCGAGCCTTGCGGGCTGATCGCCACCGGATCGATCAGCACCAGCGAGCGGAAATCCAACCCGTTGAGCAGATGACCGCGCAGAGCGGTCGATCCGCCGAAATCATGCGCGACCACATCGGGCCGTTCCAGCTTCCAGTGGGCATGGAGGGCCGCGAACAATTCGTTCTGGATGCCGCGCGACACGTCGCTGTCCGGCTTGTCCGACCAGCCATAGCCAAGCATGTCGAAATAGTGGACGCGTCGCTGCTTGGCGAGCCATGGCGCTATACGGCGCCACTCGACCGAGGAGAAGGGCGTGCCATGGAGAACGACGGCGGGCGGTCCTTCCCCCATCACGCCCCAGGCGATGGAATGTCCTTGAAAGACAAAGCGTTCGGGCGGGCGCCACTCGATCGTCATCTGCATCGATCCGGAATTACCGCCGCCTACTCTTTCTGCTTGGCACCGGCGCTCTTGCCGTCCGAGCTTTTCGAGCGTTCCTCGAAACGATCGGCGCCTTTCTTCAGCGGATGTCCCGTTTCGGCTTCGGTCTTGCGCTCGTCCCTGGCGGCCGCCTGTTTCAGTCCTGTGGCTGCCTGCTTGCCTTTTGCGGTCGGTGCCTGCTCGATGCCCATGGCTTCCTCCCTGGCGCGCAACAAGCGCGCGATGAGAGCCAACGCGCATAAGCGCCGACGGTTCCAGCGGCTAACGTTCGACAGATCGACATTGAGTGCTTCAGCGGGCCGTCATCGCCTTGCGGAACGCTTCCAGCGTCTCGGCGCTGACATGGTGCTCGATGCCCTCGGCGTCGATGCGCGCCGTCTCGGCGCTGACGCCGAGGGAGCGCAGGAAGGCTTCCACCGTCTGGTGGCGAATGCGACTTTCCTCCGCGACCTTGCGGCCGGCTTCGGTCAGGAACACGCCGCGATAGGGTTTTCGCGACACCAGCCCGTCGGCGCAGAGCCGCGTCAGCATCTTGGCCACCGTCGGCTGGGCGACGCCGAGGCGAGCGGCGATGTCGACCTGGCGCGCCTCGTTGCCGTCCTCGATCAGGTCGGCGATCAGCTCGACATAATCCTCGACCAGCGCGCTGCGGCGCGCTTCGCGCGTCTGCCGGAACCCTTCCGAATGGATATCGGCATCGAGCAACGGCTCACGCGGGACCGGTCTGTTCTTCAGCGCCAATGCGCGCTCCTCCTCGGAAGTTTAGCCGTCGCTGCTTTTATAGCACGGGCTCTGATTCTTCAGGCCGTTTATTTGGAGGCATGTTTGTCGATCGGCAAGCGGGCGACGCGCTTTGGGACGACGTTCCTCCTCCATGCCATGGATGAGAAGGTGGCATTGTCCGCGACTCCCGTGGCCATATTTGGAGTTGCTGATCTGAAGCCGCGCGACTGCAATCACCGCCAGGGAGAAAAACATGACCCGCAGTGACGTTCTGATCGTAGGGGCCGGCCCAACAGGCCTGGTGCTGGCGCTTTGGCTCACCAAGCTGGGTGTCGGCGTCCGCATCATAGACAAGACCGCCGGGCCGGGCACGACGTCGCGCGCCTTGGCCGTTGCCGCGCACACGCTCGAGCTCTACCGTCAACTCGATCTGGCCGATGCCGTGATCGCGCGCGGCCACAAGGTGCGCGCCGCCAACCTGTGGGTGCGGGGCAAAGCGGAGGCGCGCGTGCCGTTCGCGGCGATCGGTGAGGATCTATCGCCCTATTCGTTTTTGCAAATCTTTCCGCAGGACGAGCACGAACGCCTTCTGGTCGAACGGCTCGGACAATTGGGGGTCACCGTCGAGCGGCGGACCGAATTGCATGATTTCACCGACCACGGCGACCACATTGTCGCCCGCCTGCGGGGCGAACATGGCGAGGAGACCGCCGAGTTCAGCTATCTGGCGGGTTGTGACGGCGCGCATTCCGTGGTGCGCGAGACGATATCGGCCGGTTTTTCCGGTGGCACCTACCGCGAACTTTTTTACGTCGCCGATATCGAGGCATCCGGTGAAGCGATCAATGGCGAATTGCATGTCGATCTGGACGAAGCCGACTTCCTGGCGATCTTTCCTCTGGCGGACACGCGCCGCGCTCGGCTGATCGGCACGGTCCGGGACGAGCGCGCGGATCAGGCCGGCACGCTGACGTTCGACGACGTCAGCAGCCAGGCGATCGAAAGCCTCAAGATCAAGATCGAAAAGGTGAACTGGTTTTCGACCTACCACGTTCACCACCGCGTAGCCGGTCAATTCCGCAGGGGTCGCGCATTCCTGCTGGGCGACGCGGCGCATATCCACAGTCCGGTCGGCGGACAGGGGATGAACACCGGGATCGGGGACGCGATCAACCTTGCATGGAAACTGTCTTCCGTGCTCGCGGCGCAGGCGCCCGATGCCCTGCTCGACAGCTATGAAATCGAGCGCATCGCTTTCGCCAGACGCCTCGTTGCCACCACCGATCGCATCTTCACCTTCGTCACTGCCGACGGGCGCATCGCCGACCTCGTGCGCACCCGGATCGCGCCGATTGTCGTGCCCAGGATCCTCGGCATCGACCGGGTTCGCGAATTCATCTTCCGGACTGTTTCGCAGATCACCCTCAACTATCGCCAAAGCCCTCTCAGCGAGGGATCCGCGGGCGAAGTGCGCGGCGGCGAGCGGTTGCCTTGGGCCCCGGTCGATGGATTGGACAATTTTGCCTCTCTCGCCGCCACGCAATGGCAGATCCACATCTACGGCGTCGCCAGCGAGGACGTCAGGTCATGGTGCGAGCGCCATCGGGTTCCGCTGAACATCTTCGACTGGCGGCCTGCCTATGAAGAGGCGGGGCTGGCCCGTGATGCGCTCTATCTCCTGCGGCCCGACACCTATGTGGCGCTCGCCGATCCCAAGGCTTCGGTCGATGCGCTCGAGCGGTATTGCAGTGGTAGAGGACTTTCTGTCGGAAGCGCGCGCTAGGGCATGATGCCGTGAAGCGGCTTTCGGACGACATCCGCCTCTATCTCTTTGAGTTAGAGGCGGATTCAGATTTCAGGTCAACCGACCTGAAATCATCCGGCCCTAGGCGATCCTGCGGCTCGGATACCGAATCCGATTGGTTGTCCGCCACCTCCGGTAAAATGCCGGGATAAAAAGCCCCGACAATGAAATATAGCCTATTGCATAATGTTGAGCCATGGCATAGCTTATGGGGATCCTCCGGAAGCCGCGGAAAGCCTTTTCATGTTGGAAGCAGACGTCACAGCCCCCCGGTCCGCATGGCGGTTCGCCAGACGGGAGGAAGACGATCAGCCCAGCCTGCGCGAGGTCAATTCCACCATCGAGGTGCCGACGTCAGGGGTCTGGTTCCGCCGGCTTTTCGCCTTCATGGGCCCGGGCTACATGGTCTCGGTCGGCTATATGGACCCGGGCAACTGGGCGACCGACCTCGCCGGCGGCGCCCAGTTCGGCTACACGCTTTTGTTCATCATCATGCTGTCCAACCTGATGGCGATCCTGCTGCAGGCGCTGGCCGCGCGGCTTGGCATCGCCACCGGCCGCGACCTCGCCCAGGCCTGCCGCGCTTACTACCCGCGCCCGGTCAACTTCGTGCTGTGGATCGCCTGCGAGCTCGCCATCATCGCCTGCGACCTCGCCGAGGTGATCGGCACCGCGATCGCGCTGCAGCTTTTGTTCGGCATCCCGCTGATCGGCGGCGCCATTCTCACAGCGCTCGACGCTTTCCTGGTGCTGCTCTTGATGAACAAGGGTTTCCGCTATCTGGAGGCCTTCGTCGTCGCGCTTCTGATCATCATCTTCAGCTGCTTTGCCATCCAGATCTTCGTTGCCGCCCCGCCGGCCGGCACGATCCTGCATTCGATGTTCGTGCCGTCCTCCGAGATCGTCACCAACCCGGCGATGCTCTACATCGCCATCGGCATCATTGGCGCAACGGTGATGCCGCATAATCTCTATCTGCATTCCTCGATCGTGCAGACCCGCGCCTATGAACGCACCGACCCGGGCAAGCGCGATGCCATCAAATGGGCGACGATGGACTCCACCATCGCCCTGATGCTGGCACTGTTCGTCAACGCCGCCATCCTGATCGTCGCGGCGGTCGCCTTCCACGACACCGGCCACCATCATGTCGCCGAGATCGACCAGGCCTTCCAGCTCCTGTCGCCGCTGCTTGGCTTGGGCATCGCCTCGATCCTGTTTGCCGTGGCACTGCTGGCCTCGGGCCTCAACTCGACGGTGACGGCGACGCTGGCCGGCCAGATCATCATGGAAGGTTTTCTGCGCCTGCGCATCCCCAGCTGGGCACGGCGTCTTTTGACGCGCGGCCTGGCCATCGTTCCGGTGGTGGTCGTCACCGCGCTCTATGGCGAGAAGGGCACCGGCCAGCTGCTGGTGTTCAGTCAGGTGATCCTGTCCATGCAGCTGCCCTTCGCGGTCATCCCGCTGGTGCAGTTCGTCTCCGACAAGAAGAAGATGGGCAACCTCGCCATCCCGCGCGGCGTGGCGGCATTGGCCTGGGTGGTCGCGGCCATCATCCTGGCGCTCAATTTCAAGCTGCTCTACGACACCATGTCCGGGGCTGGCTAAGAACCTGACTCGAAATTAAGATCCATCATAGCCCGGTCTGCGCAACAGTATTGCAACGAAGGCAATTTGCATCAAGGCGAGGGCCTATTCGATTGTGCCCTCGTGCGCGCCGATATTGGCGACCGCGCCGCTTGTATAGCGCTCACGCACCATATTATATCGTTCTCGATCGGCTTCGTTCCAAGGCATGTACTCCCTACCGCTATTTGGCCAGCTGCCACGATTGAGCTTTCAGCATGGGTTTAGACCGCAAACCGCAGGTACGCCGGACAACGCCGCCGTCGGAAAGTATCATTGCGAGCTGGTACGAGAACGCCAGTTCACTCGATAGCTACAGCATTGACTTGAGTGCATCGGAACAGTCGAGCATGCGCGAGTTGGCGACGCGGACACTCGTCAATCCACCCGCGTGGCAAAAGGCGTTGATCGCACTGCGCGACGCCATGGTTACGCCCTTCGGCATCAAAACCTCCGACACGGTCAGGACGTTCCAGGACAGCCATGAACGGGTGGACTTCTTCCCGGTGCACTGGGAGGGCAAGGACGAAATCGTGCTCGGTACGGATGACCGACACCTGGACTTCCGGCTATCTCTGCTCCGACGCCATTCTCCAACAGGCACGTTGCTCATCGCGACAACCGTTGTGCATACCCACAATGCCTTGGGCTTCACCTATCTCAACGCGATCAGGCCTTTTCATCACCTCGTGGTCAGGGCCAACCTGGCACGCTGTGCACAAACGCAAATGCAGTAGAGCTGCAGGAACCTCGAATTTCAAACTATGAAACACGGCGGGGAGCTCCCGCCCCGTGCTTCTTCCCACACAGTCCGGCCGCAGATGGTCCCGCGACAAATCGGCGATCCGCGCTATCTTCTCCCTCGTCATGACCGGGATCGAAGACATCAGGAGATTTTACGCGCGGCTGATGGCGGCCAACGCCGCCTCATCGGACCCGCGTCTGGAAGAGGTGTTCGCCAGCGTGCCGCGCGAAGCCTTCCTCGGCCCAGGGCCATGGACGATCATTGTCGGCAACGCCACGCTCACGACTCCAAGCGCCGATCCGGCTCACATCTACCAGAACGTGCTCGTGGCGCTCGATCCCGACAAGGGCATCAACAATGGCGAGCCCTTCCTGCATGCCATATGGATCGGAAAACTCGCGCCAAAGCCAGGCGAGGCCGTCACGCATATCGGCGCCGGCAGCGGTTACTACACGGCTTTGCTTGCCACGCTGGTTTCGCCCGGCGGCACCGTCACTGCTTTCGAGTTCGACGATCAGATGGCCGAACTGGCGCGCGGAAATCTCGAAGCCTACGGCAATGCGACTGTTGTCCATGGCGATGCGGTGACCTCGCCCCTGCCGCCATCCGACATCATCTATGTCAATGCCGGTGTCGTGGCCCCTCCCGCCGGATGGCTGAAGGCGCTACGCCCCGGCGGCCGCATGATCTTCCCGTGGCGTCCGGCCGAGCGCGTTCCGTTCGCGGTGATGGTGACCCGCGGCGAAAAAGGGTTCGCCTGCCACCCGTTCATGCGCTCGTGGTTCATCCCTTGTGTCGGCGCGTCGACCGCCGATTCCGCCGCGAAGATCCCGACGCGCGAAGAGGCCGCGCGCAGCCGCTCGATCTGGCTGATCGAGGACAGGCAGCCAGACAGCAGCGCCACCGCGATCTTCGAGCATGTATGGTTCTCGTCGGAAGCCCCGAGCGCCGGTGATTGAGTAGCTATGGCGAACCAGATTCGCGGCCGCTGTCGGGATGGGCGCGGCTGGTCCGTCCTTGGACTGAAGTCCGGCCGCGACGGCGTGGACGAAAGCAAGGGAGAGCACAATGAGAAAGATCATCGCCGCAACCTTCGTCAGCCTCGATGGCGTCATGCAGGCACCCGGTGGACCGGAAGAAGATCCGGTCGGCGGCTTCAAATTCGGCGGCTGGACGTTCCACTACTTTGACGAAGTGGCGGGCGCGGCAATGGATGAGCTATTCTCCAAACCCTTCGCCCTGCTGCTCGGCCGCAGAACCTACGACATCTTCGCCGCGTATTGGCCGTACCAGAAAGATCCGATCGCGGATGCCTTCAACCCCGCGACCAAATATGTGGCGACGCATCGGCCGGATACTCTGACCTGGCAGAACACGCACGCGCTTGGACCCGATATCATCGCGACTCTGCGCCGGCTCAAGCAGGAAGATGGACCTGACCTGCTCATCCAGGGATCTGGCAATCTCATTCAGACCTTGCTCGCCAACGGGCTGATCGACGAGATCCGGCTGATGACCTTCCCGCTGTTGCTGGGCAAGGGCAAGCGGCTGTTCGGCGATGCCGCGATGCCGGCCGCCTTCAAGCTTGTCAAATCGCAGGCTTCCACCACCGGCGTCATCATGGCGACCTACGAGCGCGCGGGCGAAATCGAGGTCGGCTCCTTTGTCACGGGCAAGCCCTCCGACGCCGAACTCGAGCGGCGCAAGAACTGGAAGTAAATTCGACCCCTGGCATCAAGCTGGAACACCCCTCATCCGACCTCGCTTCGCGAGGCCACCTTCTCCCACAAGGGGAGAAGGAGGAGCCTGGCGCATTCGGCTCAGCCACTCTCCAACATTGGCAATTAGCCATGACATCGATGGCTCTTCCTTCTCCCCTTGTGGGGCCCGAAGGGCGGGCGAGGCCCGTGACTCGTCCAGGGCGGTGGATCGGCGCGTAGCGCCGAGACGGTTGAGGGGTGATCCAGCTAGACGCGACTCCTCAAGCCGCCTGCGATCGCCGCCCCAGCCCCTCACGGATATGCCGTGCGAACTCCTGCGCCGCCGGCCCGACGCCATGCCTCGGCAGATGCAGGTTGATGGCAAAATTCGGCAGCGGCGGCAGGCCGGCGTCGAACGGCAATATGTCGAGATCCGGAGGCACGGTGGAAGCCAGCCATGTGGTGACGGCGAGGTCCGAGCGCACCGTCGCCGTGGTCGCGTCGATGTTGCCGTTCTCGAACACGCTGCGCCATTCCAGCCCGTGCTCGTTGAGTGCCGACAGCACCACCGGCCGGAAGGCGCAGGTGTCGGCGACGATCGAGACCGGCAGCGGCCGCTTGGCGCGGGCCGCCCCGCCCCTTGCGCCGACCCAGACCAGCCGGTCGATGGCCAGGCATTCGCCTGACGTCGGACCGACCCGCTCCTCGATCACCGCGAGATCGATGGTTCCCGCAGCAAGTGCTGCCGCCAGTTCCGGCGAGGAGGCGCAGACCAGCGATATCTCGACCTGCGGATAGGCCTCGGCATAGGTCTTCAGCACCGGCGCCAGCAAGGTGCCGACAAGGTCGTAGGGCACGCCGAGCCGCACCTGGCCGGCGACAGCACTCCCCACCATGTCGGTCCAGATCTGGTCATTGAGGCTGAGCAGGCGCTTGGCCTTTTCGAACAGCCGCTCACCGGAATGGGTCAGGCGCAGACCGCGCCGGTCGCGTTCGAAAAGGCTGCAGCCGAGCGTGTCTTCCAGCCGCTTGACCTGCTGGCTGACGGCGCCCTGCGTCAGGTGCAGCGCATTGGCCGCCGCCGTCATGCTCGCCTTGTCGGCGACGGTGACGAAGGTGCGCACGAGGCTGGTATCGAGATTGCGGATCATTCCAGCATTATAGATTCTAATGCAGACCATCGCAAACATTGCATTTACTGATGCGAGCCGGCGTCTACCATAGGGCTTCCGACAAGGGGATGTCCCATGCTCCAGCCTATCCTGCCGCTGATCCTGTTTGCCTTCGTGGCCACCGCCACGCCAGGCATTGCCACCACCCTGTCGACCGCTTCAGGCGCGCAGTTCGGCTTTCGCCGCTCGGTTCCGTTGATGATCGGCAGTGCTGCCGGTCTCGCGACCGTGACGGGTGCGGCCGCCGCCGGGCTTGCCGGTCTGCTGCTTGCCATGCCGTCGCTGCAGCTTGCCATGAAGATCGCCGGCTCGCTCTACCTCGTCTGGCTGGCAATCAAGATCGGCCGCGCGGGGCCGCCCAATCTCGACGTGGCCATGGCCAGGCCCAACAGTTTCCTGGGCGGCGCCGGCATCCAGTGGATGAACCCGAAGGGCTGGGCGATGGGGCTGGGCGCGGCGGCCTCCTTCGCCGCGCTTGCCGACGGGCCAGGCCAACTGGCGCTGCTGCTCGGCTCGACCTTCGGCCTCACCGCCGCCATCTCGCTGTCCGTCTGGTGCGTGGCCGGCATGGTGCTAGCACGGCTGCTCAAGACCGAGTGGCAATGGCGCGCGCTCAACATCGTGCTGGCGCTGGTGCTCGCCGCCTCGGTCATACCGATGTGGCGGTCGGCGTAAGGCGCATACCCATTTCCTCTCCCCCGCGTTGCGGGGGCGAGGAACCCAGGCCTTGCAAAGTCGGCGCCAGCCTTCCCGTCCAGCCTCAAGCGGCGTAGCGAGCCGCCGGCTTGTCGGCGTGCAGGCTGCCGTAGAAGGCCTGCCGGGCACCGAGGAACGTGTCCAGCTTTCCCGTATCGGCAAGCGCCGGCACGGTGACGGCTTCGCCCCGCGCCAGGCCGACAAGGGCGGCATCGACCATATCGTCGGCGGTCATGACGATCTCCTTTGGAAGGGTATCGATATCGCCGCCGGAAAGCTCCCAGAAGTCGGTCCGGGTCGCGCCTGGCAGCACCACCTGAACCCTTACCTCGGTATCGGCGACCTCGCGCTGCAGAGCTTCGGTGAAATTGACGACATAGGCCTTGGTGCCGCTGTAGATGCCGCCGAACGAGGTATCGAAGGCCAGCACCGAGGCGATATTGACGATCCCGCCGCGGTTGCGCGCCAAGAGCCCAGGCAGCACGGCACGTGTCAGCCGGGTCAGCGCCACGACGTTGACCTTGTTCATACGCTCGGCGGCGTCGGCATCGGCGGTTGCCACCACCGCCTGGCCGCCAAGGCCCGCATTGTTGACCAGCAGCGTCACGGTTTCGTCGGCTGATATCGCCTGCTCGACACGGCGCACATCGTCGTCGTTCGAGAGATCGGCGCTGATCACGCTGACCTTGCGATCATAGGCGTAACGCAGCTTTTCGGCGAGCTCCTGCAGCCGGTCGGCACGCCGCGCCACCAGCACCAGATCATAGCCCTGCCCCGCCAGCCGGTCCGCATAGACCGCGCCGATACCCGATGAAGCGCCGGTGACGACCGCCGTTCCCTTGTTTGCCTGTTCGCTCATTGTCCTGTTCCTTCTCTCGAATGGTTGCTTCGACCCGGCCGAGGCATCGCAGGCATCAGCCTCTCGGCCCCCGGCAAGTCGCCTGATTGATTTAGTGGCATATGCCACTTTTTAAAGTAGGCATATGCCACTATCTTGTCAATGAGCGCATCCGGGATTATTTATCAGGTACCAGCCGGACAGGATGTCGTCGCTGCCAAGGAACCATCATGTCGAAAGAGGCACCGTCCGGACTGACGCTCTGCAACAATGCCATGCTGCGTCGCGCGACGCGCAAGATTGGCCAGTACTATGACGATGTGCTGGCGCCCTCGGGTCTCAAGGCCACGCAGCAGGGCCTGCTCTACCAGATCCACATCGGCAACGAGCCGGCGATGGGCGCCATAGCGGCTTCCCTGATCATGGACCTGTCGGCGCTCGGCCACACCCTGAAGCCCCTGATCCGCGACGGCTATGTCGAGACGTTCGCCGACCCCGCCGACCGCCGCGTCAAGCGGGTGCGGCTGACGCCGCAAGGCCTCGTCAAGCTCGATGAGGTGATGAAACTGTGGCATGTCGCCCAGCAACGCTTCGAAGCGGTGGTGGGCAAGGATCAGGCGGCAAACCTCCGCGCGGTGCTGGATGACATCAGCGCGCTGGATTTCGATATGCCGCCGGCCGCTTCTGACTGAAGAGCGGCCGGCATCATTTCAATTCCAGGTCTTATTCCGCCGGCATCGCCACCGGTCTGGCAAACATCCGCCCGGCCAGAATGATGCCGAGCCCGATGACCGGGAAGACCGCAGCGATCAGGCCGAGATCGGCCGGCACGCCGTAGCGCAGCACCGCGCCGCCGACCACCGCGCCGAGCGCCACGCCGAGATAGAGCGCCGAGGCGTTGAGCGACAGCACGATCGGGGCCGCGTCGGGTGCGAGCTTGATGATGCGGCTCGCCTGCGCCGGCGGGAAGGCCCAGCCGACGATGCCCCACGGCACCATCATGCCCATCAGCGCCGGTCCGGCGAGGTGATGCGGCAGGAAGGTCGGGATCAGCGAGAAGGTGACGAGCATGGCCGCGCTCAGCGCCAGCGACCAGCCGACAGTGCGCGTCGCGCCGAAACGATCGGCTGCCTGGCCCCCGGCAATGTTGCCGATGACGGCGCCGACACCGAAGGCGAGCAGCATGCCCGGCAGCGCGATCGGCGACAGCCCGGCGCTTTCAATGGCCAGCGGCGCAATGAAGCTGAACACGGTGAACGCACCGATGAGGGCAAGCACCGTCGTCACCAGGATCGGCATCACGCCGGGACGCATGGCCGCCGCCAGCCGGCGCTTCAGCGGCAGCCTGGTGCCGATGATGCCGCGCGGCAGCCGGTACCACAGGATGGCGCCGGCGAGGGCGCCGAGGCCGGCAATGGCGTAGAAGGTGCCGCGCCAGCCGGCGATGGCCGCGACCAGCGCGCCAAGCGGCGCGCCGACGGCGACCGCAACCGTGGTGCCGCCGACGACGACGGCGATGGCGCGGGCCCGGTGATGGTCATCGACCAGCGCCACCGCCGTGCCTTGCGCGGTTGCCGCGAACAGGCCCGACGACAGCGCCATGATGATGCGTGCGATCAGAAGCACTTCGAAGGATGAGCTCAGGGCGGCGACGACATTGCCGATGACGAAGAACACCAGCGTCCACAGGATGACGCGGCGCCGGTCCCATTCACCGGTCAGCGTCGCCAGGATCGGCGTGCCGATCGCATAGGCGAGCGCGAATGCGGTGATTAGCGAACCGGCGAGCGGCACCGAGATGCCGGCATCCCTGGCGATGTCCGGCAGGAGGCTGGAAATGACGAAGCCTTCGGTCGAGATCGCAAACGATCCGAGCGCAAGCCAGAAGATTCTCTTGTCCATGGGAAAGCGTCCTTAGTTCAAAAGTTATTGAACAATTGGACATAACAGGCCATCATGTCAATGAGCCAGGGCAAAATAGCTGAACCATGCTGACAGCACTGTGTCAGGACGGTCATGAAGTGGAGAAACCGTGTGTATGGGCTGAGCAGGATCGACGCGTTGAAATCGGCCCGAACTGCACTTAGGTTCCAGCCATGAGCTTGCCACACCCCAATACGGACCAGATCAGCCTGCCCATCGTGCTCGGCGTGCTCGGCGACCCGACGCGGCTCGCCATCGTGCGCTATCTCGCCAGCAAGGAAGGCGTGCCGCTGAACTGCAGCCGCTTTCTCGACCTCGCCTCCAAGACCAACCTCAGCTACCACCTCGCCAAACTGCGCGAGGCTGGCGTCACCCGCGCCGAAGTGGTCGGCACCAACCGCATGATCACGCTCCGCCGCGCCGACCTCGACGCCCGTTTCCCCGGCCTGCTCGACAGCGTCATCGCGGCGGCCGCCGAAGACGCCGCCCTGCCGGCGGTAGGTGGTCATGATTTGGAAGTGCCGGTCTGAACCTTTTCCTCGCGAAGCGGGGGAGGAACCAAGTCCTGCCGCCCACCCACGGAACCTCCTCATGCGCATCGCCGTCCTCGCCGACATCCACGGCAATGTTCTCGCCCTCGAGGCCGTGCTCGACGATCTCGGGCATCGCGGCGGCGCTGACCTCACCGTCAATCTCGGCGACAGCGTTTCGGGTCCGCTCTGGCCCCGCGAGACGATGGGACGGCTGGAAGCGCTCAAGCTGCCGACGGTGCGTGGCAACCATGACCGCCACGTTGCCGTCGATCCGGCCGACGAGACCATGTGGGCGTCCGACGTCTATGCGCAGGAGCGATTGACGCCAGCGCAGCGCGAGACGCTGTTCGCCCAGCCGTTGACCCTTGAGATCGCGCCTGGCGTCATCGCCTTCCATGCCCGCCCGGATCACGACGAGAAATACCTGCTCGACGCGATCGTCGATGGCCAATTGGTCCGCGCGCCGCTGGCCACGATCCGGCGGCGGCTGAAGGCGCTCGACCCGGCCTGCCGCATCGCGCTCTGCGGCCACAGCCACCGCGCCGAGTTGATCCGCATTCCTGACGGTCCCGTCATCTTCAACCCGGGCAGCATTGGCTGCCCCGCCTATGACGACGACACGCCGCCGGCGCATGTCTCCGAACAGGGCTCGCCGCATGCGCGCTATGGCATCGTCACCTTGGGCGGCGCCGGTCAGCCGGATCGCTTCGAGATGATCGCGGTGGACTACGACCACGAGGCGGCGGCACGGCAGGCCGAACAGGCGGGACGCCCGGAATGGGCGCACGGCCTGCGCACCGGCTTCATGCCGGAAGCGGCGCGGCCGTGATCCTTGAACCGCACCACCCAGCACCATGATTTGCCGTCATGGTCGGGCTGAATTTTCCGGCTTACATGGCGGCGCATCGTCCCTTATAAAAACCGGCCGGACATGCGGCGAGACCGCCGTTCCATGGTGATTTGAGTGCGGCGCACGGCCAAATGATGAGGCGCACAGTTACGCTCCGAAAAAGTTTGCATGCGCTGATTGCCGCTCCGCTGCTGATGGCGGCGTGGCTGGCTGTTGTCCCGGCGCATGCCGAAGAGGCGCCGTTCATCTCGGTGGTCACCGGGCTCGCCCCCGACGACCTGCTCAATATCCGCGCCAAGCCGTCGGCGATCGGCAAGACCGAGGCCCGCCTGGCTGCCGGTGCGAGCGTGAGAAACCTCGGCTGCAACGACATTGACGGCCATCCCTGGTGCAAGATCGAGTCTGACAATCCCAAAGCCAGCGGCTGGGCCCCCGCGCGCTATCTGGTGCCCCTCAATCCGGCAACGGTGCCCGGCCAGGCGGGGGACGCCGTGGCCACCGAAGCCGGCGCGACGCCCGATGCACCCGACCTGACCGCCCGGTTGGGTAGCGCGGGTCAGCCGGCCAGCCCCGAAACCACGCCGAAATCCGCGGCGGAGATCGCCATGCAGGATGCCTATGGCCTGGCGCTGGCGGCGAATGGAACCTTGCAAATTCCCTGTGCCCGCTACGTTGGACAGCCCATGGCGCCTTGCGCGGCGATCGTGACGCGCAAGGGCACGGACAAGGCCGACGTGACCGTGACCTGGCCCGACGGCGGCAGCCGCGTCATCTCCTTCGCTGCCGGCCTGCCGGCAAGCTCGGACGCCGGCAGCAACTTCCGCTTCACCAGGGAAGGCAACCTCAACATGATCCGCATCGGCGTGGCGGAGCGGTTTGAGATCACGGATACGGTGGTGCTGGGGGATTAGGCACGCTGGCGCGAAGGAATGAGGCGCTTGTTTGCTTGGCGCTGTGAACCCTTCATTTTCGGGGTTACATCGGGCAAAACTCTTCCCTATAAGGCCCTCCTAGCCTGATACCAGAATCGCGAGCACAACCGGCCGGGTCTTCCCGTCCCGGTTTTTTGTGCAAGCCCGCTGCCGAACGGAATTCACAGACATGCCAAGACGCACCGACATCAAGTCGATCCTGATCATCGGGGCCGGCCCCATCGTCATCGGCCAGGCCTGCGAGTTCGACTATTCCGGCACCCAGGCCTGCAAGGCGCTGAAGGAAGAGGGCTTCCGCGTCATCCTGGTCAATTCCAACCCGGCCACCATCATGACCGATCCGGAACTGGCCGATGCCACCTATATCGAGCCGATCACGCCTGAGGTCGTCGCCAAGATCATCGCCAAGGAGCGGCCCGACGCGCTGCTGCCGACCATGGGCGGCCAGACCGCGCTCAACACCGCCCTGTCGCTGCGCCGCATGGGCGTGCTCGAGCGTTACAATGTCGAGATGATCGGCGCCGACGCGCATGCCATCGACAAGGCCGAGGACCGCGCGCTGTTTCGCGAGGCGATGAAGACGATCGGGCTGGAAACGCCGAAGTCGATGCTGGCCAACGCCACCGACGTCAAGAACGCCGACCGCAAGACCCACGAGGCCGAGCGCGCCGCGCTGAAGGCCGAGAAGCCCGACAATCTCGACGCCGAACTCGACGCGCTGGAAACCCGCTGGAACCTCGGCGAAGGCGACCGCAAGCAGCGCTACATCAGCCATGGCATGGCGATCGCCGCACAAGCGCTCGACCATGTCGGCCTGCCTGCCATCATCCGCCCCTCCTTCACCATGGGCGGCACCGGCGGCGGCATCGCCTACAACAGGGCCGAATTCTACGACATCGTCCAGTCCGGCCTCGACGCCTCGCCGACCACCGAAGTGCTGATCGAGGAAAGCGTGCTCGGCTGGAAGGAGTATGAGATGGAGGTCGTCCGCGACAAGGCGGACAATTGCATCATCGTCTGCTCGATCGAGAACATCGACCCGATGGGCGTGCATACGGGCGACAGCATCACCGTCGCCCCTGCCCTCACCCTCACAGACAAAGAATACCAGATGATGCGCAACGCCTCGATCGCGGTGCTGCGCGAGATCGGCGTCGAGACCGGCGGCTCCAACGTGCAGTTCGCCGTCAACCCCGCCGATGGCCGCCTCGTCGTCATCGAGATGAACCCGCGCGTCTCGCGCTCCTCCGCTCTGGCCTCCAAGGCGACCGGCTTCCCGATCGCCAAGATCGCAGCCAAACTCGCCGTCGGCTACACGCTGGACGAGTTGGAGAACGACATCACCGGCGGCGCCACGCCCGCATCGTTCGAGCCGTCGATCGACTACGTCGTGACCAAAATCCCGCGCTTTGCCTTCGAGAAATTCCCCGGCGCCGAGCCGGTGCTGACCACCGCCATGAAGTCGGTCGGCGAAGTCATGGCCATCGGCCGCACCTTCCAGGAGTCTTTGCAGAAGGCGCTGCGCGGTCTGGAGACCGGCCTCACCGGCCTCGACGAAATCGAGATCCCCGGCCTCGGTCATGCCCTGGGTAACAACCCGGACGACCGTAACGCCATCCGCGCCGCCTTGGGCACGCCGACGCCGGACCGGCTGCGCATGGTGGCGCAGGCGATCCGCATGGGCACATCGCTGGAAGACGTGCACGCCATGTGCAAGATCGACCCGTGGTTCCTCGAACAGATCGCCGGCATTCTCGCCATGGAAGCCCGCATCCGCGAGCACGGTATCCCCGGGGATGCGGTCAACCTGCGCATGCTGAAGGCCATGGGCTTCTCCGATGCCCGCCTCGCGTCGCTGACGAAGACCGACGCCGAAGTCGTTCAGAAGATTCGCGAAAAGCTCGACGTTCATCCGGTTTATAAGCGCATCGACACCTGCGCCGCCGAGTTCGCCTCGCCAACCGCCTACATGTACTCGACCTATGAAGTGCCCTTCGCCGGCGCGCTCGCCAACGAGGCGCAGGTGTCGTCGCGCAAGAAGGTCGTCATCCTCGGAGGCGGGCCGAACCGCATCGGCCAGGGCATCGAGTTCGACTATTGCTGCTGCCACGCGGCGTTCGCGCTGCGCGATGCCGGCTATGAAGCGATCATGATCAACTGCAACCCCGAGACCGTGTCGACCGACTACGACACCTCGGACCGGCTCTATTTCGAGCCGCTGACGGCGGAGGACGTGCTGGAGATCCTGCGCGCCGAGCAGGCCTCGGGCGAGCTGGTCGGCGTCATCGTGCAGTTCGGCGGCCAGACACCGCTGAAGCTGGCGGATGCGCTGGAGAAGGCAGGAATCCCGATCCTCGGCACCTCGCCAGACATGATCGATCTGGCCGAAGACCGCGACCGCTTCCAGAAGCTCTTGCACAAGCTCAACCTCAGCCAGCCGAAGAACGGCATCGCCTATTCGGTCGAGCAGGCCCGCCTCGTCGCCGGCGAGCTCGGCTTTCCGCTGGTGGTGCGCCCCTCCTATGTGCTCGGCGGCCGCGCCATGCAGATCATCCATGACGAGGGCATGCTGCAGAACTATCTGCTCGACACCGTGCCCGGCCTGGTGCCGGAGGACATCAAGCAGAAATACCCCAACGACAAGACCGGCCAGATCAACACGCTCTTGGGCAAGAACCCGCTGCTGTTCGACACCTATCTCTCGGGCGCCATCGAGGTCGATGTCGACTGCCTCTGCGACGGCAAGGCGACCTTCGTATCCGGCATTCTGGAACACATCGAGGAGGCCGGCATCCATTCGGGCGACAGCGCCTGCTCGCTGCCGGTCCACTCGCTGCCTTCGGAACTGGTCGACGAGCTGGAGCGCCAGACGGCGGCCCTTGCCCGCGCCCTCAATGTCGGCGGTCTGATGAACGTGCAGTACGCGATCAAGGACGGCACGGTCTATGTGCTGGAGGTCAACCCGCGCGCGTCGCGCACCGTGCCTTTCGTCGCCAAGACCATTGGGCGCCCGATCGCGAAAATCGCAGCCCGCATCATGGCCGGCGAGACGCTGGAAGACGCCTTCTCCCACTACGGCGCCATGCCCGACCCGCGCAATCCCGGTCACATCGCGGTCAAGGAAGCCGTCTTCCCCTTCGCCCGCTTCCCCGGCGTCGACATCCTGCTCGGCCCGGAAATGCGCTCGACCGGCGAGGTCATGGGCCTCGATCGCGACTTCGCGCTGGCCTTCGCCAAGAGCCAGCTCGGCGCCGGCGTCGACCTGCCCCGCTCCGGCACGCTGTTCGTCTCGGTGCGCGACGAGGACAAGAAGGGCATATTGCCGGCCGTCAAGCGCCTCGCCGGCCTCGGCTTCAAGGTGCTGGCAACCTCGGGCACGCAGCGCTTCCTCGCCGAAAACGGCGTGGTGGCCGAGAAAATAAACAAGGTCCTCGAAGGCCGCCCCCACATCGAAGACGCCATCCGCAACCGCCAGGTCCAGATCGTCTTCAACACGACGGACGGGCAGAAAGCGGTGTCGGATTCGAAGTCGCTGCGGCGTGCAACGCTGATGCAGAAGGTGCCGTATTACACGACGCTGTCGGGGGCGGCGGCGGTAGCCGAGGCGATCGCGGCGCTGAAGGCGGGGAGCCTGGAAGTGCGGCCGCTGCAGGAGTATTTTGCCTGAGGTGATTGGCTAATCTCCCCCCTCGTGGGGGAGATGGCCGGCAGACCAGAGGGGGCGCTGTCCCGCCGACCTCGCAAGACGCGCGCGACATAGGTACGCCCAATTCGTCAGCGGCGGAGTGATGCAACCTAAGTTAGCCGGTGATTCAAAGAAATCCACACAGTTTTCGTAGCATCCTTCTGTCGCTAGGACTTACCCAACGCGCAGCACCCGCCCGGTGGCATCGGTGACGAAGCTGCCCTTGGTTTGGTCAAGCATCACCAGGGCATTGCCGAAGGGATCACGAACGACGGCGCAACGGCCGATCGGGATGTCGAACGGCTTCCTGACAATCGCGCCGCCCGCTTCGACGAAGCGCTCCAGCGCGGCGTCGACACTGTCCACAAGCAGATCCACCTCGGGACCCTGATTGGTATGCAGCACAAGCTCCGTGTCCGTTCCTGGCATTCCCAGCCCAGCTGCCTCCGGCGATCGCCAGAGAAGCGGATGCCCGAGGCTTTCGGAGTAGAACCCCAGAGCGGCATCCAGGTCCGCCACCTTGAGCATCACGCAATCGATCTTGTGGAACAGTGGTTCGCTCATGGCACTTCCGGCGATCTTGCCAACTTCGCGAGACATAGATTTACAACCGCTCTTTGCAAGAGCGTCTCCGCTAGAGCCTTTCACGTTTTGACGGAAGCGTATCCTGCGTTTTCGAAGTAGTTCTTACATTCGGCTGCCTCGATGGTTTCGACGAGATGTCCGATGTGGCGCCACGTGTCCTCGACGGTGCGTTTCTG
>NZ_JAPYKQ010000010.1:0-214941 GCF_037179625.1 Mesorhizobium sp. Cs1299R1N3 | reverse complement strand
AGCGAAGCAGTGACGGCTGGAGGCTCCGACTTTTGGCAATTGCAATGCGAAGATGTTCAACCGGCAGGCACCAACCGTTGCTGGCGACCTGGATATAGGTTTCGTTGGGAGACCTGTCCTGGCCGAGGACGACCGCAATCCCCGTCATGCCGTCATGGCCGATCAGGCCGACTTCGCTTTGCCGTCCTCCGGTCATAACGGCGACCACCGAGGCGATACCGGTCTCAGGGAAATATACGTGCTCGATCGGCTGATAGGCGATATTAGCGCCTGCGAATGATGTATAATGGTCGTGACGACGTTCGGTCGCCGCCTAGGGGAACCGTTCGGTGCATCCGGCCGGAACACGACATATGGTGGGCTTGGCAGGCGTGAAGCCACGGCTGCGCTGCTTGATGTCTCTGTTTCCGCGCACGATGCCGAAACAGGCTGGACCTATCCGCCCGCTTGCTGTCACGGCGATCCGATAACTGGCGAATGTGGTAGAATTCCCAGCACTGCGGTGACACCACGACCGGATGGCTATGTCTGCGTCCTGGCGACCACCAGAAATTCACACACCAAGACCGATATTTCGTACCTTATGACGCTGTAATTCCGTCAGGCGATGACAATTTCCACATCTGCCTGCACCCGACTGAGGAAGACGAAAACTGTTTCTTTGCGCCAGAGGAAGCGATGTACCCAGCGATGCCTAAAGGGTTTGTAAAATATACAATCGCCCTGTTGCTGCTGGGGCTGTGGGCCCGGCCCACAGCCCTTCGCTTTGGTTTTCGTAGTTCATCGCTCCGATAGGCAATGGTACCGAGCATGATCGGACCGTAGCTGACGGTCCAACAGACCTCGGATTCAACCAGACCGACCGGCTCACCGGCCAAAGCCGCATCGCATGGCATCGCACAAATAAGACAGACGGATTAGGCGGCGTGTCAGGCCATGTTCCCTTCCGGGACTCGGCTAAAGTCGCCGAAGGACAATCGACGGAACAATCGCGGGATTCATGCGCCGAGAATCAATGATTTACGCGAACTCAAGGACATTCCTTAGGGTTCACTTCACTAATCCTCTCAACTTGCGCGCTTGCTAATATACGGATTAAGCTCGCCCTGCCGGGACGAGGACTCCCCGGCAGGGCCCGGCTGTCGTTTCCCCAGTAAGGAAACCCCCGGCAGCCGGGCTGCCTGTTCAGAGCGGCACCACCTCACATTAGCAACTGCTTGACTAAGCCCGTCATCGCTCCAGACTCATGGAATGGCGAAGGGCATCAACATAGGTGATGAGGTCGCAATAACCGCAACGGTCCGGCGGCGGGTTACAGAGGACCGCGTGAGCGTCTCCATTCCCTCCTATGGCCAGCCGCATTCGATAATTGACACGACGTCGAAGGTGCAGAAGGGGCAGCACATCGAGTTGATTGGCGACGTTACCCGCCTACTCGACAAAAACCGCATTACGGTGAACCTGGGGATTCCCGTCACGGTCGATGCCGCTGTCGTCAGGCTGGTGAACGCCTACAAGCCGCCGACGCGAAAGAAGCCGCTGGTCGACAAGCCGACATAAGGCCGAAGCCCGCCCTTGGGTCGCTACCGTGGCGAGGCCCCAGCCTTGGTATTAAGCCGACATTGAACCGCTTGGAAACCCGCCCTACAAAGAAGGAATCCCTAGCCTCTTAGCCTAATTGGGAGGTAGCTGTGGTCGATAGCCATATAGACATGGCGCGGGCGGCTATTGAAGCTAGCTTCCTGCTCCGGCAAGGCTCTTACGCTGGACGCCTCGCCTTTCGCCGCCATATGGATCAATCCCGGCGCGCCATCGCAGCATCACGCGAAATTCTAAAGCGGCTTCGCCAGCGCAAGATAGACGAGGCGCTAGAAGTTGAGCAGCACGTGTCAGCCTTCGATGCCGACATTCTCCGCAAGGTCTTTCAGGATCTGGCCTTGGAAATGAAGGCACCTGAGTGTCAGTGGCGCGATCTCGCTCAAAGCCTCGTTTGCGAGTTTACCGGGTGCGAGCGCGTTGAAACTGCCTTGATCGATTGGATCCTCAGAAGGTAACGGACGGAACAATCGCCACGCCGCCACGTTCGGGGCGCATCGTTTTTGTGGTATGATTCGTCCTATGGGTAAGAAGGCCAAGCACAAAGCAAAGAAGGTGATTGATTACCCGATGGAAGGGGAGCTTGAAACGGAAGCCGCCTACTATGCTCGCAAGTGCGGTATCACGACAAATGAGGCCGCCAAGATCATCCGGGAAGCCCACGCGCCAAAGCTCACCATCGTCCCTAAAGGACGTTAGACCATCAAGCACTTGGTATCGGATGTTGCTGATTGAGCAGCATGGACAGCGTCCTTATTGAGCTGCGATCGGTAGCCATCGAACGCCCTGCGGTGGCGTGTCGACCAGTTCCGGCTCCATCGGCCTGATTTTCAGACGCATGCACCGACTCGCAAGGCACGCGATTAAATCAGCTTTAGCTAAAATAATTCCGGAACATTATAGGTAGCGGGATGTTGCCAGCGGCATGACGAAGCTATCTGACCTTGGACCACCAATCGAAGGCAAGCCGCACGAGGGCGAGGCCGACGGCGACCGTTTCTACCTGTGCAAGGTCTGCGGCCAAGCGGTTGATATGCGCGATCTGCGCCAGGTGATGTGGCACGAGCAGCCCGGCCACGAACCGCTGGAGTTGGAGATCGCAGCGAAGGTCCTCGTGTTTCCTCGACGGAAATAGAAAAAAGCCCGCTACCTTTCGGCAGCGGGCCAGTCCAACAGTCGTGGGAACATGCACCGGAATGGGAGAACCGACGGTGCAACCGCCGAAGTGTTTCGACGCAACAATGTTCCACACGCTCCCCGCGCGGTGCTCTAAAGCTCTCCGGGTCCACCCGAGGAGATCCACGAGGGCCATGGCACAGGCCAACGCGATCATTGCGACGGGCTGACGGGCTTACTGCGCGTGATGCACGAGCCCCGCCATTACATAATCAAGTATATCTGGTGCTTCCGAGCAAGTCTTCCCTTCGGCAGATTATCAATTCCGAAATTTACCAGAATAATTGTGGTCGCTTGCAGAGATGTCGACTTTGCTAGATGCTGCCTCTTGGCCTTTGGAGGGGCTAGGGATGAAAATCAAGGGGTGGTTGGCACTGGGTGCCATTGCGGCTTTATGCGGCTGCCAGACGAGCAATCAAGCTGATTATATGCAGATCGGCTATGGGCCAAGTTTCGACGTCGCGCATGCTCAATGCGAACTGCAAAAAGGTTCGGCTGACCAAGGTTATATTGCCATCGGATCACCCGGCTTTGTCGCGGGTGCGGGAATTGGCAACGCTCTCGGCAACTTAGCAGCCGAAGATCAATACATGAAGAACTGCCTCATCCTGAGCGGATGAAAACGAGCCCCGCACGGCCAGGGAGCAGTCGCCGCGGCAGCCGTTGCAGCCGGCGCGCGACCGACGCCCTACGGCGTACAGAGGGCACCCGGCAGTTGGATAAACACGGCCCTGCTTAACTGGTCAGACGCCAACAACAAATGCATCGGTGGTGACAAGGCCGCTTGCGCAACTCGATCAAAGCTCGGCGCCCAGCTGAGAGCCGCCGGAATCAATCCCACTCCGGTCTAAGAGGCCGCGTGATGAATTTCCCATCATGCAATTTTGAGCATTTGCCACCGATGCTAATGATGATCCGTGGCGGTATGGGTGCGAATGACAACTCGCTTCAAATCGGCCAAAGACCGCCGGTCCCATTAAGCGTCGGTTCGAGCTTGATGCTCGCCGAAGTCGGAATTCAAGAGTTTGCCTTTTCGCTGCGATTGCCCTCCTCGGTGTCAATATCAACGCCCGTAAACGATACGTGACGTACTAAATCGGGCGAGCGGGCCGTGTAGGGAGGGCCAGCAATGGTCGCATCAAGCTGGAACTGGAGGCTTCCGATCATCGCGTTCGTCGGCGCCGGCGCCGGGACGTACCTCGCCAGCGAGGGCATGCCGACGGTGACCTTGTCGAATGATCTAAACCCAGCCTGCAACATCAAGGGAAATATCAGCATCAACACCGGACAGCGCATTTACCACATGCCGGGCGACAAGTTTTATTCGGCGACGATCATCCGTCCCGAGTACGGAGAAAAGTGGTTTTGCACCGAGTATGAGGCGGTGGCGGCCGGATGGACGCGCGCCCGACGATAACGCGGGCGAAGCGGATTCGAGAATTTCTGGTTAGTTACCCGGGGGATTTTCAACATGCGGCTGCTATCTTTCGCGGTGCTGGCCGGCGCCTGTGCTTTGACAGGTTGCGCGGACTATATGAACCACCGCGATTCCGTCACACTCGGCGTTGGCGACGCGATGATGGCAAATCAGGCCTTGCATGCGGTCGATCCTTTTCCCCCGGATGCGCACAACACGAAGATCGAGGGCGACGGTCGACGCGTCGCCGCCGCGATGGGGTTTAGGCAAAAGGCGTCGGCCGATGGTGGCGGCAATTCGATCTCGACTGCGCTGGAGGCAAGGGCAACAACCCGGTCGTCACCGGACCCGTGAACGTCCCGAGCGGCGACCCAAACCATCTGGACCGCGATCACGACGGTGTTGGCTGCGAATAGATGCTTTGCCGGCCACTTCTACGATCTCGGGAACGCCGCAGTCGGCACGGTGAAGGCCGGCGACCCATATGTTTGACGCAATCAACGGGATGCTGTCGACATGCGCGCCGCCATCGCCCGCAAGGACTATGACGACCGCCGCCGCAGGAAGGCTCAGGGCATCGCTAAGGCGAAGGCTGACGGGAAGATGAAGGGTCGCACCGAGGACGCCCAGCGCAATGAGGCCATCGTGGACATGCTGCGCAAGGGACAGAGCTGGAATACCATCACGAGGGCCACCAACTGCTCGCGCTCGACACTCGCGAAGCTGGCAAAGCGCGTTGCTCCTGCTCATTAACTGGACGGGGCGCGATCGCTGACGCAACCATCAGGTTCGTTCGACCGCGTACCTTGATCGCTATTGCGGATGTTCGCAGTTGCAGACCATCACCTTCAACATCCCCCCAATGCTCCTATTGTCGATCGACAAGCCAATCTCGTCGACCAGTTTGCGGCGGAGTGCGACGGCGTAATCGCTCTTGCTGGCCGGCGCGATGACGAATGCGCGGGGTCCACCTATGACATTCTCAGCGAAGTAACTTGTTAGGTCGTATCTCACACTCCGAATAAGTGGGTTTATGACGATCGCATTGATTGTGTAACCCTTCGCGATCGCCTGAAGTCGGCTCTGCTGGAGGGGCAAGCCGTCGTTGTTGGTCCCATTGCTGGCGATGTCGATTACCTTTCTGGGCGCCCCTCCCGGGAACTGATCTAGGAGCCGACTACCCTCCTCAATGGCGAAGGATATGGAGGTATCGCCGCCTGCGCGCCCGTAGCCTCTTTGGGCGCGTTTGAGGATAACGGATGCCACAGCCTTCCCGTCGTTCAGCCCGCAGACCCTTGTCCACGGCAGAACCCTGTGCAAATGCCCACGACTTGACCATTCAAAATAGGTGATCCCCACGCACCCAATACGGTTGTGGGTGATGGCAGTGATGACCTCTGGCGCATACATTGCTGCGGCATGTCCCTCGCGCAGCATGTCGGCTGTCGCTGAACCGACAGACGCAGACATATCCACCGCGAACACAATCGCCGCATCGACATCGGCGGCATAGGCTGGCAACGCCAACAATGCCGACGCTCCGAACACCACCTTTCCAAGCGAGTTCATTGGGAACTTGTCCACCCCCAAGAACATATTCCCCCAACAATAGATTAGCAATGTCTTATATACGGAACGGCCGACACACTCTTGACCCGATCTGCCTTGCGTCAAGTAAGCTGGCGCGCGCTCTTTTGTCTCTGTCCTCCACCTCTTCGCGCTGTTAGACGCTTGCCTGCCCGACGATGCGGGGTGGCCATTTTGAAGAATTGGAAGAACGGTTGGATCAGATCGCCTCGCTTATTGCGACCCAGATCACAGACGAGTACCGCGATCGTGCTTCAAGGTTCGCTTCATCGGAGAACACCAAGGGCATCGTCGCGGAAGCCATCAGGTTGCTCCTGAACTATGAGCATCGTTCACCCACTGCTTGGTCCCTTGAGTTGAGGGGAGACCCAGGGAACACCTAAGAGGGACCCGAGGTTGACCAAGAGGGACCCGAGATTGACGTATTGGACCAAGAAGCGAGAGCGCAAGAACGAGGTCAAAGCCCGCGCGGCTGACCCAAGCCATATGTTCACACGCTGCAGTGCGTGGGCTGCGGAAAGCCCGCTCGTGCGGGCACCGCGGATGGTCTGGATACTCGGTTCTGCCGCTCGCATTCTGACCACCTTGCCCGTCACGGCAGCGCGTACAAACCATCCTACACGGCCAAGGAGATCACACTATATCGCAAGGCTGCTCACGCTTGGCTGGAGGCGAACGCGGACAACGTATGGGTCACGAACGCAATCGAGCGCGTGGAGACATTGTACAGGGTCCCAGGGCCTCATGTGGAGGCGTTCAGGCTTCGCGGGTTATCTCCCGACGATGCTTTACGAAGCCGCCGGCCGCGCAGTGTGTTCAGACCCCTGTCAACGCACCATGGACGAGTGCGCGCAGCTCTTTGCGCACCGGAATGGCGCTCGAAGGCAGCAGCTGCGTGAAGACAATGACGACCAAGTCGTCGACCGGGCTCACCCAGAAGAAAGTGCCTGCCGCCCCGCCCCAGCCATAGTCTCCCACCTGGGCCGAAATTTGTGCCTTGGCCGGATCGAGGACGACGGAGCCCAACAAACCGAAACCGACGCCATCAAATTGGGTCTCAGCCCAAACCTCGGTTGCCAACGAGGCAAGATCGCCCGGCAGGTGATTGCACGCCGCCAATCTCAAAGTGCGGGGACTAAGGATGCGTTCGCCGTTGAGTTCACCTCCAGCACGTAGCATTTCGGCGAACCGCCAGTAGTCATCGATGGTTCCGACTAGCCCGCCTCCGCCGCAGAACGTATCAACCTTGCCTTGACGCCACGCCGAGACCTCCGGCGCTTCGTGCAACGCCATACCTTCAGCCGTAGCCACGTAGAGCGGGGGGAAACGACCGATCCCGGACTTCGGGACAGAGAAGCCGGTATCGGTCATGCCGAGGGGCTCGAAGATCCGCGTCGCGAAGTACTTGTCGAGCGTCATTCCGGAAACGACTTCCACGATGCGACCGATGACATCGGAACCGGTGCTGTATTGCCATCTCGTGCCCGGCTCCCATTCAAGTGGCAGCTCGGCAATCCTGCGCACCATCTTGTCGAGCCCACCGTAGCCCAAGGCGAGGCCGAGCGTTTCTCTGGCATAAGCCTCACCAAGCAATCCGGGGTTCGTAAAAAGGCTTAGGCCAGCTGTGTGGGTCAGCAGATGGTGGATCGTCATCTTCGTTTTGACGGGCACCGTTTGGTCGAGCGACGTTGCGCCCGGTATCAGAAGTTGCCTATCTTTGAATTCCGGTAGGTAAGCTTCGACCGGATCATCGAGATGAATTCGCGCCTCTTCGTACAACATCATCAGCGCGACGGCGGTGACAGGCTTGGTCATCGAGTAAATACGGGCGATGAGGTCGCGCCGCCAAGGGCGCTTGGCCTCCACGTCGGCGTGCCCGGCGCAGTCGAAAAAAGCGAGCTTTCCGTGACGCGCGATGAGCACGGCACCGCCCGGCCAGCGCCCGGTGTCGGCATAACGCTGCATCCACCACTTCAGTCGCTCAAGCCGCGCCTTGTCGAAGCCGAGGTCCGTAGGATCAAGAACAGGTTCGCTACTAAAACTCATCGGGCAAACGCACTCCCCCGCATTATCGCCAACAAGGCCTATATACGTCGTCGCTAATATAAATGAAATTGACGAGTGGGGCTATTCCTCCCTAAATTCCCTCAAGGAAGCATGACGTAGCTTCTCCTCCCCCTTAAGGATCTTGAGGCGGCCCACCAATCCCGGCTTCGGCCATTCGGCCTTCTCCTTTGCCAGTCGCGCCGGTGGTGGAGCCCCTGCCTTGCCCTGAACGAGAGTCCCATAGGACCTGCCGCTTGTCGGCTTTGAAAGTGACGAAGGCACCGCCCATGTAGTGGCCCTTGTCAGCCATGAGCACCATGGCCGGCTTTCCGGTCTCCCACTTCACGCGATGATGTCCATTTCCTTCTCGACGTAGCACTTGATCTTGCGTCAGTTCATGGTCGAGCCACTGCGGTAGGGGCTGTCGAGGTGCTTCGAGACGATGCCTTCAAGGCCAGCCTCACAGGCGAGATGGTAGACAGCCTCGCCAGTGCCAGGCAGAGCTTCACTGAACTGGATATGACCGCCGGCCGGCATCACCGCTTGCAAGATTTCGCGCCTGTCCTTGAGCGGCATGTCGCGTAGATCATGTCCGTTGAGGTGCAGAAGATCGAAGGCGACGAAGTAGAGGTCTTGGGGACGTCTTGTGATGGCCGAGCGCAGCGCATGGAAGTCAGAAAGGCCAGCCTCATTGCTGACGATTGTCTCGATGATGAAGCTCTCCGCCTCTATCGCCTTCGCCTCGCCGGCAAGCGGCCGCACTTGGCCGTCCAGTCGAAGCCGTTCTTGGTGAAGAAGCGGATGCCGTCAGCGTCCTTGATGACTTGGGTCCTGTAGCTCTGTCCCGCCGGCATGCATTCCCGCGGCTGCCCCGGCGCCAGCGCGCGCTGCGCCGAATGCGGGGCGCCCGACACACCTCATGGCCCCATTCGCCACCCTTGGGCGGCTGTTCGACCAACACGGGCTCCATTGGGCGGATGAATCACAGCGGAACGCCGCCGGCACGCTTACGCATATGAACCCCACGGGACACTCGAATTTTATTCAATATTGCACAGCCGTAAGTGTTCCGTTAGCTGGTGCTACTGGAACAATCCCGCCTGACCGCTGTTCTCACGTGGCCCCTTCCTTGTGAATACGGCTAGGACGCGCACCACGGGCGGGGTGTAGGCGGGCAGCCTGTCGCACCGCAGACGAACGGCACGGCCAGCCCCTCAGAGATCAGCACGTCACCCACGTCTTGGCCGTTGGCGAATAGCGAGCCGCAGCTTCGCCCATAGTTGCACTTGTCTGTGCCCTCGGTCCCCCCCAGGCAGGAACAGGGGACCATTCTCAATTCGAGCTTCGCAGAAGCTACCAGCTCCGCCAGTCGCGCCTTCGCTCGACGTCCAAGTGCCGCCTCAATCCCACATCTTGGCTCGATACTCTCAGGCGCATTGAAGCCGATCAGCCGGGTCCCCTTTGCAGTGCCATTGAGCCGTATGGTGTCTCCGTCCGTTATACTGAACTGTGTTCTGGAGAGCGGCGTCCAGTCTACCGTGCCCGATCGCGCAAAGGACGGCATGCTTGGCCAAGTCACGTGCCCGCCCTTGACCAGGTAGGAATAGATCAAGGAACCAACGACCACTGCCAGCGCAATCCCAAAGGTCCTGACAAACCTGGCCGCCAAGTACCGGGCCTCACGGGCAAGTGGGCTTCGCCAGCGGCGGGATTGCCAGCGTGGCGACGAGAGAGGCTTATTCGCGCGCGGCGGCGATGGTGCGTTGGTATTTGGCGGTGCGGGGCCGATGGTCTCGTAGAGCTTAGACCATTGCTTCGCGCTCAGACGCATGCGTGGGCCGTACTTCACCAGCCGGTCACGCATGTCGAGGAGGAATTGACGTTGCCAATGGCTGAGGGGGCCACAAACAAGCGCAGCCTCGATACGGGACTTCAGATCGTCGTCAGGCCCCATCAGGATAGCCCCACTCCTCCTCACAATATCGGGCAACCGCTTATATGTGAATAGGTGAGGTGCAGAACCCACTCCACTGTGGCACCTGGTAGCCCCCCTTTGGCCGCCCCGGACTTCTCCCTGGGGGTAGCCTGAGGGGGGCACAGGGACACAGGAGACACCCTGGAAATTAGGAAGTAGCGTTCAGCAGGGTTGCCACCGCAGTGATGATCTGGATGGGCCCGGCTGATGTGCCGGGTCCGGTGCGGAACGGGAGGGACGATTATTCGGCGGCCTGGAGGTGGTCCGTCTCGTTGCCGTCGGTCACCGGCTCATCGGAGGACGGATCCGCATCTTCGGCGAGAAAGCCGGCAGTTCGTCGGCATCACTATCGAGCGCCGCCTCGTCCGGCATCTCGCCGGCGACGGCGTTGCACGGTGCAAACCGCTCTCTTGCCGCAGGATCAGCCGCCGTCCTTCCCCACAGGCGGCTGCCGTGGGGCGCCCCTGCTTGCGTTCCACACCAACGCTCCAGCCTGCTCGTCTCCGCTGATGCAGCGCGGGCTGGAGCGCCCCATCCGCGTAAATGTCGGCTTGGTCGAATGTCTGCCATATTTGGGGTAGACGCTGCGGCACTTGGGGAGAAATCAAATGCCCGCACTCACCTTGGCAGTCGAGATTGCAGACGCGGTAGCAGCGGCAAAGAAGCGTCGAGAGTTTTCGTTTGACCTGGAATCCAAGGCAAAGGAACTGGCGATGGCTCACCCAGATGCGGAAGCCAGCGTCGGTGATGTGACAGATGTCCTCGAAGAGGAGAGCTTGGCCGCTGGCATTGTTCTGGTTTCCGAACCGGGCAGATAGCCGGCCAGAGCAGCGTTGGCCTGTGCTCGTAGCTGAGCACCGGACGAGCGGAAAACCTTTAGCGGCTCTCGCCGTCAAAACTTAAACCCGCCATTGCAGACGTAGGCGATTCCGGCCACTTCCTCACGGTTGCGACCAGTGATGGTTTCGGTCATCTTATTGCCGTTGATTATCACTGTCGTTGACCGGGCCGAACCGTTGCTCACAGACTTCGGAATGTCGCGGCATGCAGGGAAGGACACGGTGAGGCGAAGGGGTCCCATTGATGGTCCCCATCTAGGACAGATGGCCACCTTTCAGTTGAACATGGAGAACGGAAACTGGCTATGCGTTGACGTGCCCACCGACCGAGCGACATTCGACCGCGAATGCGGGTGCGCTGATCGTTGTACGGATACTGACCGCCAGCAGCAGCAGCAGTTTTGAGGTGCGAGTGGATGAACGTGCCATCCGGAGGGATTTCAAACTGAGATGCTGCTTAGCGTAGGTCGCGCCGGACCGATCGGTCTTCACAGCGACGGGAGGGCTAAACCAATGGAGCGCCACGGCAGCGGTTCCTCGGGAACACTGGCTTCTTCCGCGTGTTCCAGCCGCTCAAGCAACTGTTTGAACCTATCTGGCATGTTGTGGTCAACGAGGAAGATGGGCAACGTCGCCGCATAGCGGTTCATTACCTTTGAGCCAATCTGCCGCCTCACAGCGGCAGCAACCGACACCTGCCCACTCGTATTGTTACGAAAGTTCATGATCACATTGTCCCTATGACCCCAGCCACAGAACCTCTCAGCTTGGAAATGGTTCTGTAATTGAACAAACTTGTGGCCAAACGCGAATCACGCTCTATTGTTGCTGTTGGCGTCGACGGCGGCGTGAGGATGCCCTCCATCTTGCTACCGCCGTTGCCAGAAGGGGCTGGTGGATCATATCCGTCGGCCCTTTTTGCTGACTAAAAGAGAAGAAGGTCGACCAGGCCAGGGAGCCCAATCGACCTTCATCTTGGCGGGGGTACTGGAGGGGACTAGTCAACCCCGCTACGGACCTTCATTAAGCTCTATCTAAATTAGATTTACAACATACACCTTTGGGTGGCAGAGCTGTCATTCTTCCGCATCAATAGCCTTTGCTACTCGTACATACGGGCAGCGTAAGGGGGCATGTGCGGTCATGGGGGTTCTCCCGAACGCAGTTGACCACGCGCGGCACGAACCGCGTCGGCGCAACAACTGCGTGGTAATGTCGTGGCTGTCGCTGGCCGGCCCTGCGGCCGGCGCGTGCAGCGGCGATAATGACGTTTGCGGCGTCAGGCGGCGCGTCGTTCGGAGGAACGCGAAGCATTCCGGCTGATACCAGTGATGGCGCGGACGGCGGCGGCGCGCGCCGGAATGTCATCGAGCATGCCAAGCGCGACGAAGTGGTTGGCCCCGCCGGTATAGTCCTTGCGGCCCCTTGCAGGTGCGGATCAGGATGGCGTGACCTGAGGACAGTCCGAACTGACCGACCTGGATGTAGGCGCGGTCATGATACAGGGTGATTTCCCCGGAAACGGCAAGACCCGCCTTGTTAGAGCGCAGGTCAAAGCTGTGCGGCGGCAGAGCAAGCTCGGCAGCAAACTTCTTCAGCCGTGAACGGGCTGTCGTGTGAAAACGTCTCTTATGCTGCTCGTCATAGGAGCAGCTTCTGTTCCAGTCGAACATTTTGATCTCCATGAACGAAATAGGCCCGACGATCGCTCGCGCGCGCGGCCGTAGGAGTTGCCGGCAAGCCAGCGCTCGGCCGCCTCGCGGTTCTTGGCCAGATGCAGAAGCTCCGGGCTGTCGCCGAGGGCCTGCAGCACGCGGACCTTCCGATTTTGGGGCGCTCGATGATTTCGAACCGCAGTTCGCTCTCGACGGACCAGGTGCGTCTGACCGAGACGACGATGATGCCGCCCTGCCCGAAATCACCCTCATGCAGAGTGAAGGACGCGGGCGAGGAGTAGGTCGTAGCGTCGCGGCGGTTCCTTCTTGACCAGACGGCCGACGCTGTTGCGGCTCTCCCAGGCGGCGAGCTTTTTGGTGAAGCGCGACGGCGGTTTCGCCGCGCCGTCCGAGTAGCGGATGACGCTCCCTAAAGGGGCGGATTCGTAGATGATATGTGCGGACATGCGAATTTCTCCATCTTGGAAAACAGAATGGGCCCGGCGCAGGAGCCGGGCCCGGTACGGAGTGGGAGGCCAACTATTCGGCGGCCTGGAGGAGGTCCGTCTCGTCGCCGTCGATGGTCACCGGCTCATCGGAGGACGCACCCGCATCCTCGGCGAGAAAGGCCGGCAGCTCAGTGGCATCGCCTTCGAGCGCCGCCTCGTCCGGCACCTCGCCGGCGACGGCTTCGCCAGCATCGGCAGCCACCTCGTCGACGTCGAGGCGCAGCGGCTCGGGCAGCCAGTTCGATCCTTCGAGAAGACGGGCGGCTTCACGCGCCATGATGTCCTTCTTCATGTGATCGATCAGCTGCGCGGAGTCTGCGTCACGGGCTTCACGGACAGCCTGAAGAATGCGCGCCTTGGTGAGGCGACCGAGGAACTCGACCGTGGGCGTCCAGCCGGCGTCGACCATATCGAACTGGAGTGAGTTGGCCAGCACGTCGGCATGCTTGAGCGCCTTCGGCCGTCTGTTCCAAGGTTCGACCACCGCGTTGAGGGTCAACGAGACGCAGTGCGCGAACAGCGCCTTGCGGCTTGCCTCGTCGAGGCCGAGAAGGAAATCCCACAGGCCTTCCGCCTCATCGGGAAGCTCGCGGTCCCAAGCTGCGTGCCGTTCGGCGATCTCCTTGGCCCAGCTTGTCTCCGCAAGCCCGTCGACCTGGCTAAAGCTGCCGCTCTTCAGGCTGATCTCCAGGCAGGTATCCGGGGCGAAGCGATAGAAGACCTGCAGCACGAACGCATGGAGTGCGGCGATGAACGCGATGTCGACGTCACCGGCGAGCGCGTTGCGCAGCGCCAGCGTCCGCTGCGCGGTCAGATCGAAGACGAGCCGATCGGGCAGCGGCTTGATGCCGTCCTCCTCGCTGTCATCGCCGGAACTGTCATTCACCGGCTTGCCGTTGACGACAACACCATCGCCATCGTCGTCACCATTGGATCGGGTTTCGCCCTCGGCGTCGTCCTCCTCGCCCTCACCGACATCGTCCGTCTCGGAGCGAGGCTCGTCTTCGGACCGCACGAAACCGGCCTCGACCTGGAGCTCGCCGTTGGCGGCAAGCGTCACGAACGCACCGGCAATTGCCTTCTGAGCGGGGTCGTAGCGTTGTGGACGATCGTCGATCGCATCGAGCTCGGCGCCCAACTGATCGAGCTTCGCCTCGATTGCTTCGTCGGCATGCTCGGCCGCGGCATAATCCGCATCGAGCTTGTCGTATTCGGCCTTCAGCGCGTCGTAGCGTTCGATCTCCTCGGCGCTGAGCTCCTGGGCCTCGGCGTAGATGCGCCGCATGCCGGAGGTGTGGCCATAGGGAAAGCTGATCGCCGCCTCGACCCATTTCCAGCCTTCGGCGCGGATTGTCTCGGCATCAACCTTCAGCCTGTCGAAGACCAGCTGCTCGAGGAGTGCTGCATCCTGGAACCAGCCGCCGGAATCCTGCTCGAACAGGTCGCGAAGAATGACGCCGCCAGCCGCCTCATAAGCTTCCGCGCCGACATAGACGGCCCGGCGATCGTCGGCCCGGACCGTGGTCTCCGTCAGCAGGCGCCTGATGTAGTAGGCTTCCTGCGTGTGCGAGCCTGAGATCCTCTCCCAGACTTGCTCCTGGCGCGCGTGGTCGTCCGAGATCGAGAACGCCATGATCTGTTCGAGCCGGATTTCGTCGTTTTCGTAAAGACTGAGCAGTTTTGGCGATACCGATGCCAGCCGCAGGCGCTGCCTCACCGTCGCCGGCGATACGAAGAAGCGGGCGCCGATCTCGTCTGGATCGAGGCCCTGATCGCTGAGCGTCTTGAAGGCCCGAAACTGGTCGAGCGGGTGCAGGTCGGCGCGCCGCAGGTTTTCGGCAAGCGAGTCCTCTTCGGCCGAGGTCTCCTGCCTGCGGTTGACGACACAGGGGATCGGCTCGTTCTTCGCCAGTCGCTTCTGCTTGATGAGGATGCCAAGTGCGAGATAACGCCGGCCGCCGGCGGGCACTTCGAACGTGCCGGTCTCCTCGCCCTCCCCGTCGAGTACGGGGCGGACGTTCAGGCTCTGGATCAGCTTTCGCCGACCGATGTCTTCGGCAAGCTGCTCAATCGACAAGCCGTCCTTGATGCGCCGGACATTCTTCTGCGACAGCACCAGGCTGTCATAGGGGATGTTCTCCGCGGCGTTCATCGCGATCTTCTGAATGGCGTTCTTTGCCATGGTCAGGTTCTCCGTGACGGGCGGCCCGGGGCCTCTCCCCGAACCTCCAAGCCCGTCAGGAACCCTCCCCTCCCCCCTCTGCCTCCAGGCCTCGCGCCAGCGCCATCCACCTGCCGCAACGATTGATGGGTCGGGATAGGAGCGCTGCTCTGGTTCGGCTCGCGGATTTCAAGGCGACCGAGCCGCCGAGGGCCTCCAGAATGTTGGCGTGATCCGTCGGCAGATGGATCAGTGCCTGCCGGTCGTGGTGCTCCATTTTTGTGTTCACGCCAGGGCGGCCGAAAGCCCTTGGCCCGGCCATGACCCGTTACTGAAAAAAGCGCCGTCCTCGTGCTTTTGAGGACGGCGCTGGCTTGACAGAGATCATGAGGCCGGCGACCGGAGGTCCTCCACGCCGGCATCGAAGGATCAGGCGGCGAAGTCGAGAAGCTTCTTGGCCTTGCCCTCCATGTCCAGGCGAACATCCTGATGCGCCTTGTCGCGCGCGATCCGCGTGATGCCCTGTACGAAGTCGAAAATCGATTCTGGCGATCGACCTTCCTCAAGCAGCACGGTATCGATGATCTTTGTTGTCTCGGACTTTGAAAAGCCGCGCTTGCGCAGGAAGCTCTGGCGATCTTCGTCATCCCGAGCGACGATCCGTTGCCGCGCTGTCTTGATGCCGTTGACGAACGGCATGGGCGAGGATTCGGCAAACTGGATCAGCGCCGGTTCGGCTTCCTTGGCGAACCGCGAGGCGGCATACTTTGAATGGCGAATGGTGATTTCCTCGAAATCTTCCACGCCCCACAGATTGCGGTTCTGACACACTGCGCGCAGATAGAAGCTGGCGATCCCGAGGGTGCGGGCTCCAACTTCGGAATTCCAGCAGTAGAAACCGCGAAAATAGAGATCCGGTTCCCCATTCGGCAGCCGCCCGGCCTCGATCGGGTTCAAGTCATCGACGAGGAACAAAAAGACATCGCGGTCAGACGCATAGAGCGTCGTGGTGTCGCTGGAGATGTCGACGTTCGGATTGTAGGTCCCCGTCGACCAGTCGAGCACACCTGGCACCTTCCAGCGGGTGTCGCCGATGCCGTTGCCGGCGATCTTCTGCACGGCCTCAATCAATTCTGAGTCAAATATTCTGCCATAGTCCGGGCCTGTTACCGCCCGCAGCTCGAGGCGTCCGTTCTCGATTTCCAGCGTCTTCACCTGCTCGGCGCGATGGCTAAGGAGACCGTGCTGGAGATTGATCGCCGCGAGGGGAGCCGGAAGCTGACGCAGATAGGTGGCCGGCGCGCCGACGAGACCGGCGAGTTGGCCAAAACTCCAGTGCGTGGGGGCAACTGGAGCAGGCGCATCGGGCAGCATTAGCCTCAGGCGCTCCGGATCGTCGCGGCTAGCCTCGACGCGAATTAGCTCACTTTCAACGATGCGGGTCCTGCTGCGTTCGGACCGCCGTTTCACCGAATTGTGGAGATCGGTGAGAGAAAGGTAGCGCTCGTCCGCCGGGCGGTTGAACCACTCCGACGACACCCGGCCGACGCGATGGCCGCGGTTGATGTCAACCTTATAGCCGCCGCGTGGATTCACTGCGGGGGCGAGAGCTTGCAACTGGGTCATGGAACTTTCTCCGCGACGGGCGCCGGAAGCCTCTCCTCCAGCCCTCGACCCGTCGCGACGGCCTTTCCACCCTCTCCCTCCGGCAAACGCGCAAACGCAGCGGCCGCGCCTCCGCTAGAAATGCAGTCAGAGAACTGATCTGCTTCAAAGAGAGCTTCCGGCGGTATGTCGAAGGGAATCGCCCTGTTGGCGTGACCGCACGCGGCAATCGCTACAAGGTCGTCGCTGGAGCCCATCAGTCACATCAACCAGTGTCACGCGAACTGCCGAGACACAAATGCAATAGATTCGTTGCTATCTGCAGCGGTCGTCACTATGAAACGTCTTTCGACGCCAATCGTTTGATCCGCCAGGAGTGTTCGTGACAGAAGAACCCGAGAGCAATACGGACAGCTTCATCGAACTCACGGCTGATGTAGTCTCAGCTTATGTTTCAAACAATCCGGTGCCGGTCGGTGAACTGCCCACCCTCATAGGACAGGTCCATGCCGCCCTGAAGGGCACGGCCATCGCTGTCGTGTCGGAAAGGCCCGAAGTTCTCAAGCCTGCCGTGCCGATCAGGAAGTCGGTGACGCCCGACTACATCATCAGCCTGGAGGACGGGAAGAAGTTCAAGTCGCTGAAGCGGCACCTGTCGACCCATTATGGCCTGACCCCGGATGAATATCGCGCCAAATGGGGCCTGCCGGCGGACTATCCGATGGTCGCGCCCAACTACACCGCAACGCGTTCTGCCCTTGCTAAAACTATGGGCCTCGGTCGCAAGCCGAAGGAGCCCGAAAAGCCTTCACCCGCGAAGCGCCCCCGCAAGAAAGCCGCGGCCTGATCGTACCCTCTGGGGTCGGTTCCGGCGCGTGGCGGAGATGAGAAAGGCGAGAGCGGCCGCCTTTCCCCTGAAGAGCTTGGTTTCAGGCACGGCTTTCCCCGAAAGCTTGAGCGACGTCCTGTCGGCTGTTCCGGGGCAAGAGGGCGAGATCAGCCCGCTTTGCTGAGATTGCCAGCAGAAGACTTGCCAGTACGGCGGTCCTGCTCGATCTCATAGTTGATCTTCTGGCCGTCAGTGAGGGTCGAGAGGCCCGCACGTTCGACAGCGGAAATGTGGACGAAAACATCCTGACCGCCATTGTCGGGCTGAATAAATCCAAATCCCTTGGTGGCGTTGAACCACTTCACGGTTCCCGTGGCCATATGTGTACTCCCTTAGCAATCGCAGCGTGGCCCGGCTGTGAAGCCCGACCAGGTCAGAAACTTTGGCGATAGACGCAGCAAACGCGAGAAATCGCAAGACCCGGACTCCCGAAAATATCGACAAACGTCGGCTCGGCAGCGTCATATGCAGGCGAACCTCATGCTGCCCTTCGGCCAGCGACCCGGACCTCCGCCGGCCACGCAAGCCCGCCCTCTACCTCTGTTGGCGTCCGCACCGCTAGCGCCGCGGCAACGCCCTATCAGGGCGCCCGAGGAGGGAACGATCGGCCTTGAAAGCTCGCGTGAGGCCAAGGCAGACGAATATGCAAAGCCTCTTCGGGCCGCTTGCAATCCATGTATGAATTGACCCGACGTCATGATACGCAAAGACCGTAGCGAGGCGGGATTGAAAGTATAATTGCATGTCGAGCAGGTTCGTCCGGCCCGTGGTGGTGCAAGTTGGCCGACATGACCGTGAGCGCGTCATACTCGATGTGAACGATGCGGCAACGATCCTGCTGCGGAGTTTCCCTGATCAGACGAAGAAGCGAAAACTGGCTATGGATGCATGTCTTCAGGTTCTGCGTGGTGAAGCTCGGCCACCAGTTGCCAGACGAGCTTTTGTAGTAGCGGCGTTGGAGGCGAAAATCCTACGCAGCGACTGAGGTCAAATCGCTAGCGGCTGCGGCGAGCGGGTCGATGTTGCCGTGCGCAGTTGGAGAAGCCAAGGACCCATGCTTCCCAGGGACGCGATGTTCGCCGCCCAAGGATTTGCTCACGCCGCGTTCCGGATAGCCGCCTGAAGGGGTGATCGATGGTGAACACATCCGGCCGGATGTGTTGGTCGACTTGGGTCCGGGTGACAAGGTGGGCGACGGGAAAGCCTGGCCGCGCCCGCGGCGAGAAGGCGTCAATCGCCGTGTTGCCGCATCCGTTCCGGAGATAGACACGGGCCTCCACTAAGGGCAGCATGCGAACCGGTTGTTCGGGAGCCGGCCGCCCACTCCCGCGACCTGACTCCGGCCGGCGGCCTTTTTCGTGTCGGAATAGATCCGGTACTGCGACCACGCCACAACGTCGGATTCTGGCCGTCCTTTGTCAGCCTCGCGCCTGGGGCTTGAGATAGACTGCCAGGCAACAGCTACAGATCCCAGTCCTACGATTGGGTAGTTCAATGCCAAGATAGCCGCGAGCCCAAAAAGGCAGAGCGTAGTCACGGCACGCAGGCGCATGATTCGCCGCACTTCTGGCGACACCTCGTTCTCGGGCATCGGATCGATGAGTTCGCGTATCAACAACAGATATGTCAGGTTAACCAGGAAGAACACGGTCGCATAAAAGGCGACCGGCTGCGGTGCCAATTCGCTTACAGCCATCCATGCCGTGGCCAGGGGGAGCAGCGAGACTGAGAACAGGTGCGCGAAATTGTACCACATCAAGGACGCCGTGCTCTCTTTCGCGTGGCGCAAGAGATGATGGTGGTTCGCCCAGACGATGGCTATGAAGAGATAGCTTACACCGTAGCTAAGCCAGGTTCCCATGATGCCAGAAGGGCCTTGAAGGTCGGCACTTCCGGTGGGCGCAAATCCAGAACCAGAACTGTGATGAGTACGGCGAACACGCCATCGGAGAATGCGTTCAGCCTTTCCAGCCCTGGTGAAGGTAGCACGTGCGTCCCCATTTATTCCTGAGCTAATGCTAGCGGCTGATGCACCTGCGGACAGGCCACCGTGAACGGATGGACTTCACCGCCCCAGCGGTAGTTTGGATACCGCCGCCAGTTCTTCCTCGTCTCTAATCCCGGCCTGATAGTTTGCTATAACGCGGGATGCGAGCGCTTCACGCCGGTCTGGCGATTGGCCCTCGGTTTTCAACTTCTCGAACACGCGGCCCAGCAGAGCGACTTCGAAGGAATCGAAGACGCCAGCTTCTTTGGCTCGTTGATAAATTGGCATGTGCGCTCCCTCAATGGAATGCGTGAGAAACTAATCTCACTTAGAGATTCGACGCAAAGCAAAAACGGATCGGTGTTGGCCCCACACCCCTGTCTGACGCAGAGGAGAGACATGACAGCAGATAGACGTACACGTCCCGCCCCGCCGACTTTGCCAGTGCCGCCCGGTAGACTTGGTCGCTCTTACGGGGAGCCCACCACGCTCGTCTGCGAGGGCAATATGCCCGACACGGAGTGATCCAGGGTTGATGTGTTGGCAGCCCTTGGGTCGTCGGCCAGCCGCGCCTTGAACAGCGCCGACAGGGAGGTGCTGACGCGTGGCAGATATGTTAGCGGCTCGCCCAGCCGACACTCGCGATCACGGAACGGCCGCGTCGAATTCAATTGCAAATCCCGCATCAATCGCGCTTCGCGCGACGAAGTTGCCGAGCTCCCAATCCGTCAGGTCGCAAAGCGGAAAAGCTCGTCTGGTTGCCTGAATAACCTCTGCTATGGAGATGCACGGCCTGCCAATGTCGTCGATCAGCTGGCGGATGATCGCTTGGCGAACGTCCGAAGAAGCAGGCTTCTGGGCGGACGCAAGCATCCGGCCCTAGGAATGGAGCTGGGGTGCTACGCTGTCGGCTGTCGTTTTATCGAATGCCACAGCCACACCGTGAACGATGGATGCCGCCGCCAACATCTCCTCTAATTGGCGGTCAGAGGCCTTACAGGCCGGCATCAGTGTTCGGATGGCGCGGATTGCTTTTGCAATGGAGAGGAAGCGCGCTTTGCCTCTGGAAAGAACATAGGCCTCGGTAGCTCTTTCAACCGTGATGGAATGAAAATCGTTGGTCATCAAGAATTCCTCCCCAGAACCCAGACCAACATGATTTATCGCCAAGATCTGACCGCCTTCAAGGGCATGTCCGATTCCGAACAATCAGCCGGGGTGATGTCGAAGTGACGCTGCTCCTCCTCGCCATATGCGCCGTCCGTGAGTTTTATCATTCCGGGGCGGTCAACGATCGTGATCTCGCCGCGCTTGGCGTGAATTAGCCCCCGATATTCAAGCATTTGGACGGCGGTGGTGACGCCGGGGCGTTGGGAACCAAGCATGGTCGCCAGAAATTCATGCGTCAGGTGGATTTTGTCTCCTTCGATGAGGTCGTCGACCATGAGCAACCAGCGGGCCAGCCGTTCCTCAATTGTCGATTGGCTGTTGACCAGCGCCGTTCGCGACGACTGGATCAGGAATTCGTGGGCGTAGCGAAGCAGTGACGGCTGGAGGCTCCGACTTTTGGCAATTGCAATGCGAAGATGTTCAACCGGCAGGCACCAACCGTTGCTGGCGACCTGGATATAGGTTTCGTTGGGAGACCTGTCCTGGCCGAGAACGACCGCAATGCCCGTCATGCCGTCATAGCCGATCAGGCCGACTTCACTTTGCCGCCCTCCGGTCATGGCGGCGACCACCGAGGCGATACCGGTCTCGGGGAAATAGACGTGCTCGATCGGCTGATATGCGATCTCCAGCCGGGCTTTGATGGCCAGTTCGACATGATGCATCGATGGCCGTAAAAGCGCGAAATCCTCAGGCGTGAGGGTGTTCAAAACATGGTTGCGAAAAGTGGATTGAAGCATGGCTCTTCTCCCTGACGGGCAAGAGCGCGTACCTCTCACTGTCGGCTGCACCCGGATAAATGGCGGCCGATGTCTGAGCCTACGCCCCATATACGCGTTTAGCAAACGGCCGCAGATAGAATTTCCAACGGCTCGTTAAGCAAGGAGTAACCACGACATACAGCCTAACGGATCGTGAATGAACGAACCGGATGGGCGGCGGTTAAGCTCGTGCTTTCCAAAGAGGGACCACGTTTTGTTCGCGACCGCCTTCGCTTTGCTGATCTCATTCTCGGTCAGCGTTGCCCTCGTTTCATGGGCCGCGCCGATCACCGCGCAAGCCATATCCGCCGACGTGCAGAAGTCCATCGACGGATGGGAATTGCGTCAGACAAGATCCGACGCGAGGCACAGGGAGCCCAAGTGACCGCTATGAGCGCTGGATCGGAATGACCGTTTTGGCCGTGCTTGAAAACCCGCCCTGGCATCAGCCGAGACGCGCTCTCTCCGTTCCAGTGCTTTGATTGGGAGGGAGGGGCGAACTGGTGAGATACCTTCGCGGAGGTTCATCATGAATAGTGAACTCTTCTGCCTGTTCTAGTCGTCCAAGCAACTCCTTGAAGACGTCCGGTAAGTTATGATCAACCTGGAAGCATGGCAGGTTCTCTGCATAGCGGTTCATAGCCTTTGAGGCTATCTGACGGTTGACAGCGGCAGCGACTGTCGCGCCCAAGTTCTCACGGAAGCTCATTGTCAGCTCGTCCCTTCGTCCAGTCCGGAACCCCTGAGCTTGTGAATGGTTCCGCAATTTGAACATAATTGTGGCCAGATCCAGATTTCGCCCTATCGTTATTGGTGTCGTCGACGGCGGTGTGAGGAGTCCCTCCCTCTTGCTACCCGTCATCGCAGAAAGGGCTGATGGATAGCGTCTCAATCCGTCAGCCTTTTCTTTGGTCAAAAGTAAGGACGATGAGGGGCCCGATGGGCTTTAATTCGCCGGCGCCAATGGTCGCGCGCATGGCGTATTTGTCTTCCATTTTTAAACTCATGGTCAAGCAACGTGCCCTGGACGTGGGCGAGAAGGCTGGGCGTACGCGCCAGCGACGGTGGCACCGCCGGCGAACGGCGCGCGCCAGTTTGCCTGGGTCCCATAGCTGACCGATCGGCGGCCGGTCTCGTCGACTTGGAGCAGCCATGGCTAGCAGTCGCACTCAACGCTACAGAGACCCACGCGGCAGCCGGCCCTGAAATCCGCAGATCAGTTCGTAATCAAATCTTTAGGATAACTTGGCAAGCTTTTCCGTCGCGACGACCGGATGGCTCGACGGATGTTCGGGAGAAGCGGTTAAGGATCCATCGACTGTGTCCGAACTGATGCACATCGACGGGCAGGAAGACCCTGCCTTAACCGCCGAGGTCGACCGGCTTCTGACGCGCCGCACGCGCGATATTCGCCTCAAAGGCGAGATCAAACGGCTGTTTCGAGCACGTGTCTGGTCGCAAACGGCGAAGATTATCCGCGCCTGGATGATCTGGGTAGCTTTGCTGGATGTGCTGACCCTGGCGCTGAACATGTTGATCCTGCCAAGGCCGATCGCGCTATCTATGCTTTTGCCTGGCGCCATCATCCCGCCGATCGCCGCGACCACTGTTTTTGTCTGGCGAAGACCGCGCGCGCCTTGGATTCAAGGGGCTTCGCTGATCGCGGGCATGTTCTTCATGCTGTTGTCGGTCGCGTTGGTTGGCGTCAGCGCGGGTGGCGAATTCTATGAACGGCATTTGAACATCATGCTGTTCGTGGGCATAACAGCCATCATCATTTTCGGCATCCCGCTCGCCTGGACCGTGACCATTGCCGCCCTGGCACTCGGTCTCTATCTCTTTTTTCAGTTGCAAAACCCGGCTATCGAGTTTGGGAGTGCCGTCGCCGCGACGCTGTTTTTTGCGAGCGGTATCTTCGCAACGGTCGCCGCGCGGCGCATCATGACAATTCTCGCTCAAAAGACTTTCCTTTTTGAGCTTCGCGACCGGCGCCGGGTCGCCGAGCTGGCGCTAGCTAATGACCAGCTGGTACTCCTGGCGAGAACCGATCCGCTCACCGGCATCGCCAATCGTCGCTGGATGACCGAAACGCTCGACCAACTGTGGGGAGGCTGCAGAGGTTGCCCGGAGGGTGTCGCGATGCTGATGTGCGACATCGATCACTTCAAGAAGCTGAACGATCACCTCGGCCATGCCGAGGGTGATCGCTGTCTTGTCGAGGTCGCCAGGATCATCCAGGAAAACGTCAGGCGCGATCGCGATCACGTTGCCCGCTACGGTGGCGAAGAGTTTCTGGTGCTCCTGCCCGAGGTGAGCGAGGAAGAGGCGGTGTCTGTAGCTGAGCGAATTCGCCAGAGCGTCGAGGCAGCCGCTTTTCCCAACCCCGGATCCCGCATGTCGCGCCGCGTCACCCTTAGCATCGGAATTGCAGTTCAGTCTGCTGACGAGGCCGCTTCACCAGAGCAGTTGCAGCGGCAAGCGGATGCGGCCCTCTATCTCGCCAAACAAAGCGGCCGCAACCGAGTGCTGCTCCACGAACCGGAGGCATCTGGGAGCAAACAAGTTCGGTCGACACGGTGATGCCAGCATCAGACCGGCAGGACGACGAGAGTTTCGTTCCTGACAGCACTCGCCGCGGCGCGTGCGTTGCGTAGAGGTCTTTGAGACCATTCGCCGTCTCAAGGATGGACATCTGCTTCCGGCTTCTCTGACAATATCACCGGTGCCGGCCGCAGCTTGGTCACCTCCGATTTGATTTCGCCAGACGATGGTCAGTGGGCGCATCCAGCTTCGCGACCGCAATGCTACCAGACTTCAGTGCTTCACGCAGAGATCAGCCCGCATCTAGCCTGCCCTCCCGGTCATGCAGTGAGGTGTTGGCCTTGAGCGCCGCCATCAGCATCGGCCCCACCGAAAACGCCCCCGCCCCGGCCTTGTCAGTCAGCACGCGCAGATAGCCGCCGGCGGAATTGATGTGCTGAGCACGTTGCAGGATACAGGCAATCACGATCGCGGCGGTTTCCTGGCCCATCGCGTGGCAGGCCTCCTCATATGCAGATGGCGAGACGCCAAGGTAACCCCGCACCTGGGCGGCGGTAATCATGAGATCGCGCCAGTTGCTGATCCCGTCGACGGCATAGTCCACAATTTCCGGGCAGGCTTTCAGCACAAGCCCAAGCGGATAGGCTTTCTGGGGTTCTGCGGTTTTTGTCCTTGGCTCGGCCGGCGCCCTGACTTTTTCGAAAGCAGGTTCAAATTCAAAAATAGAGTCGGTATTTGAATCAGATTGCTGCCGCTCGTTTTGAGAGTCATTGCCGCCCGGATTCGTGGATTTCATATGGTTGTCCAGCAGCTTAGTCACTTCCTCGTGTAATGCCGCAAGATCCGCGACAATCAGCTCGAGCTCGGCAATGCAGGCTCGGCGCGGAATTGCCTCCACAACGCCGCGGAAGCGCTTCCACAGGCCTCCCCAGTCGCCAAGAACGTCTTCGTCAAGAGCCGCCTCTATCAGCTTGTGGATGTCGCGGCGGTGCAAGGTGATCCGCTCCCGCATAAGCCTGAGCGCCCTGTTGTCGGCGCGAACACGCTCGGCTGCTGCCTCGAACTCGTAAGCCCGGGCCAGCAGCGGCGCTAGGGAGAAGCCAAATGCTTCCTCGATCTCCCCTCCTCTGCCCTTCCGGGCGTAACGCTTGCCATTCGGGCTATCCCGACGGATGATCAGCCCGCAGTCCACAAGAGCCGCCAGGTGCCGCCTGAGGGTGGCATCAGGCATCCCGTGTGCCCTGAGGGACAGCTGAGCGTTCGAGGGAAAGACGATGAGGTCGTTTTCCTCACTCAACTCACTGTCAGGATAGAACGATAGCAACGCATTCAGGACGGCCAGAGCACGATCGCCGATGCCGACGATGCTCTTGCCTTCGCAGAGGTTGCGGTAGATCTGCCACTTGTCGATGACCCTGCCCTTGGGAATCTCACGTGACTCGCTTTGCGCTGCCAACATGGCAAGCGACATCGGCCGCCGCCCAAAGGGCGTCGTTGCAATACCCGTCTCCATTTTCTCTCACCCTCGATTAGGCAAAAGAAATCTGCTCGCCAAAACGACGCCAATGACTCTTGACAGTGATTCGTGGAGATGCGATTCTCAGTCAGCTACTACGGAGAAGGGCTTCCACGACGAAAGTCGCTTGGGGGCCTTTTTCTTTTGCGGTTCACTCTCCTATTGATGGTTTTTGGGAGTTCCGGAAAGCCTCGTAGAGGTCATCCAGTCGCCCCGCGATGTATGCCGCAAAGCTCGGACCATCTTTTGCCTCGTAGGTCACAACCGCCTTCTTCGCGGTCGATTTCACGTTGACGCTAACTAATTTGTCCTTGGCCCCCCAGAGATTGGTCCTTGCCCCTTCCCTGGTAATTCTAGGAAGCGAGTGGAGGGCACTGGCAGCTTGTTGAAAGCGTTGATCACTTGAGTTGTCCGCGGACAACGATGTCAACACCGCTTGCAGTTCAACCCTCGCCTTTGGCAACTTCTCTGCGAATTCCATCCATCGACGGCGTCCGATCTCTGGTGCTGCTCCGATTGCCTCTATCAGTTCGATCGGTATCACGCGAACAACCGACAACATTTTGGATAGGGCAGCCTTGTCAATGTTCAGCGCCGCCATGATGACTTCCCGGGAGAAGGACCGATCTTCCAGGCGGGCAGCGAATAATGCTCTTTCGATATATGACAGGTTGGTCCGCGCATTGTTTTCCTGTCCCTGACTGACAACCAATTGATCATCGGACAACTCACGGATAACGGCACGAACTTTGATGCCCAATTCTTTCACCGCCGCGAGCCTGCGATGACCGTATGCGACTTGATATCGGCCGTTTACCTGCGGATGAGGCCGAACAAGGATTGGCACTTGCTGCCCATGTTCTTTGATCTGGGCAACTAGGTCGGCCAGTTCGACCGGATCAATGCCAAGACGATCACTGACAAATGACCCGTCGACCAAGGCCGGGTCCAATTCGACAACTATCTTACCTTCCGCGAACTGCTTTTCGAGGTCTTGCGCACGTTCAAATTTCTGCGTGATGTTACCAAGGGTTCTGGTGATGCCTCCTATGGGAGCACTGCGAACCGCCGGCGCTACAAAGCCAGCGATTGGTCTGACATCCGCCATAGGAGTTGGCACTTCATCTGCCGATGAAATCTCAATGAGATTCTTGCGGGCCATTATTTCCTCCCCCAAGTCGTCCTTAGCAGGCCTTCGATTTCCGAATTGACCGCATTTAGAGATTCCATCGCCCTGTCATATGTGCCGCGGGTGAACTGTTGTCGATCGACCTCGTACAGTGTCTGCTTGGTCACCCCGGCATCCGAAATTGCCGTCGACTTCAGCATGTGATTGTGCAGCATTCGATTGCCAAAGATTGCCCGCATAAAGCCTGTCATCTGACTTTGGGGACCATCGTTCGGCTCGTAGCGAGTAACGAGATAGCGCATCCAATCGTAGCTGGTACGTCCCCCTGCCCTTTCCACGACTGCCATCATCTCACTGGTCATCGCAAGGAATTGACTCATCGACATCACGTCCAGCATTTGCGGATGCACGGTTATCAATGCCGACGTCGCCGCACACAACGCCGACATGGTCAAGAAACCGAGTTGCGGCGGGCAATCGATAATTACGACATCGTACAGGCTCTCGATGTCAGTCAACACTTCTCCAATGCGGGCAAAGAACATGGATTCCGCCGACCCAGACGTAATCGCTCTCGGTGTCTCGTGTTCAAACTCCATGAGTTCCAGGTTACCCGGCACGATATGCAGGTTCTGGGTGTAAGTGGCACGCACAATTTCAGAGATAGATCGCGGCTCTTCATAGCGGATCGCCCCGTAAAGCGTTTCGCCTTCGCCCACGTCGAGTTCGGGTTGATGTCCAAAGAGCGCTGACAGTGAAGCCTGTGGGTCGAGATCGATTGCCAGAACCCGATAGCCGCGCAAAGCGAGATACTGGGCCAAGTGTGCGGAAGTCGTCGTCTTCGCCGAACCGCCCTTGAAATTCATTACGGCCACGACCTGTAGTTTCTCTCCAGGCCGACGGTTCGGAACGTATTTCGGTGTTCCGTTTTTTTCGTCGAGTGACCGACGGATGTTTTCCATGTCCACAGGAGAATAGACCCGGCGACCATTGGCCAATGGTTCCGGTCCATTTCCAGCCGAGGCTACCTGTCTTAGGTAGCCCTCGCCGATGCCGATATAGTATGCCGCCTCCGCAGGTGTGAAATGGCGGATCGTCTTTTGCGAAGCTGGGGGGAAAATCTTTTGTTGGTGTAGCTGAAGCTGCCGCGACAATTCGAGAGAATCCGCGGACAACATCGATGGCAGGTGTTCCTGCCCGCTAGGATGCGTAAGCGCCTGTAACATTGCTCTCCTCGAACTACGCATTTGATGCGGATTTCAGTCAAACTGCGCAATTACAGTATGGTGCGATTCGTAAACATTTTACAAACGCTTAACTATAAGTGGGATTTGAGGTCCGAGGCTGCGGTTGTCCGCGGACAACGCGTGCGAAGCTCGACTCAAAAGACCGTCGGGCCGCAATCCGAATCCGGCTCACTGCAATGAGTCGACAGCAATCAAACGATAGCAGGGGCGACAGTGAGCGCAGAGGATGGCCTATTCGTGAGCCCGCACTCTGCTGTGCGTCGATATCGGGTCGTACGAAGGACGGGTGTGCCTGGCGCAGCGCCTCGCCTCTTGCCGGGCTTAGAAGCCTTTCGCGGGCCGCGGTCGGTTTCGCGCGTTAAAGATCCAATTGGCCGCCGTCTCGCGATGCAGCCCTGCAGGAATAGCGTTCCTAACCGAAAGCGTCACTGGTATCCGCATGCCTAACGCAAGCCTCCCATTGGAGGCACAATTCGACAATGCGGTTGTCCGCGGACAACTGAAGTCCGTGAGACGAGGCATGACGCAGGATCGGGGGCGAACGGATTGCGTGGTTACCCAAGGCACTCTGCAGCGAATGTGCCCTCGTGGATCTCAACGTCTGTCATCGATGGCGGCCATCTGGAGGACGAGTCTGGCTGACTTCGGCTGCGAAGCAACACCACTGACGTCGCAGGCTGCCGATGGGTGCTGGAGGGGGCTGCAACTTGTGCGACAAGGCGGAAACGACTATCTTACGCGCACTATGAGCAAGCATTTAGGTTCAGTCCTAACGACGGTGAACGCACCCTACAGTGATCAACTGGACGGCGCGGCGCTGGCGCATTGCCTTGCTGATATCGATCTGGCCAAGCAGCACCCCGGTCATATCAGCGCCTTTCTCGGCGAAGTCCCACTGGCTCAGCAAGTCGAGTTCGCAATCGCGCACCACATAGCGATTGACGACCTCAAGGCCTTTGCCGCCAAGTTCTCTGCCTGGTCCGGCGAGAACTATCCGCTCGCAGCGTAGTGGCTAGACATGATAGCCGGCGCCCTTCAGAATGGCGGCGGCTTTTTCGCATTGCCATCGACCTGATCGACCAGCTTCGCGAGAACGCCGGCGGCTACGACTTTGAGTGGTCATTTGGCGGCGGAACGGCGATGATGATCCAGATCGGCCATCGCGAAAGCCATGACATCGATATTTTCCTCGACGACCCTCAATTGCTCGGCTTCATCGACCCAGCCAGAAGCCACCTGCACTTTGACACGATGCCATCCGACTATCTGGGGGACGGGCTTCGGTTCCAGAAGTTCGCCTTCGAAGGCATCGGCGAAATCGACTTCATTGTAGCCGGACCGATAACGAAGACGCCATTCGAGACCCGTGTTGTGGAAGGCAGCATGGTGCACCTTGAAACCATTCCGGAAATAATCGCCAAGAAGGTCTATTACCGGGGATCGGAAGCCAACCCGCGCGACATCTTTGACATCGCCGCCGCGGCCCGGTCGCAATTGGGCGAGGTCGTCAACGCCCTGGGCGCACTGCCGGAACACGTTGCTCGAACCAAAGAGCGGATGGAAAAGCTCAACCCGGAATTCGTCGGTCGCGCCATCGCGCAACTAATGATCATGCCTGACTACGAAGCGTCGGCCGCTGACAGTTTGGTCGCAGCCATCGCTGTGCTCGACCAGGTGTTGTCATCAAAGAGCTTGACCACCTCACCCTAGCGATCAACAGGGAGGGGAGAGGCTTTTCAGAGCCCGGACGCCTTAGTAAGATTGATCCGGAACTGATCGCGGCGTCGCTTATACCTGCGTGTCATCTCGGCATTGCTGTGGCCGAGCTGCTTCTGCACATAGCGCTCGTCGACCTCGGCCGAGGAGGCGAGACCAGCGCGCAGGGAATGGCCGGCAAACAGTTTTCCGCGCTCGCCTTCCTCGTCCGCTTGACCAGACGTGCCACCTCTTGGTCATTGAGCCGCTCGGCGCCGATTTTTTTGCCTTGGCCTGTGACCCGTCGGAACAGCGGTCATGCGCAATACGGGCCAGATTCAGCCAGGTCTGCAGGGCGACGATCGGGCAGGTGGCGTCGGACGAGCCGCGACCAATTTCGACCTCGCGCCAGTCTTGCCCCGCAACATAACCAGCACGTCCTTGTCTGGAAAGAATTCAAATCAGCGGCGACCGTCGTCGAGTTGATCGCGCGCAACATCGAGGCCGACGATTTCGGATCGGCGCAAGCCACCGGCGAAGCCCAAAAGCAATATGACGCGGTCGCGCAGACCGCGCAGGTGCCGCAGTCAAGCGTTTCCAGCATGGCGAGAAGAAGGTCGCGCAGGATGGCTTCCTTTGATGGGGAGGGGAGGCGCGTTTGTTAGGGATGCCGGCGAGCACGGTAGCGATATGCCGGTCCTTCCGGTCGAACGGTCGACCGCGCTGCGTATAGTGCCAAGTCAGCGACGACAGGCAGCACTCGATGGTCGACGCCGACTTGTGTCGCTTCCCGATCCCGAGGCCTGGGCCGTGATGTAGAGGCCGACGATCTGTGGGTCTGGCGGTTGCGGATCAACGGCTGACGCCGACACTGGGCTCAAAAAATGCTTCCAGATGGCGGCATAGGCGCGACGGGTGTTTGCCGAACTCGCTGCTTCGACATAAGCGCGCGCACGGTCAGCTTGATCCGCGTGCGTGCTGGGCGGTGGCAGCAGCTTGAATGGTTCGGTCCTGGGCTTGAAAGGTGCCGAGAACTGCCATATCTTTTGCACAAGAAATATGACTCTCAATATGGCAGGATGAATTCTGTGGCCCATGCACTCAAGATCCCCGAGCAGAATGGACCTCTCATCTTGTCCTATATGGACCGGAACGGGAAGATTGCGATCGAGCAGGTCGCGGACGGTTTTGGCATGTCCAAGGGCCAGTTGGCCCAGACCGCCGGTCTTGCTCGCGAGACCCTTTATCGCTCGGAGCGCAGCGCTACGGTTAAGACACAGGGGCGTCTGCGGGAAATGCTTGAGATCATCAGTCGTGTGACGGATTGGGCGGGCGGCAAGGAGCAGGCGATGGCTTGGTATCGAGCTCAGCCGCTTCCAGCATTTGGCGGACGCACCGCTGAAGCGCTGGTGAAGGAAGGCAAGGCCGCTGCGGTCCGTGATTATCTCGATCACATGGCCGTTGGTGGTTTCGCTTGAGGTTCGTTGGAACCTGCTACCGGGCACACGATCCACGTTGGGCATTCAAGCCGACTTCCGGCGAAGGGGCGGCGATCAGAGGTGCGCGATTTAATCCCAAAGGCGTGCCGGCGCTCTATTTGGCGCTGACCATCATGACAGCGGTCAAGGAAGCCAACCAGGGGTTCGCGCACCGGATCGATCCTTGCGTGCTGTGTTCCTATGAGATCGACTGCGATGACATCGTGGATCTGACAACGGACGAGGCGAGGGAAGAATTTTCTATCGCGCTCGAGGACATGGCCTGCGCCTGGGCGACGGCGCTCAGCGACGGAGAGCGCCCGGCGTCCTGGTCCGTCTACGACCGGCTGCGGCCTCGCAGTATTGCCGGCATTGTGGTCCCAAGTTTCGCGCCGAGCGCCGAGATGGAGGATCGTAACCTGGTCCTTTGGGACTGGGGTCCGGGTCTGCCGCACAAGGTCACCGTATTCGACCCAAGCGGCCGGTTGCCGAAGGACCAGCTATCCTGGCGATAATGCACGTCTCGGCATCCGAAGGGCAGGGGAGGGGCGCGCCCGGCCTATAGTCCGCTCGCCTTGGTGAGATTGACACGGAAACGGTCGCGTCTGCGCTGGTATTTGCGGGTCATTTCGGCCGAGGCATGGCCAAGCTGCTTCTGCACATAGCGTTCGTCGACCTCGGCCGAGGACGCCAAGCCGGCGCGGAGCGAGTGGCCGGCAAACATCATGCCCCGTTCGCCCTCGGGCAGATCGCCACGCACGCCGGCCGCCAGCGCGGTGCGTTTGACCAGGCGGGCGACCTCCTGGTCGTTGAGCCGATCGGCACCGATTTTTTTGCCTTGCCCTGTCACTCTTCGGAAGAGCGGCCCGTGTCCGATGCGCGCGAGCTTGAGCCAGGTTCCCAGCGCCACGACCGGGCAACTCGCATCGGACGAGCCGCGCCCAACCTCGACCTCGCGCCAGCCAGTCTTGCCGCGCAAGGTGACCAGAACGCCCTTGTCGGGGAAGAATTCGACCCAGCCGCGGCCGTCTTCGGTCTGGTCGCGCGAAACATCGAGGCCGACGACCTCCGAGCGACGCAGGCCGCCGGCAAAGCCGAGCAGCAGCATTGCCCGGTCCCGCAGGCCGCGTAAGCTTCCGCGGTCAAGCGTTTCCAGCATGGCGATCAGATCCTCGGGCAACACCGCCTCCTTCTGGCGGGGCGGGGCGGCGTGGGTGTTGCGGATCCCGGCCATGACGGTGGCGATGTGGCGGTCCTTCCTGTCGAGCGGCTGGCCGCGTTGCGCATAGTTCCAGGTCAGCGAGGAGAGGCGGCGCTCGATCGTCGCCACGGATTTTTTGCGCCCCGCTGCCGCGCCTGTTGCACTGCCGGAGGCGAGCGCGGTGATGTAGAGCCCCACGGTTTGTGGATCGGGCGGCAACACGTCGAGATGCTGCCGGCGGCACCAGCTCGCAAACTGCTTCCAGTCGGACGCGTAGGCGCGGCGGGTGTTGGCCGAGCTCGCCGCCTCGAGGTAATCGCGGGCGCGATCGGCCAGTGCGTCGAGATGCGCCGGCCGGTGCTCGGTCGAGACGACCGGAAGGGGAGGGGGTGAGGAGTGGTCGGCATCGCCGGCGGAAAGCCAACGATTTGGCTTTCCGAACTCCGAACGCTGAGCGTCCGGTTCGCCTTCAGGCGTATCGGAAGGTCCGGTGGACCTTTCGAAGGATAGCGAACGCCCGAAAGGCCCGGAGCCATAGCGGAGGGCTTCGGCTTCCGCCCCCGGCTCTTGCGGCGCGCGGCCCATCTCCAGGACGACGTCGATGATGTCGGGCAGGTCGTCGGCGAACGTGGCGTCGGGCTCGGCCGCGCCTGCGGCCACGTTCTGGTCGACACGTTCCCGATCGACAGGGGGCGCCGTTTCCCGTGGTCGAGCCGAGCCGCGCCGCGTACGTTTTTCGGGGTTTTGATCGACGTGGGAGGCCATTTCTTACATAGAGACGAAAACGAACGATAAGGCAACATTATCGTTCGTTATTACTGCGCGACAAGCACAGCGCTTTTCGTCCATTTCTGTTGCTAAAAGCGCCGCCATGATTCATCGTGCTCTCCATGATTCTGCGTCCCAGACCTTCTGCACGTCACCACGCCACGCCTGCCGGAACCCCTCCGACCGTGCCAATGGCAGCGGTGCCGGCTTGGCTGCGCCGGGCCATCTCGGATGCCCACAGTCATGCGAGAAACGAGTTCGAGGACGTCTCGCTCGCCGCGGGCGCTGCCACCGGCGCGCTCGATGCTGTCGTCCGCCGTCAGGAGCGGTGGGCCGGCGCCTGGCGGCAGCGCCTGGCGCTTTCGGCTGCCGTGGCAACGGCAAAGCAGGCTGGCCGCGTCGAGGATGAAGGCGCCCTGCGCGACGCCGTGTTGCTCACCCGGCCCGGCGACAATGTCGGCCCCGCCGGCCGTTTTCTCCTCGCCTGGCGTCGGCTGGCATCTCGGCCAGCGGAGGATCTCCTGACGGAGAAAAATCTCGCGGCGGTGTTGGAGGAGTTTGGCTACGCCCCGGATGATGAGGTGGTCAGCGATCTAGCGGATGATCTTCGACAGCTTTCCGCAGGCATCGGAATGGTCAGCATGCTGACCGGTGCGTTCACGGCTGCCGAACGCCGTGGCTTCGCACCCACCGTTGGAGCTTGGCTCGCCGACGCCCTGCGGGCGCAGGGGCTGGGTTGGGCATACGCCATGCCGCTGCTGGGCGCCGAGGCAGCCTTGGGGACAGGCGCCCGCACGCCTCGACTGGCAGCCAGCTCGGGGGCGACAGGCATTGAGAAAGATCCTGATGAGCGTGCGAAAGGCCTGCTGGCCGCGCAGGCGCGCGCCGCGCTGCGCGCCATTGATTTATCCGTCGAGCTCGAGCGCCGCGCGGACCGGCTGCTTGCGGTCGCGCCGAAACTCCGGGCCAAGGCGGCGGACATGGTCGTCGAAAGGCTCTTGTCCGACGACGCGATCGTGGCATCCGAAAAGATCGCCGGCATGAGCGACCGCGGCCTGCGCCGGCTGTTCGACCGGCTGGTCGAGCTCGGTGCCGTGCGAGAGCTGTCCGGCCGTCCGACCTTTCGTATTTACGGATTGTGACGATCATGGCGGAGGCGACGCGCAGACGAGGGGGGAGCCGGTCAGATGAGCGTCGATCGGGCGAACGGCGATCAGCTGACCAGATGTTTGACCGGGAGCTGGATCACCTGCCGCCGGAAGCGCGTTGGCGGGAATGGATGAACCGTGTCGAGGCGACGATCTTCGCGGCCAGCGAGCCGATCGGCCGCGAGACGCTTGCACGCATCGTCGGCAAGAGCTGCAGCATCGACCTTTTGATCGACGACATCCGCGAGGAACTGCGCGGCCGGCCCTACGATCTGGTCGCTGTCGCCGGCGGCTGGAAGCATCTGACCCGGCCGGCCTATGCCGACGCCATCCGCGCCGCGGTCGGCAGCGATGAGAAGGCGGCCGAGCTGACGCAGTCAGAGGTGCTCGTGCTGATGTGCATCGGCTACTTCCAGCCGATCACCCGTACCGAGTTGTCATCTTTCTTCGGCAAGGAGATCAGTCGTGATTTTATTGGTCATCTGCGCGGTGCCGGTCTGATCGCTTCCGGCCCTCGTAGCCCGACGCCGGGCGCGCCCTACACCTACGTGACGACAAAAGAATTCCTGCTGGAGTTCGGGCTCGACACGCTGCGCGATTTGCCGGATTTCGAGGCGCTCGAGGACGCCGGACTGCTGTCGAAGGAGAAGCTCCTGGCTGGTGACATTATGCCCGACTTTGCCGGTAGCGAAGAATACCGTGGGGTCGAGGTCGACGAATGACTGCCCGCCGCCACACACCAGTTCGCTGGTCGTTGCGGATGCTTGAAGCTTAAGCTCGACTGCGAAGCGAAGGTCTTTCCATGTCCTGAGAGCTTTGCGGACCGTATTGAATGAGCCTAAGCTTGGCTGCATTGAACCCAACGATTCGGATCGACGATGGTTGAGCAGCCCCGCATCAAATATCTTGCGATCTCGAAGTTTCGGGGTATCGACTCTCTGGAATGGCGTCCAGATCGTCGAATAAACATCCTCATTGGCGGTGGCGATTCTGGAAAGAGCACCGTTTTACATGCGGTTTCGCTGCTGTTCAGCCCAACGAATACAATCCAAGTGCTCGAGACGGACTATCTCAATCGATCGACGAAGGAGGGTTTCTCAATTGAGGCCGTCGTCGAAATTCCAATCGAAGTCGGAATTTCAGACCATCAGCAAGCTCTATGGCCTTGGGAGTGGGACGGACAGAAGGCGATCCTCCCGGACCCTAGTCATGAAGGCCGCCCCAATCAGGCCGTCTTCAAGTTTCGAGTCCGCGGCACCGACGAACTCGAGCCAGTTTGGGAGGTGGTTCAACCCAACGAAGACGTGGTTGCATTTTCGGTGGGACTGCGGCGGAAGATCGGAGTCGTTCGTCTTGCCAACGACGATCGTAATGACCGCGATCTGAGGCTCGTCTCGGGCTCTGCCCTCGACCGGCTCCTTTCAAAAGGAAATCTCAAATCGAGAATCAACAAGCAGGTTTCCGATGCGAACATCTCGGACGCGCTTTTGAAGGACGAGAAAGACTCGCTGGCGACACTCGGGGCCGCGATGCGTGAAGCCGGGCTACCCTACGATCTGGACCTTGGCCTCACGAGCAGTCAAGGCCTGTCGATCGGCGCTTTGATCGGGCTGCTCGCTAGCAAAGATGGTGTCATGCTGCCGCTCGCAAGCTGGGGTGCCGGCACGCGTCGTATGTCGGCGCTTGAGGTGGCTGGTGCAACCGAAGCCGCAACGAGGCTTAGCATTATCGATGAGATTGAACGGGGCTTGGAACCTTACCGGCTGAGGCAGCTGATAGCCAAGCTGACAAAGGACGGGAGCCAGTGCTTTGTGACCACACACAGCGCTGTCGCGATCTCTGCGGCGACAGAGGCCGCTCTCTGGTTCATGGATTCCAAGGCCAAGATTGGGCCACTTCCTCACGACAAGATCGCAAACCAACAGCGCCGCGACCCTGAGACATTTCTGGCAAAGATACCTGTCATCGCCGAGGGGGTAACTGAGGTGGGATTTCTTCGGTTTCTTCTCAGGAATGCCTTCACCGCACGCCCCGAAGATCATGGTGTCCGAGTTTGCGACGGCGGCGGAAACGAAACCATGATGGGCTTGTTGCAAGGGCTCAGCGAAGGCGGTCTCGTACTGGGGGCTTTTTGTGACAACGAAGGAAAATCTCCCGAACGCTGGCGGCGAATAAGCGAAAGGTTCGGAGCGAGACTGTTTCAATGGCGGTCTGGCTGTTTGGAAGAAAACATCATCGCCCATGTACGCGATGACCAGTTGCTGGCTCTCGCGCAAGAGCCCGACGGTACGTTCGGTCGCCGGATGCGAACTCTCGCGGATCGGCTGGCGATCAAAGACAAGGACGAAGCGAGCATCCTAGCGGCATGTGGCAATCCTGAACGGCGCTTGGCGAAACTGCGCTCGATCATCGTTGCAGCTGCCACTGGCAACAAAGATGGTGCTCCAGACGAACAGACAGGCAAGGAGTGGTCTAAGCACAGCCAGGTCTGGTTCAAATCGCTCGCCGGGGGCGTCGAACTCGGTACCAAGATGATCTCGTTGTCTGTCTGGCCCTGCGTCGAGCCGGAGATTCTGCCCTTCATCAACGCACTGCGCGCGACAATCGGCGATCACCCTCTTGCCGTAGGAGAGCTGAGACCGTGACGGATGACGAAGTCGCATCGCTGCTGCGGTCTGACCTCCCTTTGGTCACAATCGAGGCACCGGCAGGATGCGGGAAGACGCATCAGGGTTCGTCGTTTGCGATGGACGCGGCGTCGGCGCTGTCTAAGGGCCGTGTCCTGATCCTGACACATACACACGCAGCGCGCTCGGTCTTCGCTGCTCGCACGCGCGCCGTCGCAAATCGCGTCGAAATTCGAACTATCGATAGCTTTCTTACCGAAATCGCGAGTATCTACCACCGCACGCTGGATCTTCCTCCTGACGTTGCGGGTTGGGCGCGCGAAAATGATCGGTATGATGTGGTCGCCGCGCGATGCCGTCAGCTCCTTGAGAGCTCCGCAATCGTTGCGGGCGCTGCTTCACAACGTTATCCAATTATCATCTGCGACGAGCATCAGGACGCGACTGCTGACCAGCACCATGCGGTCGTCGCGGTACATTCGGCGGGATCAATCCTTCGTTTGTTCGGTGACCCGATGCAGGTAATATTTGCTGACAGCGAGGCAGAAATTCGCGCAACACTCGGGCGCTGGGCCGCCCTGAAAGATGCGGGCGGCTGGGGAGAGCTCTCGACACCCCATCGTTGGATTTCTGGCACGCCCGAACTGGGAGAGTGGATCTTGGACGCTCGTCGGGCCCTTTCAAATGGAGGCTCGATTGACCTAACCGGCAGCCTTCCCCCGGGGCTAAGGGTACTTTTCGCTGAGAACTCAGCACAGGTTGCACATAAGGCGATCGGCATGTCACGAGAGCACAGGGCACCAATCAGCTCCCTGTTACGGCAAAGTGAGCAACTTCTGGTGATGACTGTCGGTAACGAACGCGTTGCACATTTGAACGCGTTTTTCGGTCGGTCCGTGCGCATTTGGGAAGGCCACACCCGCAACCACCTCTCGGCGCTGGCTGCTTGTATCCGGAATCACACCGGAGACCTCGATGCGATTGCCGATGGCTTTCTGTCCTTCGTCTATGCAACCAGCGTCAGATTTTCGGCTTCAAGCCACGGCAATCGCCTCAAGGCCGAAGTACAACAAAGGTGCGCGAGACCGGCGCGCGGGATGCCTGGTCAGTTGCAGGCAATCGCGAGCCATCTGATCGCGGAGCCGTCCCATCGTGGCGTGGCCAAGGCGCTGGAGCACCTCATCGGCCTCGTAGAACGAAAGGAAAATGGCTTCAGCGATATCGAGTTCGATCTAAAGAGCGAAGTCCGCGACGCCGTCCGAATGGGAGCTTTTGATGTAGCTGCAGACGGATTCGCTGAAATTACTCGGCGTCGAACGTTCTCGCACGCGCATCCACCACGCAAATGCCTGAGCACTATTCACAAATCCAAAGGCCTTGAGTGCGCGAATGCCTTGATCATGATGTGCGATCGATCGGCGTTTTCAGGGACAGAGTACAAGCGCAGACTTCTGTATGTCGGCTTGAGTCGGGCCAAAGAAAAGCTGACTCTTATTGTATCTCAAAACAATGCAACTCCGCTGTTCAACGTGCCAGGCTGAGCAGCGTCGATAAAATTTCTCCAGCCGCCGATTGGTCGATATCCTGAGGGCTTCGAGCCGTGGCCTACTTTAGTTGCTCGAAATCGTCTGGGTGGTGGCCGAACGCGGCCTTGAACGCGTTCTTGGCCCAGATCTCCATGGCCTCGTTCTGACTGCCACCGGTCAGCGATCGAAAATCGTAGTGAAAGGGTCCGTCTCGAAGAACCCATTGAAATGTTAGGTCGTAGAGAACCGTCGACGCCATGAAGGTATCGAGCATGCGCTTCAGGGCGGTGCCCTCTCGGCCCGCAAACGCGCGGGTGAAGATTTGCTGTGAGTCAGCGCGATCCGTGAAGAGGGACAAGTGTCGCAGGAAAAGCTCCTGGAACACCTGAGTCGTATGAGCTAAGGCTTTCCCCGCCCAGCAGAAGAAGTGTGGATGGGTGAGCTTGCTCCTGCAGAGATCCATGAAATGTGAGGTCATAACCCGGATGGGCAGGTTACCAGCGGAGTACTCGAAACTCGCCCATTCGGCCATGAGGGCCTGGCCCGCCACCGTTTCGGACACGGCTATGACTGCTCGTAGGGCGACAAGCGGATCGTCATAGCCGCAGCGGTCGGTGAGGACGCGCGAAACGAAAGCATACTCTTCAGAGCTATAGGCTTGGATCGCTGGCTTCACTTCAGGATGCTCTCGGGCGGCCTGACAAAGCAGGGCGAATCGCGCGCCTGGATCGACGTCAGAAATGAAGTCCTCGAAACGTTCGATATCGAGGGGAAAGCCGCGGGTCGGGTTGATCGAAAGGTCGCAGATCAGCAGAAACAGCCCGACGAGGGGGCTGTCGATTGTCTCAGGCCATTCGGACTCACTGAGGCGAAGGAACTCTGTAAACGCATCGACGTAGATGCCGCTCAGATAACCGTCGGCAGCGTAGGCCGCGCAAGTCGAGGGGCCGCCGGACGAAGCGAGAAACTGAAGTTGGATGAAACGCGCCTGGCCTTCGAAGATAGCGTGAAGCCCCACGTCACCGCTCGTGATTGGCGACCCATGGTAGAAGCCCTCGTGGCGCGTGACCGAGAGGCGATCGAACTCTGCTTGCCATCGTTCTGGATCAGGCAGGCTATCGGGCTCCAGATCGCAAGACTGCAGCAGGGCCATCAGCGTGTTACCATAGGCGATACGGTACGAATGACCGACGCTCTCAAAATGTTGGTTCTGCCTAAGCTCGGATGACCGGTGTGGGCTATGCGCGAAGAATTTGTAGAACTCGATGTCCAGCGCATTGTTGACGGCAATGTTAGCTTCCGCGAGCGCCTCGGCCGAGGGCGCCGTGCCATGGAGTAGCGCGTCATCAGCCCATCGCTTTAATGATTTCTTCGGCCCAATTTCCGCGATCGCCTTTTGAAGGTGTTCGAGACTGCTTGAAAATTGTGCTGGGTAACAGAGGCTGAAAATAAGGCCAGCGGTCGAGCCTACATGCTGCCACCAGTGGATAGTCTCGTGGATGTAGGTTGAGTAGGCTTGGATGAGGTCTGCAGGGTCGTGCCCCCCAAAGTCGCCTGAGGCGAGGGCGTCGACCAACTCATGAACACGCGGGCTCAAGCGCAGCACGAATTGTTTGGTGCTGTAGAGACCATGAGCTTCCAACGTCGCCGCGAACGTCGTAGGCGCCATCAGGATGCCTCCGCTCGGTTCGAGCAAATCATGTTTGAGGTCGTTGAAAACGATCATATTGCGGCCTTGTGGTTGCGCATACAATTGAGGCGTGATTTGACCTCTCGTACCGTCGCCGACGGTATGTCGTCTCGCCACCGGTACTCTGCGCGATCTGCTATAAAGTTGACATTCGCCCCCCCATGACATAGATGTCTCCTCGGAGGCTTTGTACGCGGAAACGTGGGCATTGCCTTTTTTTATGCCGGGTTGAGAGCGATAGGCCTCAGATCCCGAATGTGCTTAATCCCCCAGATTTTTTCACCTCCTTCGGTCTCGCGACTGAATCGGATTCGCTTTACGCGATCAGCTAGTCCCGCCAATTCGGGTCTGGCCGGCAGCGTCATGCCATTCAATCGCAAACCCCAACTGATCACATACGCGACGATGTCCGTCAGCTGAATTAGCGTCGTTAGATCGCTGTGTACGAAGAAGGGTTCCGGGATAATGAGTCGGGCGCGCACCCTGCCGTTTCGTGTCCTTATGAAATAGTTCGATACCTGCCCAAGCAAGACATGGCTCTGTGCCTTATCTAGCTCGTCGAACACGAGATATCCCATCGGATCGTCTGGCATTCCATTCAAAAAGTAATAGAAGCGCTCGAATAGGAAGGCGTAGTCCTTTCGCATCGCTTCATCGCTTGGTGGTCGCGGTGCTGATTGCGGGACCATGGTTGCGAAGACCTGTGCTCCGTGGCTACGAGCAAGGTTGAGCGCAAACTCGCAATAAGCGATCTTCGCCTGGCCGAGCGCAGTCAACCGATCGCGCGTCACCGCTGTCCCATCAAGAAGGATTTCCCGCGCAAGGCGACTGCGGGTGTTCTGCTCGAAGGCTGGCAATTGTGCAGCGTGTCTGAAAGTCTTTGGCTTGAGCAGCTCCTTGGCTTTCGCCTCCTGGCCGTAAGCCTGATAAAGACGCATCCCGAAGATATGCTGCTGAGCGTCGGAAAGTTGCCGGATGAGGGGCCATATCTTTCGGTCCTCGATCGCAACGCCTGCCAGCACTTCATATGGCGAATTCCGGCGATCTTGGCCTGTCTCGTCAATAAATAGCGCCCAACTCATTCCAGTCCCTCGCTCTTGTTCTTTTTATCCATCGGGCCCCAGGGGATCATCGTACGGCCTCGACGCTCGGTTTCGCCGTGGCTTTGTAACCACGCTTCGTCACCGCCTTGCGGGCTGCCTTGGCCGACTCTTCGATTTCGCGGAATTCAGGTTCTAGTTCCTGAAGGCGCTTCACAAGTCCGCTCAAATCATAGGTATTGCTGAGCTTGCCCCCATTGCTGCTACGGCGCTCGATCCTCTGGACCAATCCGGCCTGCTCCAGTTCCGCAATGTACCGTTGGACCTGGCGTTCACTAAGGCTCAACCGCTGCGCAAGGGTCTCCTTGCTTGGAAATGGTTTCCGCTCCTTATCCCACCAGAAATCGCACAATTGCAGGAGGACGGCGAGCTGGGTCGGATTAAGCCCGATACGCTGCTGAGCGCGCAGCAAGAGAGACGGAACGAGGCAAAAGCCCAGCTCGATTACCTGTTGACCCCATTTATCGGCGGACGCTTTGTTGGTCTTGATCGTCGGCGCCGGCGTTGCGTCTTTTTCTTGTGGAGGATTTGCGGTCATGGTAGTGTCCTTTTGCTAGCTTCTGGGACACAAATGCGCGGCGTTTGCGCTGTCTGCAAGAGGGCGCAACCGGACGTATATGTCTCTAGGGACAAGACATAGATGTCGCTAGGCTACCAGTCAAGGATGGCTGGTAAAGAAATACGCATCGTCTAATCGCAGATGAAGGCGGACTGCACATAAACGAGTAGTAGTTTCGCACCAGGCGCCCATGACCAGTGGGAGTGGCCGGTTATCTCCCGATAATCAGGCTTATTCTGTCTGATGGTCCTTGGAGGGGGCTGATCTTGGGGAGCATGAGGTTTTGTGGGGCAGTCACGTTGCGGCCGACCAAACGGGCGTTTTCTGTGGCGTGGTTCCGGCCCGCTCGGGGAGCCTCCGTAACCAACCGTCCCACAGTTCCTCATGCTCTCCAGTTGTCTCATCGCAACGCCATTGCTACGTTGCCGACTGGCGGCTGGTGGCGAGAAAACCCAGCCGAGGGTCGCGCCGACACAGAAATCCGATACAGTCTCGCGGCGAAGTTACGTACCGCTGAATATGTGGATCTCGATGCTCCGATCGCCACACCCGTGGCTGTACCGGCGGCAAGAGGTTGAGATCGACGTCTGACGACTCCGTTTGTCGACGGGACGACAGGCCGGACTTAGACTATGCCGCTTTCATCACTGCGTCCTTGAACAGGTCGTCCGCCCTGAAATTCTCTCCCTTGTCGAAGCTGTATACCGACTTCACGTGACAGCCGTCCCAGACGAAGCGGAAATGCTCGGCCTGAACGCTTCTCGCGAGAACGTCTCCGTTGAAGATCGCGACGCAGGTCCCGGCAGGCCGGACGGGGCAATTGAATAGGGCACCATCGGCGCCGACATTTAAGAGCTCTTCCCCGACCTCCCACCGCGCCGTTTGGGTCAAGGTCGGGTCGAGCGCCCGCAAATCAGCAAGTCGCCCCTTCACGCGAGTACCCAAGACCCGCATGTCGAGGTCGAGAGGCGGCTCCTCGGTACGCGAGAGGAAGAGTTCGCGCTTGCGCACAGACATAGCGAGGGCGGTCTGAAGGCAGTCACACAACTCCATGGCGCCGAAGAGCGGGCTCAGCAGCCACGTGCCCTCGGGATTCAGGTAGGCAAAGGGAGCATGGTTCCAGTTCTGTAGTTTGGGGGACGCTTCGTCGACCTGGGCACCCCCGGTCAGCAGCTGGCGCATCTGCGCGCGGGGATTCGTGAGATCTTCGACCGAAGTCACAACAGGCCACACCTCCTCCCGCGCGACGCGCTCGTATAACGAGATGGGCGGGAAGCGCGAGGGGATGAGGCGATACCAGGTACTCTCGACCACTACATAGTCGACGCTCAACACTATCCTCCCCGCTGCGCATCCAAATATCGTCGTACATCAATCAGGTCCGCCATTCTCCCCTTCATCATGTGACCGAGGGCGCTGCGGCCGTGCCAATATTTATTCTCCCGTTTTATCCACTGATCAGCGCGCTGAGGATCCGGAAACAAGATGTTTAAGCACTTGTAGATACTGAACACGTGCGAAATCCGTTCGAGCGTATCGCTGGGGATCGCTCCCCCCTCTTTCTTCCATTTGAAGAATGTCGACCTGGCCGGCGATCCAAGCAGGATGATCTGCTGATCCGTCGTTAAGCCCCAGGCGTCCGCGATGTTGATGAAGGTTCCTAACGCGGTTCGCTCTTGGACACCTTGTTCAATCGATACGTCCTGAGCGTGTCCAGCCATGCATACCCCGTAAAAGTCCAAAATCGAACTTGAAACTCACAAGCAGTCCAGATATGGATTAGTCCAGATACGGACTGATTCGTGAATTTGAATCCAATTTGCCAGTTAGTCAAGAGTCCCGCCTGACGGGCAGCCAGATAGGAGATCAAAATGTCGAAACACGATGTGCTGGAGCAGACCAGCAACGGCAAGGACGGAGGCAAGCCCGATAAGCCGAAGGCCTATACCTTCTTTGTCGGGCGCGAGAAATTCGAGACTGACCAGCCGGTGCTGACCGGGTTGCAGATCAAAGCCAAGGTCCCTGACTGGGATCCCTCGCACGATCTCGTTCTGGAGGGGCACGGAGACGATCCCGACCGCGTGATCCGTGACGATGAAGAGGTCTCGCTTGAGAAGGTCCACGGGCCTTTGCGCTTCTCTGCCGTGCCGAAGGCGAATTTTGGATGATGAGCCTCCTAGATGTCCAGCTGGCGGAACTCACGGAGCGGTATCCCGGGGTCGCGGCCACTCGGCTTCCGAGTGGCACGACCCTGATCACCGTGCCGGGTGTGCGCTTGCCCGCGGGCTGGACAAAGGCGCACACGACGATCTGGTTCCTGGTGCCCCCGGGCTATCCCTACGCGGCACTAGACTGCTTCTGGGCCGATGGGGACCTGCGGCTCGCCGGTGGCGCCGTCCCGGCGAACGCAAGTGCTACGAACCCCATCCCGGAAGTCGGTACCCCTAGCCTGTGGTTCTCCTGGCACCTCGCCCAGCCGTGGAATCCTAACCGCGACAGCCTCTCCTCGTGGATGAACACCGTGAACGATCGCCTTCGGCAACTGAAATGACCGGCTTGCGTTTCGCCGCCCCCGAATACGACCGCCTTGCGCACACCCTGCTCGCGCATGACGAGGAGACCTGCGCTGTCGTATTCACCCGAAGCGGCGGCTCGGAAGGCGCCTGGATCGCTGCCGACTGGGTGCTGGCCCCCGTAGAAGCTTACAGCCATCGCGACGTCATCTCTGCCGAACTCAGGCCAGCCTATCTGGTCGAGATCGCCAACCGCGCGCGCAAAGAGAAGCTCGGGGTCGCGCTGGTGCACACCCATCCGCAAGCGATCGGACAACCCTGTTTTTCAACCATAGACGACGCAGGTGAGCAGCCCCTGTCGGACTATTTTGGACGGCGGGTGCCTGCAGCGTCCCATCTGGCGCTGGTAGTTGGGCCCGACGGTTGCCGGGCGCGGCGCCTCGGCATCGGCGACGAGATCCCAGTCTGGGAAATTGGCGCGTGCGCACGGGCGCTGTCCTATCCCGGACTGCCCGAGATCAGCACCCGGGCCCACGACCGGCAGGTCCGCGCCTTCGGCCCACGCGGCCAAGCCATCATCAGTCACATTGCCGTGGCCATTATCGGTCTTGGCGGCACCGGATCGGCGCTCGCACAGCAACTCGCTCATCTCGGCGTTCGCCGCTTCATCCTGATCGACCCCGACGTGGTCGAGATGACCAATCTCAACCGGCTTGTCGGCGCAACGCCAGCAGATATCGACCGGCCCAAGGTAGAGGTCGCAGCGCGTCACATCCGCGGCATCAATCCTGAGGCGCAGATCACGGCTCGCCAGGCCGACATCGTCGACGAAGCAACCTTGCCTACGCTCTATGGCGCGGATTTCCTGTTTCTGTGCACGGACTCGCATGCGAGCCGCGCGGTCGTCGGACAGCTAGCCTATCAGTTTCTCCTGCCCTGCATCGACATGGGCGTCAGCATTACCGTGCGAGAAAACGAGATCACGCACGTGACCGGCCGCACCCAGATGCTCGCGCCGGGACTCCCCTGTCTCGTGTGCACACAGGCGCTCGACGGCGAACAGATCCGGCGCGAGATGCTCACACTGGAGCAGCGCGCCGCCGATCCATATGTGCAGGGCATCCACGAGCCGCAGCCCGCGGTCATTTCCCTGAACTCGACGGTCGCCTCGCTGGCCGCCACCATGTTCCTAAGCGCTGTGACGCCTGTGCCCAGCGCGGCGCGACTCCAATTTTACGACGGCCTAAAGGGCACCGTGCGGCCGGCGATCGCCTCGCTCGTTTCGAGCTGCGTCGTGTGTTCCCCGATCGGCGCCTTGGGCAAAGGTTCGCTCTGGCCTCTGCCCGTCCGCCCGCACGGAGCGCGCGATGGCTGACATGTTCCGCGGCAGAGTGCTCTGGTTTGGTATTGCGCCGAGTCCTGAAATGCGCCGTGAACTGCGCAACAGGCGTCTCGCAGTTACGATCCTCGCCGGTGCACCAGCCGCCGACCAGCTTGTCGCCGCCTGCGGCGCTGTGTTTTCGTTTGACGCGTCGAACATCGGTCCGGTGAGTGCGCTCGCGCGTGAACTCGCGCCAGCGCTCGTGGATCATGGGCTGCGAATCGAGATCCTCGCCACTGGCGACGGCGTGCTTGGCAGAGCGCAGAAAGCGTTGGGCGAAGTAACCCGTACCAGAGACGTGCATGCTCGCACCGCGCCGGAGCCCCACGAACTGCCGGAGCGCCTGGCGCGCCACGAGCCAGGGCCCCACCCGAACACACGCCTTGAGATTCAGCTGGCTGGCAACCGTGAACCCATCAGCGACCATGACATTCCGCTTTTCCAGAGAGCGTTTTACGATTGCCGCAAGATCGTGCTCTCGGAACTCGGCGGCGGTCGTTCCCGTGCACGCGTATTCAGTGTCCACGCGACCCTTGAGAACTCGGTCGCTGGAGCATGGCCACAGCCGTTCTTTGTCAAGCTCGATTCTACTGACAGGATTGTCAAAGAGGCCGAGAACTACCGCAGCTTTGCTCCCTTCGTGCCGTTCGGGCTGCGGCCGTCAGTTCACGGGTGTTTCCTTGGGGCGACGCGCGGTCTACTTGTCGGTGACTTCGCTGACAAATCCGAACCCCTCTGGGATCAGGTCCGGCGCAACGTCGCCTCGCTTGCGATCTCGTCCCTATTTGAGACGACGCTCGGCGGCTGGCGCGAGCAGGCCTATGCCATCGATCCTGTCAAAGGTTCCGTCGCCGTTGCGCTAGAGCAAGCCAATTTCTGCGTGCCCTCACAGATCAAAAAGAGCTACCTCGAATACGCGAGAACGCAGGACGTCCGCGTCACGCCGGACCAGCTGTGGACACGGCTCGGTGCTCTTGACCAGATCTACCGCAAGGCGCCGATGCACGGCGACCTGCACGGCGAGAACGTACGAGTCCGCAACGGCAACGCGATCCTTATTGACTTTGCGTCTGTCGCCTCTGGCCCCCTGACAGCCGATCTGGCGGCGCTGGAAACCTGGTTCGCATTCGAACTGCCCCCTGAAGAGACGCGCGATGAATACGAGAATCCGAAGTGGCGCACCGTGGTCGACAGGCTATACGCGCCGGCAAGCTTCCTGCACCCGCCAGATCCAAGCGACCCCACGTCGTCCTATTGTTGGATGGTCTCGGCGGTTCGCCAGATTCGTCGCCTCGGCATTGCGGTTCAATCCTGCTCAAGTGAGTACGAAGCGGCTGTTGCCATCAGTCTGTTGCGGCGTTGCATGTGGGACGACGGGTGCACGGCCGATCGGTTCCGGCGCGCCCATGGCTATGTAGTTGCCTCTCGCCTGATCGCTGACCTCCAAAACGAAAACGGTCCCCCTTCATGAAGATTCCTGCTCGTGAGATCCGGTTCCGTGCAGAGGTGGAGCATCGGCACGACGGCGATCCGTTGCTGCGGGAACCGGGTGACGTCGTTCTCGTGCACCGGGGAAGGCCCCGTTCACTCCTGATCGCCTGCCCGGACGGCTGCGGCGGGTCTCTTTCGATCAACCTCGATCAGCGGGCGGGAAAAGCCTGGCGTCTTTACCGCAAGGGCAACGCGATCAGCCTCTCTCCATCCGTTTGGCGCGAGGGCGGCTGCGAGAGCCACTTCATCGTCTGGCAAAACCGGATTATCTGGTGCCACCGCTTTGAAATGGGCAACCAGGAGCCGGCCTATGATGTCACTCTTGAGGCCGAGGTCCTGGCGGCACTGGACACCGTCAGATTCAGACCCACGCTCGAGATCGCGGAAGAGCTCAACGAGATTCCATGGGACGTAGCGCGTGCCGCACGCAAGCTTGTTGACGGCGGGCTCGCCGAGTATCCAGCAGACGCTCAGCGTGACCGCCTTCGGAAAAGGCCCATGCAGGAATCCAAACCGGAGAAGCCGCGCAAGGGAGGATTTCTCGACTGGATGCGGCGCCTTCTGTTAGGTGAGACGAAGTAGCGGCATGCGTAGGTCACTTCGAGGCGGGACAGTTCATCCGAGGTCTTGGGGTGAGGTCGTTGGCAAGTCGGAGTGGATGTCTTGTTCGCTGATAGCCACTCACCTCGCTCGAACGCCGACCTATAGCTCGAGAGCCAACACCCCGTATCTTGAGATGTTTCCTGTCGAGCCGCAGCCGAACGCCGTTATGCTCGGACCGGAGCCAGTGTCATGCCATTTCGATTCGTTCACACCGCCGACATCCATCTCGACTCGCCGCTGCGTTCGCTGGCGATGCGAAACGGCGACCTTGCCGAACTCGTCGGAGACGCCAGCCGCCAGGCGTTTGTCTCCATAGTTGACCTCTGCCTGGCGGAGCGTGTCGATGCGCTGGTCATTGCCGGCGATCTCTATGATGGCGACCAGACGTCGATGAAAACCGCCCGCTTCCTGGCGTCGCAGATGACACGACTGCACCAGGCCGGCATCAGTGTCTTCAAGATCCGTGGCAATCATGACGCGCTATCGCGCATATCGAAGCAGCTGGTGTTCCCGGATACGGTCACGATCTTCGGTGGCCGTTCCCAGTCAGTGCTGCAGACAGCCGGCGGGCTCGACGTCATGGTCCATGGCGTGAGCTTCGCCAGCCCCAAGGCGCCGGACAGCCTGCTGCCCAAGTATTCAGCGCCGCGTGAAGGCGCGGTCAATGTCGGCATCATGCATACCAGCCTGGCCGGATCGCCCGGCCACGACGTCTATGCCCCCTGCAACGCCACCGACCTGCATGCCCATGGCTTCGACTACTGGGCGCTTGGGCACATCCATGGGCGCATGGAAGGCGCTGGCAGCAGAGCTCGGGAAGGGTAGGGGCATCCTTTCCGAACGTCTTGCCGAGCACCAGGGCAATCACGACTTGCTTTCGGCGCGGCTGGAAGCCCTTCGTGCCTCAGTCGATGTCACCGACGATGATGCGGCGGGCGTCATTCGGCGCGCTCGTGACGAGGCCTGGGCACGGCATCGCGATGACCTGACTGGCGATACGGCGGATGATTTCGCGGCAGCACTGGCCCGAGACGACAGTGTCGGAGCAGGCCGTTTGGCCAACGCCCGGGAACTGGTCGAAATCCGCAGCACAAGCCGCAATCTCGCAGAAACCTCGGCCACCATCGCGCATGCGCGTGATCAACTTGCTCGCAACGGCTCAGATCGGGAGGCTGTGCTCTTGGAAATTCGCGCATCAGCAAGAGAGCTGCTCGCAGACCGCCAGGAATCATCCCCCGAGCAGCTGATCGAGCTGATCGAGGATCGCATCGCTGCCCGAAGAGAAGCGATCGCGGCATGGGAGGAGATCGAGCTTTCCCGCAAGAAGGCCGAGCGGGCGGTTGATGAGGAAGGCCGAATACGCCTGGAGTTGAGCGGTGCGCTGGCGAGCGTCGGCGTCGGTTCGGGTCCGGGTGACAGCCTGGAGACGATCATGGCCGCGGCAGAGCTGTTCCTTGAGAGACAATTCAAGGTGGACGCTGAGCGCACCGAGGCGCTCAAGACGGTTAGCACAAGGCAAGAGGATCTGGTCGCCAGGCGCCGAGCTGTCGAAGTCGCGGAGCGACGTGAGGATGAATGGCAGGCTGGTATTGCCGAAGCGCTAAAGGGCACATGGCTGGAGAGCGGCATCTCGGTGCCCGGCATGGGAGGCGTCCTTGACCAACTGGCTGAACTGTCCAAGGGCCTTCAGGACCGGGACTCCATGCAGCTTCGCATCGAGAAGATGGAGGCCGACAGGGACAATTTTCTGGTCGAGGTTTCCGCCGTTGCAGCCGAAGCGGGCGAGGCGGCCGACGACGACGAACCGGAACAGCTGGCCCTTCGGCTTGCCGAGCGCTTGGAGCGCGCCGAGCGCATGCGCGAGGCCAAGGCAAGCCTCGTCAATGACCTGCAGCGCCTGCAGGATCAACGGGAGATCCTCGATGCCGAGATTTCGGCGCATGAGCGCCGCAAGAACGAGGTCCTGAGCGTCTTTGGCGTCGCCACACTGGCGGAGGTCGTGCAACGCGACGAACTGCTGCGCGACAGGGATCGCCTGCGCACTGCCGTGGCCGAGCTTGAGGAACAGGTTTCGTCCGAGCTCGCGGTGGAAGGCTTCGAGCAGGCGCGTTCGATACTGGATAGTGTCGATCTCGACAGCCTTGCAATCGAGAAGGCCGAAGCCGAGCAACGGCTTCACGACCTTGACGAGGCGATACAGCAGCAGCTCATCCGGCAGACACGCGCGACCGACAAGCTGGACGCCATTGGCGGCGACAGCGCTGTTGCCCGCATCGATGCCGAACGGCGCACCGTCCTTCTCGAGATCGAGGAAAAGGCCGTCCGTTATATCGAGCTGAAATTGGGAATCATGTCGGCTGGCAATGCGCTGCGTCTCTACCGCGAGCGTCACCGCTCCGGGATGATGGAGCGCGCATCAGACGCGTTCGCCCTCATGACGCGCGGCCAGTACTCTGGCCTGACAACGCAACCTGTGAAGGGTGGGGAAGTGCTGATCGCATTGCAGCGCGATGGGCCATCCAAGGTCGCGGACGCGCTGTCAAAGGGCGCGCGGTTTCAGCTCTATCTGGCGCTGCGGCTTGCCGGCTACTACGAGTTTGCGCAGTTTCGGCCCTCGGTGCCCTTCATCGCAGACGACATCATGGAAACTTTCGACCATGTCCGGTCCCAGGAGGTTTTCCGGTTGTTTGGCGAAATGGCAAGTGCCGGTCAGGTGATCTATCTTACGCACCACCAGCACCTGTGCGAGATCGCCAAGGCTGTAGTGCCGGGCGTAGCGGTCCATGAGCTCGGATGAGATTGGACTTCTTGATGCGCTGCGGAAATACCGTGCTGTTCGATTGCCCCTTAGCTAGTCTAATCGACATTTCCAAGCGCCGGCTTTCGCGTCAGCTTTGCGCCTCATCTCGGCCGTGGAGGCGAAGTTTTCCTCCACTCGAAAGCCAACATCCAGGTTGCGGCAGTGAGGCAGCTTTGCGCCTCGCGGCGCAGGAGGCGATCAGGAGCGCGAGTTGGCCGACAAATACCGAAAATAGGCAGACGCCTTGCAGCATTTCCATCCGTTCGTCAGCTCTAAGCTGCTGATGGGGATGGTGAAAACATTCGCGCGGGAAGCCAATAGGGAAGACGCGGCAGCCGGTTTCCGATCAGCTGCTTTCGAGCGATCCAGAGCCAAACTGGACAGGCTCCCTCCGGCCCGGGCCGGTCGTTGATAGCTAAATAGGACGCGTAAGCACACCCCGTCAGGGTCGGCCTGTGGTTCAGACCTCTTCATCTGTTTCGTCGTCATCGACGACGCTGAGCTTGGACCCGCCGCGTGACACGTTGAGTTCCAAGAAAAATCTTAGGACTTCATCCGGCTTGGCATCAGCGGAGATTCCATACGCAGCCCCAACAGCCTCATCTACCGACCGGTGAGCGTCGATCAGCCATTTGGGCTTTGCATTGTAGAGCTTCGTCAGAGTGCGCTTTGTGAGCTCCTTCGCCGCCTTGTCATCGACAGGAACAAGACGCTCTGGGAAATGCCCAACGACCTCAGGGATCGATGTAACTAGGCCAGTTGGGTTCAGCCAATTCTCCCGAAGGCGGTTCAGCTCTCTTGCGACTTCTGCGATCGCACGCCCATGAGCATTCTTCTCCAAATCGTTAGCAGCCAATTTAGGGGTCAGCCCATCCGGAAATGCGAAGGTGCTGAAACTGGTTGTCGGCGTGTAGCGAGGGTCATTGCCCACGCCCAGAAACGTTCCTCGCCGAAGGGACCAGATCTCGTGGAAGCGGCTGTGAACGATCCCGAAGGTCATGTCGTCAGATCGGGCAATGACCACTACGGCATTGTCGGCGACAATCGGCGGCTTCCGCCAAGCAAAAAGTCGGTACTTCGCCACTCTAGGACTTACTATAAACCTGTCGAGCGAAGCGATAGCTGCTCTTAGCTCTGGCCTTGAGCGCCAGTGCTGCCACCAGCTGAGCAACGCCTCTGGTTGTGTCATGTTCGCCCGATGTGCTTTCACCGGTTCGATATATGCATAAGGCGCCTCGTAAAGGGCCGCCTGGCTTTCTGTCATGTCGCGAAAGTCGACAATGAACCGGTCCTTTGGCCGATTGGTAACGTCGTTGCCGACCAGGAATGGCAAGACGACGTCACTGTTAGGACGTCCGTTCGGGTTAACAGGTAGTGCAAGCAGTTCGCGGGCGATGCCGCCGGGCAACACGAAGGATGCCGGCGGCAGCTTCAACTTCACAGCAGCCTTTTTATTTAGCTGGCTTCGGGGCACGACACCCTGGAAGGCCACATCAATGTTCGCGTCCAGAATCTTTGCACGGCTTAGATCGAACGCTTCGCCATCGCTGGGAGCATGCAGATCCGCGAAAATCGTGGACACCGGCTTTCCGTCAAGAAGCGGCGCCTTCGCCTTCTCTCGGCCGAAACAAACAAGCGATACCCGCACGGCTGCTCCGTCCACCGTCCATGGTTCATCGCGCCAAGCCTCGAAGATACGACCATTCCGTGCGATCGGCTCTAGCACCTCGCGGCTTGCTCCGCCGGTGATCGAGTTGGTGGAGACCAATCCAACATGTTGGGCGCCGCCATTCTCGACGGCTTGCCAAGCCTTCGCAAACCAGAAGCAGACCAGGTCAGCCCCTTCGTCCACACGCCCACGATAAAGGCGCCTAATCTTGGCCGTATATTCTGGCCCCAGCTCTGGTTGCAGCTTTCTGCTGCCGAGAAATGGAGGATTCCCGACAATCACGTCGGCATCCGGCCAGCTCGCCTCGGTGCCATCCTCGTTGATCAGGGCGTCCCGATGATCGATGTTCTGCAATGGCCTCAGGATGGGCGTCTTGCTAACATCGAAGCCGTTCTTTCTCATCCATTGGATCTCGCCAATCCATACGGTGACACGAGCCAGTTCGGCTGCATAGGAGCTGAGCTCGATCCCCCGCACGACCTCCGGCCCCACGGTAGGGAACTGCCGCCCTAACCCGAGGATCTCGCCCTCAAGATTCACGCGGTGCTCAAGGTCCTTGATCGCCAGCAGACTGAGGTACAGGAAATTTCCGGAGCCGCAAGCCGGATCTAGCACTCGAAAGCTCCTGAGCCGCTCCAGAAACCCGTTCAACAGCTCTCGTTTTCGCTTTGCCGAGGTTTTTGCGTGCTCTATCCTCTCCCGGATTCCATTCCACTCTCGTGTGAGCGGGTCGATAATAACCGGCCGGATGATCATCATGATCTTTTCCGGGTCGGTGTAATGGGCGCCAAGCTGGCCGCGTTTCTCGGGGTCCAATCCACGTTCGAAGAGCGTCCCGAAAATCGACGGATCGATGTCGGACCAGTCTAGCGCGGCCGCTGCTCCGATTGACTCGAGGTCATTCTTGGTTAGAGGGAGTGCGGTAGCATCATCGAATAAACCGCCGTTGAACCACTCAATTTCATCGACGCCAAAGGGGCCACCCTTCTGCATGGCCCCAAAAAGCTGCTCTAGCATACCTTGAGCCACTAAAGGCTTTTTGATGCTTTTCTCCAGGATAAGGTTGAATATCTTTCGAGGAAGGAGGCCGATGTCCTCTGCAAACATGCAGAAGACAAGCCTATTCACGAAGTGAGCGACGGCATGCGGGTCATGAACTTTGCTGAGGCTGATCGCGAGTGAGGCGAACGTGTCTGCGGCTTCACGCGTGAGCGCATCAATCGTCTTGGCGGGCCTCAGCCGATCAGGTTCCGTAAATAGCCAACGCAGCTTATCGCGTTGATTTGCGTCAGAAAGATCTTGGATCTTGATATGATGGGTCTCTGATACCGTATTCGTCCAGTTAGTATGAATGACAAAATGGTCCATGTCGGACACTACAAGGAGCGGCGGGTTCTCGAGCGCCACCGCATATTGCTGCAGCTGTGCGTAGGCGGCTGTCAGATCTTTCCTCTTGCCTTTATATTCCCAGCCGAAATGCCCCTTTTTCCATACGTCCGCCCAGCCTTCACCTCCAGTCGTCTTTGAAGCTCCCCGCTCAAAGCAATACCAGTCACCACTCGTATCAACGTCGGTCGGCTTATCCACACCCAACATCTCGCACAGGTCGTTGAAGTGCGACTGTGCCGCGGAACGTTCCTTGAGGGTTGACGCCTCCCACTTCCCAATGAATTGTTCAGGTGTCACGATCGCCCCGAGTTGTCCGAAAATCTTATAATCGAGGGAATATTTTCCTCATCCGCAAGTTCACGCTATCGCGTCTAAAAAGGTCCCTAAGTCAAGGTGATTTTAGTCGGTTGTGCCGAGCCGCGAGGGAAATGCCAGCAGGGCACGGCCATTCGTCCATGAGGTATGATTCCCGCCAAAATAGTGACGAACCTCAATCGATGCACGGGTTGACCCGCCATCGGGCGGAATTCCTGAACTTCTGAGCATTGATGATGCGGCAGCGCGGTTGATTTCTGCTTATGCTAGCCTTTCGCACCAGGAAAACAAATGTTCCTCGCTCTGTTCGGGATCAGCGGACATCGCTCTATTGAGAACTGGTCGCCGCATGAGGCATAAGCCGCGCTGGTGCCATGCGCTACCCGACGAGGGCAAGGGCTATCGCATATTCACCTTCACCCCCGAAACCAGCCTGCCTGGATGGAAGCCAGGCCCGCGAACAGGCCGAAAGGCGGAACGCGCGCTCATCCGCAAGGTACTCGACAAGTACGATGCGCTGAGGTCCATCGTCCTGCGACTCGACCGCAACCGCGGACCGAATGCGCGGTCGCTTCTTGGCGAGCGAGCGTCAAGCCTGGAAGGCCACACCCAGATCGGCATCGAGCGTGCGTTGCGTGACATCTTCGACTGCCCAAAGGGCAACCTCGAGAAGACCATCATCGCTTGGCTGGAAGCAAAGGAGATTAGGCTAGCGGAACTCATTGCACGGTTCCGATCCGCGCTGGCCCTTTCGGCGTTGCGCTCGAAATCGGTTCGTCCGGACCTCGTAATCCTCGACGAGTTCCACCGATACGCAGATCTGATCCTTCCCCAGCGCGAAGCATCTGAGGACAGGCTAAAGCGCGAACGAGCGCGGGTGCACAAGCTCCTTGTTGATGCACTCCTGAAGGGCGATCAGCCCGCAGTCCTCCTGCTCTCGGCAACACCCTACCGACTCCGCCGGCTCAGCGGCGAAGAGGTGCATCCCGTCGAGCATTACCGGGCGCTGGTCGACCTGGCTGGATTTCTCGCCGACGATCCCAATTGCTGTGTGACGGTGGAGGCGGCGATGCGGGACTATCACGACGCACTCGCAACGCCTGGCTCCTCCGAGATCGTGCGAGAGGAAGTGCTCAAGGCGAAATCCCGACTGGAGACACTCCTGAGGCCGCTCATGGCGCGCACTGAGCGCGCTCTCGTTCACAAGAAAGATCTGTTCGAACGCGACAACCACCTCGTCGACATCGAGGCGCGAGACCTAATGCTCTTCAGGCACCTCGCCGAGAACTGCGGCAAGGAATTCGCCGGATGGGCGCCAGCGATGTGGAGTTCGATACCCTATCCCGCGCAGACGCTGCATGTGTACAAGGTTTGGGAGAAGCTGTCCGATGCCAAGGCGCCGCCCTTCGAGGCTGGGTCCGGCCGCGGGAGTTTGGCTCATCCGCAGTTGCGAGTGCTCTCGGGCATGGCGGGCGGATCAAAGAGTCTGGCGCTGCCATGGCAACCGCCGACGGTGCCATGGTGGCGCCTGGAGGGACCTTGGTCCTCGAAGCGGACCCTGCCAGGCAAGACACTCCTGTTCAGCAAGTGGCGCGGAGCGCCCACCTCGATATCTGCGCTGCTATCGATTGACCTCACGGGCGGGATCGGCGGCCATGGCAAGAAGGCGCCGTTTCTAAGACCCGGCGGCAGCGAAAGTGGAGCGCTGGTTGGCATCTTCATGCAGTGGCCAAACCTGTCGCTCGCGATCGACCCGAGAAAGGCGACCAAGAGTGGCATGCTGGCGATGCGGCGTGACGCGGTGGATCAGCTGGAGGACTATCTCACCAGAAAGGGAGTCCGCTTGGACGGGGATGAGAAGAGGCCGACTTGGATTGTCGCCTGCGGCATCGAGCGGCAGATCTCCGCACAAGCCTTCAACCGCGTCGTCTCGCTCGCGGCGAGCGCACGGACAGGCGGGAAGTCCAGGGATTGGAGAGCCATCCAGCGCATCGCAACGATCTCGCGAGCGGAACTTGCGACCCTCGCAGATCACATCGTATCGGCTCCGGGATCGATCATCGCCCGCTGCGTCAACCGGCACGGCATCCCGCAGAACTCGAAACGCGAATACGCACTCGTCTTCGACTTTGCCTGGAACCGACTCCGCGGGTATTTCGGGCATCGCACCTTCGCCGAATTGATGCTCGCTGCATCGACACGCACGCGCTATCCGGACGCGCTGTGCGAGGCCATGATGAAGGGCGGCTTCGAGGCCGTCCTCGACGAGCAGATCTGCCTCGTTGGGAAACTAGGTGATGCTCGAGGACTCGAGATCGTGGAGCAACTGTCCAATTGCATTCTGGACCGTCCCGGTCTCGTGCAGTTCAAGCGGGCGAGAGGAAAGTACCGAGTCCCCGTCCAGGCGGTCGCCCCCTTTGCTGGGGGCGAGCAGAGGCGGACGGGAAAGAAGAAGGGGGGAAGGCTACGCAGCGACATGCTTCGCCGCGCGTTCAACTCCCCATTTTGGCTCCATGTCTTGTGCACAACCTCGGTCGGCCAGGAGGGCCTCGACTTCCACCTCTGGTGCCGCCGGATCGTGCATTGGGACCTGCCGACTGACCCAGTTGACTTCGAGCAACGGGAGGGCCGGATCGCCCGGTTCGGGAGCCTCGCTGTCAGGCAGTCGCTCGCCGCCGCCCACAGCGATGCAGCATTAGCGCGCGCGGAGGAGGGCAGCCCGTTCGCCTGCCTTCTCGAAGTCGCCCGGGAGCAGCCCCCTGGTGGTACCGGGCTTGAACGCTGGTGGCTGCCGGACTCGGGCCGTCCGGAGAGTATCAGTTTCAATTGGCGTTTCAGCCTGAGATCGACCCGAAAGGAGCGGATGCTCAAGGACCTCCTCTACTACCGCCTCGCGCTCGGCCAGCCCGACCCCGACGCCTTCCTCGAGATGCTGCGACGGGTGGGAGCAGATGAGGAGGACGCCCATCGCCTGGCGATCGATCTATCCGCGATTTCGCGACCCGAACAACCAGAATAAGCGCCAGCCTCAGCACCGCGGCTTGACGATGAGCCGTCTTGGTCGCCTGCACTTCGATCCTCATTGCAGTGTCAGAAATGGAGGCGGGAGCGGAGCGACCGCTTCCTGATAGTTTCATTCTTTGCGGACGGTCGGCTTCCGGCCCGGTTGCGGCCATTTTTGCACTCCCAAACTGGCCTTGGGCGATGAATGGAAACGGTCAGGCGTTCCCGGTTTGTTTTCGAAAAGTCGCATAATTGGCAGTCTGGAACGTCTTGACGTTACGCGGACGTGCGAACTGGTGCTCCGATTGTGTCGGCGCAAGCGTTTGAAACCATTGGCACAGGTTTGCGTCATCAAATGGAGCGTGACAATTGCCGTAAGCCGCTCAACGCATCGGTAATGCTGGCCGATGCAGCCAGGCAGCCGCGCCCGTGATGACCATCAGGAAAAGAGCCGGCGCGGGGTTGCCCCCGATGACAAAGAGATGAGTCATGACGGCACGTACCATGGTGACGGCGAGCATCAGGCCGCCAAATGCGGCCGTCGCCGGCACCAACATGGCGACCGCCAGCAACTTCGAGGAGGCCTGTCACCACCCGAAATCATTGGCCAATGCCAATCTGGTTGAAGCCATCAACCATCATCTGTGCGTCCGCGAGTTGGCCCCGCCGGCGGCCAGGAACGCAGCGGCCGCAAGTAGGCGCAGGGTCCAGGAGATGATTTTGACTTTCTTGGCAGGAGTGGTGGTCGTCGTCAGGGAATTTGTATTCATTTTTCTATTCCTTACCTCGTTTCAGATGTGTCAGGCGGCCAATTTCTGAATTTCGGCAGCAGCGACCTCCATGGCCGCCTTGCGCGTGCTCCCCGGCTTCACCAAGCAGTATGGTGATGCCGTGCCCGTGGAAATGTGACGCGGTCGGACCTTTGAGAGCCAGCGATCGATGCGACCGTGGTACGCAGTCTCAAACGGAGCCTGACTGATCCTGCCTCTCTGTTTATCGATTATGTCTGGAGGTCGTTACTGGACGCCGTGGCCTTCCCGCGTTCAAAGGTTCTGCCTGCGCTGGTACGTTCAGGGAGCAACCGAAGAGGTGCACGAAATCCCTGGCAAGGTAAGCTTTATCGAAATAGCAGAGTTCGGCTGCGAGTCGGGAAAGCTGAAGCGTCCTTTCTCGCGCGAGCAATCGAGCGGCCTGCTGCCGATATCGGCGGATCACCACTTCGGTGAAACGCTGACATAATCATGAAGCAATCTCTGCAGCGCTCTGAGGCTCATGCCGGCGTCGCGGGCGAGTGCGGTGGCTTGGCGAGGCCCTCAGCGAGACGCGCCCTGGCCGCGTCGATACTACTCGTAGACAAGGCCCTTACGCTGCAACCGCCCGCGCATGTCATTGACATCCAGGCCGAGCTTGCCCGCGGCGTAGAGGGTGCGTTTTTCTTCCTCCATCGCCTCACGCTTGCGGCCGCCTTCGAGGATCTTCGCGGCTGTTTCGCGCGGTACGATGCAAACACCATCGTCATCGGCAACGACGACGTCGCCTGGCCTGATATGGGCGCCCGCGCACACGATCGGCACCTGGACATTGCCGAGCGTCTCCTTAACGGTGCCTTGCGCGCTGATCGCCTTCGACCAGACCGGAAATGCCATGGAACGCAAGGTCGCGACATCGCGCACGCCCGCGTCGATGACAAGGCCCCTGATCCCTTGCGCTTTGGCCGATGCCGCCAGCAGGTCGCCGAAATAGCCGTCCTCGCAGGGCGAGGTCGGGGTGACGACCAGTATGTCGCCAGGCCGTGCCTGCTCCAGCGCGACGTGGATCATCCAGTTGTCGCCGGGCGCGACCTCGCATGTCAGCGCGTTGCCGCCGATCCTGGCGCCCTCGTAGATTGGCCGCAGCCGTGCGGCGAGCAGGCCAGTACGTCCCTGCGCCTCGTGGACTGTGGCGACGCCGAGCTCGCCGAGGCCCTCGCAGATTTCGGCGGGCGTCCGCGCGGTGTTCATGACGACTCTGGCCACTGTGTTCTCCCTGCAAGGATGTGAAAGGGCAGGACGCCTGGCGCCACACCCGGTGCTCGTGGGTGGTTCTAGCGCCCTTGCGCCTTCAGCCGCGCATCCAGCCTCGGATAAACCTTGCGGGCGTTGCCTTCGAAGACCGCGTGGCGCCCAGCCCCATCGAGCGACAGCGCGTCAATGTAGCGCCGCGTATCATCGAAGCTGAATCCGGTTTCGGGGTCGAGGGCCTTCACCGCTCCGAGCAGCTCCGATCCAAACAGGATGTTGTCCGGACCGACGACACGGAACAGTGTGTCGATGCCCGCCTGATGATAGACGCAGGTGTCGAAGAAGACGTTGCGCATGAGGTGTTCGCCAAGCGACGGCCTCTCCAGCATCATCGCCAGGCCGCGATAGCGCCCCCAGTGATATGGAGCGGCGCCGCCGCCATGCGGGATGATCAGCTTCAGGTCCGGAAAAGCGCCGAAAAGATCTCCTTGGATCAACTGCATGAACACTGCGGTGTCGGCGTTGATGTAGTGCGCTCCGGTTGTGTGCAGACAAGCGCTGCATGAGCTGGAAACATGGATCATCGCCGGCACCTGCAACTCAACCATCTTTTCAAAGAGCGGATACCAGTAAGGATCGTGGATCGGCGGCGCCGACCAGAAGCCGCCGGATGGATCCGGATTGAGGTTGCAGCCGACAAAGCCGAGATCGACGCAGCGCTCGAGTTCGGCAAGAGCCGGCTTGAGGTCGCCGCTCAGCGACTGCGGCAACTGGCAGACGCCGGCGAAGTTGGCCGGGTACATGTCGACGATGCGTGCAATCAGGTCGTTGGAGATCCGTGACCAGTCGGCGTTGATGTCGGCGTCGCCGACATGGTGGCCCATGCCTGAGGCGCGCGGCGATAGGATGGTCAGATCTGAGCCGCGCTCGCGCTGTAGCCGCAACTGGTTCTGCTCGATCGTGGCCCTCAGAACCGAATCGTCGATTTCGGGATAGAGCGGCCAAGCTTCGCTCTTGCCTTCAGCAAACTCCACCTGCCGCTTGCGGAACGCATGGTGCTCCGGCGGCTCGGTGGTGTAGTGGCCGTGGCAGTCGATAATCATCGCTTTCCTCGCGCTCGACGTTGAGGCGTATGGGCGCGTCCCGAGGGGACGGCATGCGCCGACGTCGCCGTCGGCGCCCCCGGGATTACGGCTCCAGCACGTAGTTTGTGAAGCCGCCGTCGCCGGAGGCAACGCCATTGATCGCCTCGTTGATGCGCTCAAGCGGATAGGTCCGTGCCTCGAGAACCGAGAGATCGATCGTGCCGGTACGGACCATCTCGGCGATCTCCATGCCTTCTGCGGTGGTCAGCCAAGCGGAGCCGATCAGCTCCATCGAATTGTCCATCCACCATTTGGTGTTGAAGAGCATGTCGCTGCCGGTGCCGCCGATATTGACGATCCGGCCGCCACGCCGGACGCCCATCATCGCATCCTTCATCGCGTTGACATCGGCGACCGCGCCGAGGCAGTCGAGCATGAAGTTCGCGCCAAGGCCGCCGCTCTGCGAGCGGACCCAGTCTGCGACGCTGCCGTCCTGGTTAGAGAATGTCTGGATCCGGTCGGGGGCAAGCCGCTTCAGCCGCTCGAGCAGCGGCTTGCCGCGGGCCACGGCGTAGATCGTGGAGACGCCCATCGCGAGCGCGAAGATGGTCGCTCCAACACCCAACGTGCCCGTCGCGCCGTTGATGATGAGCGACTTGCCCGTCGGGATGCCGAACTTCTTGATCGCGGAATAGGACGTGCCGAGGTAGCCCATCCGGGCTGCCTGTGGGAAGGACATGTTGTCAGGGATCTTGACGATGGCGTTCTGGGGCGCGCGCATGAACTGCGCGAACCCGCCTTCCGGATAGCGCTTGTAGATTTCGAGGCTGTTCCTGTTGAAGCCGAAATAGCCGTTGAACGTGAAGTACTCGCACTTTGCCTGGTGGCCGCTGGCACAGGCATGGCATGCGCCGCACGAACGCAGCGGATTCACATAGACACGATCGCCGGGCTTGATTGCCACCACCTGGTCGCCGACCTCGGCGACGACGCCGGCCGGATCGAGGCCGAAGATCGCCGGCTTCACCGGCAAGGGCTGGTGTGGATACCACGTCTCCCAGTTGTTCAGCACATTGGCGAGGTTGGGGACCATCCCGCAGGCCTTTACCTCGACAACCACGTCTGTGCCGGACGCCACGGGCCGTGCGACCTCTTCCACACGCATTGGTTCGTTCACGGCATGCAGTCGCGCCGCCCGCATCATCATCGTCATTTCAATAACCTCCCGTCTCTTCACGGAGACGCCTCGTTGACATTCCTTTTAGACTGTGGATACCGTATAGTATCTGGATTGGATGATGCAAGAGCCGATTTTCAATTGCGCTCGCAATTGCAGGCCATCCGAGCGCGAGGCCAAGCCGGCAATCTGTCCGCCAGGCCATTATGGAGGGGATCGATGCCGGAAATAGCCCTTGTGCCGATCGACCTGCTGCGCATCCTCTGCGGTGTGTGGTTCCTGCCGCATCTGATCGGGAAGATAAGGAACTTCGAGAAGGCGACGCAGACCTTCGAGAAAGCCGGATTGAAGCCTGGCAAGCTCTTTATCGTCGTCACCGTCGTGCTGGAACTGCTCGCGACGATCGGACTGGTGTTCAACATCCATCCGCGTCTTGCCGCAGCTTGTGCGGTCGCCGTGTTGTTGGGGGCCACCTACGCGGTGGTGCGCATAAATGGGCTCCACTGGCGCTGGCAGCTGATGGGGCCCGAGTTCCCAATTTTCTGGGCGCTTGCCTGCGTTGTTTCGGCACTCTAACCTTCGGCCGATTCGGGATACCAGAAGTATCCAGATGCACGGCTTGGAAGGATCAAAGATGGCGCGACTGACGCGCGAGCAGAGCCAGGCTCTGACACGTGAGAAGCTTCTCATGTCGGCGAGCGAAGTCGTGGCGCGCGACGGATATTCCGGCGCGACCATCGAGCGTATCGCCGAGGAAGCCGGATATTCGAAGGGCGCCTTCTATTCGAACTTCGAAAACAAGGAAGAGATATTCCTGCAATTGCTGGAGCTTCACGCAGGTGGTGACGTGGTTGAACTCACCAAGCTGCTCGATGACATCAGTGATCCAAAGAAGATCATCGATGCCATGTGCGACTGGGCCAACCAGCGTGCGAAGGACAAGCGCTGGGGAACGCTGGCCATCGATCTGTTGCGGATCGCCCGCCGGGACAACACGCTCGAGGAGCGGCATCTGCGCTTGTTCAGGGATCAGTGGGTGGGGCTGGGCAAACTCTTGTCCGGGAAGCTTTTCGCCTATGGTGGATCCGACATCGAACCGCTCTATGTCGGCGGCGTCGTCCTCGAGTTGATCTATGGCGGCCTGTCGAGCTTCATGAAGGACGACTCGCCAGGTGAAATGGTCAGGGCCACTCTCACGTCGATGCATGAGGCCCACCTCTATCGGCATGCGAAGCGGCCGGCAGCCCGCGCTTAAGCCACCGCGTCGGCGCCTAACGTCATCGACGCTGCTGCATCCAGCATGACTTGCAACTGATCGACCAGCAACTCGGCCTCGCGAGCATCGCCTGCCAGGCCGAAGACCACGTGATCGGGCCGGACCAGGACGGCGCGCGCGCCTCTCAATCTGAGCCACTCCGCCAGCACGCGGTCCTCTTCCACGAGGAACGAGGGATAGGACCGCTCCTGCGCGATACGGTGAACGGCAATCCCAGCCTGCCGCGATTTGTCGAGAAGGCCGGGGGACAGGTCCATGTCGCCGGCAATCAGTAACTGGAAGCCGGGCGGCAGGGAATCATCGAGCCGCATGCGGCCGGAAGGCCCGACGATCCATGGCTGCGGACAGGGTTCGCCGACACCTGCTCCAGGTCGCCCTTCGAAGCTGGCGGCGATCAGCCCATGACGGATCGGCGGAAAGAGGTTCTGCCGGACCTGGACGCCCCGGCCGGCGCGCATGGCTTCCAGCATCTCGGTATCGCGAGCACTGGCTTTTGCCGGATCGAGCTCGCAGATGACCTTTCCGAGCCGCTTGGTGATTTCGATGACTTCGCGCACGAGCGGTTTGCGCTCGGCCTCGTAGCTGTCGAGCAGACGCTCCGATCCGCCGCCGATCACATGGATGAGCTTCCAGGCAAGATTGGCCGCGTCCTTTATTCCTTGCACCATTCCCTGCGCCAGAAACGGCGGTATCATGTGACAAGCATCGCCGGCCAGGAAAACACTGCCCACCCGCCACTGCTCGGCGACGAGCGCGTGGAAATTGTAGGTCGCCGAGCGCCAGAGCCTTGCCTGGTCCGGCCGCGACCAGGGGGAAAGCAGCTCCCAGATCCGCTCCGGCCAGTTGATCTCCGCCGGATCTTCGCCGGGCAGGATCATGAATTCCCAGCGTCGCAGCCGGCCCGGCCCGCAAACATAGGTGTGTGGGGCTCGCGGGATTACAGAATTGGACATTGGTCTCCGGCAACGATGCGTTCGGGTCCTCCAGCATCATGTCAATGACCAACCAGGGTTCGTCGAAGTCGAGGTCCTCCAGCGCAATGCCAAGCCCTCGCCGGATGAAGCTGTTGGCGCCGTCGCAAGCGACGACGTAGCGCGGGGTGCGCTGTGTCTGTTCGCCGCTTTTCTTGTCGCGAAGCGTCAGCACCGGCCTTTCGGGTCTGTCGAGCCCGACAAGTTCTGTTTCCGTGCGCAGCGTCAGGTTGGGGAACCGCGCGGCATTGGCGCGCAAGACCCGTTCAAGCTCAGGCTGAAGAAAGGTCAGATACGGCGGCCAAGCGAGCGGATAGGGTTCGGCGGGGGATTCGAACCGGCGCAACAACGTCCCATTGGCCGACCTATATTCAGAGGGACGGTAAGACCCTGTCGCCGTCGCAACGGCATCGGCCGCGCCGATGTTCTGGAAGATGCGCATCACCTCATGGTCCATGCCGATCGCGCGAGGCAGCGCATAAACGTCCTCGGCGGCGTCGAGGCCTTCAACCCGGACACCGCCGGCCGCGAGGAGATTGCACAGCGTGATACCGACCGGGCCGAGCCCGATCACGACGACGTCCGCTTCAACCTGTGTTTCCACCTGATCCTCTCGTCGCTACGGCCAGTCGTCGGCCTCACGGCATCAAATGAGGAAAGCCGGCACGGCGAGCCCCAGCCGCATGGCAGCCTCTTTGAGGTTCTTCGCCGTGCCGTTCGCCAGCGGGATGCCGTTGGCAAGGCGCTGGCGCTCGGTCTCGAAGCCGCGTTCGCCTGGCAGTCGCACGCCATCGGCGCCTGCTACAGGATCGAGCTTGTGAATAGCGGCCGCGAGATCCTCCACCGCCGAGAGGAAGGCAGCTGCATCGCCGAAGGCCGCTGGGTCGATGGCGAGCGCCAGGCCGTTGAAGCCGCCCTTCGCCTCGCCGCCCAGGAACGGCGCGATGACGGCGTTGCCCACCAGCACGCTCGACAGGATCTCGATCATCAGCGATAGCCCCGATCCCTTCGGTCCGGCCATCGGCAGGATGGCCGCCACCGCATGCGGATCGCTTGTCTCGGCGCCATTGGCATCGATCGCCCAACCGAGCGGGATCGGATTGCCGGCATCCTTGGCCGCCATGATCTTGCCCAGCGCTACGGCGGCCGTGGACATGTCGAGCACGATGGGATCAGCCCCGTCAGGTCGTGGTACGGCGATCGACAGCGGATTGGTCGAAAGCGCCTCGCCCTTGGCGCCGAAATAGCTCATCAACGGCCTCGAGGCGGTCATGACAATGCCGATCAGGCCGCGGCGCGCGAGATGGGCGGTGAAATAGCCGATCGCGCCCGCATGAGAGATGGCGCGGGCGCCGCACCAGCCGACCCCCAAGGCCTGCGCCAGCTCGCCCGCCTTTCCGGCCGCATGCTGCATGGCGACGGCGCCGGGCGCCTTGCCGTAGTCGAAGACGCAGGTCGCGCCGAATTCCCGCACCGCTTTCGGCTGCTGGCCGGGGCGCACGACGCCGGTCTCGATCATCTCGACATAGCGCGGCACTCTGAGAACGCCGTGCGAATCCGCGCCGCGCAGGTTGGCCCACACCAGCAAGTCTGCGGTCTGGGCTGCCTCGTGCGGCGTATAGCCGGCGGCTGCGAGCAGCGCGCTCGTGAAGTCGATGAGTTCGGCCTTCTGGGCAACGGGCATCTGGATGTCTCCTGGTCTGGCCGTTTGACCTCAGGCTGCGGGCGTTGCCGGGAAGAATTTGTCGAGCCAGCCCTTGATCATCATCTTGGTGCGCGGCGCGTCTTCCGGCGCCAGCGGGAAGTGGGCGGTGCCGCTGATCAGCATTAGCTCCGACGGCTGTCCCGCCTTCTCGAACAGGCGGATCGACTGCTCGGTCGGCGTGATGATGTCGTCGGCAGTGTGGAAGAACAGGGCCGGTCGGGGCGCGATGTTGGCCACGACATCCTCGGCCCGAAAATTCATCATGCTCCATGCCGTCTCTGTCGGGATTTCCATGATCGCCTTGGGCGACAGGTTCTTGCGCAGCTTCTCCGGGATCGGCACGGCATCGAAGCGTGAGATCCACAGGCTCTCGCCAGTCTGCCGCTTATGCTCGCGCCCCTTCTCCAGCAGGCCCGTGAAACGTTCCCAGGCCTCGGGCGTCGGGTGCTGGCCACGGAACTTGCGCTCGCCGTGTCCCCAGCCGCATGAGGAGATGACGCAAGCGACCCGTTCGTCGACGCCGGCGGTGTAGACCGAGACGGCGGCGCCGAAGCTATGGCCGGTGATGCCGATGCGTCTGGCATCGATCTCCGGTCGGCTGGTGAGGAAGGTGAGCGCATTCTTGGCGTCGGCGACCTGGTCGAAGCAGCGCACCTGCGCGCGTTCGCCCTCGCTCTCGCCGCAGCAGCGGAAGTCGAAGCGCAGCGCGGCGTAGCCGAACTTTTCCATCATCTCCGCCTGGATCTGGGCGTGGGATTCGTCCTTGGAGCCGACGAAGCCGTGGCAGACGATGAAGGCCGGCAGCTTCTCTCCGGGGCGGTGGGTGTCCGGGATATGGAGCACCGCCGACAGCTTCAGGCCGTCCGATTGGAATGTCAGTCTTTCCTGCATGGCGATCTCCTATGGGCAGCGACGCGCTCAAGCGGAAGCTGCTTCGACTTGGCCTTGGTCGTGCGATGCGCGGGCGCGGCGAGCGGCCGCGCCTCGCCAGTCAATCGATCCTGGCGAACGGAAAATGATGCTCTCGCCATTCCTGCGGAGCGGGCGATCCCCAGACATTCATCTGGCGTACATTTGCCGGACGCTCCAGATTGGTGATGATGTTGGGGACGAAATGCGCGTCGTCGGCGACCGTGTGCATGGCCCCGGAACATTCCACCATGGCGCCGCTGGCATCCAGATAGTAGGCGTAGGTATTGTCGCCGGGGCGGTGGCGGCCCGGCCCCCACATGACCTGGCGATCAAATCCGTCGAGAATGTCGCCGAGGCGGCAGTAGTCGCTGAAATGATTGAACTCGAACGAGTAATGGTGAAGCCCGACCTGACCTTTCACCAGACCGAGAATGTGGTGCTGGCGGTTGCCGCCATGCATCCAGCTGAGCGCCTCGTTCACCATCCGCTCGGTCAGTTGCATGCCGCAGATGTCCGTGAGTTGCCGCCTTGTGGCGACCGGGTCCGGCGTGATGAGATTGATATGATCGATCCGTCGCGGCTTGATGCCGTTAGTGGCGTAGCGCGGATTGTACATGTCGTCGCGCGCCGGGGTGTGGATCTCGAAGCGCAGCCCCTCGGGCGTCGCGAAGGTGACGCCGGCATCGCAGCAGGCAAGGCTGGGCCCGCGCGACAGGATCCGGCAGCCGGCGCCCTCGACGCGCGAAGCGGCCTCGGCGACCGCATCTGCGGTCATGGCCTCGAGCCCGATCGTATGGCAGGAATTCTCATCGGACTGGATAAGCACAAGCTCGGCCGTGCGGCCATTGGAACTCAGCCATGTCTCGGCTGGCGCCCGCCTGGTGACCCGCAGACCGAGAATCTCCGTCGAGTCATGAACCATCGGCCGGACCTCGCGGACATTCAGCTTGATGTGGCCGATCCCAAACACCAGGTGCATCAGCATTCTCCTCTCGCGGCCGCAACACGGCCCCTGGCCACTCTCTTAGATCAACAGGCGAGCTGGCGCAATGATTTTCGAAATTACAATATTATTGCGAAATATCGATGTGGCTGGAGGTTTCGGCCACGACTATGTTCCGCAGTGTTCCAATGCCCTGGATATCGATCTCGACCATGTCGCCCGGGAACAGGAACTCCGGCGGATTGCGGCTGGCGCCGAAGCCCGACGGCGTGCCAGTGACGATGACGTCGCCCGGATCGAGCGGAGCAAAGGTCGAGATGTAGGAGACGAGCCAGGGGACGTCGAAGATCATCTGGTCCATCGTGATCTGCTGCTTCACCACGCCATTGACCCGGCTCTCCAGCCTCAGTCGCGCCGGATCCGGGATCTCGCGCGTGCAGACCATCCAGGGACCGAATGCGCCGCTACGGTAGAAGTTCTTGCCCGGTGTGAACTGGCTCGAATGTTTCTGCCAGTCGCGGACGCTGCCTTCGTTGAAGCAGGCATAGCCTGCGACATGGGCCATCGCGTCGGCTGGGGTCACTCTGTGCGCGCGACGGCCGATGATCACCGCGAGCTCGCCCTCGAAATCAAGCTTGTCCGACACACCAGGCTTGAGGATGGCGCCGCGATCCCCGGTCTGCGCCTCGGCATGGCGCATGAACAGGAGCGGATATTGCGGCGCAGCCTTGCCCTCCTCGTGAAAATTGGTGGCGATGCAGAAGATCTTGCCCGGATTGGGAATTGGCGAAAGCAAGCTGACATCGGAGAGCAGAGTGGCCTTGAGGGCGCCTTCGGATGGGTTCAGATCGGGAAAACGGTCGCCGATATAGGTCCTGAGATCCGGCGGCGCGCCGGCAGCGGTATCGAGCCGCAGGATACTGTCACCGTCGACGATTCCATAGCCGGGGCCGGAGCTGTCAACGAAGGAAGCAAATTTCACCAGGACCTCCCTTACTCGAAACGCGTCTTCGACTAAAACGAATTTTCGAAAATAAGCAAGTCGTTGGGCGAGAGTCGTTTGGTGGCCGAAACGTGGATTTTTGCCCGAAGCGGCCAGACTGAAGCCTCTGTGCTCGTCATACGCTCTCAGCGACCACGATGAGTTTACGAAAAACGATTGATATTTCGAAAAAAATATGAGAGCTAGGTCTGTGCCTCGGGAGGAGGCCCGCCAGCGGCCGATCCATTCGGCCGTGCTGGCTTGAGTGAAAGGGAGATATTCACGTGACAGCAATTCCGGTGACGATGAAGGCCGCGCGCATGCATGAAGTGGGCGGGCAACTGAAGATCGAGGATGTGCCGGTTCCGCAGCTCGGTTCGATGGATGTGCTCGTGCGGGTTCGCTCCTGCGGCATCGTGCCGAACCTCGCCAACATTCTGGCAATGTGGCCGACCTGGTTCCCCCATATGCCGCAGCCGCCGCTGCCGGCTATCTTTGGGCTGGATCCGGCCGGAGAGATCGCAGCCGTCGGCAGCCAGGTCCACAATCTCAAGGCCGGAGATCGTGTCTACGTCAATCCGGGCCGCTCCTGCGGCACCTGCCGCCATTGTCGTCGCGGCGACACGATCGCGTGCCGCCATTATGCCTTCCAGGGCTATTTCGGTTTCAGCCACGAGGCGCTGCAGACCTTCGGGGACTATCCCGTCGGCGGCATCTCGCAATACGTGGCAGCACCCGCCTCGGCGATCGTGGCGCTCCCCGACAATATGGCCTTCGACCAGGCCGCGCGCCTGGGCTACATGGGCACCGGCTACTCGGCTCTGAAGAAGGCGCGGGTCGGGCCTGGCGACACGCTGCTGGTCAACGGCATTTCCGGGACGCTCGGCATCTCCATTGCTCTCTTCGGCCCGGTCTTCGGCGTGAAGAAAATCCTCGGCACCGGCCGCGACCGCAAGCTGCTCAAGGAAATCGAAGCCCTGGCGCCTGGCATCATCGAGACGCATTCGCTGGACGACGGCATGCCTGATGCATGGGCGCGCTCGAAGACGCCTGACGGCGAAGGCGTCGACGCCTTCATCGACTGCAATGGGCCCGGCACGCCCCACGAACCTTTCCTGGCGGGGCTCAAGGCGTTGCGCCGAGGCGGCGTCGCGGTCGATATCGGCGCGGTGATGGGCGCGGTGTCTGTCGATGTCCACACGCTCATGGATCGTAACCAGCGCCTCATCGGCTCGGCATGGCTGACCACCGCGGAAGGCCAGGAGATGGCCGACCTCGTCGGGAACGGCATGGTCAGCTTCGACCTTCTCGAAACGCAGGCCACGCCGATGGAGAAGGTCAACGAGGCCATCTCCGGCATTGCGCAGCGCCATGGCGGCTTCTCCAATTTTGTCATTCATCCGTAATTGCGTACCTTATAGTACTCTGATACCGGATGGTATCTACGATCTTTTTGGGAGGACTGCACATGAAGATCCGCCGTGTCGTCACCGGCAAGAACGCCGAAGGCAAATCCGTATTCATCAGCGACGGTGCCTCGCCGCGCGAGATGGCGCTCCAGCACACTCCAGGCTTCGTCTCCTCGCCCCAGTGGACAATCGACGCCACGCCGGATCTCACCAAGGTGGGTGGAGCCGACCCGATGGCCAGCGAAGGCACCATGCTCGCTTCGGTCGGTGGTTCCGTCTTCTGGATAATCACCTTCCCGCCGGACAGCGTGATGATGTCGGGCGACTGGAAGCCGGAACTGGCGGGCCCGGAGCACCTCAAGGCCGCGCCCGGCATCGCCGAGCGCTTCGAAATGGACAATCCCGGCATGCATCAGACGCCGACCGTCGACTACGTCACCGTCGTCAAGGGCCGGCTCGTGCTTGAACTCGACGACGGCAAGTCCGTCGAACTCAAGCAGGGGGACACCGTGGTGCAGCAAGGCGCGCGCCATGCCTGGCGCAATCCCTTCTCCGAGCCGGTGACGATTTCGGTCGTCATGCTCGGCGCAAGGACACAGTAGAGCGACAGCCGGCGCGGCGGGGCGTTTGGCCGGGAGCCTATCCGCCGGTCCTTGCCGCGACTTGCGCCGCATTGCCATGCCTGTTCGTCAGGCGGGCTGCCGCTTGTCCCTTCTCGGGCTGCGCGGATCGTCGTCGCTGAGATTCTTCTCGGCGACCTCGGCCAGGATCTGGCGGGCCCAGCGGTGCAGGCCCGAATGATGGGTGCGCTCCGTCCAGTACATGTCGATCTGGATGAAGACATCCATCGGGAAGGGCCGCAGCGCCAGCCGGTCCGACAGGCGGCTGGCGAGCCTGAACGGGATCGTCGCCACCAGTTTCGAACCCGGTATCAGCCGTTCCAGTATGTCGTGGCTGGAGACGGTGACATCGGGCTCCAGCTCGATCCCTTTTGCGCGCAGCGCGGCGAAATACAGCGCCTCCCAGCGCCCGTTATGGGTGACCGCGACATGTCGCGAGGCGCAGTAGCGCTCAAGCGTCAATACGCCCCGCGCCAGCTCGTGCGCCGGGTCCATGACGCAGGCATAGTGATCGGAAAACATCTTCCTGCGGTAGTAGATGTCGCCCAAGATCGAGACCGGTCCCAGCACGATGTCGCAGGTGTTCTCCTTCAGCTGCTGCTTGCCGTCGACGGCCGACTCGAAAATGTGGATCGCAGCGTTCGGTGCCTCCTTCTGGGCCCGACGCAGGAAGTCCGGAATGAGGAACATCCGCTCGTGGTGATTGCACGACACAGTCACCGTTCCTTCGGCGATGGCGGGATCAAACCCTGACGGCGAGGAGATAGACTCCATCCGTTCGAGGATGACGCGGGCCTGCTGGGCGAGCTGATCGCCCTTGTCGGTCGCCACGATCGCGTTGCCCTGGCGCACGAACAGTGGATCGTTGAAGGCCTTTCTGAGTCGCTTGATGGCATAGCTGACAGTGGATTGGTTGACACCCAGAAGCTCTGAGGCATCGGAGAAGGAGGCCCGGTTCTGGACGGCGACAAGTGCCTGCAGGGCGGCGAGGTCTATTCGGGAAAGATCGTCGGACAGCACGGCGGATCCTACATGCAAATTTTCGATGACCTACATCTAACCCATCGCATTGCTGAATACACCAGGATCTTCTTAATTCTTCTCTCGCAAGGGAGGAACCGATGGCCGAAGCCGTGAAAGTGGTCGACGACGTTACGTTCGATGACCTGCTTGCCAATCCATATCCAGTCTTCAAGCGCGTCCGTGATCTCGGGCCTGTGGTCAAGGTCGAGGCGGCCAACATCATGATGGTGACGCGCTTCGACGACATCATGGCCATTGAGCGCGATCCCGAGACATTCTCCTCGGTCAATCCTCAGTCGCTGCTGAACACGGTGATCGGGCCGAACCTGATGCGCAAGGACGGCGAGGACCACGCCCGCGAGAGAGCGGCGATCGATCCGAGCCTGCGCCCCGGTGTCGTCAAGCGGTGCTGGGCCGAGCCGATGCAGGCTATCTGCGCTGACGTCATCTCGCAGATCGAGCACAAGGGCGAGGCTGAACTGTTCGAGGACCTGGCGGCACCCATCGCAGCACGCGCGCTCTGCGACATACTGGGCATCGAAGGCGTCGACTGGCCGACCATGGTGTTGTGGTCCCAATCGCTGATCGACGGCTCCGGTAACTATTCGCACAACCCCGACATCGCCCGCAAGGCAAAGGAAGCGGCCAAGGGAGTGGAGAGCGCCGTCGACAGGATGCTCCCGCTTCATCGCGACGATCCCAATGCCTCCATGCTGTCTTCGATGCTTCAGGCCGGCCAGACGGTCGAGCAGATCTACGCCAACATCAAGGTCGCGATCGGCGGCGGCCTGAACGAACCGCGCGATTCGATCCTAACCTTGATTCTCGGCCTGCTGCAGAACCCCGACCAGCTGGCGCGCGTTCGTGCCGAGCCATCTCTTTGGGGGCAGGCGTTCGAGGAAGCGGTGCGCTGGATCTCGCCGATCGGCATGTATCCGCGTCGCCTGACCCGCGATGTCGAGATTTCGGGAACGCTGGTCCGCGAGGGCGAGCAGGTGGGCCTGTGCGTGGGTGCTGCCAACCATGATGACCGCCGTTTCAGCGATCCCGAAAGGTTCGATGTCTTTCGCGAGAAGAAGTCGCATCTGGCTTTCGGCGCCGGCTCGCATTTCTGCGCCGGCACATGGGTGTCGCGGGCGCTGGTCAGCCAGATCGCCGTGCCGATGGTGTTCGAGCGGCTGCGCAACCTGAGGCTCAAGGACCCCGAGCTCGTCCGCGTCAGAGGCTGGGTGTTTCGCGGCCCGACCCACATGCCCGTCGTTTGGGACGCTTGAAGGAGAGTTTTGATGCCGACGATCAGATTTCTCCTCGCTGGCGGCGAGGAACTTGCAGTCGAGGCCCGCAACGGCCGTTCGTTGATGGAAACCGCGCTTGAGCACAGCGTTCCCGGCATTGTTGCCGAATGCAACGGCTCGGCGGCCTGCGCCACATGTCATGTCGTGTTGCCCGACCAGATCATGTCGGCGCTCGGACCGATCAGCGAGCATGAAAACGACATGCTCGACTTTGCCGAGGCGCCGCGCGAAGCAGGCAGCCGGCTGAGCTGCCAGATCAAGATCAGCGACGTGCTCGACAACGTTGCCGTCCGCATTCCGTCCGCGTGATTGCAGGTCCCTCGACATGCATCGTGAGGCCGATCATCCCGCCAGTGCCAGCCCAGGCAGCGACAGCAGCGTCGTGATCGTCGGCGCCGGACAGGCCGGTCTTTCAACCGCCGAGAAATTGCGGGCAAACGGCTTTGCCGGATCGCTGGTCCTGATCGGTGACGAGCCGCATCCTCCCTACCAGCGTCCGCCGCTCTCCAAGGACTATCTCCTGGGTGAACTCGAGCGGGACCGGCTGAAACTGAAGCCTCAGGACTGGTACGCCAAAAACCAGATCACGCTCAGGCTCGGAACCGGGGTCGTTGCCATCGACCGGGCGCAGCGGAGCCTGCGTCTCGCCGACGGCGGCACGCTTGCCTACGATCGTCTCGTGCTGGCGACCGGGTCTAAGGCGCGCATACTGCCTGACGCCGTCTCGCGGGGGCTGGCAGGCATTTTCACGATCCGTAGCCTGGCCGACATCGATCGACTGCGTGAGGTCTTCGACAAGGGCGGGAGGCTGCTGGTCATCGGAGGCGGCTATATCGGCCTTGAGATCGCCGCCGTCGCGCGCGGAAAAGGCATGGCGGTGGATGTGGTTGAAGCCGCCGATCGGCTTCTTGCGCGGGTCGCCTCGGCGGAGACCGCCACTGCCGTCGAAGTGCTTCACCGTTCAAGGGGCGTGTCGTTTCATCTGGGTGCCGCGGTCGGCGAGCTCCTCGGCTCGGACCGAGTCACCGGGGCCAGGCTTGGAGACGGCACCGTCATTGCGGCCGACGTCGTGCTGGCGGGCATTGGCGGCATGCCGGAAACGGCACTTGCCGGCGGGGCCGGCCTCGCCATCGAAAACGGTGTCGTCGTCGATTCCCACGGCCGCACCGGCGACCCCTACATCTGGGCCGCCGGCGACTGCGCCAATTTCTCCTTGCCGGAAGGCGGGCTGCGCATGGAAAGCGTCGGCAACGCCATCGACAGCGCCGATCTTGTCGCCCGCAACATCATGGGTGCGCGCCAATCCTACAAGCCGAAGCCCTGGTTCTGGTCCGATCAGTTCGACCTCAAGCTGCAGATTGCGGGCCTGTCCAGGCCCGGCGATACGGTGGTGGTTCGGCGGGGGCAGGGAGCAGGCCGTTCGCACTGGTATTTCCGCGACAACCGGCTGGTGGCCGTCGACGGGCTTAATGCGCCGCGCGACTACCTCGTTGGAAAGCGCCTGCTCGCCGCCGCAGTCAGCCCCGACCCCGCTCAGGTGCTGGATCCGGGCGTGGCTTTGGAGACCCTTGCCAAAAGTCCCGCCTGAGGCGCCGCAGATCTGCATGCGTAGGGCGCAACGCGTCCAGCAAACCTTTGACATTGACATTCCGACAGGTATTTGCATACCATAAAGTATCTAAATGAAAAAGCAGAAGTCGCTCCGAGGTGAAGCGGGCAAGGATATGCCGGCCTCGTCTTGAAAAAAAATCGTCCACATGCAGAAATAACGAAAATACACATATTTACGAAATTGCTGAGCCGCGGAGGAAAGAGGAGCTGGGCAATATCGCAAGGGATCGGCCGATCCACTCGGTCTCGCAAGGGCGAGGCGAGGGGAGCGTCCAAAGCAACCACAACCGGGAGGACTTTCGATGTTGCGACGCAGTTTCAACGTGCTCATGCTTTCGGCTGGGCTGGCGCTCGCCAGTTTCAGTGCCGCCATCGCGGAAGAACCGGTCAGGATCGGTGTCAGCGCCTCCAAGACCGGACCCCTCTCGGGCGGCGCGGCAGGCGTGCTTTGGCCGAACATCAAGCTGTGGGTCGACAAGGTGAACAAGTCCGGCGGCCTCAAGGTCGGTGACCGGAAGCGGCCGATCGAGATTGTCGAATATGACGACAAGTCGACACCCGAAGAGGCGGTCAAGAACATTCAGCGCCTCGCCACTCAGGACAAGGTTGACCTGATCATCCCGCCCTATTCGACCGGCCTCAACCTGGCGACCGCCCCGCTGATCGCCAAATATGGCTACCCACAGATCGTCTCGACGGGCAACGCCAACGATCTCGACAAGTTCGTCAAGCGCTGGCCGAACACCTTTTGGCTGCTCGGTCCGGCGCAGGGCATTGCCGACGGTATCGTCGGCACGCTCAAGGACCTGCACGACACCGGCAAGATGATCGGCAACAAGGTTGCCGTCGTCAACGTCTCCGATGCTTTCGGCCTCGAGATGATCAAGACCGGCAAGCCGGCGCTCAAGCAGGCAGGCTTCGACATCGTCTACGAATCCTCCTATCCGCTCGGCAACCAGGATCTCGCCCCGGTGATCGCCGGCGCCAAGGCGGCGAACGCCGATGCCTTCGTCGCCTATTCCTACCCGCCCGACAGCTTCGCGCTGACCGAGCAGGCTCAGCTGCAGAAGTTCGACCCCAAGGCGTTCTTCGTCAGCGTCGGCGGCAATCTCGACGCCTATGGAAAGCGCTTCGGGGCCGCCGCAAACGGCATCCTGATCATGGGCGGCGTCAATGCCGGCGATCCGGTGTTCCAGGCCTATCGCAAGGAGCACCTGGAGGCGACCGGCCAGGAGGCCGACTGGTGGGCAAGCCCCGTCGCCTATGCCAGCCTGGAGATCCTGCAGCAGGCTGTCGAGCGGGTCGGCAGTCTCGACAAGATGGCGCTCAACAAGGAGATCCAGACGGGCACTTTCAAGACCGTTCTCGGCGACGTCCACTTCGAAGACAACATCAACAACAACAACTGGACCGTCGGCCAGTGGAGCGGTGGCGTCGTCCACGGTGTCAGGGCCACCGGCAACCTCCAGGGCGCCCAGCAGCCCGTGCTCAAGCCGGCCTGGCCTGCCAACTGACATGATCCTCCCCTTTGCCCGGCGTCCTCGTGACGCCGGGTCTGGAACCGCGAGCACAGTCGACCAATGCAGATCCTCTTAACCGGCCTGCTCCTTGGGGGCACCTACACGCTCATCGCGCTCGGACTCACGCTCCAGTACGGCGTTGCGCGCATCATGAACCTTGCCAATGGCGAGACCCTCGTCGCCGCGTGTTTCGTCACCTTCTGGCTCTACACCGGGCTCGGCATCAATCCGCTGCTCGGCCTGCTGGTGATCGGGCCCGTCGCCTTCGTCGTCAACTGGCTGATCTACGTCTGGCTGATGCAGCCGCTGGTCAAGCGGGCCAAGAACCGCGGCATGCTCGAGGTCGATTCCATCCTCGCGACGTTCGGGCTGCTGTTCCTGTTCCAGGGACTGATGCTCCTGCTCTTCGGCGGCGACTACTTCAACTATGAATTCCTCGCCCGGCCATTCACGATCATGGGCAATTCCTTCGGCCTAAACCGGGTCGTCGCCTTCGTCGCGGCCGCCGTCATTGCCGTGGCGCTCTATATCTTTCTCTATCGTACCGACCGCGGCACGGCGGTTCGCGCGGTCGCCGTCGATCCGCGCGCCGCACGGCTGGTGGCGATCGACGTGCGCAAGACCGCCGCCTTCGCTTTTGCGCTGGGGGGAACGATCACCGCCTGCGCCGGCACGCTGCTCTCGACCTTCTACACCTTCAACACCTCGATGGGCGTGGTCTTCACCATGAAGGCGCTGATCATCGTCATCATGGGTGGGGTCGGCGATATTCGCGGCGCCGTTCTGGCGGCTCTTGTCCTGGGCATGACCGAGACCGCCGTGGCCAGCCTCCTCGATCCGGGACTGACACTTGCCGCCAACTACGCCCTCTTCATCCTCGTCCTGCTGTTCCGGCCGCAGGGCATCTTCGGAAAGCGGCCGGCCTGATGAACATCCCGCGCAACGAATTCCTCGCTCTCGGCGCCGGCCTCGCCGGCGCGGCCGTGCTCGCCCTTCTGCCGGTGGTGACGGAAGGGTTCTGGCTCACCATCGGTGTCAACATCATGCTCTCTGCCGCCATGTGCACGGCATGGGCGCTGTTTTCGGGCCCCACCCACCTGGTTTCGCTGGCAAGCGCTGCTTTCTTCGGCGTCGGCACCTATGCCGTCGCGATCTTCATCGACGTCCTGCCTTTCCCGGTGCTGATCCTCATCGCGATCGCGGCGGGCGCCGTGCTGGCCCTGCTGGTCGGCCTGGCGACCTTGCGGCTCTCGGGCGTCTATTTCGTGATCTTCACCCTCGGCCTTGCCGAACTCATCGGCCAGATCGTCACCTGGGTGCAGACCAATTTCGGTGGTGCGATTGGGCTCTATGTCTTCACCGACCTCACCGAAACGCATCTCTACTGGATGCTGCTCGCGCTGACGGTGGTCGTTTTCATCACCGGCTGGCTCGTCAACAGGTCTAGGCTGGGTCTGGCTCTGCGCATCATCGGAAATGACGAGGCTGTGGCGCGCCATGTCGGCGTCAACACCGCGCGCGCCAGGATTATCCTGTTCGCGATCTCAGGGTCTTTCATCGCCGTTGCCGGCGCGATCATGGCGCCCCGCTACTCCTACATCACGCCGGACGCCGCCTTCAATCCAATGACCTCCTTCATGGTCGTCATTATGCCGATGCTCGGCGGCACGCGACGCCTCTGGGGGCCGCTGGTCGGTGTCGTCCCTTTCACCCTGATCATGGACTTCATATCCAGCAACTTTCCAAACCAGACGGCGGTGATCGTCGGCATCGCCTTCCTGGCGATCGTCTATGTGCTTCCTGACGGCGTCACGGGCCGGCTCGAGGCGCTGTTTCATGCCCGCCGCTCCACCGAAAGCGGCCTGCTGGCAAAGACAGCGGAGGAGGTCAGATGAGCGTGCCGCTGCTGAGCATAGAACGTGCGCGCAAGACTTTCGGCGGTCTCGTCGCGGTGAACGACGTGAGCTTCGAGGTTGGCCAGGGCGAGCTGCTCGGGCTGATCGGCCCGAACGGTTCGGGCAAGACCACCATGCTCAACCTGATCTCGGGCGCGCTGTCGCCGACATCGGGAAGCATCCGACTGTCAGGCCAACCGATCGGTGGCCTGCCGGTGCACAGGATATCCCGGATCGGTGTCGCCCGGACCTTCCAGCTGGTGCGCGTCCTGCCGTCGATGAGCGCGGTGGAGAACGTCGTCGCCGGCGCCGTCTTTGGGCACAACAGGCTCTGGGGCGGAGAGGCTCGCTCGCTCGCCTATGAGCTTCTCGAGCGGGTGGGGCTGAAGGGGCGCGAGGAGCAGCCCGTCACGGCAATGACCTATATCGACCAGAAGCGGATCGAGCTCGCCCGCGCCCTTGCCGGCAACCCTCACGTGCTTCTGCTCGACGAATGGCTCGCCGGCCTCAATCCGAGCGAGCTCAGGATCGGTATCGAACTGATCAGCGAAATCAGCGCCCAGGGCCGGACGATCATCATGGTCGAGCATGTGATGGACGCCATCCGCTCGCTCTGTGGGCGCTGCGTCGTGATGAGTTCCGGCGTCAAGATCGCCGACGGCACCTCGGCCCATGTCCTGGCCGATCCGGAGGTGGTGCGCGCCTATCTGGGAGACGACGATGCTTGAGGTCTCAAATCTTGGCGTCCGCTACGGCCGCCACGTCGCGCTCGAAGGCGTCTCCGCGCATGTTTCGAAGGGTGAAATCTGCGTCATCCTCGGCGCTAACGGCGCCGGGAAGTCGAGCCTGCTCGCGGCCATCGCGGGACTGGTGGGGACGGAGCCAGGCACCAGGATCGTCATCAACGGCAAGGATGTCACGAGGGTCGAAGCCCACCTCATGGTCGAGGAAGGGGTGGCGCTGGTGCCCGAGGGCCGCGGCATCTTCGGTGAGCTCACCGTGGCCGAAAACCTGCGGCTTGGAAGCCATGCCAGACGGGCGAAGCTCGATGCCGGCAGGATGATCGATTTCGTCTACGGCTTGTTTCCGCGTCTGGCCGAGCGCCGCGGCCAGCTGGCGCAGACCATGTCCGGCGGCGAGCAGCAGATGGTCGCGATCGGCAGGGCGCTGATGTCGAAGCCGGAGATCCTGATGCTCGATGAACCTTCGCTGGGGCTTTCGCCGCTGTTGTCCAAGGATCTCTTCAAATCGTTGGCTACGATCGCCGCCGAAGGTTTCGGCATCCTGCTCGTCGAGCAGAACGCGCGCCTCAGCCTCAAGACGGCGGCGCGCGGCTACCTGATCGAGACCGGCAGGATAACCGGGGAAGATACGGCGTCCAATCTGCTCAGCGATCCGAAGGTCATGAGTGCCTATCTCGGCGCCGCCCATTAATGGCACCCACGTCACCAGTCAGAAGCTGCCCAGAAAAGAGGATGTCCCATGCGCTTGCTTGAAACCGAGATCGTCATCGATGCGCCGCCGCAGACAGTGTGGGCCGTGCTCGACGACATCGAGTGTTATCCGGAATGGAACCCGGCTCTGCCCGCACTGCGCGGGCGCACGACGGTCGGACAAAAGGTCACGGGCACGCTGCGGCAGCCCAACGTTCCCGAGCGCGAGGTTAATCCGACAATCACCCGGATCGTTGGAGCGCGCGAGCTGCGCTGGCTGAGCCAGGCGCCGGGCGGTGTGTTCAGCGCCGAGCACATCTTCATTCTGGAACCGAACGCAAATGGCGGCACGCGGGTGCGCCACAATGAGATCTTCGACGGGCCTATGGCCGACGAGCGCTGGCCCAGCATCGATACCAATCTGCGCACGGCCTATCACGCCCTGAACCACGCGCTGAAGGCGAGGGCAGAGGCGTTGCGCGGCGAGACGGCCCTGCTGCATCCGGCTGTCGACCGGGACGCATCGGCCCCGCCGGCCGGAGCATTCACGGCGCGTTGCGGATGTGCCAGCGAGCCGGTGGAGATCGAGGTCAACCAGGCCGTGGCTCACAACCATCTGTGCGGCTGTTCGAAATGCTGGAAACCTGCCGGTGCCGCCTTCGCACAGATCGCCGTCGTCCCGGCCGGCAGCGTCTCGGTCGTGGCACGGCGCGACAAGCTTGAGGCAGTGGACGCGACGCAGAAGATCGAGCGCCAGCGCTGCAAGGCCTGCGCGACGCATTTGGTCGGCACGGTGTCGGATCCGGATCACCATTTCTACGGCCTCGAATTCGTGCACCCGGAACTGGCGATCGACGGCTATAAGCCGAAGATCGAATTCGCTGCCTTCGTGTCCTCCCTGGTGGAGACCGGGACGCCGGCGACCGGCATGGCAAGCGTGCGCGCCGCGCTCGGCCATGCGGCTATCCCCGCCTATGATGCATTTTCGCCGGAGCTGATGGACATCATTGCCTGGCACAAGGTGAAGCTGGCAAAGGCCGCTGCCTAGGAGATATCGCCTGCCACCGGTAGGCCGAGTCCGATCGAGATTTGGAGAATACGCATGAAAACGCGTGCCGCAGTCGCCGTCGCCGCCGGAAAGCCGCTGGAGATCATGGAGGTCGACCTCGAGGGACCGCGCGATGGCGAGGTACTGGTCGAGATCAAGGCGACCGGCATCTGCCACACCGATGAATTCACGCTGTCGGGCGCCGATCCCGAAGGCATCTTCCCGGCCATTCTCGGCCATGAGGGCGCCGGCGTCGTCGTCGATGTCGGCAAGGGCGTGACGTCGTTGAAGAAGGGCGACCATGTCATCCCGCTCTATACGCCCGAATGCCGGCAATGCCCGTCATGTCTGTCGCGCAAAACCAATCTGTGCACGGCGATCCGCGCCACGCAGGGACAGGGCGTGATGCCGGACGGCTCGTCGCGCTTCTCGATCGGCAAGGACAAGATCTTCCATTATATGGGCTGCTCGACCTTTTCGAACTTCACCGTGTTGCCTGAGATCGCGGTGGCCAAGGTCAATCCCGACGCCCCCTTCGACAAGATCTGCTACATCGGTTGCGGCGTCACGACAGGCATCGGCGCGGTCATCAACACCGCCAAGGTCGAACAGGGCGCGACATCAGTGGTCTTCGGCCTCGGCGGCATTGGCCTCAATGTCATCCAGGGCCTGAAGCTTGCCGGCGCCGACATGATCATCGGCGTCGATTTGAACAACGACAAGAAGGAATGGGGCGAGCGATTCGGCATGACGCATTTCGTCAATCCGAAGGAGATCGAAGGCGACATCGTCCCCCACCTCGTCAACATGACCAAGCGCGGTGCCGACCAGATCGGCGGCGCCGACTACACGTTCGACTGCACCGGCAATACCAAGGTGATGCGCCAGGCGCTGGAGGCTTCGCATCGCGGTTGGGGCAAGTCGGTCGTCATCGGCGTCGCCGGCGCCGGCCAGGAGATTTCGACACGGCCTTTCCAGTTGGTCACCGGCCGCAGTTGGATGGGCACCGCCTTCGGCGGCGCACGCGGTCGCACAGACGTGCCGAAGATCGTCGACTGGTACATGGACGCCAAGATCCAGATCGACCCGATGATCACCCACACGCTGAAGCTCGAGGACATCAACAGGGGATTCGACCTCATGCACGAGGGCAAGTCGATCCGGAGTGTCGTGGTTTACTGAAGACGGCGCGGAGCGGATTCGCGGCGACGATGATGCTGCCGTCCCGCATTTCATGCGACAAGTTTGATTATTTCGAAAATCCGCACTAATCTCCACTCTGCTTTCAACGTGGAGTCGCATGCATGGGCAATGCTCTCAAGCCCGCCGGAGAGACGCGTGCCGCGGATGTCCTGGCGCGGATGCGCGCCGACATCATCAGCTGCACCCTGAAGCCGGGTGCGAAGCTGCGGTTCGAAGCGCTGCGGGAGATGTATGAGGTAAGCTTCTCCACCCTGCGTGAAGCACTCTCGCGCCTGGTGGCCGAGGGTCTGGTCGTCGCAGAGGGCCAGCGCGGCTTTCTGGTCGCGCCGGTCTCGCTCTTTGATCTCAACGATCTGACGGATGTCCGCGTGCTCGTCGAGCGGCAGTGCATCAAGCTGGCGATCGATCGTGGCGACGATCGCTGGGAAGCGGACATCATGGCCAGCTTCCACCGGATGGATCGGCTGCAAAGCCGGCTGGGCGCGAGCTACTATCTCTCCGACGAGTGGGCCGCGCTGCATGGTGCGTTCCACTTTTCTCTTGTCACGGCATGTTTCTCGCCAAATCTGCTCGAAATTCGGCAGAAGCTCTTCGAGCGTGCTCACCGCTATCGCAGGATGTCCTCGCAGTTTCGCCCGCAATGGCGCGCCAAGGACGTCGAACACAAGATGATCATGGACCGTGTTATCGCCCGCGACACCGCCACGGCGCAGGATCTGGTTGACCGGCATATCCGCGAGACGACAGAAAACGTCATCGCTCACGCAAGCCACCTCTTCGCAACGCCGGTGGAGAAAAACTTGGCCAACAGGACCGGCTCCGTCGCGGCGGAGTAACGCACCCGCACCACTTACAAGCTTGGCTTGGGATTATTGCCAATCACGCGGTCTGAGAGAAAAGGGCGCCGAAGCGCCCTTTTTTGCCTATCGTCCGAGACAAAAAAATGCACCAGTCATTGTGTATCTATTTCTGTGCCCGATAGGTGGACCGGGTATCCGTGTCGATCGGCCACGGGCAGATCTCGACACCGATTTCGATCTGGCGGTGCTCATGGATCGAGGGCTTTTTCGTACCGCCGTTAGCCTCGCCCCAAATGAGTGTCGCCTCGGTGCCGGGGGTTGAGAATTCCGGATCTACAATGCCCACCGACAGCCACGCACGCTCATTGGCCGAATAAAGCGGATAGCCGGATATGCCCACCAGCCTGCCCTCGACTTCGACCCGGTCGTAGTGCTGCCAGCCCAGCTCTGAGGATGCGATATCTAGGAATTGCGGCATCGTGCCTCCTTCTATCATGCCTGCAAAGCATTGGAGAACACCTTCCTTGCTCCAGCGGTAAATGACCTTCTTGCGATGCGGCCTGTCTTTCATCGCCAGAAGGGCGTCGCGACCGACAAACTCCCTATCGTAGTTGATAAGCCTGTCATATTCCAATTCGAAGGGGGTGAGATAGTAATCGCTCACGTCTTCCGGCTCGAAGCTGCCCCCTACAGAGTTCAGTCCCTCCATGGAATACATGGGTAACCACTCGCGGTAAGGCTTCATCGCTTCACCCGTATAGATCGCGGGAAGTGGTGCAGCGAACCACCCGGACTCGCCGGCGGTCGGACCATAGGCGCGTGCTCCGCCACGCTTCATGCCATGCTTCTCGCCAGCTTTCACCAGAGCTTCCTCGACCTCCGGCTTGTGTCCCATCGGACCGAAGATTTCGAGCCCTTTGGAGCCACTCATACTATGGCATAGGGTCCTGCATCCGACGCCGGCAATGGTCATGTAGCCCATACCGAAGAATTTTGTCGTAAGCTCCGCGCCTTCGTTGACATCGTTGAGAATGTCGAGTGCCCTCGGCCCTATGATCTGGAAACGGAAATGGGTTCGCGGTTTGCTTTTGTCCTCCCAACCGGGCAAATCCTGCCAGCAGGTGACGTCCCATCCCCCTCGTGTGATGTGGAAATTGACCCAGTTGCAGACCGGCGGACGTCCGACAATTACCGCCAGGTCGTCTTCCAATCCGAAAACGATTGCATCTGAAATCAGGTAACCATTCTCATTTACGCAGGTAATCTGCTTTGCCTTGTCCTTGCCAAAATTTCTGAAGTCATTGATCGCAAGGGAGCTGAGAAGAAGATTGATGTCAGCGCCTTTGATATAGAGTTCCATCATGTGGAACGACTGGTCGAACATGACGGCAGTCTTGCGCCATGATTGCAACTCATCGATGATGTTGGTCCATTGACGCTGCACAGGGAATTCAAACCCCATGCCCCAGGGCGAGTTCTGGACCATTTTAGCAGGGCTTTCCCACTCTCGCATATATTCTTCCAAGGACTTCATTAGTAATCTCCTCCGTTTTGCCGCGCGCACATTGGCCTGCGTTCTTGCGAGCAATTTTAACTTCTGGTTGTGCCGGGCAGCACAAGCCGAATCCGCTCAAAATCACTCGCATACCAATTGGTATTTGAATATCATTAGGTATGCAAGAGTTTAAAGGTATCCAAAGCCGCGGGATCGCATAACTGTCGGTTGACATACCACTTGGTATTGAAATACCACTAGTATTTATGGATTGGCGGTGGACGGATCAGGCGCTGGCCTCGACTGCCTCCGCCGCGAAGAGCAAGAGAGGCTACCCGTCATGGCGTTGTCTGACGGCACCATTCTGGCCGAGCTTCGGTTAGCCGGTGGTGCGCAGGGTTTCAACTGGCTGCCGGTCTTCGTCGCTGACGAGCAGGGGTTTTTCGAAAAGCACGGCATTCGTATCGCCTACAAACGCATGGGCAGCGTCGAGAAAGCCACCATGTCTGTTCTTGAAGGCGAAGCAGATCTCGCGATCACTCCGCCCGAGGGCGCTGTCACCAACTTCGTCAAAGGTGGAGAACTGCGAATCGTGGCGGCGAACGCCATACGCCTGCCGATGTCCATTGTGGCGCGCCCGGGTATCAAATCCCTCGCGGAACTGAAGGGCGGGAAGGTCGGCACGTCGTCGCTCACCGAAGGCACGGCGATCTACACGCAGATAATGCTGGCCGAGGTAGGGCTTAACTATCCCGGCGATTATGATTTCGTTCTGGCCGGCATCCACACCAAGCGCTGGGACGCGTTGCGAGCCGGCGAAATCGACTGCGCGCCGCAGCCGGCGCCTTGGAACTTCCTGGCCGAGGATGAAGGCTACAATCTGTTAGGTGAGGTCAGCGCCGTGATCCCGGAAATCATCTTCACCGCGGTCATTGGCAAGGCATCATGGCTGGGCGCGAACCGAGAGGTGGTAACCCGATTCCTGAAGGCGTTGATCGAGGCGCATGCGCTAACGAATGATCCGGCCAGCCATGGCGTCACGCTGCCGATCTTCCAACGCATCACGACGCCCGACAGCCAGTCGCTGGCGGCGCGGGGGCTGGACTATATGCGCGACCTGGGCATGTGGCCGGAAGGTCTCGTCGTACCAGACAAGGCGCTCGGCACGACGATCGATCTGATGGTCCGGGCGAACCTACTCGATGAAGCAAAGCGCGGTTTCGCAAACGGCGTTTTCGACCGACGCTATCTCGATGGCGCCGCTTAAATAGCCAACTTCATCCGACTGCGATTTCGGCCTCTGCGCACCTAGCGAGGAGAGCCATCGCTGATAGCGACCGCTCTGCAGGCCCGATCCAGGGCTGCCGCCTAAGCGCTCGAGGATCGATAGACGTCGGCACCGGAATCCCAACTGCCTCGTTCATCCAGCCACTTCGCGGTGTTCTTGATGCCGCCGAAGGGAAAGACGTGAAACTGCTTAATCGCCGAATCGGGATATTCCCGTACGTGGTTTTCGATAGGGCCGACGAAGCTCTCCGGCGAATGGGTGGTCGCCAGCGCCGCCAGCGATGCGCTGCGCTTCTTCAGGAAGTTGAGCGAATTGCCGACGCCGCAGAGCGCCGCGTATTTCAACAGCGTGGTGACCCTTGCCGGACCGGTCACCCCGAGATGGATCGGCAGGTCGACGCCGTAAGCGCTCAACCCGTCAGCCCAGATGATGAATTTGTCGGCGTCGAAACCGAACTGAGTGACGATCCTCATCCTGGCACCGGTGCGCTCTCCCCAGGCCTGCTTGAGTTTTAGCGCCTCGATGGCTGTCCGTTCCGAAAAGTCGCGGCTGCCTTCGGGATGTCCCGCCACGCCGACATGGGCGATACCGTGCCTGTCCAGAAGGCCCGTCTCTAGCACATCCATGGACGACGTGAATGCGCCGGCTTGACGCTTGACGTCTCCGCCGATCAGAAGCACGTCGCGAACGCCGCCCTCCTCAGCGCTGGTCTTTATTCTTTCCTCGAGCGCCGTTCTGGTCGTGAGCCGGCGCGATGCAATGTGCAGCACTGGGCAATAGCCGAGATCGGTGAGGCGTCTGGCCGCCGCGACCAGGGTGGATGCATCGTCTGTGCCGATGTCGGTGATGTAGACTCGCACGCCGGCCGGGAAGAGGCCGGGAAGGTCGGCGGATTCGATCGCCTGCTTTGCCGCCATCTCGATGGATGCCGGGAGAGAGGGCGGGCGGCTGGGTTTCTCGGGGGACGGCGCGGTCATGGGCTTGATGTCTCCAAATGTTCATGCAAAGATCACGGTTTTGCGTCCGTTGAGCAGCACGCGGTCCTGGAGGTGGAAGGTGACGGCGCGGGCGAGCACGCGCCGTTCGATGTCGCGGCCTTTGCGGACGAGATCGTCGGGACTGTCGGCGTGCGTCACGTGCTCGACGTCCTGGCTGATGATCGGGCCCTCATCGAGATCCTCGGTGACGTAGTGCGCGGTCGCCCCGATCATCTTGACGCCCCGCTCATAGGCCTGGTGATAGGGCTTGGCACCCTTGAAGCCCGGCAGGAAGGAATGGTGGATGTTGATGCAGCGGCCGGAGAGGTAGGCTGAGAAGTCGTCCGACAGAATCTGCATGTAACGCGCCAGCACGACCAGTTCCGCGCCGCTGTCCTCGATCACGGTGCGGATCCGGTTTTCCTGCTCGGTCTTGGCGTCGCCGCTGATCGCGAAATGATGGAAAGGAATATCCGCGTCGTGCGAGAGGTTGAGCGCCTCGCGCGGATGGTTGGACACGATGCCGACCAAGTCCATCGGCAGTTCGCCGATTTGCCTGCGATAAATCAGGTCGACAAGGCAATGGTCGAATTTCGAGACCAGGATAAGGACCTTGCGAAGCTGGTTTGCCGGCCGCAGCGTCCATTTGAGATCGAACCGCCTGACCTCCTCGGCAAAACGACCGGCGAAATCGTCAACGGACCGGCTCATCGTGAACGCCACCCGCATGAAGAAGCGGCCGGTCTCGCGGTCATCGAACTGCTGTGCTTCGGTTATGTCGCCGCCGTGCGCGGCTAGTTGCGACGCGACCGCCGCGACAATACCGGGTCGGTTCTCGCAGCGAAGCGTTAGAAGGTAGTCTCTCATCCGTCTGGCTCCCGCGGCCGGTGCGCGCCGAAACTATCCGCCGCGGCCCCGAAATCGAGGTCGCGTTCAAGAGGGTTTCTGCAAAGTCTGCTGACCGGCTGGCCGCCTATTGCGCTGCACTTAGCCGGCGTTGGTCGGCGCGTCAGTTCTTGCCGGTCTTGATGACCTTTTCGAAGTAGGGCGCCGGGGCCACGCGTGCCTTGATCTCGCGCAGCTGATGCTTCTCAACCGTATTGCGGCGGGACTCCGGCTCGCCCCAGACGAGCGTGACCTCGGTGCCGGGCTCCGCATGCTCAAGGCCAACGAGCGCCAGCGAAATGAAGCGGTCGGCATTCGCCGTGAATGCCGGCCATGTCGAGATGCCAGCCATTTTGCCGTTCTTCATGACGGCGTCCGCCTGGAACGTCGCATACATCGGCATCGGCATGTTGAGGAACTTCGCCGGCATGCCGTTGGCCGGGAACATGGAGTCGTGCATCACCACGGCCGCGTCCTCATCGTCCCACTCAAGCGTCACCTTGGTGCGGCGCTGATTGTTCGCTCGCTCCAGGAGGGCGTCCCGGCCGATGAAATCGCGGCCAAAATCGATCACGCTCTTGTAGCCGAGCTCGATTGGATCCACGTAGTAGTCCGCAATATCGTCTGATACGAAGCTTCCGCCAAGCGAGGCGACCGATTCCAGGAAGTAGTTGCTCAGCCACTCGCGATAAGGTTTCATGGCCTCGCCGTGATATATGGCCGGCAGCGGCATCGGAACCCAGCCCGATTCCTGCGCGGTGGTTGAGTAGGCGAGCGCGCCGATCTTGCGCATTCCATACTTCTCACCGGTCTTTTCGAGTGCCTCGCGGACCGCCTGCTGGTCGTCCCAGGCGCCGTAGACCTCGAAGCCCGGCTCGCCCGCCATGCCGTGTCGCAGGGCGCGGACGGCTTTGCCGGCGATCCTGAACTCGCCGATATTGAAGAATTTGATCTCCGGTAGGCTGCCGCCGGTCACGTCACGCATCAGCGCCAACGCGTTCGGCCCCTGGATCTGGACGCGGAACACTTCGCGCGTGCCGGAGCGGATCGAGAAATTGTCGTCCTTGGTCGCATTGACGTCGTAGTCGCTCTTCTGAGCGTTATAGAGCACCCAGTCGCTCGCAAACGGAGCGCCGACAATGCGCACGAAATCCTCGGCCTCGCGGAAGATGATGGCGTCGGCGACGTAGTAGCCGTCGTGACCCGCCAGCACCAGCTGCTTGGCGCGCAAGACGGGGAACGGATCGAGCTTGTTGACCGCGATCTCCGAGAGGAAGGGAATGATCTGCGAGCCGCGCAGGTGCAGTTCGGTCATATGGTAGGACTGTTCGAGCAGTGCGCAGCTGTCCTTCCAGGCCCTCACCTCGTCGCGCCAGTTGGTGAACTCCGCCGGAATGACCGGAAAACGGTAAGGCCCGAGATTGGAACCGCGCAGCAGGTTAACCGGACCGCCGGCGCCCTGCAGGATGCTTTCGAGGCTCTTTGGTGCCTCATTCGTCGTTACCATGTCCATATTTCCTCCGTTTGTGTTCATTGCATCGTTGGCGGCCACGAAGCTGGCGCCGGTACCGGCATGGCTCTCGTCAGAATCGTTGCCGTAGCCATCTTCCGACCCATTCCGGCGCGACCGCTCCGCAGCAGAGCCGGATTGGCGCTCGCGTCTTGCAGGTAAACTACGATCCCTCCCAGTGACCTCGATTTCAGACCCGCAGTTCGGGCCTGCAATTCCTCCGGCAATTACGGTACGAGCCGTACTTCTCAGATGCCAATTGGTATCCAAAAACCGAATGGAATGTCAACTGGCATTTCGAGCGGCGGGAATGGATCTCAGAACGGAGCGGATGTTCGCAGCTCGCCCAGGGAGGTCACCTCTCCGATGCGCTCCGCACCAAATGGACATCAGGCGTTCGAGGACTGCCTCACGACATCGCCCTCCTACAAACCCATGAACTCTGCATTCCCGATTTGTATCTGGGCAAGGAAATGCCGCCAAGGCGACTGCGCGCCGCGCAATGCCGCCTAAGCAGGGCAAGAGCGGGCAGCCTGGGGCCGCGCAGGCTGCCATGGGGTCGAGCCGTTAGAAGATGTGCCGGTGAGGCTTGCCGATACTGGAACAGACACTGCTCTTGAATGGTCATAGTCGCGACCACCCCGACCTTTTCGCAATTGGTCATTTCCAGTCCACCGTGACCCACTCATTTCAGGCACACAAGCCGCCTGATCGTTTCCAAGTTGATTTGGATGCGTTCCTCTAGCGCCTTCGGCATCATCAGGTCGCGTTCGAAGATGATCGAGCCTGTGAAACGGTTGGTGAGGTAGTAATACCCGATCGCTGCAATCGTGATGTTGAGCTGGACGGGACGGGATCGATGCCCTTACGGAAGTCGCCGCTGCGCTCACCCCCGCTCCAGGAGTGATCCAACCATGATTACCTGCGCTGTGGCAAGGAGCCGTGGATCATTTGACAGCTCCTGGTTCCGTTCCAGCCAATGCTCTACTTGTTAACGTCGCATGATATCGATAACATCATTTCGGTGTTCACGCTTAGCGTGGGACGCCGGTTACTCAAGGTGTTCGGAGTTCGACGTTTGATTTCGCACGGTGGTTACGGAGGGTACTAATGGCCAAGGCGGCCTCAGCGATATCTGACGAAAACCATGCGCCAACAATGGCGGACGTGGCGGACCGGGCGGGCGTGTCTGCAATGACCGTCTCGCGGGCGCTGAAGGAGGGCAGCCGGGTCTCGAAGGCTACGCGGGAAAAGATCATGGCCGCGGTCAATGACCTCGGCTATGTGCTCGACCAGTCTGCCGGCAGCCTGTCGTCGCGGAAGACCGGGTTCGTTGCTGCGATCGTGCCGTCGATCAACAATTCGAATTTTGCCGATACGGCGCGCGGCATCACCGACGAGCTGGAGAGCACCGGGCTGCAGCTTTTGCTTGGCTACACCGAGTACACCACCGAGAAGGAAGAAAAGCTGATCGAGGCGATGCTGCGCCGGCGGCCGGAAGGCATTATTCTGACCGGCGGAGCCCACACGGACCGGGCCCGCCGGATGCTGAAGAGCGCCGGGATTCCGGTGGTTGAGACCTGGGAATTGCCGGCCAAGCCGATCGACCAGGTGGTCGGCTTCTCCAATGAGGAGGCGATGGGGCTTTTGGTCAAGACCCTGGCTGCAAAGGGCTACCGAAAATTCGGCTATATCGGCGGCACCACGTCGCGCGACACGCGCGGCAGCCAGCGGCGCGAAGGCTTCATCAAGGCGATCGATGAACTCGGTCTGTCACCCGGCCACCTGGTGTCGTTCGGCGTGCCGCCGATCTCGATCGAGCAGGGCGGCCAAGCAGTCGTGAGCATGCTTGAGCGCTGGCCAGATACCGAAGCGGTGCTGTGCGTGTCGGATCTGTCTGCCTTCGGGGCGCTTATGGAATGCCAGCGCCGGGGTATGCGGGTGCCGGAAGACATCGCGATTGCGGGATTTGGCGATTATGAGGTTGCCGCTTTCTGCCATCCCGGCATCACCACCATGAACGTCGATTGCTATGGCATTGGTCAGCAAGCAGCGCGCCGGCTGATCCAGATAATCAGGGGCGGTGAGAAGAAACGAGGGCAGGAGATCTTCCTGACCGCCTACCGCGTCATAGAGCGCGGAAGCACCTGACGCACGTCTCGTCCTAAAAGGCGATCTGCACTTTCATCGACTTGTTGCGGTCGCCGGCGACCTCGAAAGCTGCGATCGCATCATCGAGCGGATAGACCGCGGTCAGCAGCGGTTTGACGTCGACGCGGCGGCGGTTGATCAGGTCGACGGCAAGTGCGAACTCGTCGTGAAAACGGAAGCTGCCGCGCATCTCGATCTCTTTGGCGACGATGAGGTTCTGCGGGATCGACAGGTCGCCGCCAAGGCCGAGCTGCACCAGCACACCGTGCGGCTTCAGGACGTCGAGCCCGCCCCGCACGGCGCGCTCATTGCCGGAGGCTTCGAACATCACATCGAAGCTGCCTTTGTCGACATTGTAGGCGGCGAGCTTGTCGCCCTCGGCAGCGACATTGATCGTGCGGTCGGCGCCGATCTCCAAGGCCTTGGCCAGTACGCCGTCCATGACATCGGTCGCAACGATCTCTCGCGCGCCGTGGGCTCTTGCGGCGAGGATGCAAAGCGCGCCGATCGGCCCGCTACCGGTGACAAGCACCCGCTTGTCGAGCAGCGATCCGGCTCGGTTCACCGCATGCAGCGTGACAGCGAAAGGCTCGGCGAAGGCGGCTTCGTTGATGGAAACGTCGTCGGCGACCTTGTGGCACTGCCACGCCTCGGCGACGAGGCGCTGGCGGAAGGCGCCCTGGATGTGCGGCATCGGCATGGCGCTGCCGTAGAAACGCATGTTGAGGCACTGGTTCTGCATGCCTTGCAGACAGTAGCGGCAGCTATTGCAGGGCCGGCTGGGCGAGATTGCGACACGGTCGCCGACGGCGAGGGAGGTGACACCGCCGCCCAGCGCCTTGATAGTGCCGGCGACCTCGTGGCCGAGGATCATCGGTTCGCGCAGGCGGATCGCGCCGAAGCCGCCATGGTTGTAATAGTGCAGATCCGAGCCGCAGATGCCGCCAGCTTCAACTGATATCTCGACCTGCCCGGTGCCAAGAGTCCCCGGATCGGTCTCTTCAATCCTCAAATCCTTTGCCGCGTGGATGACGATCGACTTCATGCTGGCGCTCCTTCCTCAGACGACCGGCGTCAGCAACGGCCTAGCGCCGAAATGGGCGGCAAGATTGTCGCGGACCAGCTGCCCCATCGCCTTGCGGGTCTCTACCGTGCCACTGGCGTGGTGCGGTTGCAGCACGACGTTGGAGAGCCTCAGGAAGCGCTCGTCAATCGTCGGCTCGTTCCAGAACACGTCCAGCCCGGCGCCCTTGATCGCTCCCGATTCCAATGCCGCCAGCAATGCCGTCTCGTCGACCGTGCTGCCACGCGAAATGTTGATGACGATACCCTCCGGCCCGAGTGCCGCCAGTACCTCAGCATTGATGATGTGCTTGGTGCTGTCGCCGCCAGCCAGCGTGACGATCAGGAATTCGCTGCCGCGCGCCAATTCAAGCAGATCACCCACGAACGTGTAGGGAAGATCGTCGCGCTTGCGTGTGTCGAAATAGGAAATCGTGCAGTCGAAGGCAGCGGCGCGCTTCGCCACAGCCGCACCGACGCGGCCCATGCCCACAATGCCCAGCCTTTTTCCACAGACACGCGTGACCAGCCCCATATTGCCCTTGCGCCAGCTTCCATCGCGTACATAGGCGTCGGCCTGCGGGATTTTTCGCGCGACGGCAAGCAGCAGACCGATGCCGATGTCGGCCACGTCCTCGGTCAGCACATCAGGCGTGTTGGTGACGCGAATATCGTTGGCTCTGGCGTAAGCAAGGTCTATGGCATCGGTGCCGACGCCGTAGCAGGAGACAATCTCAAGCTTCGGCAGCTTCGCCATCAGCGCGGCGCTGGCGCCAAGCTCGCCGCGCGTGGCGATGGCTCGGATGGTGCCGGCATGGCTGGCGATCAGCGCGTCCTTGTCCTCGACCTGCCAGAGCTTGTGAACGCGATAGCTGCGCTCGAGATCCTCCATGTCCCATTCCGGATAGGGGCCTGTCATTATTATGTCGGTCATGGCGTGTGGTTCCCAGGAGTTCATTTTTCCCATTGACTATGTTATCGATAACATACATGTCAATAGGGACTGGCGGGGACGCGACGCAAATCGTATCCGCTTCCGGACATTCCTCGGAGGACCCCATGGGCAGTTCATTGTTCGACTTGACCGGCATGCGCGCGCTGATCACCGGTTCGGGGCAGGGCATAGGCCTGGCCCTGGCGGAAGGGCTGGCCGAGCACGGCGCCGAGATCGTGCTCAATGGTCGCACGGCGAGCAAAATCGAAGCGGCGGTTGACGCACTTACGGCAAGAGGCTTCAAGGCCCACGGCGCCATCTTTGATGTCACCGATCATGCGGCGGTGGCTACCGGTGTTGCCGAAATCGAGGCTGGCATCGGCGCCATGGATATCTTGATCAACAATGCCGGCATGCAGTTTCGCACGCCGCTGGAGGATTTTCCCGCTGACAAATGGGAGGAGCTTCTGCGCACCAACATCTCCAGCGTTTTCTTCGTTGGGCAGGCGGTGGCGCGGCACATGATCCCGCGCAAGCGCGGCAAGATCATCAACATCGCTTCGGTGCAAAGCGAACTGGCGCGAACCAACATTGCGCCCTACACCGCCACAAAGGGCGCGGTGCGCAACCTGACGCGCGGCATGTGCGCCGATTGGGCCAAGCACGGGCTGCAGGTCAACTCTATTGCTCCGGGCTATTTCAAGACTCCGCTCAACAAGGCGCTGGTCGACAATCCCGAATTTTCGGCCTGGCTGACCAACCGCACGCCGGCAGGACGCTGGGGCGACGTCGGCGAACTGGTTGGCGCCGCGGTGTTCCTGGCTAGCCCGGCCTCTTCCTTTGTCAATGGACACACGCTTTATGTCGACGGCGGCATCACGACCTGCCTTTGAGCCCGCACTCATCGTCGTGATGGGTGTGAGCGGATGCGGCAAGACCAGCGTCGGCATCGAGATCGCCGCGCGGTTTGGCCTGGCCTTTGTCGAAGGCGACACATTGCATCCGCACGGCAATGTCGAAAAAATGTCTGCGGGCATGGCGCTGACCGACGAGGATCGCTTGCCGTGGCTCGATCTGGTCGGCGCGGCCTTAGGTCTGGCGCGCCAACAGGGCCGTGGGCTTGTCATCAGTTGTTCGGCGCTGAAGACCTCTTATCGCGACCGGTTGCGTCAGGCGGCAAACGGACCGGTGTTCTTCGTATATCTCGAAGGAACGCGCGCGGTGCTGCAGGCGAGATTGGCGGAACGCCGCGGTCACTTCTTTCCGCCTGCGTTGCTCGAGAGCCAGTTCGCCGCGCTGGAGAGTCCTGCCGGCGAACCGCTGGTAGCCAGCGTCGACATCGACGCCCCGGTGGACAGTATCACGGATGCGGCGCTGAATGGGCTTAGCACCCTCGGCATCATTCCCGCTGCCAAGATGAAGAGAGAGGCACGTTGAGATGAGCCAAGCAGCCAAAGTCGCCGTCATCGGCGCCGGCATCATGGGATCGGCCATCGCCACAAGGCTGATCGAGACCGGGCAAGCGGTCACGGTGTTTGATCTCGACAAGGCCAAGGTCGCAGCGCTGACCGCCAAAGGTGCGGTATCGGCGGAATCGGTCGCCGAGGGGACGCGGGCTAGTGATTTCGTCATCCTCAGCCTCAACCATGCCGATATCGTGCGCGCGGTGGTCTTCGGCGAGGGTGGCGTCGCGGCCGCGGGCTCGTCCGAGAAGCTTCTCATCGACATGTCGTCTATCGACCCGGCCGACACCGCGCAGATGGCGAAAAAACTGGCGGACGGGACCGACATGAAATGGCTCGACTGTCCGCTGTCGGGCGGCGTTCCCGGCGCGCTGGCCGGCCGGCTGACCGTGATGGCGGGCGGTGAGCCGGCGAACTTCGAACGCGCTCGCACCGTGATGCAACATCTTTGCGCCAACTACACGCTGATGGGGCCATGTGGGGCAGGGCAGACGACTAAGCTCATCAACCAACTGTTTTGCGCGGTGCTATTCCAGGCGGTGGCCGAAGCGGTCAAACTTGCCGAGGCCGGCGGTGTCGATCCCAGAACGATCCCGGCGGCGCTCAAGGGCGGGCGCGCCGATTCCAGCATCATGCAGGAATTCATGGCGAAGTTCGCCGCGCGCGACTACTCGCCGACCGGCCGCATCGACAACATGCTGAAGGATCTGGATTCCCTGCAGGCTTTCGCGCTGAAGACCAAGACGCCATTGCCGATGACCGGCCAGGTGGTCGAGATTCACCGGCTGCTCTGCGCTGCCGGGCTGGGATCGAAGGACTCGGCCGAGATGATGCGCCTGCTGGATGGCAAGCCCGACTGACCGGTGCCGAATTAGATGCTTGACGCTCAGAAATGTTATCGATAACATATTTTAGCGATCTCGGGAGGAACGCGTAGTGGCCGCAGAAAAGCTGATCGAGTTCAACTCCATCACCAAGCAGTTTGGCGGTACCCGCGCGCTCTCCGACGTGACACTCGATGTCGGTAAGGGCGAGATCCTGGCGCTGCTCGGCGAGAACGGCGCCGGCAAGTCGACCCTGATTAAGACGCTTGCCGGCATCTACCGGCCTGATGGCGGTCAGATATTGTTTCGCGGCGAGCCCTATCACCATCGCCCGTCGCGTCCGAACCAGAGACAGCCTGTGGCATTCATTCACCAGGATCTCGGTCTCATAGAATGGATGACGGTCGGCGAGAATGTTGGCCTCGCGCAAGGGTTTTCACTGCGCTCCGGCCTAATCGACTGGCGCTCCACGGAAGAACGGGCGCGCGAAGCGCTGAAACTGGTCGGTTGCGATTTCGACCCGACGACGCGCGTCCAGGACCTGTCCCGTACAGAAAAGTCGCTGGTCGCCATTGCCCGCGCGCTCGCCACGGAAGCCGATGTGCTGGTGCTCGACGAGCCGACCGCCAGCTTGCCGGCCGACGAAGTCGATCGCCTGTTCGATGCCATCCGTCCGCTCAAGCAGCGCGGCGTCGGCATGATCTATGTCTCGCACCGGCTCGACGAAATCTTCCGCATCGCCGACAGGGTAGCTGTGCTGCGCGACGGCAAGCTGGTCGGTGAGAAGCAGGTCGCTGACACCAGGCCGGAAGAACTGGTCGAGATGATCGTCGGCCGTCCGGTAAGTCAGGTTTTTAGCAAGGCAGAGACCCTGGCCGGTGAAACCATCTGTGCCGTCCGCGACTTGATTTGCCCGGGCGCCGGCCCGGTGTCGTTCGAGGTGCGTAAGGGCGAGCTGCTCGGCCTGGTCGGGCTGCGCGGCGCCGGGCAGGAACTGGTCGGTCGTGCGCTGTTCGGCTGCCAGCCATTTGCCGGCGCAGTGACCATACGCGGCGCCACGCCCGATTTGTCGAGCCCGATCACCGCGATGGCGTCCGGCGTCGGGCTGATCGCGCGCGACCGCACCGAGGAATCGATCGCAGCCTCGCTGTCGATCCGCGAAAACAGTTTTCTCAATCCAGGCGCCGGCATGCGGGGCTTGTTTTCATTTCTCGCCCCGCACAAGGAAGCAGCCCTTGCGCAGGCGATCGGCGCCTCGGTGGGCTTGCGCCCCAATGATCCGAACCTGCCGATCGAGGCATTGTCCGGCGGCAATCAGCAGAAGGTTGTGGTTGGGCGCTGGCTGCATACCGGCCGTACGTTGCTAATTGCTGAGGACCCCACGGCCGGCGTCGATGTCGGCGCCAAGGCCGAGATCTACCGGCTGATTGGGCATGCGCTCGAAGCCGGGCTCGCCGTGGTGGTCGTGTCGACCGACTTCGAAGAGATCGCCCACATCTGCCATCGGGCCCTGGTGTTTTCGCGCGGCCGCATCGTGCGCGAACTAACCGGCAAAGAGCTCACAACATCGGCCGTGATCACCGCGGCATCGGCTTCCGAAGCCGCCTGACTTTTCTGGGAGCAAAGCCCATGCAATCGATCGAATCCAGCGCACTTGAGCCGACCCACGGCGAGATGGCCAACCTGTCCGTGGGGCAGAAGATCGCCCGGCTTTTGCCGGTCTACGGACTGGTCATCCTGACCGTGCTGTTGATCCTGCTGTTTTCGGTGCTTTTGCCGAACACCTTTCCGACGCTGCTCAATCTGCGCTCGATCATTTCCGATAAGGCGATCATTGCTCTGCTGTCGCTGGCTGCGATGATACCAATGGCGTCGGGGCGCATCGACCTAACGGTCGGCTATGGCATCGTCTTGTGGCACATCCTCGCCATCAGCCTCCAGACAGTGTTCGGCTTCCCGTGGCCGCTAGCGGTGCTGATCGTGTTGCTGCTCGGGGCCGCGACCGGTTTCCTCAACGGCCTGCTGGTAGAAGTCGCCCGTATCGATTCCTTCATCGCCACCCTTGGTACGGGCACCGTGCTCTATGCACTGGCGCTGTGGCACACGGGCGGCAGGCAAGTCGTTGGCGTTTTGCCCAACGGTTTTTATGCGCTGAACGGCACCATGGTGTTCGGGCTGCCAATCACCGGCCTCTATGTGTTGGCCATCGCCGTTGCGCTGTGGATCATCCTCGAATACCTACCGATCGGCCGCTACGTCTACGCAATCGGCGCCAATCCGAAGGCTGCGGCGCTGAACGGCATTCCTGTGCGCCGCTTCGTCATCGGGGGCTTCGTCTCTTCAGGATTGTTAACGGCGCTGACCGGGGTGCTGCTGGCGTCCAAGCTGCGCATCGGCCAGGCCAGCGTTGGGTTGGAATATCTGCTGCCGGCGCTGGTCGGGGCCTTTCTCGGCTCGACGACCATCAAGCCTGGGCGTGTCAATGTCTGGGGCACGATGACCGGCGTCATCATCCTGGCCGTCGGCATTTCTGGCATCCAGCAGTTTGGCGGCTCGTTCTTCGTCGAGCCGCTGTTCAACGGGGTGACGCTGCTCGTCGCTATCGGCATCGCCGGCTACGCCCAGCGCAAGCGCGGTGCGGCCCAGAAGGCCAAGATCAAGACCGTTGCAGCCTCCTCGAAGTGATCGTCCGCGCGACCGCTCAGAGAGACGATGCTTGGTGCGGCGAACCCATTCGGAATGACAGCATGAACGGCTACGAGATTCTGGACGACCGCTTCGGCAAGCTGATTATCGGCCATGCCAAGCTTGAGAGGCTGTGGACCGGCAGCCGCTGGGCGGAAGGGCCAGTCTATGTACCCTCGGCAAAGCATCTGCTGTGGTCGGACATCCCCAACGACCGGCTGCTGCGCTACGACGAAACGGATGGCTCCGTCAGCGTCTTCGAGACACCGTGCGACTATCAGAACGGCCATACGCTCGATCGCGAGGGCCGGGTCGTCGCTTGCGAACATGGCGGGCGGCGCATCTCCCGGCTCGAGCATGACGGGCGCTGGCAGGCGCTTGTCGAAAGCATCGGCGGCAAACGGTTCAATTCGCCGAACGACGTCGTGGTCAAGTCCGACGGGTCGATCTGGTTCACCGACCCGGTCTACGGCATCGACAGCCACTATGAGGGCAAGATCGCCAGAGCCGAGATCGGCGGCTCGCATGTCTACCGGTTCGACGCGGTCTCAGGCGAGGTAAGTACCGTCATCACCGACAGGGCGCAGCCGAACGGTCTCGCCTTCTCACACGACGAGAAGACCCTCTATGTCTCGGACACCGGTGCCAGCCATGTGCCGGGCTTGCCGCGCGCCATTCACGCGTATGAACTCGCTGACAACGGCCGCTCGGTTCGGGCAAGTGACGTCTTTGCCGAGTGTGGGGCCGGCATGTTCGATGGCTTCCGCGTCGATTGCAACGGCAACATCTGGGCCTCGAGTGCCGACTCGGTGCGTGTCTATGCGGCGGACGGGACGCTGATCGGCCGGGTGCTGGTTCCTGAACTGGTTTCCAATCTCTGTTTCGGTGGCCCCAAGCGCAACCGCCTCTACATCACCGCGCAGACATCGCTCTACGCCATCTATGTCAACGCCCATCCGGCTGGCTCCGGCCCGGTGGCCGGAGACATCAGCCGGTGACGCGTCACCGACGATCGAACAGTTAAATTCTGAAACGACACGCAATTCTTGAAAGCAAAGGGAGGTACCAATATGCAACGCAGGACATTTCTGAAATCATCCGCCGCCTTGATGGCCATCACCATCGCCGCTCCAGCTCTGTTCTCCAACCAGGCGAAAGCCGATGCCATGGCCGACGCCAGGGCTGTCGTGCAGAAATATGCGCAGAAAGTCACAGCCTGGGACGGCCCAACCACCGGTCCGAAGGCGCAGCCGGGCAAGACCATTGTCGTTTTGGCCGGCGACCTCAAGAACGGCGGCATTCTCGGCGTCACCACCGGTGTCGAGGAAGCCGCCAAGGCGATCGGCTGGGAGGTCAAGGTCATCGACGGTGCCGGCTCGATTGGCGGCCGCACCGCCGCCTTCGGTCAGGCGATGGCGCTGAAGCCCAACGGCATCGTCATAAACGGCTTCGATGCCGTCGAGCAGGCGCCGGCGCTCGAGCAGGCTAAGGCCGCCGGCATTCCGCTGGTGTCCTGGCATGCCGGCCCGGTGATCGGACCTGACGAAAAAGACGGCGTCTTCGCCAACGTGTCGACCGACGCCATGCAGGTCTCCACCGCTGCGGCTGACTGGGCCTATGCCGATGCCAAGGGCAAGCCTGGCGTCGTCATTTTCACCGACTCGACTTATGCGATCGCCATCGCCAAAGCCGACAAGATGAAGGCCGAGATCGAGCGGCTGGGCGGCAAGGTGCTCGAATATGTCGACACGCCGATCGCCGAGACCTCGCAGCGCATGCCGCAGCTGACGACGTCGCTGCTGCAGAAATACGGCGATGCCTGGACGCATTCGCTGGCCATCAACGACCTGTATTTCGACTTCATGGGACCCTCGCTCGCCGCCGCCGGCAAGGCCGGCACCGATGCGCCGATCAACGTCGCGGCCGGCGACGGTTCGGAATCGGCCTATCAGCGCATCCGCGCCGGCCAGTTCCAGAAGGTGACGGTCGCCGAGCCGCTCAACCTGCAGGGCTGGCAGCTGGTCGACGAACTGAACCGCGCCATCGCCGGCGAAAAATGGTCGGGCTATCTGTCGCCATTGCATGTCGTGACGGCAGACAATGTCGAGTTCGACGGCGGCCCTAACAATTCTTTCGATCCCGGCAATGGCTACCGCGACGAGTACAAGAAAATCTGGGGCAAGTAAGCCCGCACGGCGCAGGCGCATAAAAGCGTGCGCCCGCAAGTCCGTCGCTACCCCAAAGGAACCCCAGCGAGTTCAACAAACGCGCGGGCGATGCCGCCCGCGCGGCGACAACATCAACGCAGGAGCCCTTCAATGATCATCCGCTACGCGCTCTTCGAAGGCGAAATCCATGCCGGACGCGAGGAAGAGTTCCGCCGCTTCGTCAAGGAAACCCTAGTGCCGCTGTGGACGCAGTTTCCGGGCGCGCAGGAAGTGCGCGTGATGGACGGCACGGAGCGTGACGAGGGCGCGCCGAGCTATGCCATGGCGCTCGCCATACGCTATCCCGATATGGACGCTTGCAACAAGGCGCTGGATTCAGACGTCCGCGTCCAGAGCCGCGAAGTGACCCGTGATCTTCTGACGATGTTCACAGGTCGCGTCCACCATCATTTGTTCGAGGCCAACGAATACAGGCCTAGCATGAATATCTCAAAGTAAGGGTGCATCGGCCCCAAGAATCTGAGAAACTGCTTTCAGATCAGATTCAGGAATGGGGTCAGATGCAGACACACTGTAGCGCCGAGCAGCTCGAATGTGATGACTTCGACGGCCACAAAGCTGTCGCCGATTTCGACGGCGGAGCGATCACCTCAGACGCCGGCGCCTTGCTTCTGCGACACGCTGATGGGGCCATCGGTCTGTTCGAGCGGGTATCCGGGCGTTTGCTCTCCTCCTTCAGTAGCGGCAACTCACGCTGCGAGATTTGAGACGCTGGTCTAGCAGGCTGTTGAAGAAGTGTAGCGCTTGGCCTTGAGGATGGCCTCGTCGCCGTTATGGTAGGCGAAGGTGATTTCGATCGAGCCGTCTTCGAGCAGTTCGGCGGAGCCGTCACCGGTGACTTCGTCCATTTCGTCGCAGCCGGCCCAGGAAGAAGACCATATTGGGGCCATAGCTGAGATCGAGGCCGGCTTGCAGGGCGCCAAAGGCGATCTCACCGTGGTTGTCGGCCCCAATGGTGATCGTGGCGGGTCCGCCGAGGTCGCGATAGCCGCGATCCCACAGGTCAGCTTCGATGATCCGCCAGCGGCCGATCAGTTGACAGCCGGCAGGGGCGATCATGTCGGCACCGCCAGCAGCTTCGGCAACCGCACGAGATTGTAGGCGGCGGCGCTGAGGGTGAAGGCCCATCCGACGCGGTTGCGGCCACGCAACTTCGTCTTCGCCTGTCCGGCGACCGTCTTGATCCATCCGAACGCCTCTTCAATGCGCTTGCGAATACGCTGACTGACAGCATAGCCGCTATGCCGCGTCGTGCGCCCGTCGATCGCCGAACTACGGCCGCTGGTGTTCTGCGCCACGTGTGGCGTCACCTTCATCGAACGCAGCTCATTGATGAAGTCCTGCGCGTCATAGGCCTTGTCGGCGCCGAGCGTGATTGCCTGCGGCCTGTCGGGATAGGGTTCGATCATGTGCAGCGCCGCCATCCGTTCGGCATGCCCGTCGGCTTGCGTCAGGCAAGCATCGACCAGCAGGCCGTGGCGGTTCTCCATCAGCCCATGCCCCATGAAGCAGAGCTTCGCCTCCTTGCCCCGCCCCTTGCGATAGAGCCTTGCGTCCGGATCGGTGGTCGATGCATGCGTCTGGTTAGACCGCTTCTGGCCATGGAAGTCTGCCTCAGCATTGCGCCCCGCGCCCTCTGACGGCGGCTCGCCAGAGCCATCCTTCGGGTCTTCGCCCGACCCGTTCTTCGGCTTCACGCTCTTCATCGATGCCCACGCCTCGATCAGCGTGCCGTCGACCGAGAAGTGATCCGTGGACAGAAGCTTCTTCACCTTGGGTTGCGCCGAGCACGGCCGCCAGGAACTTCGCCGCGATATCGCCCTCCAGCAGCCGGTCGCGGTTCTTCGAGAACACCGAATGGTCCCAGGCCGCATCGTCGACGCCGATGCCCACAAACCAGCGGAACAGGAGGTCGTATTCCAGCCGCTCCATCAAAAGCCGTTCAGAGCGGATCGTGTAAAACGCCTGCAACAGCATCGCCCGCAGCAGCTTCTCCGGCGGGATCGACGGCCGCCCGATCGGCGAATACAGCGCCGAGAATTCCCGCTCCAGCCCCCACAGTGCCTCGTTCACAATCGCCCGAATACGGCGCAACGGGTGATCGCGCCGCACCCGAGCCTCAAGATCCACGTAGCTGAACAGTTCGCCCGTCTGTCCGTCACCGCCCCGCACGATTCACTCCCACCCCTTCGTGGTCAGAGTGAATCACGAACCTGGGACTGTCGCGAGCCCTTTTTCAACAGCCTGCTAGGACCTGCGCGTGCCGCTCAGCTGGATGGACGCTGCAAAGATGTCACAGCGATACGCCGACCGTCCGAGCAAGCAGGCCCCAGTTTTAATCCCGACGATCGCCCCTATCGATGCAGAGGCGCAGAGGAAGTTCGCCATCTTGCCGCCGGGACCACTACACGCCCTTGCGGCCAGCATGGGCCTGCCTTGCACCGATCATTGCCGGTCGGAAACGCGAGGCTGAGAATTAAGCCGATTCTGCATCAGGAATGACTGCCATCGGCCCTCCATCAGTTAGGTTTGCTCACGCGACGCGCCTTGGCAAGCGCACATCGTCGCCAGCACGATCGCTCGATGCGGCCCAGTTCGCGCAGAGCCCTCGCGAGTTGGCTTTCCTTCTGAGACGCGTTGTTCATGATCGATTGGTACTCGAGCCCGGCACTGCGACGGCGCTGTCAGGCTGGCCTCAACAAGGGCGAGGCTGCGCACAAACTCTAGCGCGCCGTGTTCTTCCATGAGGGAGGCGAAATCCGTGACCGATCGTTCGAAAGCCAGGCCTTCGCGCATCCGGCCTCAATCTCGTCGTCAGCGCGATTGTGCACTGGAATGCGGTCTATCTCGACCGTGCTGTCGTGCATCTGAGGCAAGCGGGCAAAAATATTCCCGACATGCTGCTGAAGCACATCTCGCCGCTCAGTTGGGAACACATCAACCTTACAGGCATCTATACCTGGGACACCGAGCATCAAATTCCCGAAGGCTTCCGGTTGCTCAGACTGCCTGCGCGCCGACTTCGCGCAGCTTGATGTTCATGCTTCGTTCGGTCTTAGCGTGCCTGGGAAAGCAGATCTTGTTCCGACCCTATAAATCGTATTCGCGCTTCGGGAGCCGAACGGTGGTCGGCCAGCTTTGGACTCGCATCAAGCGTAACGGGTGTACAAAAATAATCGCAACCTGCCTTTTAGGATACACAATTGACAGGTTAGCTTAATTTAGTGTACAAACGGATTGTAGAGGAATAGCTGCCGTCACGACTTTCAGGTCAGGCGAGAGCTTTCCGCCGGAGGGCCCTTCGGCCTTGCGGCGCGCACTGTGGGAGGAACTTATGCGCGCGAAGTTGAACGTCACTTCGGCTGCCATTGGCGGCCTGCTTGCCCTGTCTTCGATTCTGTATGCTTATGGCGCCGCTGCCGCCGACAAGATCCGGATGAGCACAAGAGCATCCGATTGGGATCTCGTTCTGATTGAAAGCGGTGTCGCGGCCAACTACGGACTGGAGCTCGAAGACGTTCCGATGAAGGCCGGAACAGATGTCGCCGAAGCCTTGATCGGCGGCAGCATCGACATCGCCAGCGTCGGGGAAACGCCGCTCACGTCTTTGCTGACGAAGAGCGACGCCGTGGGCGTTGTCGGAACGGCCGTGCGGACAGATGGCTCTTACGTCAAGGCGCTTGTTCCCATGGACTCGCCATACAAGACGCTCATGGACCTGAAAGGCAAGAAGATCGCCACCAATATCGGCGCCGGCTCGTATCGCGCCTTCGCCAACTGGTGCGAAAAGAACGGTCTGTCCATCAACGACTTCCAGATACTGAACACGCCTCCGACCGCAATCCTCGCCGCGCTTGAGGCGAAAGCCGTGGATGCCGCCATCTGGTTCGCGCCGACGACGACGATCGCGGTTCAGAACGGACTTGTAAAGGTCATTGGAGATTTCAAAGGGCTGGCCGACGGCCAGGCGAGCTGGGTCGTCAACCGCGAATTCGCCAAAGCCAATCCAGACGTCGTCACCCGTTTCGTCGCTGCCACGATCGAGGCGCAGAACATTCTCGTGAAGGACCCCGCTCAGGCCGCGAAACTCATCGAGCAGGGCATGCAGAGGCGCGGCCGTATTATCTCTGCCGAGCAGATACAGCCCGGCTTTGTCGATTTCGACTATTCGCCGGAATTCGATCCGAAGAAATCCGTCGCGGTCTTTCAGGTAGTCTTCAAGGGGCTTGCTGCGGAAGGCAAGCTGAGTGGCGAGATGCCTGACTTCGACAAGGATATGATGCCGCAATTCCATGCCGATGCGGAAAAGCTTGTCGACCAGAAGAAGTAGCTGCGTTTGAAGGCTGGCCCCGGTTCGCCGGGGCCAGCCTTCGGTGACGCTGGCCCGGTCGAGGTCCCCGATCAGAAAAGCCAGTCGAAGAACATCGAGTTGAAGGAGCGGCACCGATGAGCGAGCCCAACCTATTGATCATCATGGATGACGAGCACAGCGCCAATGCGCTCGGCTGCTACGGGCACCCGATCGCGCAGACGCCGAACCTCGATCGCCTCGCCACCGGGGGTACGCGGTTCGAATCGGCCTATACGAACTGTCCAATCTGTGTGCCTGCCAGGGCCACGCTGGCGACGGGGCTTTATCCGCACCAGACAGGCTATTGGGACAATTGCCTGGCCTATGACGGCGAGGTTCCAAGCTGGGGGCATGCTTTGCAGGAAGCCGGTGTCGAGACAACATCAATCGGCAAGCTTCATTACCTCGAACTCGAAGGGCAGACCGGCTTCGATCGTCAGCACCTGCCCATGTACCTGCATGGAGGTGGCGATACGCACGGCCTCGTCCGGGACAACCCGCCGATGAGGCCGCAATGCGCGGACCTCGCGACCAAGATCGGACCCGGCGAAAGCGAATACCTTGCCTATGACAGGCGCATCCGCGACAAGGCGTGCGATTGGTTGGAGAAAAAGGCGGATGAGCCGAACGCTAAACCGTGGGTGACCTTCGTCTCCTTCATCAGCCCGCACTATCCGCTGATCGCGCCGAAGGAATTCTACGATCTCTACGACCCGTCGAAAATACCGCTCCCGAAGAAGCGAGCGGACGACACGACGGGCGATAGCGAATGGTGGCAGGCTTTCGAGAATTGCTACATATGGGACCGCTTTTTCGAATCCGACGACCAGCGCCGGATCGCCATCGCGTCCTACTACGGGCTGATCAGCTTCATCGATGATTGCGTTGGTCAGATCCTGGGAACATTGAAGAAGACCGGTCTGGAAGACAGCACACGGGTCGTATTCTTCTCCGATCATGGTGAAAATCTCGGAGCCAGGGGGCTATGGGGCAAGTCGACCATGTATAACGAGTCCGTTGCCGTGCCGATGATCGTCTCTGGGCCGGGAATTCCGGCCGGCAAAGTGAGCACGACGCCGGTGTCGCTGGTGGATGTCCATCCGACCGCGCTGCAGATCGCGGGTCTTCCGGCCGATCCGTCCAGGCCCGGGCGCTCCCTTGTCGAACTGGCGCAATTGCCTGACGACGATGCGAGGATCGTGTTCAGCGAGTATCACGCCACGGCGGCCAAGTCGGGCGAGTTCATGCTCAGGCGCGGGCGTTACAAATACATCCACTATGTCGGCTACGCTCCCGAGCTCTACGATCTGCGCGACGACCCGGAGGAACTCACCAATCTTGCCCTCAGCGGAGACTATGATGGGCTGGTTCGCGAGTTCGAGGCGCTTCTGCGCGCCCTGGTCGACCCCGAAGCGGTGGACGCCAGGGCAAAGGCGGATCAGGCTGTGCTGATCGAGAAATACGGTGGCCGGGAAGTCGTTGCGTCAAAAACCGTGCCGAGCGCCACGCCGGCACCCAAGGTTGGAGCGATGGCATGACGACGGCGCATGAAGTGACCAACAAGGAGGTCGAGCGGAAAGCCGAAAAAAGGCAGGACAAAGGCGAGAGCTTTCTCGTGGGTCTGGTGCGAGGTAATTCGTTCACGCCCGCGCTTTCGATCCTTGTGTTCTTTCTGATCTGGGAGGCCGCCGTTCGGCTGAGCGGCGCGAACCAGTTGCTGATGCCGCCGCCCACGCTCGTATTCGCGCGGCTTCTGGAACTGCTTGGCCCCGGCAGCGGCGCCGCGCCGAGCTTTCTGATGTTCCGTCACATCGGCATGACGCTTTTCGCCATGCTGTCCGGCTTCGTCATAGCCTCGATCTTCTCCTCGGCTCTCGGTCTGCTGATGGGCATGAACCGCATCGTTTATGCGTGGCTCAATCCCATCATCTCGCTGTTCATGGTGATCCCGAACATCGCCTTCGTGCCGATCATCGTTCTGTGGCTCGGCCTCGGCTTGAAGACCGTCATCACGGTTGTCGTCACCGGCGCGTGTTTCCCCATCATCTATACGGCCGCGGCGGGCGTGCGCAATGTGCCGACGAAGATGATCTGGGCCGCGCAGACGGCAGGCGCGTCGCGCTTCCAGATCCTGCGCACGGTGCTGATCGGTGCAACCATGCCCTATCTCATAGAGGGTCATCGTCTAGGTCTCGGCCTCGCCTGGCGTGCCGTCATCGCCGGCGAGATATTCGCGTCGACGAAATATGGCGTTGGCTTCCTGATATACGATGCGCGCACTTTCCTCGACACTGCCGCCATGTTCTCCGGAATCATGGTCGTCGGCATCATCGGCGTCACGCTCCAGCGCGTGGTCTTCGGTTTCATCGAGCGCCGGACCGTCGACAAGTGGGGTGTTTCGGCGGCCAAGCACATCTGACGGGAGGAAGTCGTGAACGACGTAAAGATATCCGCCGAGCACGTCCGCAAATACTACGCGGAGACGTCGGCGCACCCGATTCGCGCTATCGAGGACGTGAACCTCGATGTGAAAGAGGGGGAGTTCGTCTCCCTGCTCGGTCCGTCGGGCTGCGGCAAGTCGACCTTCCTGTTCATGGTCGGTGGGTTCGAGCGCCCGACGAGCGGGATGTGTTTCATAGACGGCAAGCCGATCCAGGGGCCGGGCGCCGACCGTGGCATCGTGTTCCAGGAATATGCTTTGTTTCCTTGGCAGAAAGTGCGCCACAACATTTCCTACGGAATGCGGATCGCCGGTAAGAGTAAGGTCGAGCAGGACAGGCGTGTCGCGGAGCTGATCCAGATGACCGGCCTGCAAGGATTCGAGGACCGGTATCCCGAACATCTGTCGGGCGGCATGAAACAGCGCGTGGCGATCGCCAGGGCGCTGGCCTACGACCCGCAGATCCTCTTGATGGACGAACCATTCGGTGCGCTCGACGCGCAAACGCGAAGTAAGATGATCAGCGACCTCATTTCGATCCACCAGAAGACCAGGAAGACGACGCTCTTCGTCACCCACAATGTCGAGGAAGCGATTCTTCTGTCCGACAAGGTCGCTCTGTTCTCGGCAAGGCCGTCGCGCATCAAGACGGTGTTTCCGATCGAGATGCCGCATCCGCGAAAGGTCACCGACGATGGCTTCGTGAAATACGAACGTCAAATCCTCGACAGCCTGGAGGAGGAAATGTGGAAGACGGAGCAGATGGACGCCAATGCGGCTCACCAGCAGTAGGGCTGCTGCTTTCGGAGCGCTTTTCCTGTTCGGCGCGGCGGTTTCAGGCGTCGCGATCGGGTTCGTAGGTCTGGAATGGTTCCTGACGCCGCTTGACTTCACTCGTCCCCATTCCATCGATTTCTACGCGAGCTGGCACGCCCGCCTCATGGTGGTTACGTGGAGTATCCTCCTTCCGGCGGGCATTCTTGCCGCGCGGTTCTTCAAGATCGTTCCGGGCCAGGACTGGCCGTGTGTGAAGGACAATCCAACTTGGTGGAAATTGCATCTCTGGTGCCAGTGGAGCGGCGCGGTCATCGCGCTCGCCGCCGTCGCGTTGATATTCCCGCATGTCTGGCGCACGTCCTCGACCGCGGCTATCCACCGATGGCTTGGCTGGAGCGTGCTTATCCTTCTCGGCATGCAGGTGGCGGGAGGTATGCTGCGCGGCTCGAAGGGCGGACCGACAAAGCCGGCGGACGACGGAAGCTGGTTTGGCGATCACTACAACATGACGCCGCGCCGCGTTGTGTTCGAATATATGCACAAATCGACCGGGTATGCGACCTTGCTCATGTCATGGGCGGCGACCTGTTTTGGTCTTTGGGAGGTCAATGCGCCGCGTTGGATGGGGCTCGTTCTGTCGATCTGGTGGCTGGCTTTTATCGTGACCTTCCTCTGGCTGCAGCACCATGGCCGTGCGCGCGATACTTATGAAGCCATCTGGGGGCCGGACCCAATCCATCCGGGAAACAACGTGCGACCGATAGGCTGGGGCATCGTGCGGGCGACCCAACGCGATGATGCCGAAGAATGTAGCTCTCGGCACCGGCTTTAAATGGTTCTGTACGTTCTTTCGCCGAACGATGTATCAAGGTCCGTGCCATAGCTCTCATCAAAACGGTCGAGCGCGCCAGCATAGGCGATGTTGTTCGACAATGACGGACGCTACAACGTAGAGGTGTCCGGAGGAGGATTCGAGTGGACGACAATAGCACTTTGACGCTTGGCGATTCGATTCGGCGAACGCTGGCCGATGAGATCATGTCTGGCCAGTTCGGCCTCAACGAGAAACTTGACGAGAGCGATCTGGCCGAAAGGTTTGGCGTGTCGCGGACGCCGATAAGGGATGCGATCAAGCAATTGGCCGCGGCAGGGCTTGTCACCATAAGTCCCCGCCGCAGTGCGGTGGTCAGCGTGGTCGACGCAGGCCGTGTCGGTAGGGCGTTCGAGGCAGATGCGGAACTGGAGGCGCTGGCGGCCGGATGGGCTGCTGTGCGAGCCGACCTGCACGACAAGATCGCCTTGAGAGATCTCAACGAAGCCTGCGGTAAGCTGGTGGAGAAGGGACCGGCTGACGCCTTCGCTGCGGCCAATCGCATATTCCACGACATGATCTCGAAACTTTCGTCAAATGACAGCCTGGCGGCGGCATCGAGGGTAGTTCGGGTCCAGACCGCACCCTTTCAGCGGTTTCAATTTCAATCGTCCGACGAACGCCGGTTGTCCTATGAGGAGCACAAGGCTATCGTTGACGCCATCTTGGCGCATGACATGATGGGGGCCCAGCAGGCGACGAGACGCCATATACTCAGATCGAGCATAGCGGCCCTGAGCCATCTGAGCCGCTGAAGCGGGAAATCCGTGACCGGGTGTGATGCGCGGGAAATCGCGTCGCTTGAATCCGGCTCGACATGGATCGTCTTGAAGCGCTGCGTGGGCGCCTTCTTGATCAGTTTCGTCGTCTGTCCGGCGCCGACCGGTCCCATACATACGCGTCTTCGACGTCGGCAGCGGCTGGCGCCTTTCGGCCGGCCTCGGCGTCTTTGGCGCGATAGACCGCCCTGAGCGCCGGCACGACTGGCCTGCGGTCCTTCCAGGACACGAACTCCAGCGAGTGGCGGATCAGGTGCACGATGGCGCCATGGACGCCATAGCCGCTGCTGATGCCAAGCCGGTCATGCCGCGTCGCAAGACCACCGCCACATGGCGAACCTTTGATGCCTCGCTATACAAGGAGCGCAACCTGGTCGAACGGTTCTTCAACAAGATCAAACACTTCAGGCGTATAGAAACTCGATAGAAGTTCGCCAGAAACTACACGGGCTTCCTAAATCTCGTCGCAGCACTCAGACGGTGCCTTTGAATGTAAAAACCGCCTAGGATTCAATGTGAACCAGTACCCCTTGGCCATCGCCAGTAAGCCAACCGCGTTTGACAGCGTAGGACAGCATATCGTCGAATTTCTGGTTCCAGGTTTCGCCGGCCGAGTGGCTGCGAAGCCATTCGATTGAAAGCCAGGCGTGGTCCTCAAGCGTTGGGGCCAAGCCTCCTACATGTTGGTCGGCCATGGACCGTTCCATCGCTCGTAAGCCGAGTGTCGAGGGCTGCTGTATGTGCAGCGAGGTGAAAACGTCACGGTCGTTGAGGTGCCAGTTCCCGCTCTGGTCCATGTCTACCCACATTTGTTGAAGCCTCCACTTAAACGCGTCTGTGCGCGCGGGGCATTCATAAAAGGATCTCTGCATGGTCTACATCGCTGCCGCATGTGACATGGTTTGCCCGGCTGCTAATTTTTGATAGATCCTCGGGCGTGTCGCCCGCGAAGGCTCACTTGGCGCTCAGCGGCCCTGAACCGGGCGCTCAGCCGGCTTCGGTAACCCGTAGCCGGCTGAGCGCTTCGGCGGCTGCCCGCTCGCCCGCGCATATCGCCCCTTCGATGGACCCCCAACCGGAGCGGGCGATTTCCGTCCCCGCAAACAGGATGCTTCCGTGAGGCTCTGCCAGCCCGAGCCTCGCGCTTATCGGAAATCCTGGTGGCAGCGGAGAGCCGCATCCTCCCGCAAAAGGATCAAGGGCCCATACCTGTGCCCCGAAATCTGAGATGGGATTGTCAAATTCGCCAAAATACCGTCGAAGGTTTGCTGCGGCATGTGCCTCGTATTGTCCGGCGGTGTGCCGTTCATCCAGGCCCGTGTCGACATTCTCGAACGCCATTAGCCAGCCCTCCTGTGTACCCATTGGGCTGACGTCCAGGACTTGCATCAAGGCAAGGTCACCGTCAGCATGGCCACTCAGGTTTCTGTCTCTCCACCATGGCCTGTCAAATATGATCAGGCTTTTGATAGCACTCCGTTGGATCCAGGCGTCTTGGGTCTGGATCTTCTGTGCAGGGAGCGGCGGATCGATCCGGATCGACCGGGCGAGGGCAGGGCTCATGGCAACGATCGCCATGCTCGCCTCGATTTCCCCATTCCGGTGGCGAACTCGCACTGCGTCATGCGTCGATGAGATTGACGTGACCTCCGACTGCAGCAAGAATTTCCCCGGGGCAATCTGGTTCGAGAGACGGAGAGCTATCTGGCTGCCTCCGCCTGCGATCCGCAGCGACCTCACCTCACAGTTTTCGTGGGGCACTGACGAATGATAGTCTAGGGCTGCCGCAAACGAGACGCCAGCAGCGTCCCGACCCCCCATGCCGAAAACGATGTCTCTGCAGAACCGATTTATCGCGTGTGCATCAGTCGCATGGTGAGCCGCCCAACCACCAAAGGATAGGTGTTCGTCGGGTGCCTCCGACGCGCCACCTGCACCCCAGTCCGTGAAGAGGGCGCGGAATCGGCCATGGAGGTCGTTGTAGGCCGCCTGGCTCGCAGGCATTTCCGCAAATGGCGATCTCTCCTCCCATCTAGTGCCGCCATGGATCACAACATCGAGGCCAAACGGTTCGGGGACTGGCACAGTGGCGATGTCGAGCGCTTCCAGCGTCGCAAGGACGCGCTTGTGCCCCGGCTTCACAAATTCGCCGCCAGCTTCAAACGCCCGGCCGCCGCGCGTCCTGATACTGGCAACCCGCCCTCCGATACGGTCCCTGCCGTCCACGCCGATCGTGGAAATTCCCTGCTTTTCGAGCAGGTTCATAGCGATAAGGCCGGATATGCCGAGGCCAACAACGACCACGTCGGCTTGCCGATAGACTTTCTCCGAAGTGGCCCTTTCTGCCTGCACCGGATCTCCTCCCCACTTAATGTCGGAGCATCCCTAACACATATGGATGGAAGCCTTTTGTAACAGGAGACTGTTATGGCGGAGATAACATGAGGGGTCGTAGGGTCGCTGTGCACCTGGACCATGGGGAATCCGGGAACATGCAGGGAGAGAGCAATGAAAAACATTAAGCCACCTTCGAAGTCTGCGATTCGTTTCGCTACGTTATTCCTGTCCAGCGCAGTCTCGACCTGGTCTTCCGCGTACGCGGAAGAAGCCGACAAGGCACTGCATGACCAATTGCCTGACCAGATCAAATCTGCCGGCGTGATCCGCATGGGCGGCGCCTATGAAAGCCTTCCGCACCTAAACGCGGATCCGCAGGATGCTACCAAGCCGGTAGGCATTGCTCCCGATATCGTTTCGCACCTCGCGCCCATTTTGGGAGTCAAGATGGATTGGGTGAATACCGCCTGGCCGGGGCAGATACCGGGCTTGCGGTCGGGATCGCTGGACGTGCTCATGGGGCAAATCAGTGTGACTCCTGACCGCGAAAAAGCCCTTATGGACTTCGTACCTTACTATAAGAGCACGTCCGGCGCTCTGGTCCCGGCCGGCAACCCCAACCATGTCACCAGCGATGTAACATCGCTTTGCGGATTGACCATCGGCGCGCCCGCCGGATCTCTGATGGAAAAGGAACTGACGGGGATTAGCAAAAAGTATTGCGAGCCCGCAGGAAAGGGTGACATTAAGATGGTATTCTTCCCCTCGGCCTCGGCGGCTTCCGTTTCGGTTCTTTCCGGCCAGAGTCAGGCGTACTACGAATCGTACATGACGACACGCGGCATAGCCAAAGCCAGCGACAGCCGGCTGGAGGCTGTCAGCATGAACTACGATCAAACGAAGGAATGGAATCCCGGGCTGTACGGCCTGGCAGTGACCAAGGATAATCCAGGCCTTACGAAAGCTATTCTCGTAGCGATGCAGAAAATAGTCGCGGACGGCAGCTACAAAGCTGCGTTGGACAAATACGATGCGGGCTCGGGCGCCCTGTCAGCCGACGAGGTGAAAATCAATCCTTTGACGAATACCCCGGTAGGCGAAGTCGCTCACTGAGCCTCCGTAAGCCTCAGGGACCGTTAAGCAGATGACTGAGGCGGGCCGCTTGCGGTCCGCCTCAGTCGGTTTGATCTGCCGAGCACGCAAAGAAGACCGCGCGCAATAAGGCCTTGCCGCCATGACGCTGCCAGCTCAGCGACAGGATTTTACATTCTTGGGCCTAGCGGCAAAGTTGTGGGACCGGCCGTCTCTAGAACTCGAGGAGTTGGCCCACGTCCGTGACGGTTGCTAGGGACAGCAGGCCATCCATCAAGGCCAGGTCTTGGGTCGCTATCCCCACAGACTTGAAGACCGTAATGGATTCTGCGTTGCGGCGGCCCGAGGCGTTGCCCGCGAGCACAGACCCTAGGCTGGTCATCGCTGGATATTCCGCAAGCCCGGAGAATTCACCAGCCAGCCTTTTTACGGATGCCTCGTCGTCAACGAAGAGATCGCAGCCGTCCACAACGCTCTTGTCGAGCTCGCGCACAGAATGGTTGCTCGATCCAATAGCGTTCAAGTGGGTTCCAGGCCTAAGCCATTCTCGATGGATGACCGGCTGGGAGGCGCTCGTGATTGTAGTGACGATGTCGGCGGCCTGGACGGCGGAGTCGATATGCGGCTCGATCTCGATATCAAGGCCGGCCAGATGCAGCTCACGCTCGATCTGTCTTGCTGCATCCGGGCGGCGCACCCAAACGGCCAGCGAGGAAATCCACTCAATTTTGGAAAGAGCCCGGATATGGGGAAGGAGCTGGTGTCCACCTCCGACAATCAGTGCCCGGCTCGCCCCAGGCGTCGCAAGCGTTCTGCTGGCCAGCGCAGTAAGCCCGGCAGTTCTTAGTTCGGTTAGCGCTCCCGCATCCACCATGCCAACGACTACGCCCTCGTCGCCGTCAAACAGGACGCCGATTCCCTGATGTGCTGAAAGGCCCTTTTTAGGGTTTTCTGGCATGACACTGACGACTTTGGCAGCGAATGAACGGCTTGCCCCGGATCTGAACGCGGGCATGAGCGCCAGCACGCCTGGCAGCGTGCTCGGCGACAGTTCCATCCGGACAGCCTGGCCGGCGGATTTCTGCTCTGTTTCGATGAGGATCCGTGCCAAGCAAATTTCGACGTCGAGCGATCTGCCAAGTGACAGCACGTCGCCGCGAGATAGATACCGGACGGTAGGCATGTTACGGCATTATCCTCGATAGTTCGACCAGCCGATCGGCGAGCCCGCTTTCTATGTGGTCCCAAATTTGCGCACCCATCGACGCACTCACGCAGGCGGCGTCGTCGGTGTAGCCGTCGATTGAAGACCAGATGGCCGAACTGTAGACGCCGGCGCCTGGGGTTTGGGCATCCGCCGCAAGCTGGCGTACTGCGCGGTCGCGGACCAGCATGGGACGCGAAGCCAAGATCAGGGATGTTTCCCATCGGCCAGCATGGCCAGGGACATATGCGGTGTCGAAGCCTACGCTTCCGAAAACCCAATAGTCCAAGACGGCTATGGTGATGTCAGTTGACGTGGATATGGCCGCGGCTGCTGCATGGCAAACGCCGGTATTCCCACCATGGCCGTTCACGAGGACCACGCGCTTGACGCCCGAGTGTTTCATGCTTTTCACAGCGTCGGTGAGAACCAACAGCATTGTGGCTGGGGGAAGGGATATCGTGCCGCCGAATGGCAGATGATGATCGGACGATCCAATTCTGAGGAACGATGCGATAACGAAATCTCTGGCCGATGCCTTTGCCGCCCGCGCCGTAGCCCGCTCCACGGCGGTGCCCGCCAAGAAGATATCGGTCCCGGTTGGAAGGTGAGGGCCGTGCTGCTCAATCGCGCCCAGTGGCACCACCACGAGCGCGTTCTCCCCCAGCGCCTTTAATGATGAACGATTTTGTTCTTCCCAAACGTAAACCGAGTTGGTCACTTCGTTTTTGCTGCTTGGCATGTAAGCGCCCCGCTTCAGTTGAATCGTCGAGTGGACAGTGAACGCCTGTGGCGGGGAACCTGCCCAAGCATGAGCCTATGAATTGCGGAGTCTCATTTTCCGTTTGACGGCTGCGACCGCGATGCACAGTCATTGTATCAGGTTCAACTGGCCGGCCAGTCACAGGGTCTTGTGATGGCCAATGCAGGTGCTGGGCCTAGACTTTCTACCACGCTCGAGGCCGTCGCAGCTCAGCAGGTGCGTTTCCCCTTCAGTGTTGGTCGCCGAAAGGAATTGCAGTGAGCAGGCCAGAAGCTCTCCAGGAAATGAGTTCTCCAAAGATAGGCGATCTTTTAGCTCGCGCGGCTTCGATGAGAACGAAGCTGCGGAACGGTCAGCCTGTGACCGAAAAGTTCGGGGTGTCGGAGGAGATTTATCAGGACTTCGTCGGGGCTGGATTTTATAGGGTGCTGACCCCTCGGAAATTTTCCGGCTTCGAGCTCGCTCAAGAAGATTTCTACGAGCTGACCATGGAGATAGGTCGCGGGTGCCCGGACACCGCATGGTGGTACGCGTTGGGCGCAGGTCACGTCGTGCAGCTTTCAAGCTATTATGGCGAAGACGTGCAAAGGGAGATTTTTAGCCAGGCGCCGGATTTCTCCGCTCCTTGGTCCGCTAATCCCCAGACGGTAACAGCGAAGCGGGTGGAGGGTGGTTATAGGATATCCGGCAAATGGCGGTTTTGTTCCGGCGTGCCGCACGCTCCCTATTTCATGGGGAACATTCCGAATGGTGTTATTCCGGAATTTTCCTCGGGAACCGCGAGCGGTGACTTCGAGTCAATTGAACAGCCGTTGGCGTCGATCTTGGTGCCGAAAGGAGACTTCAGAATCCTGGATGACTGGGGTGATCTGCTCGGCATGAACGGCAGTGGCTCAAACAGCGTCGAGTTGATAGATGCCTTCGTGCCGGATCGTATGATAGCTGTCTACGACGTAATGCCTCCGCATCATGGCGGCACGGCGGGCAGTGCGCTTCATGGAAATTCGCTGTACGGGGGCCGTTCTCCGGGATTTGTGACTGGTAGCCTTGCCGCAATTGCGGTGGGGGTGGGTCTGGCAGCCCTCGATGAACTGATCGACTTTTCAGCTCGCCGGCCCAACAAGTATGAGGGCGATGTCCTTCATTCGGTAACGGAACCCTTTCAAAGGGTGCTCGGTCGCTCAGCGTCGCAGGTGGAAGCTGCGCGGGGAATCGTGAGGCACGGCGCGAGGCTCTACGGGCGGTATGCACGAGAGGCAGTGACGAATGGCATAGCTTTCGACGCGACGCGGATTCACGAAATATGCTGCGTGTACAAGCTAGCCGAAGAGATGGTCTGGAACGCGGTACGGGAAATGGTCGGGGCGACGAGCACTGGCTCACTGCGTAACGGGCAGCGGATGCAATTGTACTTTCGCGACATCGCTACATTGGTGACACGGGCTCAGGACCTCGATTATCGATCGGTCAGGTTGGGCAGATGCATGCTTGCAAGCAGAGAATTGCCAATCGAACGCATTCGCAAGCCGAACGATTATAGCGTTGCTTAGCGTGCAGCATCGCATCCCCGGATAGCGTGTTGTGGCCTGGGTTGCCCCGGTGGCAGAGGGCATGAGTGCCCGGCTTGTTCAAATGCGAGCCGCACCAACGGACGGCCCTGACCACCGATTGCAGACGCCGATCGGCGGAGTTTATCCCACTCGCACACGGCTCGGGTTGGTCGTCGATGGTGTTGCGACGTCGCATTGCCTAGCCAATTTATCCGGTGGAACCTAATACTTGACGTACCGCGGGGAACCATAAGGCCGGAAGCCACGAAGCCGATCAGGGGCAAAGTTGGCCAGAGCCGATGCCTTATGGGATTGCCGCAACGCCAATGCGGCGATGTTCTCTGCCAGACTGGGCGCAAGGCCGAACCCGTGGCCGCTCATGCCAGCGGCGACGACCAGCCCTTCGATGCCAACGTCGCCTATTGCCGGAAGGTGGTCGGCTGTGACGTCGATGAGACCGCTCCAAGCAGTTTCTAGCTCGAGCTTCCCGGAGAAGGGTAGCGCAAGTACCGCAGAAAGCCGATCCAAACCCGCGGCGGCCTGGCCGTAGTTGGGTTCGTTCTCGCGCCATTCGAAGGGATGCAATTGGCGCCCCGTCACTGCCTTTAAAACGTCACGCGCAAGCGGCTGGCCGACGTGCAGCTTCATCTTGCCGCGATTTCTCAGGTACTCGGGGAGCAGCGTGAAAGCCGAACACAAATCTTCCCACCTTACACGTATGTCGACATAGCCACCGAAGCCGAAAACCAGCCGTCCGCGGCTATCCTGTCTGAAGCCGAGCCTTCCGACCTCCCAAACAGTTTGGCCAACGAAGTTCGGCACTGGTTTAGTCGCCGCCAACGTCGCATGTCCTGCATGCGTCGGCAGGACTACTCCGTGGACCGCAAGCAGCCGGCGGGTCCATGCTCCTGTGGCAAGCACTATCGTTCGCGAGGCGATTTCGCCAACCGATGTTTTAACCCCGGCGACCGAGTTGCCGTTCACTTTTAGGGAAATGACCCTGGTTTGCTCGAATACCTTGGCGCCTAGGGCCCTTACGAAAATTCCCAATTCCCGCATTACGTCTGCAGGTTCAGCCTGTCCGTCGTCGGGCGTGTAGCCGGCCTCAATGTAGCCGTCCGTCAGCCACGGCGCTGTTCCCCTTAGCGCCTCTGCCGATTGGCTCTCGAAGCGAATCCGGTTTCGCGCCGCAATACCGCTCCAGGAGGACACTTCCTCGGCAGCCTGCCTGTCCGCCGCGAGCGAAAGGTGCCCGGCGCGCCGGAACGACAGATCGCGGCCGAGCCTGCGCGATAGCTCATCCCAGAGTTCCAGCGAACGAACCATCAGCTTGCTTTCCGCAGCGTTTCGGCCTTGCGAGCGAATGAACCCCAGGTTTCTGCCTGATTGGCCAGAACCCAGGTTTGCAGCTTCAAGCACAACCGTATCGAGTCCCGCCTCCCGCAACCGCGCCGCGGTGAGGAGTCCAATGATGCCGCCGCCGATGACGATCGCATCCGCCTTATCGGGAAGGAAGTTCGACGGCCGCGCGGAATGCACGCGAATGGGAAGTCCTCCGGCGCTTTCAGATGTACTGTCAATCATGTCGTTCGAAACCCCTTGCACGGCCAAGATGGTCACTAGCTACTGTGATCGCTGGGACGCCTCAATAATCGTAGATTGCGACAAACGATATGGCGATTGGCGTCATACAATCCGTAATCTCAGGAGGACGAGAGACGTGACTTCACCGCGGAAGTGGGCTTTCTACACTGAACCACAAAAGATCGACGTAGGTGGCCTGAGTGTCGCCTACAGGCGCAAGGGCAGCGGAGCGCCGACGGTCTATTTTCATGGGGCCGGGCTGACTCGTCGGTGGCTGCCCTTCTATGACGAGCTGTCCAAGACCTTTGACCTGATCGTCCCTGAACACCCCGGGTTTGGCGATACGCCACGCCCAGACTGGCTGGAGGGCTTCGACGATATCGCGATTCACTACGACCATTTGTTCGACGAATTGGGTCTGAGGACCTTCCATCTCATAGGACATTCGCTAGGGGGCTGGATGGCAGCTCATTTTGCCATCTTCTTCTCCCACAGGCTGCGAAGCCTCCAGTTGATCACGCCGGCGGGTCTGCGTGGAAGCTTGCTTCATGATCCGTTCCGGCAGTCCGGCGAAGAGGCGCTCGAGCGCGTCTTCAACGGCCACGCGGATGCATATCCCGAATATCTTGAGGAAGACGAGCGGGTCGAGCAACTGGTTCACGACTACGGAGAACTGACGACGCAGGCGCGTTTGATGTGGAACCCGCGCTACGACGTCCGGCTGGAGCATAGGCTCGCCCGCATCAAGGCGCCGACACGGGTGATCCTTGCGGACGAGGACCGGGTCCTGAACGAGGCTGTGATGCGTCGCTATGCCGATCTCATTCCCGGCGCTGAGCTTGAATACATTCGCGGCGGGGACAGGCCGACGTCCCATGTCCCCTACGTTCAGGAACCTGTGGCGCTCGCCAACCTGGTGAGCGGATTCATTAAGCGAAATGAGAAGGCATGACCATGAACCGGTTGGAATTCTATCTCAACAACGGTGGCAAATACAGCTTCATTCCGCGGCGTGAACAGCTTGGGAAGTCAATCTTCATCAGCACGCCAACCGACTACTACGACCCCATTCGCGGGCAGCGGATTATCGAGGACTTTCTCGACAACATGGTCTTTGGCGAGCAGCTTGGCTTTGACGGGCTGGTTGTTCTCGAACAGCATGGTGGTCCGAATGCTGTTTCAGGACAGTCGATCGTCATCTGCACCGCGCTGGCCGCCAGGACGAAACACATTCGGATTGGAGCGGTCGGCTCGATCATCAACACTTACCTCACGCCCATGCGCTACGCGGAGGAGGTGGCGACCCTCGATTACATCTCCAAAGGTCGCTACTTCTTCGGCATGCCTATGGGGATCGGCCCCAACTACCATGCCCTGGGCATCGATCCGACCCATGCTCGCGAGCGTCACCGCGAAGCACACGACCTGATGAAAAAGGCCTTCACCGACGAGGGTCCGTTCGACTGGGACGGCAAGTTCTTCCGCGCGCCTTACGCAAATCTATGGCCCAAGCCTGTGCAGAAGCCCTATCCTGAAGTCTGGATTCCGGCCGTCGGCTCCAAGGAGTCGCTCAAATTCGCTGCCGAAAACCGATACACCTACCTCGCGATCCTAGTGCCGCTTCCGGTGCTGCTTCGCAACGTTCAGACTTTCAGAGATATGTGCGAACAGGCGGGGTATACTGCGGATCCGCGCCAGATCGTGGCAACCGCCACCGTCCACGTCGCCGAATCCGACAAGCAGGCCCGCCTTGAGGTCGAGGCGCATTTCATGTCGATGCTTCAGAATTCGTACGGATCGCCCTTCCACGACTCGTTCCCGCCTGGCCATGTTTCCGAGCAATCGCTCCGCGGAATGGCAGCGGGGGGGTATCGCAGCAAGGACATCAGCAAGACGACCTTCGAGGAGGCGCTCGCGGACCGCGCGATCATCTGCGGTTCGCCGAGCACCGTGGTTGAGCAGATAGAAGAGCTCACGTCAAAAATGGGCGCCGGTCGCTTGGTCGTGTGCGGGGACGCTTGGACGATGCCCGCTTGGCTGACCAGGAAGAACATGACCCTCTTCGCGGAAGAGGTCATGCCGAAGTTCAGGGCCCCGGGTGGCAAGCCTATCTGGGACCACAGCGACAATGCCGCCTGGCAAACGATCAGCGAATACGGCAGTCGCGTTGAGGAGCCGCGTGCTAGGCCGACCGTGCACTTGGACGGAAGGGGCCTCGTCGACATTCGCACCGCGCACGTCGACGACCTTCGTGTTCCGCTTGAGCCGTGATTTCTGAAAGGGCGGGACTGCTATGACCGACGCTGCGCTCATTGACTCGATCAAGTACTTCCATCGGGCCTTTCCAACGGGAGTCACGATCGTAACCACAACGGTTGACAGCCAGCCCTACGGACTGGCTGTCAACGCTTTCGCTAGCGTTTCACTGGACCCGCCGCTGGTAATGGTCTGCGTAAAGTCAACTTCCTCGACCTATCAGCGGCTTTTTGCTGAGGACCATTTCGGCGTCAGCATCCTTTCGAACGAACAGGCTCGGGTGGCTCAGGTCTTCGCGCAATCCGGCGTCGATAAGTTTAGCCAAATAGCCTGGAGCTGTGGCAACAGCGGCGTTCCGCTAATCGATGACGCCTCGGCTCAAATGGAGTTCACCGTGAGGTCGCGCATGCCGGCAGGCACCCACACGATCTTCGTGGGGGACGTAACCCGGGCCTGCGCGTTCGGGCGTCCGCCGCTCGTGTATGCGGCGGGAAAGTTTTACGACGGGGGCAAGTTGGTCCCTCTTGACTAGTGATGTCGTTGATGAGGACACCATGAACAATGCAAATGCAAATATCGTCCTGGCGTTCTGGGAAGCGGTAAACGCCAAGCAGTATGATGGCCTTGATGGCTTTTTTACTAAAGATTACGTGCGGCATACCCTGCACGGGGTTATTTCAGCCGCCGATTTTGTAAAGATCCTCCGGGATCGCGGCGATGCGTTCCCGGACCTAGTGTCGACGATTCTCGATACGATCGAGAATGGGGAAAAGGTTGCGTACCGATGGGGATCCGTTGGGACCCACCGGGCGGCTTACCTCGGAATTCCTGCCACCAACAGGAACGTGCGTGCCCAAGGGATAACTATCAGCCGCATCAAGGAGGGACGGATTGCGGAGGACTGGAGCAGTTGGGAAACGCTCAACGTACTCCATAGCCTGAATGTCTTTCCGCTCTGAAGTCTAACCACAGCATGAAAGGGAAACCGAAACCATGACCATCATGTGCACCGTGTCGATCACCGGGACCACTGTCGAGAAGATCCGGGAAGTCTCGAAAGAGCGGCCGGATCTCGGAGAAAAGCTCGGCAAGCTGCTTAAGCAGCACGGATTGATCGCGCATCGGCGTTTCTACAATGGCAATGAGGTTCTGGATCTGGATGAATGGGAAACCGAGGAGGGCTTTCATGCCTTCATCAAAGAAGCGAGGCCGATTATCGACGAACTGGCCCGACTGCGCGGCGCCGACATTCCGACTGACAAAGTTTGGTACCCGTTCTGATGGCCGCCCTTTTTAGGCGGAAGGCGCGATGATCTGAAGCCAAACAAGCACGAACTATCCACTGATATCGGCAGGTGCAAAAAGCGGCAGCAAGCGTTTTTGCACCTGCTATTTTGCATGCGGGTAGCACCCTCCAAATTGCTCGCACCGAGCCTCTTGCGGCCGCGGCTAAACGATGGGTCCACCGAAGGAAAACCGAGCTGGACCGATTGATCCTGGTTGGTCACTTCCCGTTGCTTGGCTTCGTCTTTCAAGCGGCAATGTCCGACAGGGCTCCCTCGCTTCGGCGAATACTTCCTTGCGCTGGCTCAACTTTCTCCTGCGAATGCCTCAAGCATGGGACACTCAGGATAGAGCTGTCGGGCGAGATGCGACCAGCAGCCTGGATGTCACAAGCTCTAGCGATAACGGGTGGCGCAATCAGGCTTCATAGTGCCTTGGAACGAAGCCGGGATGGTGACAATGGGTGCGCTCCAAAACGATTTGACAAAGCTTTCATCGGCAACTCGAGCCTTCCTGGACAGGGAAGGCGGGCTGTTTATCGGCAATTCGTATCGACCCGCTGCCGGCCGCGGGACTATCCCGGTGATTGATCCAAGCAGCGGCTCCCAAATCTCAACGCTGGCCGCTGGCGGCGAGGAGGATGTGGCCTTCGCAGTCGCGGCGGCGAAGGAAGCCCTTCACGGCAGCTGGCAGGCAACGCCCGCCGGCGAGAGGGAGCGACTGCTTTGGCGCTGGGCGGATATTCTCGAGGCAAACGCTGATTACCTGGCCGAGCTCGATAGCGTCGACGTGGGTATGCCGCTTTGGATGGCTCGCCATCTTAACGTTCAAGGAGCCATTGGCGTCGTCCGCTACATGGCCGGATGGGCGACGAAAATCTCGGGCCGCACCGTCGATGTCAACGTGCCGATCCCCGGCTCCGAGTACATTGGATATACGCTTCGGGAGCCCGTCGGCATAATCGGAGCGATTATTCCTTGGAACGTTCCGGCTATGCTGGCGGCTTGGAAGATCTCGCCAGCGCTTGCGGCGGGCTGCACGGTTGTCATCAAGCCTTCCGAAGTCGCGTCGCTCTCGGTCCTCGTGATGGCGGACCTCGCCCGTGAAGCCGGGATCCCGGCGGGCGTCATCAACGTCCTTACGGGAACCGGTGCAGGCGTTGGCGACGCGCTGGTGTCGCATCCTGACGTCTCGAAGATCACGTTCACGGGCTCGACGGCTACCGGCGTGCATATCGCAAAGCGTGCAGCGGAGGGGGTGAAAAAGGTCACTCTCGAACTGGGCGGCAAGTCTCCGCAACTGCTGTTCGCCGACGCGGACCTCGACAAGGCGGTGCCAGGAATCGCCGGCTCAATCTTCCTTCATTCCGGACAAATCTGCGTCGCGGGATCCAGGCTTTACGTTCAGCGAACAATTTTCGACGAAACCGTAACGCGGCTGAAGGAATGGGCTGACGGGTTGGTCATCGGCCCGGGCCTGGACGCGCAGACGCAGGTTGGTCCGCTCGCGAGTGAAGCTCAACAGAAAAAGGTGGAAGGATACATTGAGTCGGCCAAGGCCGAGGGCGGGGAGACTGTCACCGAGTCCTCGCCGCTTGATGCGTCAGGATATTATGTCCGCCCCACCGTGGTGGCGAATGCCAAGCAGTCGATGAAGGCGGCGCGGGAGGAGATATTCGGGCCCGTTTTGACCGTGATAGCATTCGATGAATTTGACGAGGTGATCAACTACGCGAACGATACCGACTATGGGCTTTCCGCTTCTGTCTGGACGCGAGATCTTGCGACGGCCCATCGCGCGGCGGCTCGCATCAAGTCGGGCAAGGTGGTCGTGAATTCGGAGCCGCTTCCGTATCCCTCGCTCCCCGAAGGAGGGCGCAAGGCCTCGGGCTACGGCCGGGACCTCGGGCCGGAGTCGCTTGAGGGCTATCTCGAAACAAAGTCCGTTATCATCCGCACGGTCTAAGCAATCCGGGCGTGCCGAGCGGTGGATTGCCGGCGCGCCTTCCCTTTGAAAATCGCACCTCGTCATTGCCGCGCACGATGGGCCGGCACCGAATGCCAGCTTCACGGACCAGCCATGAACCAAATGTACAATACACCATCTTCCTTTCAGGAGAGCACTGCCGAGTCAGAAAACATGACTGCGGCCGATGCTACCGTGTCATCGTTGATAACTAACGGGATTGACACCGTCTACGCTCTTCCTGGACTTCACAACGATCCCTTCTTCGACTCCTGCTATAGGGCGAAGAACCTCCGTGTGATCCATCCGCGTCACGAGCAGGCTTGCGGGTACATGGCGCTCGGAGCCGCGCTTTCGACAGGCAGGGCCCAGGTTAGCGCGGTCGTTCCGGGTCCCGGACTGCTGAACACGTCGGCGGCAATTTTGACGGCCGAGGGAATGTGCGCGCCTGTGTTGACCATCGCCGGGCAAATTCCGCAGGCGGATATCGACCGCAAGCACGGCCATCTGCACGAAATCCGCGATCAGATGGGGCTGGCATCCCACATTGCGAAGTATACGCAACGTATTAAGGCGCCTCACGAGGCGCCACAGGTGATCGATCAGGCGATTTCGGCAATGTTTTCGGATCGTCCCGGGCCTGCCGTCGTCGAATGTGCGATGGACGTTTGGGCACGAAGGGGTGCAGTGCGGCCGATGCCGGCGAACTCGGGGGTGACGCCGCCGGCGGTCGACGAAGATGCCGTGCGGCTGGCCGCCGAGGTGCTCTCGTCGGCATCAAACCCGATGATCATCGTGGGAGGAGGCGCGCTGGAGGCGAGCCAAGAGATTCTTGCCCTGGCCGAGTTGACGGGGGCTCCCGTACTTTCATATCGGCGGGGCAGGGGCGTCATCCCGAGCGATCATCCGCTCGCAATCAACTTGCCCATCGGGTATCGCTTGTGGCCAAAGGTCGACGTCGCGGTTGCGGTTGGTACACGCTTCTTCGTCCAGGAGAAGCAGTGGGGTATCGACAAGGATCTAAAGGTTATCCGCATCGATGCCGACCCCGAGGCGGCCGAGCGGCTTCAGCAGCCGGCGGTATCGCTTGTGGGAGATGCTGCGGCCTACACCGGAGCGCTCGTAAAGAGGCTGGAGCAGAGCAAGGCCAACAAATCACAAAAGCAGGATTTGGAGCCACATCGACAGTGGTTTGCCGACAGGTTGACGCCTCTACAGCCTCAGGCAGACTACCTCACCGCGATCCGCAGCGCGCTTCCCCGTGACGGGATTTTCGTAGATGAGGTTACCCAGGTAGGATTTGCCAGCCGCCTGGCGTTTCCCGTGTATTCCCCCCGGACTTTCCTGTCGCCCGGCTACCAGGACAATCTAGGCTGGGGTTACGGGACCGCCCTCGGTGCGCAAGCCGCCAATCCGAACAAGGCGGTCGTGGCCATCGCGGGCGACGGCGGGTTCCTCTACCAGATCGGCGAGCTTGCTACAGCCGCACTCCATAGCCTTCCGGTCGTCGCAGTTGTCTTCGACAACGGTATGTTCGGCAACGTGATGCGCATCCAGAAGGAACGGTTTGGCGGACGCTATATTGGCGCCCAGCTTAAGAGCCCTGATTTTATGAAGGTCGCAGAAGGCTTCGGTGTCAACGGTTTGCGGGCGAACTCGCCAAAGGAGCTTGAGAAGAAGCTCGGCTATGCGCTGGCGCTGCGAGAGCCGGCTCTGATTCACGTTCCATGTGGGGAGATGCCCAGCGTATGGGACATGATTCTTGCCCCGAGAATACGGGGATGACGGCGGCCACTGGGGCCGAGCCATCGAGTGACAAAACGGGAGTATAGCTTTGTACGATCAACTAGGGATGCCTGCCGAAGATCCAATCCTTCAACTGGCCCAGGCGTTTCGCCAGGACGGCCGCGAGAACAAGATCGACCTTGGCATCGGCATCTACAAGGACGCCGATGGCAAGTCTGCCGTTATGTCTGCGGTCAAATCCGCCGAGCGGTTTCTGATCGAGGAGGAGCCAAGCAAGGCCTACATTGGTATCTCTGGCGACGAAGTCTTCAACCAGCAGATGATGACGTTGGTTCTCGGGGATGCTTTGCAAGCCGGGCGCACCCTTGCGGTGCAAACCCCGGGCGGAGGAGGGGCTGTTCGCCTTCTGGCCGATCTTGCCAGGGTGTCCAAGACGAACCCGACGGTGTGGGTGTCCGACCGCACGTGGATCAATCATGTGCCGATCTTTGAGGAAACCGGGCTGTCCTATCGCCGCTATCCTTATTTCTCAGCCGAACCTCAAAGCGTCGACTTCGACGCTATGCGCGCCGTGCTCTCAGGGGTAAAGCGCGGAGACATCGTCCTGCTCCATGGCTGTTGCCACAATCCAACGGGCGCCGATCTGTCTTTCGACCAGTGGAAGACACTTGCGGCTTCAGCCGCCGACGGCGGATGGATTCCCTTCATCGACCTTGCCTACCTAGGGTTCGGCCAAGGTCTTGAAGCCGACGCCGAGGGAATACGTCATATGGCTTCTGTCGTCCCTGAGATGATGGTGGCGGTATCCTGCTCGAAGAATTTCGCGATCTACCGAGAGCGGACAGGGTGCGCCATCGTGATCGCGCCGTCCAACGAAGCTGCGCGAAAGGCCAAGGCGAACTTGGTAGGGCTGGCAAGGGTAAACTGGTCCTTTCCGCCCAGCCACGGCGCCGCCGTCGTTCGGACGATCCTCGGAAGCACGGAATTGCGGCCAGCATGGCAAGCCGAGCTTGATACGATGAGAGCCCGCATCGAGGCAAACCGTCGCGAGTTGTCGTCGGTGTTAAGGGCTCGCCTCAACAGTGACCGTTTTGATTTCTTTGCGACCCATAGTGGGATGTTTTCGCTCAGCGGCCTGGAACACGAGATGGTAGGGCGCCTTCGTGAGGTGCACGCAATCTTTATACCAAGTGACGGCAGGATCAATGTAGCCGCCCTTCAGCAGGCAAGCATCCAGCGACTGGCGGACGCGCTGGCGGCGGAGTTGAAAGAAGCCGCCTAACGCTCGTCAGTAGAGTTAGTATCGCTGCTCCGGCTTAGTACAAAACGAGCCGCAGCAATTCGTTTTGCGTGGAGATGTTCAGTCTGGCGTACGCGCGGCGACGGAACGTCAGAACCGTGTTGATGCTGATCCTCAGGGTCAATGCGATGGCCTCGGAACTCATACCGATGGCTATCAGGCTGCACACCTCGCGTTCCCGAGAAGTAAGCTCGGGGCAGCGTGTCTGGAGTTTGCGATTGAAGTGGTCGGACGCGGGCATACCATGCCGCGTCGGAGCCGCAGAGTCGTGGTGTTTGAGGAGCAGGCTGCAGAGCAGATCAATGTTGTCCGGCAGGTCGTGAAGCGTGTCTAGCACGAACGGCCCGGCCTCGGCCGGACGGTGGAAACTGATCTTGATGTACTCGCTGTTGACTTGGTGTATCACGGACATGCGATAGCGGATGCCGATAGCTAGGTAGCAGTCCCGTCGATAGTCGGAATCCGGAACCTCGCTATCGGACATGAATACGATGTAGTCCTTGTCGCTGTCCAACTGGCCACGTAGGAACAGGTTGGTCGGATCTCCCTGCCAGTAAGAAGTCATGTATGGAGTCGACGCGTGCTCCGAAGCTTTCCCGTTTCTTTTCGCGCAAATGTTAAGCAGACGCGGGCGGCCGCTCTCATGAAAGGCGAAAGCCGTCACCTGATCGCAACGCAGAAGCCTGCTCGCCAACCCTGCGAGCGTCTCATCGAATGCCGTGGTGCCGACTTCACCCAGCAGTTTCCCGATGCTCGAGCGGACAGAGGTGCCCGGGCGACCCGCTGACTGGACTTCTACAGCATGCATGCGAACCACCTTCCGCTGCCAAGCGCGAGTTCATGTCGATCGCTCGCAGAGATCGAATATCCGTGTGAAAATACTGCTTTACGCTGTCTCTTGCAAATCCGCGGTGAAACAACAGTGCGAGGGGGCTGACGGCCCTGAGCGCTGCTGCACCCTGACAGCGGCCCCCCGATGACGTCGCGAAGTTCTCCGCCGCCCGGTGGTCTTCTACGGTTCATCGCCTCATACTCCTCCACAGATGCGAATTCCGGTCGATTTGGCGGCGGTGCCGACGAAGGCCGAAGCGGCGTCGCGCCCTCGCGTGCTCGTTTCGGCCAGCGGAAGGTCGGCAGGCCGGGAGACGTAGCTTCCCGTGCAAGGTCTCTTGAAACATGTCGCGATCGACAGACAGCCTCCTCTGCTCGTGAAATCGACGCTGTTATTGGGGCCCGCCCGGCTCCGTGCTGAAATCCTCCGTCGCAGCCTCCGGAAAGCGTCCTAAACGCAAACTCGCGGATTCTAGTAGCGATGGCTCCGAGTGGCCATAATCAAGGCTTGTGACAAGTGAAGCGGGCAATGCCGTTTCGTGTTTCGTTCAAGAGGCGTCTGGAACGGCATGCCTATCGAGTTGCGACAGCTGGACGGCATAACGACGTGTCTATCCGACGAGCGCCTATGGGGTTAAAAGTGCGCTAAGCCAACGCCATCGGCTCACCGCTACTTGCGGCGAGCTCTCCACGGTTGAATCTGATGCAAATTGATCCCAATTTCCATGAGACATTCGACATCTCCTATAGGACGAACGTCTTCGGCCAGACCTCATGCCGGAGCAGGGCGCTAGAGGACGGCACCGCGGAGCTAGTCTGCTGGCTAGAGGTTCAAGATTTCGCGGCATTGGCTATTCGCTGGTACCGACGTAAGTCCAGGCTGGTCCGCAGCCGGGAAGGCCGGCTGGTATCGCTCGAGATCCGGGACAGCCTAGGCGGGCATTGGGTGTTGGAAGGGCCGATACTTGCGGGAATCGAGGCAATTTTCGACCCATATATGGTTGGCCACATCAGCGACTTGGTTCATCGGAGGTCGAGCCTGTTCCATGGGGATGGGCCAATAGCGGTGGAGATGCTTGAAGCTGAATCCGGTGCGAGGCACGCAATCCGCTTTAGCAGGGAAGGTACCGGATGGCGGTCGAGCACGAACGAGCGCCTGACGATCAACCATCAGGGGCTCCGCCATGTCGAAACCGCGGCGCCCGGCATTTCTATGACCAGGTCCATAGATGCAATGCCGGAATGGGACATCGCTTCTGCGTCGCCCGCCAGGCACGAGTACCTGAAAGGGCTGGAGGTGACAGAAATTGAGAAGGGTGATGGGATACTCGAGGCAACGTTTGTGAGATCCCTCGGCCGGTCCACTGCCGCCGCCGCCTTTGTCGGTGATATCGGCCCATATGACCGAAACGGTAGGTCGGCGGTCGCGGATCTCGGTACCGGGGAGCTCCTGGATCATCTGGCGCTTGTGGGTATCGCTTCTCTAAGATTCGAACGGGGACCACCGAGTTCGCCCGGTTCGCAAGTGTCTGCGCTGGTCGAAACGGCTCGGGCGGCTTGGCACCGGCTGCGCGACTTAGCCGGCGCGGGGCTGCCTTTGGTTTTGATCGGCCAAGGGATCGGAGCATTGGTTGCTTTGCAACTCGCCCCCGAATTTTCGGACGCAGCCGCCGTGGTGCTTATCGCAGCGCCGGGTCAGTCACTCCAAGAAATGCTTGAAAACGAGGCAGCATTGCTGCTTCGGAATGCCGTGATGCCCGGTGTCCGGGAAGCTGATCTGAGACAGGGAATGGGCGCGTTCAGCCGAATGCTTAGCAGCCAAGGCGCTGCCGAGGCCGAACACGCCGGATTGGATCAGAGGGGGGCGCAATTGCTCAGGGAGATCGGAGCGCTTGATCCCTGTTCACTGGTCCTGCAGGCAGGAAAGCCGATTCTTGTGGTCCGAGGCGCGAATGATCGAACGACAAGTTTCGAAGACGCCCGGCTTCTTATGTCCGCAGCAAAGGTAGCTCAAGTGCCTTCGGCGTTACTGGTGCTGCAGGGCGTAACCCAAGGCCTCCAAGCGGACCCGGACGATGACTCTGGCTTGTATGCCTTCGACCCGAAACGAACAATCCCCGATGCGGTTCTCAAGCGCCTCGCCAGCGCGATCGAGAACATCATTGGTGTCAAGTGAATCCTTAGGTGTCCAGACCAGCCAATGGAGGGCGACCTCGGCGTTAGACGCACTTGGCAGAGGTTGGCAGTCAGGCGGGCCGCCCGACAACGTAGCCCTCAGATAACCGCTGCGAGAAATTCGCGGGTGCGGGGGTTCTGGGGCGCAGCCAAAATAGCCGCCGCCGGACCCTGCTCGACAATCCTGCCCGAATCCATAAAGACCACGCGGTCAGACACTTCGCGCGCGAAGCCTATCTCGTGGGTGACGATCACCATCGTCATCGAGCCGTTCCGCGCGAGGTCCTTGATCACCGCCAGGACTTCGCCCACCAGTTCAGGGTCCAGAGCGCTCGTCGGCTCGTCGAACAACATTACCTTGGGTTTCATCGCAAGCGCCCTCGCGATGGCCACGCGCTGTTGCTGGCCCCCTGACAATTGAGACGGGAATGACGCTTCCTTGCCAGTCAATCCAACGCGCGCGAGCAGCTCCGCTGCAAAAGCTCGCACGTTCTCCTTCCGCTCGCCCTTCACGATAACTGGGGCCAGGCAGATATTGTCCATGACCGTCATATGGGGGAACAAGTTGAAACTCTGAAACACCATCCCGATGTCAATTCGGCGACGGGCCGCCTCATTGTCGCGCATCTCATGAATGCGTCCGCCGATGATCTTGTAGCCAATAAGCTCGTCGTCAACGAGGATGCACCCCCGCTGGATGTCCTCAAGGTGGTTTATGCACCTGAGCAGGGTGCTTTTTCCGGAGCCTGACGGGCCGATAAAGCAAACCGTTTCGCCGGCCGCTATCTCAACGTCGATGTCGAATAGTACCTGGCTTTCGCCGTAATACTTGTTCACCCCCTGGATCTGGATTCGCCCGCCGGCTGACGGACGGCTATCGCGCTTCGCGAAGTCGAGGGACGTTACGCTGTTCATCGAGCGGCAATCTTTCTCTCAAGGAAGTACTGGAAGATGCTGAACGTAATAATTACCGCGAGGTACCAAAGGGTTGCGACGATCATCAGTTCGATAACCTTGTAGTTAGTTCCGGCGATGGCCTGCGTGATGGTCAGGAGATCGCCGCCGGCGATAACAGACACAAGGGAAGTCGCCTTGAGCACGTTTATGAACTCGTTGCCTAACGGCGGCGTGATCACCCTCATTGCCTGCGGAAGGACAACGTATCGGAAGGTCTGTAGGCTATTCAGGCCCAGCGCCTTCGAGGCAGAGAACTGTCCCCGGTCGACGGCAAGGAGACCGCCACGGACTATCTCGCTCATGTAGGCGGAAGCAGACAGGGTGAGCCCGATCACAGAAGCCACGAATGGCGTAATCATTGCCTGCATCGGTGTTGAATAAAATACGATGCCAGTCAGGGGTATGCCGACGGTGAAGTTCTTATAGAAGAGGCCCAGATTGCCCGTGACAATCAAAATCACGAGGAGTGGAACGCCGCGAAACACGAACACGTAGCCATATGCGATCCCCCGCAGGATGCCGCTCCGCGACATGCGCATCGTTGCGATTGCTATCGAGACCACGAGCGAGGTGCACATCGCGATAACGGTAAGCTCAAGCGTGACCTTAAGACCTTCGAGGACAGCGACGTTGGTAAGGAAGTGGCCGATCACGCTCCAGTCGATGTAGGGGCTCGTAGCGAATGCAAGGGCAAACTGCGCAACCACCAGGATTGCCAGGATGCTTCCGACCAATCGACCGTAATGCCGGACCGGGACAATTTTGTCGGATGTAACCAATTCCTTGAGTGCCGAAGAGTTCAAGGCGAGGGGTTGATGGGTATTACTCATATATTTGCTACCAGATCAGTGGGGAGCGCCGTTATTCCAGGAGCCACTCCGACCGGCTCTTTCGTGTTGTCGGGGTTCGCACCCGAGTCCGGAAGGCTCTTGAAAGCTTCCCTCAGCTTGATCACTCCAGTGGTTTTGATCCCTTCCGGCAGCTGGTCGTGCCGCGCCGTGTCAAGGGCAGGTGGAGCGCTTTCGCTGTTGAACGGTTCTAAAAGCGCTGCCGAGCACGCCCCTACTATCGGCGCGAATGCGATACTTCGAGCCAACCGATCAACACAGGCCATCAACGCCTCCCATTAGCACCCAGCCCGCCAGGGACAGAAAGCCGGAAATTGCGCCCAGGGTAGCGGGATCGCGGCTCCGCGCAATCATCGTCTCTTGTGACAGGCAACGACCCTAAGCCTGTAAAGGCAGATAAACAGCTCTGCTGACGCACGGTGAATGACGAGCGCGTCAGATGCGGGATCGTCGGCTGCAACGCATAGAGGCCGTCATCGAGCGGCAGCACCGTACAGCGCCGAAAGGCGGACCGCCTCTATCGTCCTTGCGCTCCCATGAAGAACCTGGCCCATAGCGCATGCTTTGATTCGGACGACAAGGATGCCCCATCAAAGCCTAGGATTAAACAAATAGGCTCTGTTGCACAATTGCGTTTGGTTGGAGAGGTGCTGTTTTCTCGGCCATTAGGCTGTCTGACCTTCAAGATTCTGGGCGAGCAGGGCGACCGCTTCCGTGAAAGCGCTCGGTCCTACGCCGACGTCATTAGGCCTGGGGGGCTCGACGCCGATCGGCGCGATGAGTATTTTGGCTGTTCCGCAGGCTGCGGTCTGCCTCGCAGCGCGGATCACGCAGAAAGGCCGGTCAGACGGCGCGACCGGCCCGGCAATAATGGCCTCCCGGAGTGCGGGCCGGTGCGTCCGCGGGAAAGGGTGCACGTCAGTCGCGGGCCGCCAGCAGCTTGCCAGCGCAGTCGCCGAAGCCGATGGAATAGCCATCGCCGATTGCCCGGCCACGAAGGACCAGCGTGTCGCCGTCCTCGACGAAGGTTCTCGTCCCGCCCGCAATCTCAATCGGTTCCTTCCCGCCCCAGCTTAGTTCGAGAAGCGAGCCGCGACTGGTCTTTTCGGGTCCCGAAATCGTACCAGACCCCAGAAGATCCCCGACACGCATTGGGCAGCCGCAGCTTGTGTGATGGGCAAGCTGCTGGGCGGCGGAATAATACATCTCGCGGTAATTGGTGCGGGAGATGATGGTTTCGTGCCCGCCCTCCGGCGTCAGGCCGACCTCAAGCGCGATGTCATAGAGCATCGGTCCGGGCTCGTGCAGATAGGGCAGAAGCGGCACTTCGCGTACCGGTGTGCTTACCCGGAAGGGTTCCAACGCGGCAGAGGTGACGACCCAGGGGCCGATTGTCGTCGCCGCCGCCTTGGCCTGGAACGGCCCGAGCGGCTGATATTCCCAGGCTTGAATGTCCCGGGCGGACCAGTCGTTCAGGAGAACGTAGCCGAAGATGTTGTCGAAGGCCTCGGCGACGCTGATCGGGCCGTTCGAGGGCTGGCCGACGATGGCGCCCATCTCAAGCTCTATATCGAAGCGCCGGGAGGGGCCGAAGCGGGGCGCGACATCGTCCCGGCCCTTGATCTGGCCGTGCGGGCGGCGGATTGGCGTGCCCGAGACAACCACCGATGAAGCGCGGCCGTTATAACCGATCGGGATATGCAGCCAATTGGGCGGCAACGCGTTCTCGGCGCCGCGAAACATGGTGCCAACGTTGAAGGCGTGATGCCGGCCGGCGTAGAAATCGGTGTATTCGGTGACCGAAAATGGCATGTGCAGCTGCGCATCGCGCATCGGGACGAGATGGGCCGCCAGGGCGGTGGCCTCGCTCGCGCCTTCGGCGAGAAGATCGGTGAGCCTAGCGCGGAGCCGCGCCCATTCGCCCCGGCCTGCTGCCATCACGGCGTTCCATGATCCGGTCTTGAGCGCGCCGGAGAAGTCCAGCCAGCCAGCCTCTTCCAGCCCGTGCAGATCGATGACCATGCCGCCGATCGCCGTACCGCAGCGCGGCGTGCTGCCGGCAACCGAAAAGACGCCGTGGGGTAGGTTGTTCAGCGGAAACGGGCAGCTTTCAGAATTGGCGCTTTCAACCCAGGAGCGGAGGAGCTTGGTCATGGCATTTAACTTTCAGGTCCGGTCCGGTTGGGTTTCAGGTCTGGCCGCATTGAAGGCGGGCAGGTCGAGGCAACGGGCCTCGATCGCGGTCAGCCGGGCGAAGGGGCTAAGGTTGGTGCCCCACCGGTGCGCATTGTAAAGCTGCGAGACAAGGCAGATGTCGGCCAGTCCCGGCGTGTCACCGAAGCAGAAGGGGGTGGCACCCGCAATGAGGGACTGCAACGCTGTGAACCCGCGCGCCATCCAGTCATTCATCCAGTCCACGACCTCGTCCTGCCCATGCCCGAGGGATTTCAGTTTCTTGCCGACCTTTAGATTGTTGACCGGATGAATGTCGCAGGCAACCACCAGTGCGGCGGCCCGTACATGCGCCGCCTCGATCGGATCGCCGGGCAGCAGGGCAGGTTTGGGCGCGATACGATCGAGATATTCGAGGATCGCCATGGATTGGGTCAGTATTTGTCCATCGGCGAGCTTCAGCGAAGGAACCCCGCCGACTGGATTGATCCGCAGGTACTCGGCCGATGTCTGCTCGCCGGTGACGAGATTGACCGGCACGATGTCATAGGCCAGCCCCTTTAGGTTCAGCGCGATCCTCACCCGGTACGAGGTCGTCGAGCGCCAGTAGGAATAGAGCGTCAGCGGAAGGTCAGTCATCTGCGGCGAATCCGCTCGAGGGAATGGCAAAGGGGGAGGGGGGCCGCGGTCGCGGCCCCGCCCCTTGCGCCGGTCAACGTGACGCCCGTCCTGTTCATTTCAGTCCTGGCGTCCCGTCGAACTTCTTTTCGAGGCTGTCCCAGCAGTCGATGTAGTCGTCCTGAAGCGGGGCCCCCTTGGCGGCGAACTCGGTTAGATGCTGTGGGAAGCGGGTCTCGAACATGAAGGACATGGTGTTGTCGAGCTTGTCGGGGCCGAGATTGGCATAGGAGGCCTTGTCGAAGGCCTCCCGGTCGGGCCCGTGCGGCAGCATCATGTTGTGCAGGCTCATCCCGCCCGGCACGAAACCGGTCGGCTTAGCGTCGTACTGGCCGTAGATGTTGCCCATCAGTTCGGACATGATGTTCTTGTGGTACCAGGGCGGCCGGAAGGTGTTTTCCATAACCATCCAGCGTTCGCGGAACAGGACGAAGTCGATATTGGCTGTACCCGGAACGCCCGATGGCGCGGTCAGCACGGTGAAGATCGACGGATCGGGGTGGTCGAAGAGGATCGCGCCCACCGGGCAGTAGTTCCGCAGGTCGTACTTGTAGGGCGCGTAGTTGCCGTGCCAGGCCACCACGTCGAGCGGCGACTGGCCGATCCGGGTGGTGTGGAACTGGCCGCACCATTTAACCGTGACGGTCGACGGCGCCTCCCGTCCTCGAACGCGGCGATGGGCGCCTTGAAGTCGCGTGGATTGGCCATGCAGTTGGCACCGATCGGGCCGCGGCCGGGCAATTCGAACTTCTGGCCGTAATTCTCGCAGACGAAGCCGCGGCAGGGGCCTTCGAGAACCTCGACACGGTAGACCAGCCCGCGCGGGATGATCGCGATTTGCTTCGGCTCAAGGTCGATGATGCCAAGCTCGGTCGCGAAGCGCAAGCGCCCCTCCTGCGGCACGACCAGAAGCTCGCTGTCTGCCGAGAAGAAGTAGTCGTCAATCATGCTTTCGGTGACGAGATAGACATGGCTCGCCATGCCGACCTGGGTGTTCACGTCGCCCGCCGTCGTCATCGTGCGCATGCCGGTCAGCCAGGTCAGCGGCGTATCCGAATGCGCCACCACGTCCCAGCGGTACTGGCCGAGCGAGATCACGTTAGCGACAACATTGGGCGCCGACTTCCAGTGGGGTAGGTCGATCTTTTCAAAGCGGTGCGAATGCTTGACTGACGGGGGATCCGGTAGCACCAGGTCCGCTCCGGCGGGTTGGCGGTGAAGGCAGTGCCGGAAAGCTGTTCGCCGTAAAGCCCGTACTCGCAGCGCTGGGGGCTGTTCATCCCCTGCGGTAGGGCCCCCGGCAGCGCCTCGGTCCCAAAGTCGTTCCCGAAGCCAGGCATGTAACCGGCATGGGTGCCGACAGGCGTCATTGCCAGGGTCAGCGGCTTCGGCGTTGGCTGCTTGTTCATGTCGTTCCTCCAAAGATCGTCCCGTTTTGCGCTGCGGTGTTCCCGGGTCGGAACGCCATTGTGCCGATTGGAAATAACTTCGTGTCAGGCCAGCGACGCGGACGCCTCTGAGATGCATCCGAGGACGCGTTGCCGATCGTCGATGGCCCGCGCCAGAAGCAGGGCAAGCTTGGCTAGGTAGAGTTCGGATTTGCCTGCGCCAACCCGGTCGATCTCGGTCGCGATCGCTTCGTAAACAGCTTCAAGTTCCCTTTGGGTCATTGCAGGCTTGCCTCCTGACAGGTGATGCTGCGGTAGGTCTCGGCAATACGCGCGGGGTCGGCATCGTGCCAACGGCCGGCGACATGGGCGTCGGGACGGATTAGGTAAGCGGTGCCGGGCGCCGCCCCGTAGGCCTCGGCGGCGGCCGAAGGACAGGGCAGCGAAAGGACCGTCACGCGGTCGTCCGACGTGAAGGCGCCGGACAACTTCGCGGCCGTCCCGTCGCCGAAACGCAGCAGCGTAAAACCGTCGCCGAACGCATCAGACAGGAACCCGCCGTCAATCGCGACCTCCTGGAAGAAGGCCCCAGCAGCCGGGCCGGCGGTAAAGGCCGGATCGTCCGCCGCGACGGCGGGGCTGTCAGCATAGGTGTAGGCGGTCATCTGGCGCGGATTAGCCAGCGCACCGGCAAAGGGATGACCGAGCGCGAGCGACAGGGCGGCGTCGCGCATAAGCCGCCAGCCATGCGAGTTCGGCGTCATGAAACGCGCGCTTTTCGAGGCATTGGCAAAGACATCCATCGTCGCGCCGCGCCGCTCGGGCGAGTAGCTGTCCAAAAGGCCGTGGCCGGCCTTGCCGTTCAGCACCCAGCCCAACTTCCAGCCGATATTCGCTGCGTCCGCCAGCCCGTTGTTCAGGCCACGCACCCCGAAGATCGGCACGATATGGGCACTGTCGCCGACGAAGAACACACGCCCGTCGCGGTAGTCGTCCAGCGCCAGCATGTTGGCCGAATAGACGCTCCACCATTCTAGCTCCCACGGGCCGGTATGGCCGATCTCGGTCAGCACCGCGCTAACACTCTCGCGGACGGTAGCCTCTCGGACGGCCTCTTCGGTGGTCTCGTGATCTTCCAGCTGGTAGTCGATCCGCCAGATATTGTCGGGCTGACGATGGATCAGGACTGTGCCGCCCGGACGGCAGCCGGGGTCAAACAGCGCACGCCGGATTGTCGGGTAGTCGTGATCCATCTGCACGTCTGCGATGACATAGCGGCCCTCGAAATTCTGGCCCCTCAGCCGCAGGCCCCGCCTGCTGCGGACCGCGCTGCGCGCACCGTCGCAGGCAAGCACCCATTCGGCGACCAGCGTGTAGTCCCCCTCAGGGTCCGACACGGTCAGCCGCACACCGCCTTCGATGTCCTCGACCCCCTCGATCGAGCTTTGCCAGCGCGTTTCGATCAGGTCGTTCGCGGCGACGGCATCCCAAAGGAACTGTTCGATATATTGCTGCTGGATGTTGTACATCGGGCGGAACTTCTCATCCGCGCTGTCCGGCATCTGGAATTCGAGGATCTGCTTGCCGTGGTAGAAAGAGCGGCCTGTGGTCCAGCCGAGTGCCTTCTCCACGAAGGGCGCGACCACGCCCAGACGGTCGAGAATGTAATAACTCGGCCGCGCGACGCAGATCGCACGGCTGCCGTCGTTGAAGGTCGACTTGTTGTCGAACAGCGTCGAGGTGATGCCTTGCTTGGCTAGCGCGAGCGCCGCCGTCATCCCGACCGGACCGGCTCCGACGATCGCCACGCGGACCTGCCGCGCCGCGTCGCGGCAGCGTTTGTCGGGACCCGCGAAGTAGGGATACTGGAAATAAAGCGAGTCGGTTTCACTGCGTCCTTCGGGTCTCAAACCGGCCACCTCCGATATGTTCCTCAAGTGGAGCCGACACTAGGTGGTACGTGCGAGATGGTCTGTCCCCTTGAACAGGTGACGGACGGGCGGTGGCAATTTCCCTAGTCTTTCCGGGTGAGTTCGGCGTCTCGGCGTCAAAGTCGTCGCACGGTTTGAGTCGTTGCGCGGCCTCAGGTCCGCACCAAAGAAAGAAGGCCACAACAACAAGTCCGAGACGCGCCGGACATTGAGGAGGACGAAGTGACAGACATGATCGCAGGCGGAGAGAACAGACTCCGCAAAAACTCGCTGGGGCTGATCGCCGTGACTTTCATGGTCGTTTCGGCCGCAGCGCCACTTACCGGGGTGGCGGGGGCGATGCCCTTGGCCTTCCTCCTGGGCAACGGGACGGGCGTACCGCTTACCTTCGTCCTGCTCACCCTCGTGATGCTTGCCTTCGCAGCCGGCTATGTCGCAATGAGCCGTCATGTCACCAATGCTGGCGCGTTCTATGCATATGCGGCACGGGGGCTTGGCGGCACCTGGGGCGGGGCGGTGTCGATGGTGGCGCTCGTCGCCTACAACACGATGCAGTTCGGGCTCGTCGGCCTTTTGGGCGGAGTTTCGTCCGGGGTCTTTGGCGGGCTGGGTATTGATCTGCCCTGGTATGTTTGGTCCTATATCGCGATCGCGCTGGTTGGTATCCTGGGATATCGGCAAGTTGACCTTTCGGCCAAAGTGCTGGTCGTGCTGGTGGCATTGGAGTATGCGATCGTTCTCATCGTCGACTTCGCGATCCTTACCAAGGGCGGCCCGGAAGGGACGACCGCACCGTTTTTGGACTTCGGCGCGCTGAATTCGGGCTCGCCCACTGCGGCGATCCTCTTCTGCCTTGGTTCGTTCATCGGCATCGAAGCGACCACGATCTACGGCGAAGAGGCAAAGAACCCGGAGGTGACGATCCCGCGTGCGACCTATATTGCGGTCTTCATGATCGGGCTGTTCTTCGCGTTCACCACCTGGCTGATGATCAAGGGCGTCGGGGCCGAAAACCTGCAGACAACCCTCGGCGGGCTCGAAGACCCCACCGTCTTCTTCTTCCATCTGACCGGACAATATGTCGGCGGGTCAGTCGCGAAGATCGCCGGGCTTCTCTTGATTTCTAGCCTGTTCGCCGCGCTTTCGGCCTTTCACAACTACGTGGCTCGCTACGTCTATGTCGCGGGTCGCGAGGGGCTGCTGCCGGCAGTCTTCGGTCGGACACACAATGAGCACCAAAGCCCCCACATCGGGTCGGTCGCCCAGACGATCGGTGCCGTTGTCGTGACCGGTCTTTTCGCCGCGCTTCAACTTGACCCGATCCTCAACTACTTCACCTGGATCAGTCAGATCGGCGTCCTCGGCGTCCTGGGGATGATGGCGGTGACCTCAATCGCGATCATCGTCTTCTTCCGCAGGCAAGGGGGTGGTTCGCCTCTTGCGACGCTGATCCTGCCCTCGGTCGCCGCGGTGATCATGGCCGCGCTCTTCGCTTATGTCTTCGTGAACTTCGGCGACCTAACGGGTACATCAGGCGGCGCGCTAGGCTGGATCCTGCCGGGTCTCATCCCGCTGGGGGCGGCTATTGGCTGGCTGATGGCGGCGCGGCTGAGGGGCAGCGACCGCGCCGCCTATGCACTGCTAGGCCAGAGCCAGAGCTGACACAAAGCGCCGGCAATACCGCTATACCGGCGGCGGCGGACACCTCCGCCGCCGCTTTTTCATGGTGCGCCAGGCATGGCGCGTAAGTGCGCAAGCACCGTTTGGCCGGCGTGGTTCCGGCCGATGATTTGGAGGCGAGAGTCCTCTACGGGCCCTGGTGATGGGGAACGTTAGCCGAACAGCAAGGGCATCGCCGCGAGGTGGGGTCTGAAGGACGCTGTAAGCAAAGTGCCGGCCTCACGAACAGGAAGCGCATAAGAGGCGCCCGCATCCGGGCGAGGGGTCCGTAAGACCCGAAGCCGATATCGCCCGACATCAGCCGTCCTGCCCTGGCAACAGGTGTGATACCGATGTCGAGAGGCGGCGGTAGGGGGCGGCAGAAGTCAGCAGAAGCCGTGGTAGCTGGACCAAGCGGCAAAGGACTGAACATGTCGAAGGAGGCCGGACCGCTTTTCCGACCGTCTCGAGCAGATGCCTCGCAAGAGGGCAGAAAGCCGGAAGTAGCGGGGCAGATCCCGCAAGGTAAGGCTGGGCGCTTGCAGGAAGGCGGGCATTGAGGACAGCGCTGAGCCCGAGATGAACCGACGTGTACGGAACCGTACGCACGGTGGTGGGGGGGACCCGATCCTGGCGGGAGCAAGCCGGTCATCGTCGGTGCGCGCGGCCAAGTTCCCGCGCAGCCCGCCTCCGCTATGCCGGCCGACAGGTCTCGAGGTCGGTCAGATGACCGCGCGGAACTGAGAGTCAAGGACGATGGAGGCGGGTGCGCCGGCGGTCTGCCGCGACAGGCGGGAGGTCCCCGAACTCACCTGCGGTGCACCCGGCGCACCGTCAGGGTTGAACGCGCCGCACGGTACCCTTGTCGCCGTCTACGATCACCTCGTCGCCATTCGCGAAGGTCGTGGTTGCCTTGGCCAGCGCCACGATACAAGGCAGGCGGTATTCGCGGCTGACGATGGCAGCGTGAGACAGGGTTCCACCTTGATCGGCCAAGCAGGCGGCGATCCGTGTGAACGCGGCCGTCCAGCTTGGAGATGTTCCCTCGCAGACGAGAACGTCGTCCTTTTCAAGCTGGTGCAGATCCTCGGCGTTGCGCACTATACGCACCCGGCCGCGGGCCGTGCCGGGCGAGGCGGCGACGCCTTTCAGCTCGGTCTTTGCCTCGCTCTGGCCAAGCCGCGCCAGAAATTCCTCGCTCATCCCGTCAAGTTCGGTAAGGATCGGATCGACGAACCTGTCCGGCGGCGTGCCGATAAACTTCGGCATGCGTACGCGCTGCCCTTTCCAGTGCGTGTAATAATCCCTACGGTCGCGGACGAGGCTGCCGAAGTCGCGCCACGTCTTTTCTCCCCGCGCCAGTTGCCGCAGTTCAGGCAGGAATAGGAAGCAGGTATCTTCGGCTTCGGCCAGATCAAGCGCGCGGCCGATCGCCAGCGCCGCCCGGCGCAACGGTATGGCGGTGCGCTGGTCAATGTAAAAGTTGTGGTCCTCGTTCCACCAGACGAACGAGGCCGCGCGGTTCGCTTCCAGCCCTTTGTCGAACTCGGCCCTTTCGGGCGTCGAGAGCCGCGCGCGCACCGCTTCGATGGCGGCCTCGCTGTCCTCACGGGCCTTCGCGACCCTGGAGTCAAGATCAAAGCTCTTGCCCGAGGCGAGATTGTTCCGCAGATGCCCGAAGAGCGGCGTCGCGTCCTCGATCCATGGTGCGCTCAGGGGATCGCCGATGATTTCGGTGCGCCAGCCCCATTCGTCCAGGAATGCGCCGATCCGCCCGTCAAGCGCCCGTTCGGCGGCTGTGCCCGACGCCAGCGCGGCGCGGGTGGCTGCCGCGTCAAGCGGACCGCCGGCAAAATGAGCTTCTGCCCCCGCCTCGCGGATCGCGTCGGTCAGTGCCCAGATCGCAGCATCGCCTTCGGAAATCTTCGTCTTGCGGCCGCCGAACATCTGCCCGGCAAGCTCCTTGTTGATGCCGAGCTGTTCGCACAGCCGGTAGAAACCGGCATGGTTCAGCAGCATCAGGTACATGATCTCGAAATGCCGCTCCCAGGTCCAGCGCATGTAGTGAACGCAATCAGTCAGGTAGCCGTCCAGTCCGGCCAGCGTACGGCCCTCAAGCTCGGTCCGCTCTATGACCTGCGCCGATCTGAGCAGCGCCTCCTTCTCGGTATTCCAGAACGCGTCGAAACCCCGGATGAAGCCGGGCATCCGCTGGGTAAGCCGGATGTCGCGCGATGCGAAGGCGAAGGCCGACGCCGAGGGCCGCTCGGTCCCATAGACCGAGGTGCCGACAATGCGGTTGTCATAGCCGTCGGCGGGCGGCAGCGGTGCATGCTGGGCGGCATACTGGTTCGCCCAGGTCAGGCACAGCTCGACATAGGTCAGCCCGAGGGGGCAAAAGCCGTTCGGCCAGCGGTATTCCAGCAGCCAGAATCGATCAAGGTCCTCTGCCGACAATTGCCGGGCGGCGCCGAAATAGACGTTTTCGCTGACGAGTTCCGGAGAAAATCCGGGGTAGCCCTTGTCTGCCAGAAGCTCATTTTCGGTGAAAGTGGTCACGAGCAGCTCCTCAACGCCAGGATTCAGCAATCTTGTCCGCACGCCAGCGCGGCAGTTCGGGTTCCGGCGCGATCGTCGAAATCGGGCGCATCTGGACAAATACCAGCCGCGCCGCCGCGCCCTCACGTCGTTCGGCGACCCATTCGACATCGACCGGCGCGCCTACGCTTTTTTCCAGATCGCGCACGATCCCTCCGATGCGCTGCGCCAGCGTGTCGTCGATCGAGGGCCGGGCGCGTTTGTCTGGCGGCATTGCGGTCTCGATCACGCGCGAACGGCTGCTGTCGAAGACCGAGATCTGAAGTTTGTCTCCGGTGTGTCTGTCGATGACGCGGGTCGCTTCCTTGTCGACCTTCACGCGGTCGGGAGAAATCAGCCCTTGTACCAGCGCCTCGCCAAAACCCCAGGTGGATTCGACCACCACGCGGTCGCGATGCCCCGTCACGGGGTCGAGACTGAACGCTACGCCCGCCGCTTCGGCCTCGATCAGCTCCACAACGCCGACCGCCATCGGCGAATGCACGAAGCTGCGTCCTGCGCGATTGCGATAGTCGACGGCACGCTCGTTAAAGAGGCTCGCCCAGCAATCCCTGACGGCCTGGGTCAGATCGGCCAACCCGGTCACGCCCAGATAGCTCTCGTACTGGCCGGCGAAACTCTTGTCCGCCGCATCCTCGCCTGTAGCCGAGCTTCTGACCGCAAGTCTCGGATCCGGCTTTCCGACTTCCCTGCCGAGCCAGTCATGGGCCCGTCCGATCTCGGAAACGAGCGCCTCCGGGATGTCAACAGTCTGGACGAGCTGCCTCATCTCGGACGAGAGCTTCGCCACCCGGTCCGCGTCGCCGATCCTGGTCGCCTCTTCGAGCCGTCTGAGTTTACGCTCGAGGCCGGATGCGGCAAGACATTCCCGGAAGGCTGCCGTGGTCACAGCGAAGCCTTTCGGGACATCCAGCCCAAGCTGGCCGAGTTCGCTCAACCGGGACACCTTGGGCCCGCTGAGCTCGAAAGCGACGGAATCCATGTTGGCGCTGATTGGGACGATATGTGGCGCGGCTTGGTGCATGTTCTGCTCCTCCTCATGCGTATTTTGCGAAGCCGGCGTCGAGCGCGTTCACAATTCGTTCGATATCGGACGACTCGAGGATTAGCGACGGCGACAAGATGAACATGTTGCCAGACATGCGGACAAGGACGCCCGCATCGTACGTCGCCTCATAGATATCGTTGATTGTCGACTTCGCGGCCGGTGCGCGGCTTTCGCGGCTTTCGACCATTTCCACTGCCGCCATCAGACCCTTGCCGCGTATGTCGCCGATGATCGGAAAGCGCGTTTTCAGCTCCTCCAACCCGCGCAGCAACTCTGCCCCACGCTCGGCGGCATTCGTCGCCACATCCAGACGCTCGGTTTCTTTGAGCGTCGCAAGTGCTGCGGCGGCGCCGACCGGATTGCCTGAATTGGTGTAGCCGTGGCCGATCGTGCCCATCGCAGACTGGTCGGATTCGAACACTTCCGCGATCTTCGGACCCAGAAGGGCCGCTCCCATGGGGAAATAGCCGTTGGTCAGGGCCTTGGCGATGGTCATCACATCCGGCTGGACCCCCCAGAGACGCGAGCCTGACCATGCCCCGGTGCGGCCGAAGGCGCAAATCACCTCATCGGCTACCAGAAGGATGCCGAATTCATCGCAAAGCGCGCGCAGGGCGGGCATGAAGCTTTCGTGCGGAACTATGATGCCGCCCGATCCGGCGACGGGTTCGACCGCGATCGCCGCGATGGTTTCAGGCCCCTCGCGCATTGCGATCTTGCGCACCTCGGCGACACATCTGCGCGCCAGCTCGGCGGGGTCATCCTCGTTGAAGGGATTGCGGTAGGCGTAGGGCGACGGCGCGTGGAAGACGCCTTCCAGCATCGGTTCGTAAGCCTGCCGGAACCGCGCGTCGCCGCACAGCGACGCGCCCCCGTAATGCGTTCCATGATAACCCTTCGAAAAGGCGATGAACCGCGTACGCTGCGGCTCGTTCCTGAGCTTCCAGTATTGCCGGATCAGGCGCATCGCGGTGTCCACCGAATCCGAACCGCCCTGCGTGAAGAATGCGCGGGCCATGCCGTCGGGTTCGAACCACTTCGTCAGCTCATAGGATAGCTCGATTGCCTTGTCGTCGGTTGTGCCCCGAAAGGTCGAGCAATAGGGCAGGATTTCGAGCTGTTCGGCGATTGCCGCTTTTACCGGTGTGGAGCTGTATCCCAGATTGACGTTCCAAAGGCCGCCGACCGCATCCAGAACGCGCTTGCCGTCGATGTCCTCGATCTCGATCCCCGCGGCGCGGACAAAGATCTTCGGCGGGGTCTTCTGCATGTCGGCCGCGTGGGCCATCGGGTGCCACATCAGCCGGGCGTTGGTTTCGCGCAGGAAGTTTTCGTGGGTGTCTTGCGTGGTCATGTCGGTCTCCGTGATACCTAGCTGTTGCCGATCAGCCGACTTGCGCGCTGACTAGCCTCTCGTAGAAGCTTTGCCCATTCCCCGATCTTTTCGTCGTTGGCGCGCGAGGAAGGCGCCGCGATGGCGAGCGTCCCGCGTGCATTGCCGGCGGTGTCCCTGATGGCGACGCCGACGCCGACCAGACCCGGCTCATAAGTCCCGAGCGCAACCGCGAAGCCCCGGCCCCGGGTAATCTCGATGTCGCGCAGAATCTTCCGCCTGTCGGTGGGTGTCGTTTCGAGGAATTTCTCAAGCTTCCCGCGCAGTGTCTGCGTGACGAAGTCGCCCGGCGACCCGGCAAGGAAGCTGATGCCCGATGCGGTGCAGTGGAAGGGCAGAACCTCGCTGTAGTCCAGGTGGACACGCGCCGCATGGGGGCTTTCGACGGCGCCGATCGTCGTCAGCCGGCCGTTGATGAGCCACGAGGCATGTGCGGTTTCGCGCGTCTGGCCGCACAGATCTTGAAGGATGGGTTCGACGGCCTTGCGGATCGGAACCCACGCCTCTCTCTTGGCGGCCAATACGACCAGCGCGGCCCCGAGACGGTAAGTCTTGCGTGCGCCGACGCATTCGAGAAACCCGAAATCGGCCAGTGCCAGAACGTGGCGGCGCGCCGTCGCCGGGTCGAGCCCCGCCATCTGCGCAAGCTCGGACAACCTGAGCTCGGGCAGGTCAAACGTGAACAGGTCAAGCAGCGCCAAGGCCTTGTGGATCGTGCTCAAGTCGATGCCCCTCCAGCCATCGTGCTTCGTACGAAGTTCGGCCTCGAAAATCGCATCAGTTATTGATCGATACAATCAATTAATGAAGCTGTGCTCGTCCATTCCGCCAGCTTTCCGAGGGCGAGGGGCAGCGGAAGGACTCGCGTAAATGACTGAAAATTCTATCAATATGCGTGGCGCGTGGGTTCGCTGCAGGTTCTCGTGGCTCCCATCTTGTCGTCCCTAATAGGTGACAAACCCTGCAGCAAAACGATGTTATAAAACAGTCTAGGCGCGGGCTGATCCTGCGCCCGATGTGCATTGAGGTTCAGTAGGGCGAGGCATGGAGTACAAGGCGGGATTGTCTGTTGACGAGGTGAGCGACCGGGCCGGCGGCCAGGCGATCACCAAGCTTTCGTCTAACGAGAATCCATTCGGACCCTCACCGATGGCCATCGCAGCTGCGCAGACCACGCTTGCGGGTGCGCACATGTACCCGCCACGAAACGACGACAAGCTTTGCGATACTCTCACTGCGTTCCATGGCCGCGGCCTGACGCGCGATAACTTCTTTGCCGCAAACAGCGGTGTCGAGGTGCTGTCGCTGGCCGAAGACGCGCTGATCCGCCGGGGCGAGCGCGCCGTTATCTGTACGCCCTGTTTTGGCGCCTACAGCCAGTCGCTTACGAACAAGGCCGCCGAGATCGACTCGGTGCCCCTGATCGAGCCGGGATTTACGGTCGATGTCGATGCCGTGCTCGCCGCGATCCGGCCCGAGACCCGGCTGGTCTATCTCTGCAACCCCAACAATCCGACCGGCACCTGGTTCGGCGAGGATGTCCTGAGTCAAGTTCTCGACGGGTTGCCGCCGCACGTGACGCTCATCTATGACGAGGTCTACTACCAGTTCGCCACCGAAGCGGGGTTGCCCGACGCGATCCGCCATGTGCTCGATCAGCGCAATATATTGATCGTACACAGTTTTTCGAAGGCCTACGGGCTGGCTGGGATGCGGATCGGCTATGGTATCGCGCCGACGCATATCGCCGCGCGGATCAAGAAGTTAAAGCGCAGCTTTCACCTTGGCGCGCCGGTCATGGCCGCCGCCACTGCCGCCTTGCAGGACACGGCCCATCTGGACCGGACCGTTACCAACAACCACGCCGAACGCCGTCGCCTGAAAGCGGCGCTGGCCGGAGCGGGCCTCGCGGTTGAGCCGAGCCAGGCCAATTTCGTCATGTTCCGCTGCCCCGAGGGGCAGGATGCCGAAAGCCTGACGGCGGCGCTCGTAGCCCGGGGTATCATGGTCCGCCCGGCTTTTTACCTGCCGCAACATGTCCGCGTCACTGTCGGCACCCCCCGGGATAACGACCGCTTCCTTGCGGCCATCACGAATATTCTGGAGAGCTGAACGATGAGCAACACCATGACCGGCGGCGAGGCCGCCGTCCTTTCCCTGCACAATCTCGGCATTAAGACCGTCTTCGGACTGCCGGGCGTCCAGAACGATTGGCTCTACAACGCCTTCTACGACCATCGCGAGAAGTTCCGCATTATCCATACCCGTCACGAACAGGGTGCAGCCTATATGGGCCTCGGCCATGCGCTGGCGAGCGACATGCCGACCGTCTTCAACATCGTGCCGGGGCCGGGGCTTTTGAATGCGACCGCGGCGATGTCGACGGCCTACGCGCTGAACGCCAAGCTGATGTGTCTGACCGGGCAGATCACCACGACCTCAATCGGCAAAGACTGGGGCGAGTTGCACGAGATCAACGGTCAGCTCGACATCATCCGCTCGCTGACGAAATGGGCCGCGCGCGCCAATAGCCCCTCGGAGATCCCTGTTCTGATGAGAGAGGCCTTTCGGCAGATGCTGTCCGGCCGGCCGCGTCCGGTCGGTCTGGAAATTCCGATGGACGTGCTGGCGGGCAAGGCGCCGGCCGATCCCGACGTCAACATGCTGCCGGTCTATGAGCCGCCGCTGGACGAAGAGGCGGTGGAGGCCGCTGCCAGGCTTCTGGGCGGGTCGTCGGCGCCGCTTATTTTCGTCGGCAGCGGCGCGCAGGGAGCGAGCGCACTTGTCCGCCGGTTGGCCGAGACGCTTCAGGCGCCGGTTGTCGGCTACCGCACCGGCATGGGCGTCATGGATGCACGCAGCTACCTGTCGCTGCACCAGCCAGCCGCTAAAGAGCTTTGGGCCAAGGCCGACGTGGTACTGGCCATCGGCAGCAATATGCGGGTGCCGGCGCGCAAATGGATCAAGGCACATAAGCCTGACATCATCCGCATCGACGTCGATCCCACGAGCCACCGCAAATTCCTCACGCCTAAATGCGAGATTACGGCCCGCGCCGAGCGGGCGCTGCCGCTTCTGCTCGACCGGCTTGAAAGCCACAACATCTCGCGCGCCTCGCGCGAGATGGAACTGTCTGAGGTGAAGGCCGCTTGGGCCAAGCGCTCGGCGGTGCTCGAGCCGCAGATCAGCTATCTGACGGCGATCCGGGAAGAGATCGGTGAAGACGGCATTCTGGTCGATGAGCTGACGCAGGTGGGTTTCGCCAGCCGCATCGTCTACCCGGTCTACAAGCCGCGCACCTTCATTTCGACCGGCTACCAGGGGACGCTCGGCTATGGCTTTCCGACGGCGCTTGGTGTCAAGGTGGCGCGTTCCGACGTGCCCGTCGTTTCGGTCACCGGCGACGGCGGCTTCATGTTCGCGGTGCAGGAACTGGCGACCGCCGTCCAGCACAAGATTCCGTTGATCGTACTGCTGTTCAACAACAACCGCTTCGGCAACGTCCAGCAGATGCAGATCAACGACTACGGCGGCCGGGTCATCGCGAGCGACCTTCACAACCCGAATTTCTGCCGCATGGTGGAAAGCTTCGGAGCTCAGGCCTTGCGGGCCGATGCGCCGGATGCGGTCCGGGTCGCTTTGCGCCGCGCAATCGCCACCACCGATGTGCCGACAGTCATCGAAGTGCAAGTCGGCGACATGCCTAGTGTTGATCAGTTCCGGTAGGGCCTGCATGGAAGATCTTTGCATCATTCCCGAGGACAACCCGATCGGCGCAAGCTTTCGCAGCGCCGTGAAGTCGCAGAAGATGATCTTTATGGCGGGGCTGCCCGGCACCAGCAAAAGTCTTCTGCTTCAGCAGCTTACGATACTCGGGTATCAAGCCGGCCGCGGCGTCCATTCGCTTCAGTGGGACACCTCACGCGCCGCGTTCGAAACCGACGAATGGCTTGGTCGCTTCCCCGAGGTCGATAGCGTGACCCATCCAGCGGTTCGGCGGGCCGTCGGCATCTGGGCGCGCGCGGCGGTCCGCGACTGGCACGCCCGCCATGCAGATGACGGGGATATCCTGGTTGCCGAGCTTCCGGTGATTGGCGGGCGTCTTGCCGAATTGATGAGACCCGGCGACGACGCTTCCGAAGCGGTTCTGGCATCGGCCGGCGTCACCATGTTCGTCCCGATACCGACTGTCGAAATGCGCGAGGTCATCACCAGCATCCGCGCCCGGACAAGTGCCGTCCCAAGGCATGAGCGCGAAGCGCGCGATGCCCCGATTTCGATCGTGCGGGCCGAGTGGCTGTTCCTGCGGCATGTCTACAACCGCTGGCATGGTTTCGAGGATTGCGCCGGGCAGGACGCCGAATACGACCCGACCGTCTACCGTGCCGTCTTCGAGCGTCTGCTGCGCTTCAGGAATGCAGGCTTTCTCGATGTCGACCGGACCTTTTCGGCGCCGGGCTCGGCCTACGAACGGCCGGTTCCGGTGACCGAACTTCACGCCACCGCCCCCGAGGTCGCCGCGGCTTATGCAGAAGTGCTGCGGCTTTATGTGGGCGACCAGGCGCTGGACCGTGCGACCGACGGTTGGTGGGAGTACTGAGAATGGCCGAAACGGCAGCAAAGGCACTGATACTGGATTTCGGCAGCGTCGTGACGCTGACGATGTTCGAAACCCATCGCTTTTCCGAGCGCAATTTGGGACTGCCCGAGGGAACGCTGACCTGGATGGGGCCGTTCGATCCCGAAGGCGATACGCTCTGGGCGTCGATGCAACGCGACGAAATCACCGAGCGCGATTATTGGCTGGCCCGCGCAAAAGAGACAGGAACGCTACTAGGCGAGGACTGGACCGAGATGGCCCAGTTCGTGGTGCGCGCGCGCGGCCGGAACACGCATGAGATCATCCGTCCCGAGGTTGTGCCGCTGATCGGCGCACTGAAGGCGGCGGGCAAGAAATTGGCGGTTCTTTCGAACGAGCTTGATATGTTTTTCGGCGCAGATCTGCGCCGTTCGCTGACCTTTCTTGACGATTTCGATGTGATAACGGACGGAACCTATACCGAGGTTCTCAAGCCTGACGCGCGCGCTTACCGGCTGTGCCTCGATGCCTTGGGTCTTGAGGCCGGCGAGTGCGTTTTCATTGACGATCAGATGCGCAATGTCCGCGGCGGGCTCGATGCCGGTCTGCGGTCCGTTCATCTTGACGTCATGCGTCCGCGCGACGCCTTCAATGCGGCGCTGGCTGAGCTTGGCATTGCTGCGCGCTTCAACGCGCCAGGCGTCCTGGAAACCACCGGCACGGAGACTGCGCAATGAGCCTTCAGCAAGCACAGATCAACGCTCTGAGGAACCTTCCGGTGCCTCCAGGGCTGAATTTTATTGACAACGAAGCCGTGCCTGCTGCCAGTGGCGAGGACATGCCCGTATTCAGCCCGATCGACGGTACGGAACTGACACGGCTGGCGGTGTCGGGCGGCGAGGATATGGATCGTGCCGTGACTGCTGCACGCCGCGCCTTCGAGGCTGGCGATTGGGCCAGGATGGCGCCGATGGACCGCAAGAAGATCATGTTTCGCTGGGCGGATCTGATCGACCGCCACGCGCTTGAAATCGCGGTTCTGGGCGTGCGCGACAACGGAACCGATATCCGCATGGCGCTGAAGGGCGAGCCGCAATCCGCCGCCGAGACCATCCGCTTCTACGGCGAGGCCATCGACAAGCGGAACGGAGAGATCACGCCGACGCGCAAGGAGGTGCTGTCGCTGATCCACAAGGAGCCGGTGGGCGTCGTCGGCGTCATCATTCCTTGGAACTTTCCGCTGATGATCGGGGCTTGGAAGCTGGCGCCCGCGCTCGCCGCCGGCAATAGCGTCGTCGTCAAGCCCTCGGAGGAGGCCGCGCTGTCGACACTGCGCGTGATCGAACTGGCGGCCGAGGCCGGCATGCCTCCGGGCGTCCTGAACGCCGTCAACGGGCGCGGGGCCGTGGTGGGCGAAGCGCTGGGTCTACACATGGATGTCGATGTGCTGGCCTTCACGGGGTCGGGCGGCGTCGGCCGACGGCTTCTGGAATATTCGGCGCGGTCGAACCTGAAGCGCGTCTATCTGGAACTTGGCGGCAAGTCTCCCAACCTCGTCTTCGCCGACGCGCCGGATCTCGAGAAGGCGGCGAAGGAAACCGCTGCCTCGATCTTCCGCAACAACGGGCAGGTCTGCGTTGCCGCCTCGCGGCTGGCGGTCGAGCGCCCGGTCTATGACGACTTTATGCAGATGGTGGCGAAGGAGGCCGCCGCGCTGAAGATCGGCGACCCGCTGTCGCTTGAATATTCGACCGGTGCCCTTGCCAACGTGGCGCAGCTCGAAAAGACCAAGTCGGCCATCGCGCGCGCGCGCGGGCAAGGCGCGGAGATATTTCAGGGTGGCCATCAGATCCACGCCGAAAGCGGCGGCTTCTACCATGAGCCGACCATCCTAACGGGCGTTCACGCCTCAATGGATGTTGTCCAAAATGAAGTCTTCGGCCCTGTGCTTGCCGCACGCGCCTTCGATTCAGAGGCGGAGGCTATCACCATTGCCAACGAAACCGTCTACGGGCTTTCCTCGGTGCTGTGGACCGCCAACCTGTCGCGCGCGCATTGTATTTCAGCGAAAATCAAGTCAGGTGTCGTTCAGATTAACTGCTACTCCGGTGCCGATATCACCGCCCCGCTTGGCGGAGTGCGCCAATCGGGTAACGGCTCGGACCGTTCGTTGCACGCGCTCGGGAAATACGAAAATCTCAAGTCAAAGTGGATTCAACTCTGAGCGCGGGCGAGGCCCCATCGCGACTGACTGGAGGCCATCCGGCCTCAACGGCAAATTGCGAAGAGAGCCGATTTTGAGTTTATGGAAAGCTTTTCGTAAGCCCGCTTACGATAGGTGGTGACCGTATTTGGGCTTACGTCCAGTTCATGGGCAATTGCCTCGGTCGTCAAACCCTTCAGTATCCAGTAGCAAGTCTGGCGTTCGCGGTCCGAAAGGGAAAGAAGCGGATCCTCCAGCGTATGATCTTTTGACGAAGCATAGTGCAAAAGCACCAGCCGCGCCGCGATTTTGAGCAACTCATGTAGTTCATCCCGCTCATCAACGGTATACGGCCCTTTCTCCAAATAACGATACAAATTTACAACCAACAGCAATTCGCCCTGCTTTGCGAGCAGGGCGATTTTGTCGACAATTCCCGGGACTGAGTAGAAAATCCGTTTGTAGGCGTCATTCATCGCTAATTTCAACTCGTCGAGAGTAATGATCTCGACGCAATCCTGCTTATTTATTCTCCGGATACGATGCCGCAGCGGGTCGCCCATATGACCGTGCAAAATGTAGTTCTCGGCTAGTATTCTCGCCTCTACCTGCGGTCGCGTGTTGTACGAAAGAAAGCATCGAACTTTGTTAGGGTAGTATGAAAAGATCATACATTGCTGAGACCTAAGTGGACCAGTCGCGAATGATTGGAAAGCCTGGTTAAAGCGCACCGATCCAACGGCATCCAGACATCTGGACACATGATCAAGAACCGAGCGCGCCTCCAGGCACGATGTTTCCAGTTTTCCCATCATCGCGGTGTTTTTTATGCGCCCGGAAGTGCCGCCAGTAAAGACCCGGCCACACACCCCATAAGTAAACACTAACCCTGTGGAGGTATTCAGCCCGGACCATTGTCTATGGAGCCCGAGCCGTCCGCTTCTAAAAGCGGCTGCGAGGCAACCGCGCGACGAAGCTCTTGACCTATCTCGCCGACGTCACCGTCAACGGTCATCCCGAGGCTTGCGCCGCGCGGACGTGTCACGCGCGCGATCGAATTGCTTGCATAAGGCAGAACCTAGTCGTCGTTCTTTACAGTTTCGTACTTCGCACGTGCCTGTTCCATGAGCGGCCGGTGTTTGATTGCCCAAGTGGCGAGGACGCGCAGCGGCTCGATAAGCGAGCGGCCGAGCTCGGTCAGTTCATATTCCACCTTCGGCGGAATGGTCGCGTAGGCGGTCCGCGTTACGAGGCCATCTCGCTCGAGCCCGCGCAATGTCAGCGTAAGCATGCGATGCGAGACGCCGCCGATCTCGCGCATGATCGCGTTGAAGCGCAGCGGGCCATTTGAGAGCGCGCCGACAACCATGACAGTCCATTTGTCGCCAATCCGGTCCAAAATCTGACCGACCGCGCGGCATTCGTCGGGATGATGCTCAACAAAGGCAGATTTTGGCTTTTCCGATACTTCCAGGCTCATCGCGTAACCTTCGAATTTGTATCACGAACAAAAATGTGCGCGACGTACATCTCTGTGCATTCTTGTGCTCTTACACGATATCGATCATATCGTCACTAACATTTTGTTCGTGGATCGAGAAGGAGTATCCAAAATGAAAATCGGTGTGAGTGGTGCGAGTGGCAAGCTGGGCGGAGCCGTCGTTGCGGAATTGACCGCGCGAGGCGGCGGCCACGAACTGGTCGCGATCTCGCGTTCACCCGAAAAACTCAGCGGAACGGTTGAGGCACGGCAGGGCGATTACGATCAACCCGCAACGATATTGGAGGCTTATGCAGGCCTTGACCGCCTGCTGATCATTCCGAGCGCGGACTTGCGCGTGGGGGTGCGCGGCGCCCAGCTCAAGAGCGCCATCGATGCCGCCCTGGAGGCTGGTGTCGGGCATATCTTCCTGATCTCGGCGGCGGGTACCCACGAGGAAGCCGACCCGAGCCTCGGCGCAGCCTACTGGACGGGCGAGCAGCACCTCATCAAGACCGCGCCACGATGGACAGTCCTGCGGATGAGCTACTACGCAGAGAGCATGGCGGACGAGATCAAGATGTCTCAGGGCCAGGGCGTGCTTGCAGGCCTGGGCGATGAACACGTCGCCTACGTTTCGCGCGACGATCTGGCCGCAGCGGCGGCCGGCGCGCTGCTGGGGCACGATCATGAAGGCGCGATCTACACCGCCACGGGGCCTGTCGCCGTCACCGGGCCCGAACGGGCCGCGATCGTTTCGGAGCTGCTCGGCAAACCGATCGGGTTCGCCGTCATCACCGAGGAGCAATTCCGGGCCGGGCTTTCACAGTCGGGACTGCCCGAGCTCATCGTCGAGGCATTCGTCGAAATCAAGCACACTTTCGTCAACGGCAAGTTCGATATCGTGACCGGCGATGTCCAGCGTCTCTCCGGCCGATCCCCGAAATCCTTGCGCGACGTCCTCGCTCAGCAATTGGTCTAAGCGCGGTTCGTCAGAGATGATCAGGAAATATGCCTACTGGATCAGCACTGCGATTCTGTGCCTGCTCTACATTGCTTCGGCGACCATGTACCTGACGATGGCGGATCACGTGCGCCAAGCTCTCGTGGGGCTTGGCTACCCTGCCTATCTCCGGGAAGTCCTCATCACCGTCAAAATCCTGGGTGTCGTCGCGATCCTGTCGCGCGTCAGCGTGCGTCTCAGCGACCTTGCCTATGCCGGGATGTTCTACCACCTGCTGCTCGCGTTATCGGCGCATATCAACGCCCACGACGGTGGGTTTATACCTGCGGTTGTGGGGCTCGTGGCGCTGGTCGTCTCGTTTCTCACCCAGAACGCGGCGCGTGCAAAGAGGTCGCCTTATCCGCTACTACCTGAGGTCGCAAGCCGCCGAACCCTCCCTGGAGATCAGCAATGAAGCGAATACAGTTTCATCGATATGGCGGGCCGGAAGAAATGCGCCTCGAAGAGTATAAGCTGCCCGAGCTGGCCGACGACGAGATTATAGGTGCGGGTGAGTGCTTCCTCGATCAATCCTGTCGACTGGAGATCCGCCAGGGTGCGATGAACATGATGACCGCGTCTGATCTCCCGTTGAACATTCCATCTGGACATGCCCCAGTGGCCAGTCCGACAGTCAGCGCCAAGCTTATGCTCGCCGGTCCCTACCATCGTAATCAGGCCGCTTCGACCCAGGCCGAGCACGCCGGCCTGGAGGAGCGTGCCGCGATCTCGACTAAGGTAGTCGTTCATCGTCGCGGTCACAAAGGCGCAAGGTGTGAAGCAGGCGCCGATCTCGCGCGACAAGGTCGCCTCGGGGGCGATCGAGTGGTTGATGACATCGGCGCCGAGCGTGCGGAACATCATGGCCTCGGCCGGTGTGGTCAGGCGCGGACCATAGGCATGGCCGGCGACCAACCCTTGTTCGATACCATGGACGCGCCCCTCCGATGGCCAAAGTCGGCTGGCCGTCTCGGCCAGGATCGTGGCGCAGTTAGTGCAGACGATCTGCTTACCGCTGGCGTCAAACTTCTGGCGTCCCGGCAAAAGGGAATATGGCGTCTGGGTCGGCTCGATGATGTCTGCCGCGATGACCAGGTCGCCGCTGCGGATCGCCCTGTTCACCGCGCCGACCGTCGAGCAGGTGACGACGCGCTTGACCCCGGCCTCTCGTAGCACCAGAAAGCACGGCGATGGCAAGCATGATCGACTTCGTCCCGCGGGTTGCCATGCGAATACATGCAGAGCGCACGGCGTGGCTGCCTGTCGCTTGTGATCTCGCCGTCGAATGACAGGAGCTTCCAGTTTTCCCTGCGCCCATAGGGCGTCTCGAAAGCCAAGTCGCGGGCCAGGACCTCCACGCCCGCCATCGGCACATCTCGGAAAGGCTAGCCCCCAACTCGCCGAGCCGGTGATGAGGGCCAGCTCGACCATTGGGATTGTCGCGGGGGCGGAGCTGTTCGTGGTCATACGGGCATTCCTGTCGGGTCTAGGCTTCTGGCGCGAGGCAAAGACGAGGACGACGGCAACGACGAGGCCGGTACAGAGCGTCGACATCGCGGCAATGGTCGGGTCGATCTGGTCGCGCAGCGAAATGAACATCAGCTTCGGCAGCGTGGTGTTCGCGCCGCTCGATACGAAGATCGATATGATGGCTTCATCGAGCGAGCTCAAAGCTGCCAAGCCTTACACATCAGGTCCGCCGTACCGCTCGAAATGTCCCGGCATAACGATTTGTGTCAGGGCGATCCCGGCTCCTCGATCTGACGCAGCAGTGCGTCAACGGCCAACCGCCCGGCTTCGGCAAGATCGAGGAAATGCGCGAGCAAGGGCACGGCCAGATATTTGCTTAGCCGCGTGTTGTCCCGGACGAAAAGCCCGACATCACGTCCCGGCACCAGACCCCGCTTGGGCAGGGCACTGATCCCCAGAAGTCCGTGCTCGCTTGAACACATTAAGGCGGTCGCCGGTTTCGGAAGGTCGAGCTGCGTTCCGGCTTGACTCGGGCATTTAACATAAGATCATTATCCGCGCCAACCCATTGAAATAGCCGCATAATCTTGAGTTCCATAAGATAGATTATGCGACTTTCACCAGTAAATGACAAATATATTTTGCGCCTTAAAGGTAATGAACCGTCATTCTGCTAGTATTTACCGGCACTCATCAAGGACGACTAATAAACCAGTCTATAACAGTAACGCCTACTCGACGTGTTGATTTGAAAGCCAGGGCGCTACTTAAGCTGCCACCATCCTTTTGATCTAATTTTACGGGAGACTCTGAACTCTTCTGAGCAGCCGGGCGCGCGTTCCAGGGCAGACCATATCGTCCTTCGCTCACCTCCCCTCTCGGCGCACTCACTTGTGTGGCATACAATAGACGCCCTCGGATACCATCAGTACCGCGCCACCCTTCAACTCGCTCAATGCGCCGACCCACGCTTGCGAATAAGTGCGGCTAGCATCCACGGCCGTCAGCCAAAGAACGCGATTGTCGGCCAGTTCAACTTTAACTTCCTGCTGCAAAGGGCTCCCCTGCACGGTCTGCTGATAGTGGCGTTTGATCCTGACATTGCTGGCCGGAAACTCAGCTTCGTTGCTGCCGTAGTTCAGCACAAATCCAGTGTGGTCCTCAGCCACTGAGCAACTGCCATCACGCTCGCACACGATTTTGGTAGCTGTGTTGCAGTCCCATTTTAGTGAAGCGGGCCACATAGGATTGTCCAGGTTTGATCGCGGCTTGTCGCTCTGACCAGCCGCTGTCAACACAGCGCCTGTGTTCAAAATCACAGTGGACAGGAGAAGCACCTTGAACACTACAAACCTCCCTGAATTGTCACCCTCATAGTACCTCGTCCTGCGTGATCGCCTGGCTCATGGCATGTTGAGATTGAACCAGCTTTTCTGGCGCACGCCGTTCGCGTCATCATACTCGATGAACCAGGGCTTTCCGCGCATCGGCCGAGGGATGGTATAGTAGGTGAGGCCATTACCAAGGGAATGCCCTCGATCGTTTCCCGCAGTCTGGATCGTTGCCGCAACCACCTTGCCGTCGATTTCGATTTGGACCGGACGTGTTCCGTCTCCATGATGCCCGCCGAGGGCGTTGTTTTTGAAAACAACGGGCAAGGAGAGCCTATCGGCCGCGATGCGGCAGATGTTCCGTTCTTGAGCTAAGCCCGGCCGATCGGATTCGGAGCTGCCGACTGCTTGCCAGCCGGACGGACAATCCTCATACTTCTCAAATCTCGCCGCGCTGGAGTTGGCTTGTGGACAGGTCGGCCAATTAAAACCCGGGGCTTCCATCGCCGCAATCAATTTGTAAATTGGCGGGTGGCACGAGGAGGTGCCTTGCCAGTCGCCGGAAAGACATAGGAGGACCTGACAGCCCCATTCCGACGCTTTTGATTGGGATGGAAGAGCTGCGGCGCCCGCGATGGCGACGGCACCCCCTAGTAGGAATTTGAGTATGGTCATAGCCTTTCCTCACTGCAGATTTGACAGTTTACTATGGATGATCCGCGCGAAAAAGGACAGGTCGAAAAGGCAGGTTTGTGCGACTACATCGATTTATGAAACGAGACGACGGAGGTGTGGTCAACAACCCGTTGCGCGCCAACATTGCACTGACGCTTGAGCGGGAGAGAGCCAGACGCGGCCTATCCCATATGCACATGGCCGAACTGTTTCGGACCGCCGAGGGCGAAAAACTGGCCTATCGAACCTACATTCAGACTGTGCGTCAGAAAAATAATGTCACATTGACGACGCTGCAGATCATGGCAAACGGCTTGCAACTGCCTTTTGCAGCACTGCTCGCCGGCGGCAAGAAAGTTCCGGAATGGGCGCATCGGTTGGACGACAATGCGATCCGCAAGCGGCTGGCGCACATCATCGATTTTGAACGACAACGACGTACTTTGCACCGCTATGAGATGGCCGAACTCATCGGCGTGGCGGAGGCGACATTCACGAAACTGGAACGCGCGAGCGGCAATATCAGCGTGGACACGATTGCGGCGATCGCCAAGGCGTTGAAACTTGATCCAGTGACCTTCCTGTTTTCCGAAAAGATCCCGCCTGGCGGAGCCGACACCTAGCCGCCCCAAGAGTGTTCCTAAAGGGCCTATAATACACTCCCAGCCGGCGGCCGCTCCCATGCCCCTGCCGGTCAGGCCCGGCGGCCGACTAGACTAGCACCCCTGCGGCTGTCGGGCCGCTGCTGTCATCGTCGGATGTTAGCCTGTTGCAGCGGTGGGGATGATTAGGGGACTTTGACATGGACGACTGTGCCGGCGTCGGGAATGCTGCTCATGAAGAGCTTTCCCTTGAGGGTCGAAACCATATGAGAACAAGCCGTCAAACCTAGCCCGGTGTGATTGCCGGCGCGTGTAGAAAAGAAGTGTGTCGTGGCCTTCTCGACAACTGCCGGTGTCAAGCCCGCGCCGTTGTCGCCCACTTCCAAGGGTCGGTTCCGATAGGGGGCGAGCCAGATTCATCACTTTCGTGTCGTGTGATGCCCACCAGAGAATTTGCTGGTGAACTGGCCGGCCAACGCCAAACTCATGCTCGCCGGGCAGACTTGTCAGCACACGATAGAAACCGCTTCAAGCTCAAACCGGCCAACAAAATGTATGGCGGCATGGCGAGCGAATAATGACCGCAGTTTAATTCCAAAATATTTGGCCTAGCTCCGGCCTCCTTCAGCCTCTGCATGAACCTCTCCGACAGCTCTGGCAACACCACTTTGTCTCTCTTAGCCAACACAACGTGAAGACCGAGATCAGGCCGTGCCAAACTATGTGCGTAATTCTCCAAGTTAAGTGGACCCCAGGCCCTTCTGAGATCGGTCAGCTCAATCTCAGGCTCGAGACTAGCACGTATCAATCGTGTCGCGCGACCCGTCCAAACCATATCCGCTAGACTCCCCGCCGTCAGAAACAACGAGGCTTTCGACACAGCCGAGTCGTGCGCCGCGAGCACGCCCGCAACCCAGGAGCCTAAGCTCATACCGAGAACCGAAATCTCTCGATAGCCTTCGATCTTCAACCAACGTATGAGTTTTCGCCCATCCAATACTGCCTGCCTTACAGATTGGATCGTTCGACCGAGATTAGGGCTAAGCATATAGTCAGCGTGCACGGAGCCGGGACGGCTGCGCTCGAAGTGATAAGGCATAGCAATCTCGACAACCGTGATGCCACGTTGCGAGAAAAAGTTGGCGATCTGACGATTCCGGGAACTTGCATTCCAATGGTGAAAAATCACCATCGCCTGATCGTACGACCCGCTTTCTGTGATTTTCGCCGAGACGACATTGTTCTGTTCGATATCAGTAGAAATGTCCGATGGAAATTTGAGCCACCCATCTAGCCTTTCGAACCCCTGATCACTCACATTCGGGTCACCGAAAAAGGCTGGATCAGCCACGGCTTGGTCCGCAAGGGTACAGAATTCCTCGATACTTGTTATCTTATTCGCACCTGGAAAGGCGCGTTCCGCGTCAAGGGCGAAATCCGTTGATTTCTTCCCTTCCTCACCGCGTCGCGCCCGCCGCTCATCCCAATGATCAAGCCAACTATGATACACTCTGATTGTTTCCCAACTTACTCGCTTGCCACCGCCCCCATCCTGGATCAAACAGGCCGTATATTCCGAACAGCACTCCAACGCCCAGAAGGATCGAAAAGCCAGCAAATGCATCGATCAGCAAGTAGCCAGCCACGAGTAACGCTACGACTGACATTCTCCACAAAGACATACAAAACCGGAGTTCGACACCTAAACGGATGGAGCCGTACAGAAATACAGCACAGGTCGAAATAGCGATAAGAAGGCTACTGTAATGGGTCGGCCTACGGTAGCTGATCACGGCGGTCACATCATTACGCCCATAGAAAGCGGAAGACATATCGCCGACCAGCCAAGCCACAATATTCTCCCCACGCGATGTCAGATAAGCACTCTGAAGCTTCATGACTATGGCGATCAGAAGCCCCAAAACAGTACACCGAAAAATCGCACGCATAACCCTGAGGCTGGCTTCATGGAGTTCGTATTGATAATCCACTTTCGGCCGATTACTCGCTGCTTTTCCAATTCTCCAAAGATCATGGACCACTGTATAAAGCAAAATGAGGCCTACGAAGAACAGATAAAAACATAGGCACATGTATAGGTAAGCGAGTCCCGTGAATACGATCGCTTCCGGCACCGATATAATTTCAGGGCGCACAATCGCTAACGAGCCCCAGTCCGTCGCATAGCTGCCACCACCTTTGAGCAACGGGATTAAAGACACGCCGATCCATTGAAAAAGACCGGCGAATACCACACAAATCAAAAACACCGCCCAATATGAATACGAAGAAGCTTGTACGCTGCGCGCCCAGGCATCGTCGCTTTCCATCTTGTCGCCCTGCGCTACAAGCTTTGGGCGGCCTTCTTCTTTCCAAAAGGTCACCAGCTCGGTCACGAAGGCAAAAAACAGTGGCAAGAATACCATGAAGACGAATGTCCAATTCGCTGTCCAGAGAAACCCAACCTGCTTGACGACGCCATCCGCCCGGCCATATGTCACGCTGTGAATCCCCGTAAGATATGACAAAAACCCAAGGGCAGTGACACCCGCAAACACCGACGCCGGTAAATTCAGGGGAGATCCGCGGCTAAAAAAAGCCTCCGATTTCCTCGCCAAACTAAAACGTCGGCTCGGCCCGTTGGGGTCAGTATCCCGTGTCAGCACTGCTGGGGAGTCTGTCTCGTCATCGAAGGTCGCAGTCAGTGCCGTATCTGGAATCTCCTGTGCAACGCTGCTTCCGGCTCTCTTCCATTCTCGTCTCTTGGCCGATAGCCGCGATTGCGCCGCACTAAGCTCCATCTGCCATTCGCTAGTTGCGACCGGATCATCGCATCCAAAAATCCTCGCCAGCCAACGAATGTTGGCAGTGCTAATTCCCTTCTCGTTCTCTTGAAACCAAAGCTGCACCGTTCGCAGATCGACCCCAACCCGGTTGGAATCAATCTGTGAAATCGCCTCTGCAAGCAGCTCGGGCGTCCATGGGCCAGCAGGAAACCCGTCTTTGCCCAACAGTCGACCCGCGCCCGCCGCCGCCAGTCGTTTGAATAATTCTTTGAAATCACTCCCGTCTCTCGGTGGAGGGAGAAATAACTTTCCGTTCTTAAACAACAACTTATAGGCTCTAGTTTCGTTCCGCTTCGCTAGGCTTCGTATCTTATCGTGCCTTCGTGCTCAATCAACGCTTTTATCAACTCGATTTGGCCGGCACGGGAGAAGATCGAATGACGGGTGACCCGCTGGAGAGGCTGAACACGGTTGTTGCGGGGAGATGTTTCGCAAACCGCCGGCCAAGGCACTAAACTGCCCGGATCGGTCGCAATTCTGGTGTTACAGACTTTGCGGACTGTCGGGAGCAGGCCGAGTTCAGATCATGGACCGGCGCACCTTCGACGGTTCCTTGGTTTTCTGGATGCCGGCGACAGGGTCGACGCGGGTTGCTGGCCAGCACCAACACCGGTGCCGAAGGCAGGCCGATGCCGAAGATATCGAACACGGCAACCGGACATGCTTGCGAACCCGAGCCCTTGTCGAGCATCCTTTCGCCGAACAGAGGGACGCATGGGACTGTTCATCCGCACCATCGGCCGGTCGCGCCCGCGGCAAGGTCAAAATCGGCGTGGGAATTTCGCCTACAATCTGAAACGTTTGTCTGGTGGCAGGGCAGTGTGACCGCATGAGCGAAAAGTAGGGGAAGCCAGGGCTTCGAGAGCCTGTGCCCATCCCTAATTTTCTCGCCTCCCCAGGTATCATTTGCGAGTTGTCATGAGCGTGGAGCGGGTCGATGGCCATTCAAGTGGTCTGTAACAACGGAGTGATGGAAGAGGCCGATGGGGTCGCGAATCTGATCGCGGCGCATCGTCGAGCAGTCGCCATGGTTGAACGTCTCGGCAAACGATGGATGGGGGACGAAGGGCCGGACGCGACCCTGATCGGACGGCGATTGGATTCGGTCATGGCTGAAGAGGTTATCGCGCGCCGGCGCGCGGCCGCTGCGCCGGTGGCCGATGTCGTTGAGATGAAAATGAAGGCAGCTTATTTCTGTCGGTTGTTGGGGAACGATTGGTGCGAGGTTGATGTCGACGATTTTCGCGCGTTGCTCGGTTCATTCACGAAACTGCAGTCCTAGGATAAGAGTGCCGAAATCCATGCAGCCACGGTATTCCAGGCCGCATAGAGTCCTGCCGGCACCAAGATGATCGCGATGAACGCGATAGCATCGCCGATGCCGCCTTCGGTGCGTCCTTCCACGGGATAGTAATATTTGTGCGCCTCATCGTCGTGCTTCATTGTTGTATCTCCGACCGCTTGTTTAGCAGCAGCTGCACAGGATGCTGAAACGTCGTGCCCCACAGACCTGTCCGTTTCATCTTAGCGTTGATTTCCGCGACGAGGTAGTTCTCATTGACGGCTTTGCCCTTTGCTGTCGTAGCGGCGAACGCGTATCCGGTCGCAACAAGCGCGGTGCCGACGTCGATTGTCTCGCCATTCAACTGCGCACCGCACACGACAAAAACCGCCTTGTCGAGGGCGTAGCCGATCGGCTGGCATGTCACCGCCGCGCTATCGAACAGGGCGGCCAGGTGCGCCAGTGAGGTGTTCCCGCAATCGATTTTGGTTCCATTTGGCTCTTCAGCCGACGTGCCGCGAAGACATGACTGGACGCCATAGAGGCGGAAAAGGCGGTCTCCGTCGCGCCAGGTATCTCCGGTCAGAAGTTGAGCCGATTTCGATACCGCGAAGGGCGTTGGCGCGGCAGATTCGGATGCATCCTGCGCCTGTGCGGATGCGCACAAACCAAATGCAGCCATCACTGCAAAGCGCGCCTGTTTCATTCCTGGAACTGTCCACCGAGTTCGGCGGAATGCTCCAGATCGGGGCGCAGCGACTTCCCGTCCTTGTTGCGTCCGATTGCGGCCATGTCGAGGAAAACCATTTCGTCATCGTCGTAGGCGACGTTATACGGGTCGTTTGTATTGCCCGCACCCACGAGAGAAAAACACGACACGGCGTCGGGTTCCTCCTTCTTGCTCTGCAGCACAAGTGTTTTGCAAAGCACGACAGAAGCACGATCGTTGTAGATTCCGTCTTCATAGTCCTGCGCGGCCTTCGTGCAGTCCCACTCCTGCGTCTTGTATGTGATCTTTGGTTTTGGGCATGCCGCAAGACCGCGCAGTCGATAGGTTACGCCGTTGATGATGCGCTCAGTCGCCGACGGCACCTTAACCGGCGAGCTGAGGGCGGACGCGTCGCGCTGAAAGAGCGCGCCTTTCGCATCGTAGCGCTCATAGACGAACACCTTCTCGCCCGGCTTGGCAAATTGAAGCAGGTAGCGCTCCGACGGCTGCGCGAAGGCATTTGGGGCGTCGGCGCCTGCAGCATAAGCCGCGGTGCCCTGGAGCAGCAAAACCGTGCAAAGGGCAATCTGTTTCATCGAAATCCTTTCCCTCGGTGCATATGGTGTTGACAGTTTACTAGGGCTGCGTGTAGCCATAGTAAAGTGTTAAATTTTGGCGACAGTATGAACACTCGATTCGCTCTTCTGCTCACCCTGTGTGCTGCTGCAATGCCGTTGGAAGCGGACGCCCGGGATCTGGCATCAGACCGCGTCGCAGTCGCCTTTGCAACGCCGGCGCAAGCCCTTGCATCAGTCGGGAAGCAAGGGCCGCGGGCGTGCAAAACCGGAAAGCGTACTGAAGTCGCCGAACTTGTGCGTTCAATCGCGCGGGACGAAGGCTTCGACGTCGATCTAGCCGAGGCGATTGCCTGGGCTGAAAGCGATCTCGGCGCCAGTCAGGATCAGTCCAAGGCCGGAGCCCTCGGGATCATGCAGCTGATGCCGGGCACGGCGGCCGATCTCGGCGTGAGCGACCGTTGCGATACGCAGGCGAATGTTCGGGCTGGCTTGCGCTATCTCAAGTCACTCTATGACGAGTTCCAGGATCCGCTGCTGATGCTTGCAGCTTACAACGCCGGGCCCAACAGCGTCTACAAGGCGCAGGGCATTCCGGTGAATCCGGAGACGGCTGAATACATCGTGAAAATTTTAAACCGCTGGAAGTTCGGCGGTGTCGTGAAGAAGTCCGCCCTGACCAAATCCGAAACGCTCGCGGCCGCTCCGCCAGCAAGCGAGGACTCTTGGCAGGATGGTCATGTCATGGATTTCGGCAACTGAAAGGAGCCAAGGGTGGAATACAGGAAAGCGGGCAAATTTGCCCTGAAACTGGCCTTGGCCTCGGCGCTCGGAATAGCTCTGGCGCCAGCCACCGCGTACGCCCAATCGGCGGCGCCAGTGGAAAACGTGCTGGAGTGGTTCGTCGGTGTTCTGCAGGGCAACATAGCACGCTCATTCGCTATCATCGCGGTCTGTTTTCTCGGCTTCCTCGCCATGACGGGGCGGCTGGCTTGGATGATGGCTTTTTCCATCATCATCGGCATCGCTCTGATCTTCGGCGCTGCCCAGCTGGTGGACGCGGTTCGCGCGACGGCGGGAGGCAGCTGAGATATGGACGACGAGGAAGTCTATGTCGAGCCGGTCAGCCTGCCCCTGACACGCCCCCCGATGAAATGGGGGGTTCGATATGAAGTTTTTGCACTGAACGGCATCTTGGCGGTGATCGGCTTTATCGCCACGAGCAGCTTCATGCTCGGTCTTGGCGTGTTTGGCGTGGTGCATCTGGTCAGCGCATATCTGTGCCAGCGCGACCCCAATATTTTTCATATTTTCGAGCGGCGCATCTCCAAACGCGGAGCGGTGGCGAACCTCACTTTCTGGGGGGCGAGGAGCTATTCGCCATGAACCTCGATGCCGACCTGAAATTTGGCCGTGAGCGCCGCCGCGAAAAACCCGCGGCGATGCACATCCCCTACCTTCGCCATGTCGATGACAATCTGATCGTGACGAAGAGCGGCTTTCTGGTCGGCGCCATCCAGCTCAGCGGCCTGCCGTTCCAGACAATGGACCAGGCCGAATTGAACAGTCGAATGTTCAACCGCAATACCACGTTCCGCAACCTGTCAACCTCTCGATTTGCCGTCTACACAACGATCATCCGCCGCCACGTGACGCCCGAGATCGAAGGCGACTTTGATAATCCTTTCGTGGCCGAGCTCGATGCCCGCTACATGGATGAGCTTGGGTCGAAAAACCTTTTCGTCAACGAGGCGTATCTGACGGTCATACGCCGTCCGATGGTCGGCCGGGTTGGCTTGGTGGACAAGGCGCTCAATGCATTCCGCATCAGCACCGCGGGCGAAGAAACCCGTGAAGAGGCGATAGTCGAACTGCATGACATCCTCGACGGCATGGTCAAGGATTTCACCGCTTATGGGGGGCGTCTTCTCGGTGTCGTGAAGCGTCGCGACAGCTTCTTTTCCGAGCCCGCCGAATTTCTGGCGAAGATCCTCGCAGGCGGCGGTGACGTGGAAATGCCTTTGCCGCGCATGTCCCTTGGCGACGTGCTGGCAACGCGACAGCTGTTTTTTGGCAAGTCGGCGCTGGAACTTCGCGGGCCGGACGCAGCCAAGCTCGGCGCCATGGTATCGATCAAGGAATACCCGCCGTTCACCGCTCCGGGCTCTTTGGACGGTCTCTTGCGCCTGCCACATGAGTTTGTCCTGACGCAGAGTTTCGCGATCGAAGACCGTGTCACGGCGATGCGCAGGATCAACACGATCGCCAACCAGGTTGAGGGTTCCGACGAGGCGGGCACAACGGTCGAGGAGTCCGTCCACGACGGCGCCGACAAACTGGCCGGCGGCGAAGTCGTCTTCGGACAACATCACATGAGCGTCATGGCATTGGCCTCGGCCATGAATGGCCTTAACCGCGCGCTATCCGACATTACGGCGGAGCTCTCGCGCATGTCGATCGTTCCGGTCCGCGAGACACTGAACACGGAACTGGCCTTCTGGGCGCAGTTGCCGGGAAATTTCAGCTACATCGCGCGACGTGCTTTGATTTCGTCCCTGAATTTCGCCGGCCTTTTTTCAGGACACAATTTCCCGTCCGGCCAACGTGAGCGGCTGCATTGGAACAGGCCCATCGCCTTGCTCGAGACGACCAGCCAGACGGCCTACTATTTCAATTTCCACGTTCACGATGTCGGGCACTTCACGGTGTTCGGCCCGACCGGCTCGGGCAAAACCGTGGTGCTGTCGTTCCTGATGGCGCAGGCCATGCGCATCATGCCGCGCCCGCGATGTGTCTATTTCGACTATATGCGCGGCGCTGAAATTTTTGTTCGGGCGCTCGGCGGTCGCTACGAGGTGATGGAACCTTCCCAGCCGACCGGTTTCGCGCCATTGCAGCTTGATGACACGGCGGAAAACCGCTCTTTCCTGGAAGATTTGCTTATCTACATTCTGACGCCGGAGAGCGGCGCGCTTGATGTGGCGGAGATGCGTGTCATCAACGCCGCCGTCGACATGGTCTACAAAATCCCGCGCGAACAGCGCACTTTCGACCTGCTGCCCGAAGTGCTGCGGGGTTCGCTAATGCCTGGCATGAACGATTTGGCCGCGCGGATACAACCCTGGCTCGATCCGAAGGACAAGGGCTGGCTTTTCAACAATCCCGTCGATCTCATCGATTTCTCAAAGCCGGTTGTCGGCTTCGACATGACCAAGATCCTGGGCGACCAAAAGCTGCGCTCGGCGGCGTTGCTCTACATCTTCCATCGTCTCGAAGACGTCATCGACGGCTCGCCGATCATGCTTTTCCTCGATGAAGGTTGGAAGCTGCTGGACGACGAGGTTTTCGCTGCTTTCATCAATGAGACGCTGAAGACCATTCGTCGTCGCAACGGCGTGGTCGGCTTTGGCACGCAGACAGCGGAAGACGTCGTCAGCTCCTCCATCTCGTCGTCACTGATCGAGCAAACGAAGACCAACATCTTCTTCCCCAACCCCAAGGCGAGCAAAGAATCCTACGTGGAGCGCTTCTCCCTGACAGCGAAGGAATTCGAGTTCGTGCGCCGAACCGCGAAGGAAACACGCACCTTCCTCGTCAAGCACGACAGCGACTCGATCGTAGCGAAGCTCGATTTGTCGGCGATGCCCGATCTCATCAAGGTCTTGTCCTCGAACGAAGCCAACAGCAAGGAATGCGCACGGCTACGGGAGGCCTTCGGCGACGAGCCGGAAATGTGGCTGCCATACTTCTGCGGATGGGAGAACGAGCATGACGAAGCGGCTTAGCCGCGCTTGTCTGGCCGTGGCTCTTGCGACAGCGGGAAGCACGACCGCGGCTGTCGCTCAGATCGCGGTCATCGACGGGTCGAACCTCGACAAGCGGCAAGAGGACGAGCAGCACAGCACAAAGTCGGACGAAGCCAAGAAGGACGAAACCGAAAAGAAGAAAAGCGTCGTCTGCACCTATTCGAACAAATACCGCTCACAAATGTTTCGCCGATCCCCGGCCGAAGCGTTGCAGCGCGACGCGGGCAACGTGAAGATAATCCGCTATTATGCGCAAAAATACGGCGTGCCCGAAGGCCTGGCGCTGTCCGTTGCCTATCAGGAATCACGCTTCGACACATGCGCCGGGAGCCACACCGGCGTCAAAGGCGTCATGCAGCTGACCAAGGGCACTGGCAAGTCCATGGGACTTGACCGCGACCTGAACGAGCAGAACGTCGAAGGCGGTGTCAAATATCTCGGAATGGGCGTGAAGCAATGCGGGGCGACGAATTACAGCTGTCTCGCCTCCTTCTACAACGGATCGAACGCCGGCGAGCAAAGAGGGTGGGCCGGCGGTGTCGGCCGCTGGAACAGCTACTTCAACGACTATGTATCGAGCGGCAAGGCTCCGGCCGCCGCACCGCCACCATTCTCGATCGTAACGGCCGACGGCGCGGGCGGCTCGGCCCAGAACGACGCTATGGGTGCGGTGAGGAAGGCGGCTGGCGGTCTCGATGCAAGTTCATCGCAGCTGGGCGCCAACAACGCGGCAATCGACGCGCTGTCGGGCCATGTTGGCCAGGTGACTGAATACAAGGACGCTTGGGAGCTGAACTCGTCGGCTCGTGGGATCAACGCCGATGTCACCAACCAGTACCTCGCCCAGGCCGGAGATTTTACGGCGTTGCTGGCCCAACTTCTATCGTTGCAGAACGTGCAGGCATCGCAGTCGTCCAAGCTGGTGCAACAGCCGAAGAGCGGCTCTCCAAACCCGTTTTCTTGTGATCCCGCGGAACTGGAACGGTTGAACATCGATCGCGGCCGGTGGCTTCCATGCGCGGTTGAGAACGTAGGGGCAAGCTCGGCCGACAGCCGCTCGATCATCATCACCAGTGATCCTGCCGGCGCTACCAGCGTGATCAATTCTCTACAGCAATAGGAGGCTGACATGAAGAAATTCGCGATCGCTGCCGGCATGGCGCTTTGGACGACCGCGGGCTTTGCACAGATTGCGGTCATCGATGGCGCCAATCTCGATGTCGCCCGCAAGAATGCGGAGAACACCAACTCCATCATGGATTCGAACAAGGATATTCTGAAAAAGAGCGAGGAGATCCTGCAGGCTCTCAGCGGCAGTCGTGATGGTTCGCTCGGGATCGGACAAACGGGCCTTGGCGGCAACATGTCGATTGCGCAGGCTCCGTCGTTCGGATCAATCCTGAATGGCGGCGCGCTTTCGTTTGGTGGCCTTTCCCCCGAAATCCAGAAAATCGCCGGCGCCGTCATCAATGGGCTCCAGCTGGTGAAGCAACTCCAGCAAATTGCCGGCGAGGAAACGAGCGCCGTCAACACAGCCTATGGCGGCAGCGTCAATGTGGCCTCGCTGCTAAGCGCGCTGACTTCGCAGGCCTCGCAGGGCGTCACCACGCGCCAACAGTCATTGCAGTCCGCGAGCGGGCAGATTGGGCAGTCGCAGGACGTCAAGGGATCGGTGGATCAGAACACCCGAATGCAGCTGGAAAACGCTCGCGCGGTCAACGAATTGATCGGCGTCCAGAATGGTGCGGTCGCGGCCCTGAATGAGAAGCTGAAGGGAGATCTTCTTCGCCAAAGCCAGGTGCAGAAGATGATGACACCGCGCAACGTCAATCCGTTCGCGGAATTTGGCAAGAGCGGAGGCTAGCGCTTATCGAGGCGAGTGCTGCGTATATGCGCTGTGATTGGGCTCGGCGCAGTGCTGTTCGGATGCGCAAATCGCGAACTGAAAGCGCCGTGCGGGCCTTTGGCGTATGCCGACGCCGACGAATGCGGTGGGCTTAAGCCGGTTAATTCAACGCCGTTCGCCAGCATCATTGACGAGGATCCATGAACGGTCTTGCCGAAAGCATTCTCGGTGGCATTGACAACATCGGCGAGGACTTCGTCCGCACCGTCTACATGCAGTTGGGCAATGCGATGGGCAACGTCTTCACCCTCATGCTCACCCTCTATATCGTATGGTGGGGCTACTCCATCCTGAGCGGGCGAGAGTCGATTTCGCCGCTCGAAGCGGCCTATCGCCTGGGCCGCGCCGTCATCATCTATCTGCTGCTGACCGGATGGGGTACATTTTCCGCGACGATCTACCAGCTTGTTCAAAGCATTCCAGATGAGGTGGGCAAGATCATTGTCGGCGCCGTGTCGCGAGCCACCGGGAATCAGCTCAACGACCAGGCGGCAATTCCAGCGCTTATCGACAATCTCTACCAAGGGGCGCAGGACGTCGCCAATCAGGTCTATAGCGGATCCTTCTACGACATTTTTGGCGCGCTCTTGTCGCTGCTCGTCCTGCTGTCGGCGATCATCTTCGCAGCGCTCGCCATTGCGGCGATCATCGCCGCCAAAGTGATGTTGTTCATTACCCTCGCTCTAGCGCCGATATGGATCATTCTTTGGCTTTACCGCTGGTCCTCGCGAATGAGCGAAGGCTTCCTTTCGCTCACCACCTTTCTGATGATCCAGCAAATCCTGATCTACGGCTTTCTCGGATTCTACTTCTCGCTCGTCAATGCGGCGCTGAACACCGCCACGACCGGCGGTGCGACCATGGACAGCAAAATGTCCTTGGTGCTGCCCTTGGTGCTGGTGACGATCATCGGAATCTACGTTCTCATGCAGATCCCATCGATTGCTTCCATCCTGAATGGCGGCGGGTATCTCAGCACCGTGGGAGCTCGCTACTCATATGGGAGGTTCGGCAGAAACGCCATGCGCTACTCTGGCGCCCAATGGGCCGCCGGCCGCGCCGCTCGGAGCGCCCGACAGTTAGCGGCAAACAGCTTCCGATCTTCGCGAGCGGCAAGGGCGGACGACGCAGCTCGGTCTGCCATCCAGCAAGGTGCGCGCGATAACGCCAGGCCTCTGGCCTAGAACACAAGAATGATCACCGATAGCGGCCCTTGGATCGGGATCGTCGCGCAAACGAGGCAACAGGAAAGTGTCAAATCCATCGGAAACAGCTGCTAACGGCGGCGGCGAGCTCGTCGACAATCGCTATTACAGGGCGGGTGCGACCTGGGAAGACGACACGCACAGGTCAATGCGTCGATCGCGCACATTGGCATGGATCGTTAGCGGCGTTTCCGGACTGGTGGCGGTGCTGTCCCTGCTGGCGCTCGTGCTGATCCTGCCGCTCCGGCAGTTCGAACCGTATGTTGTGGAGGTCGACAAATCGACGGGCTATCTCGAGATCATGCGCGCGCTCAAGCCTGGAGACTTGTCGCAGAACGAAGCCGTCACGGCGGCAAATCTGGTCCGCTACATCAGGGCCCGCGAAACCTTCGATTCCCGTGAACTGAAACAGAATTACGACCTGGCGCAGCTCTACTCCACCGACGCGGCGTCCAAGGATTTGACATGGCTTTTCACGCCTGCAAATCCCCAATCGCGGGACAAGACCTATGGCCGCAATGCCACCATCTCGGTCGAGATCAAGTCGGTTTCCCTGCTCAATCGCAACACAGCCTCGGTACGCTTTGCCACGACGACGCGGCGGGACAATTCGTCCACGGTCGATAATTGGGTGGCGGTGATAAAATTCCGCTACACCTCGACACCCCTCAAGAACGAATGGCGTTTCGATAACCCGTTGGGATTTCAGGTTACGGATTACCGCCGCGACCAGGAATCAGCGCCGACTGCAGGGAACCTGCAATGAGACGGCGCGTGAAGCTAGCGCTGTGTGCCGCCCTTCTATTCGGCGCGACCCATGGCGCGGCCGCACGCGATGGCCGCATCCGATATGTCACTTTCAACAATGACGAGGTGACCACGGTGCGCGCCGCTCTCGGTATTTCAACCATGGTCGAACTCAGTCCGACCGAAGTCATCGAAACTGTCTCCGCTGGCGACACGAAGGGCTGGTCGATCATTCCCAAACGTGGATCCAGATTTTTGTTCGTCAAGCCGCTGGAGCGCGATGCGTGGACCAATGTCAACGTTGTCACCAACCGCCGTGTCTACTCGCTGCTGCTGCAGGGGACCGACAATGATCGCGACCGGGCATCCTTCCAGGTCCGGTTCAAATACCCGGACGAGGATATCAACGCGCGGCTGCTCTCCCAAGCCAAGGAGAGCGCCGCCGATCCGGATCTGAAGGATCTGAACTATGCCGATCTCAACTACGACTATGCCTATAAGGGCGACGACAGCTTGAAGCCGCGCACCGTGTTCGACGACGGCACGAAGGTGTTTCTGGAGTTCAAGGGTGACATTCCGGCGATTTTCGTGGTCGACGACAAGCGCCATGAGTCACTGGTCAACGTCCGCACGCAGGGCAAATACACCGTAATCGACAAGGTGGCCCGCCAATTCACACTGCGAGCCGATGGCAAGACGCTCTGCCTCTACAACCGGGCGCGACCCAACACCATCGACCCAGTCGAGCAGGTTTACGGTCCAACGAAACTGACACGCGGTTCCACCCTGTTCGGATCCAGCGGGGGGCAGTGATGACGCAGATTGACTATAACCAACTGGACGGCAGCCCGTCTGTCGCACGCCGCGGTGCGGGAGTCGGTACCAGGATAGCCCTGGTCGGCCTCGGTGTGTTGCTCGTGGGCGGGCTGATATGGCTGAACTGGCCTCGAGAGCCGGTGTCGCGCGATCTTCGCAGCGATGCCGAGGAAAACTTCAACCCGCCGGAGTTTCGCCCGCCGGCGTTGAACGAGCCGCCACAGCCTGCCGACGGCACGATCGACCAGATCGTGGTGCCGCCACCAGCCGCCGACCAGAAGGGCACGCAGCAAGCTGACAATGTCGATCAGACCGTTCAGGAGGGCGCCGACCTTGATGCGCAGCGCCGCGCACTGGAGGCACAAATGGCGGCCGAGGAAGCTCGCCGCAAGGCCGAAGAGGAAGAAGCCCGCCGCAAGGCCGCGGCTGACGAAGAGGCTCGTCGCAAGGCTGAGGCCGCCGAGCACGAAAAGGCGGTGTGGGAACGCCTGCGGTCCAATCAGATGGTGACGAATGGTGAAACCGGCTCGACGGATACCGGCGCCCAGGCGGCACAGGTCGAAATCGCGCCCGACGGTCAGATCGTCCCGGTCCCCGGCGCCGATAGCGATTCCAACAAGGCATTCCTGGCGCAGTCAGAGGCAAGTTCTTCCAGTGTCGTCAAAGCCAGGGTCTTCCGACGCACCGATGCGTTGATCCCTGAAGGAACGATCCTTCGTGGCTATTTGGAAACCGCTGTTAACACCGACCTTCCCGGTGCCGTGCGCGCGGTCGTGCGTGAGGATGTCTTCTCGCTCGACGGCAGGCGGATTCTCATCCCGAAAGGGTCGCGCCTGACCGGGGAATACCGCTCGGGGCTTGCGCGCGGTCAGAAGCGTGTGTTCATCGTCTGGAACAGAGTAATCCGCTCGGACGGCATTTCCGTCGATATCAAATCGCCTGGTGCAGACGCGCTCGGCCGCGGTGGCATGGGCGGCCGTGTCGATACGCACTGGGTTGAACGGTACGGCAACGCCATCATGCTTTCCGTCGTTGGCGGCGCCTCTGAATATCTGTCCTCGCTTGGGGATAGCGGCCAGGATGGACAACAGCGCCAGGTGACGACGATCGATCCCGTAACCGGCGAGAGCACGACCGTAACTTATGGTGGCAATGGCTCGCAGCGCGACGCCCGCGGCATCGCTTTCGACAAGTCATCGACCGCCCTGCAGCAACTCGCGCAAGAGGCATTTCGCGACACGCAGAACATTGGCCCGACAGTCCACGTGGACCAGGGCACATCGGTTGTCGTGCTGGTGCGGCGAGATCTCGATTTCTCGGATTTGTACGCCGATCCCGTTCAGGAAGAAGTTGCACGAATGAAGGCAGGTGGGCGGCCGAAGACCGCGATCGATCCGACGCCCCTTTACGCGACGCCAAAGGATCATTTTTATCCCGGCTATGGGAGCCCGGTTAAATGAACGCCGTGCATCCCCTCCCCGACCCTTGGGTAAGAGCCCCGGTCCTGCGCGCTCATCTGGAGCCAATATGGTCCTATTTGAACGAAGACTCGGTTTCCGAGATTGCGATCAAGAGGCCAGGTGAATTGTTCATCGAACGCCTCGGCGCTAAGGAAATGGAGCACGTCGTCAAGCGCGAGGTCACGCCCGGCTGGATTCGCAACATCTCGACGGGCGTCGCCTCGGCGACAAATCAGGTCATCAACGAAGAAAAGCCGGTCCTGTCAGCTGCTCTACCCTCGGGTGAGCGCATCCAATGCATCTTGCCGCCCGCGGCCCCCGAAGGCGGGGCGATTTCGATTCGCAAGCAGGTCATCATGGATATGAGCCTTGATGCCTACAAGGATCTCGGCGCGTTCGAGAACACGGCGATGGGCAGCGGCCTGGCGCTGTCCGTCGAAGAAAAGCGACTTGTCGAGATGTTGCAGGACACGTCGCCGATGGAGTTCCTGCAGTATGCAGTGCGCAACCGCGTCTCGATGGTCGTTTCAGGCGGCACGTCGACCGGCAAGACGACGTTCTTGAATGCACTCCTGAAGGAAATCCCGGCCCATGAACGGATCATCACGATCGAAGACACCCGCGAACTGCGGCCGCCGGCTCCCAACAACGTCACGCTGATAGCATCGAAGGGCGACCAGGGCCTTGCCAAAGTCTCCGCGCAACAGCTTCTCGAAGCCTCGCTTCGCATGCGACCCGACCGTCTGTTGTTGGGCGAGTTACGCGGCGCTGAAACCTTCGCGTTCCTCCAGGCGATCAACACCGGCCACCCGGGTTCGCTCACGACCGTTCACGCCAATTCCGCCCGGTCCGCCTACGAGCGGCTGGCGCTCATGGTCATGCAGAGCAACTCGGGCCTCGCACGAAGCGAAATTCTCGACTACCTGCGCGAAGTCATTCCGGTGGTCGTCCAGATGGTCCGCACCGAAGGCGGACGGCGCGGCATCAGCGAGATCAAGTTCACCAAGGCGGAGACAATCTAGCGGGGCCGTCCATGCAGAAAATCGCAACAGCAATTTTCATGGTGCTCCTGGCTATGGCCCTGGGGGCCCTGCTCTTCACGGTCGCCTATACCGCGACAGATTGGTACCGGACTGGCTCCCACGTCCTGTTTGACGAGCTGAACGCCAATCCCCTGCCGGTTGTTCGTCTGGCCTGGGCTGACGTGACTGCGAGAAATTTGGGCCGGGTGCAATACGCCGTTGCAGCAGGAGCATTAGGGTCTCTCTTGCCACTGCTCAGCTTCTTTCTCATGCGCCCGAGAAAGCACAATGACTCTCGCTTCATGACGATGAGCGACTTATCGAAAACCGGCTTGACGAAAGCGGGCGGCGTCTTCGTCGGTCGAGCTGGCGGCAAGCTCGCCGAAATTCTGTCGCCCGGCCGCGACCAGCGCTCCGGCAAGATCCGCTGGACGCAACGCAGGCTGATCGGCGGCAAGAAATTGTGGATTGATGGCGATGATATCGGCGGCTTCGTCATAGGGCCGCCGCGCTCCGGTAAGGGCACGTCTCTCATCATCCCGAACGCCTTGACCTGGCCGCATTCGCTGGTCGTGCTCGACCTGCGTGGCGAGACCTATGAGGCGACCGCGGGTTATCGTTCGACCATGAGCAAGGTCGTCCGTTTCGCGCCGGCCGACCCGGACGGCAACACGGCGTGCTACAATCCGATGGATTTCATTTCACTGGATTCGGCGCAGCGCGACATCGATCTTCGCAACATCGCCGCAGCGCTGTTTCCGCGTCCACCCTCGAATGCAGATCCCTATTGGGTCAACGACGCCCGCCTTCTCTTTACCGGCATAGCGTCCTTCGTCATGGAATCGCCAGCGATCCCGAACGAGAAGAAGACCTTCGCTACAATCCTCGAGATCATGAACGGTGCCGAGCAGCCGCTCCTGGAATTCATCGGCTCGCTGCGCGAGGAACGCCGCCGCGAATGCTCCCATTTCACGCTCCAAACCCTGTTGCCATATTTTGAGATGTCCGAGCGGCAGTTTTCGGGAATCTACGCCGGCGTACGGACCGCCATGGCGCCCTTTCTCAACGAGCGTCTGATGCGAGCTACGTCGCGCAGCACGTTCGATATCCGCACGCTCAAGCGTACCCGGTTGTCTCTCTATCTCGACGTGCGGCGCGAGCAGATCACGTCGCTTGGACCGCTGTTCAACGTCCTGATTACGCAGATCATGAACTTCATGTCTGAAACTATGCCGCGTCCGGACGAGCATCCGGTGCTTGTGCTGCTCGACGAGTTTCAGAACCTTGGCAAGCTCGAGAACGTGACCGAAATGGCGAGCGTGCTCGGCGGCAATGGCGTTTCCATGTGGTTTTTCGTGCAGTCGCTGAAGGCTGTAGACGAGATTTATCGCCAGGAAGGGCGCAAGACGCTCATCAACGCTGCTCGCGTGCAGATCTTTTTCGGTGCGCAGGACGCGGACGATCTGCGCTACGTTTCGGAGCAGCTCGGCGAAACGTCGGACGTGCAAAAGGACGTTACGCGCACCAAGGCAACGTTGTTCGACACTTACTACACGCGCTCCGAGCACCGCAAGGAAGTGCGGCGGCCCCTGATGCGGCCGGACGAAATCCGTACGCTCGACAAGAACAAGGTTCTCATGTTGCCGCGTGGGGAACTGCCGATCCTCGGCACCCGCAATTTCTATTTCGCCGACGGCCAGCTCGCCAAACGCGCGTTCATGCCCCTGTCCGCCTCTGCCGACGCTTCGCGCACGAAAAACCCTGCTTTGGACGCTTCCGCGGCGGTTCCATATCCTGCGCTCCCGACGATTGTGCCGAAAGCACCCGCCTACCACTCAGGCCTCTTGCAGACCCGGCTGCGGCGCGGCGCGACCTTTGCCGCAAAAGCGGGCTCTGTAGCTCCACCGCCAGGCCTGCGCGCAATCGTAAAAGAACGGCTGAAAGCAACAGACGCTGCAGCCGTACCGGCTTATGCCGCCATAGATTTTTCCGCCTTGGCCGCCAAAGCGGTGATGACACGCATAGCGCCCGACAAAGAAGCGGCGGTTGCGGCGATCCTGAACAACGTGAAGTCCCTGCGCGCCAACGCATCCGACACCGAGACTTTCGATCGAAATCTCAGAATCGTCGAAGATGCTTTGCCTGATCTAGTCGATTAGCCGAGCAACCTACGGCGATCGCCGACAACGAGCCAACCGCACGGGCCGCATTTGATGCGCCAGCAGCCACGTAAAGCGATGCCAGAAATTCCCTCCGGCACGGGACTTGACCAACTCGGCGGCGCGCGACTGGAGCAAGGAAGCAAACAATCGCGGCCCACAAGTCGGACGGTATGTACCTCTTTGCTCCTGTCGAAGGATTTCCATGCCGAGCCCTGGGGCTAGGTGGCACGCTCTTCGGTGGAATTCAGTTTCACGGGCTAGTGGCCTCGAGCCGGTTGCTCCGGGACGACAAAGTTGCGCCAGGAGCCGCCTTTTTAGAGCATTCTGCAAATGTCGCGATTTGGGCACGTCAGCGGAATGGCAGCACCCCACGTGGCCGTCCGAGCTCGCGAGGGAGCAGCCGCTTGGACAAGCGCAGTTGCCCTTTTTGACCTTCGAGCACTGGTTCGGGTCGCCACGGGCATGGGAGGCCGACTATCAGCAGGGACCGACGAGGGCGCGACGGTGCCCAGCGTGACGCCACCAGGCCGAGGTATTGCGGTGGGTTCATCGTACATGTAACTGCCGCAGGTCGCTGATGCTCATGTCCGGAACACCTGACCTTCGGCGTGCGCGTAGCGCCGAGCGCTTGGTGGCAGAGGCAGACACGGCCATATAGCAAGCTGCGCATTCTCCGGCAGACGTCGAGTTTGCTGGTCATGATTGGGTAGGGCTGCTGGCCGGGCGGTTGGGATGCCTGAGGTGGGTGGGCGCGATGCCGGTGTGCTTGCGGAACACGCGGCTGAAATGGGCGGCATTGCCGAAGCCACATCGGTACGCGATTTCCCCGATCTGTAGGTCGCTGCCTTCCAGCAGGGACTTGGCATAATGCACGCGTAGCGCCAAATAAGCGGCCATCGGACTGGTTCCCAACTCGGCCCCGAATAGACGCTCGAGCTGACGCCTCGAGCAATTCAACCTGCTTGCGATCTCGGTGACCGATACCTTCTCCTGGAGATTGCTTTCCATCAGGAGCAAGGCCCGCTTCACAGCGCGGCTCGAGGCTTCGGGAAACAGGTCGCCGACGGGCTGCACGTCCGTGATGTTGCGGATTCGATCCAGCACAAGTATCTTGGCAGCCTTTTCCGCCGCCTTCTGGCCGATGAATTGCGACACGAAATAGCCGGCGAGGTCGGCCGCGCCCGTGCCGCCGGCGCATGTCGAGCGGCCGCGGTCGACCGAAAACAGACTGTCAGCATGCGCGTTCACGTCCGGGAACTCCGCCCGAAAGTCCTTGATGTGGAACCAGCTTACAGCAGCGCTATAGCCGTCCAGCAAGCCATAGCGCGCCAGCACGAAGCTTCCCGTGCAAAGCGCGGTTATGGGCACGCCATTGTCGGCGGCTCGCAAAAGGAAGGCCTCCTTCTCCGAATTGAGATTGCGGTACGTGTCGAGCAGGCCGCCGACCACGACGACGTTGTCGAAATCCTCCGGATTGCCGATCGCCCTGGTCGGCAGCAATTCGACGCCGCAGCTCGCCCTGATCGGCAGGCCGCGTTCGCCGACAATCTGCCAGTCGAACTCCACCCTGCGGCTGCGATCGCCCTCGTCGCCCGCCAGGCGCAGCGTGTCGATGAAAAGCGAAAGCGGCGACAGGGTGAAATCGCGAACCAGGAGAAACGCAAACTTCTTGGCCATCTTTCCGGGAATTGCCTTGCACCTATCCGAAGCTCATCCGGCGTCGTCCTGGGGCGAGCCACCGATCCATCAGGCTATATATTGTGTACCAGGAAAATACAATCCGTTGACTCGCCCACGAGCGCATGCGATTCTTCCACGGGACCAATTTGATCGGCTGGCAGAATCATTCCAAAGGTGCGCCATGAAGGGAAGCAAAGGCAGTCTTTACGATGATCTGAAGCGTCGCATCCTGACGATGGAACTCGATCCCGACGAGGATCTGGATGAGGTGGCGCTGAGCGAGCGTTACGGTTTGTCGCGCACCCCGGTCAGGGAAATCTTTCGCCGACTGGAGGGCGAAGGCTACATCGAAATCCGTGCAAACCGGGGCGCAAGGGTCGTCCCGATGAACCACTCGACGCTCAGGCAGTTCTTCTTGGTTGCCCCGATGGTTTACGCCGCCATCGGCCGACTGGCGGTTCAGAATTTCAAGCCCTCACAAATGTCGGACTTGAAGGACACGCAGGAGCGTTTTCGCACCGCGAGCAAGTCAGGCGACGCACTTTCCATGGTGGTCGAGAATAACAGGTTTCATGAGATTATCGGCGAGATGTCTGCGAACGCCTATCTTCAACCGAGCCTCGGAAGGTTACTGATCGATCACGCCCGGATTGGCCATACATTTTTCCGCCCGCGCAATAATGACATGCGCAAGCGACTCCAGACGGCGGTCGAACATCATGACGGCTTCATCTCGGCCATAGACGCGCACGATGAGGACGCCGTTGTCGACCTGGTGTTCGAGCATTGGGAACTGTCGCGCGAGAACATGGAAATGTTCATCGCGCCCCAGGGAATGAAAGCGGATGCCCTGGTTGGTGATTCCTGACGGCATCGCCGTCACCTTCAGATCGACGTCTCTCTGCCGCGTTATAGCTCGTCTTGCCTGCTGGTCCAGCGCAGCAGCCCTGCTGGCGAGAGGCCTCAGTATTCGCAGGGCGCAGAGGGCATGCCGCGCCCTAAAGGCAGGCCTCCCTTCTCAGCATTGATCTGTCACGGTGCTGGGTCGCGAGCGGCTTCCCTGCTTGCCTGGGCGGCTTCGCCTGCAACGGGGCTGTTGTCACATTTGTGGCCCGGACGATGCTTTGGTTGACAGCCTTCGGGCCGAACTGTGTTTTTTCCGTATAAAATTTGTGTACGCAAATAATACAATTTGTTGACTCCGAGCCGCCGATGTGCAATTTTCCCCGCCATCAAATGCGATCGACTGGTCCCGAGGGCTGCGAATTCCCGCGTAGGAATTCGTAGAGGGTCTTCGTTTGGCCGAATGACGCATTGGTCGAAACGGCCACGCCATCGACGGAGGAATGTCTTGAAATTCGAGGGCATCTACACGCCGGCGGTGACGCCGCTCGACCCACACGGTCAGATCGACAACGCCGCTTTCGCCGACGTTCTCGAGTCACTCATTGAAGCCAAGGTGCACGGCATCATCGTCGGCGGATCGACCGGCGAATATTATGCCCAGAGCGCCCAGGAGCGCTTCGATCTCGGCGCCTACGCCAAGCAGGTGATCGGCACCCGCCTCCCCCTGATCATCGGCACCGGCGCCACCAGAACCGAAGACTCCGTCGAATATGCCAAGGCAGCGAAGGCGATCGGCGCCGACGCGATCCTCGTGTCGTCTCCTCCCTACGCCTTGCCGACTGAGCGAGAAAACGCGGTCCATGCGCTGACGGTCGACCGCGCGGCGAACCTTCCGATCATGCTCTACAACTACCCGGCCCGGATGGGCATCACCATGCGAGAGGACTATTTCGCCCGCGTCGGCAAATCCAGGAACGTCGTGGCGATCAAGGAAAGCTCGGGCGAGATGGGCAACGTCCACCTGCTCGCCCGGAAGTTTCCGCACATCGCGCTCTCCTGCGGCTGGGACGACCAGGCGCTCGAATTCTTCGCATGGGGTGCCAGGAGCTGGGTTTGTGCCGGCTCCAACTTCCTGCCGCGCGAACATGTCGCGCTCTACGAAGCCTGCGTGCTCGAGAAGAATTTCGACAAGGGCCGCGCCATCATGAGCGCGATGCTGCCGCTGATGGACTTCCTCGAATGCGGAAAGTTCGTCCAGTCGATCAAGCACGGATGCGAACTGATCGGCCTTAAGACAGGCTCTGTCCGCGCGCCGCTGCGGCCTCTCAATTCTGAAGAAAAGCGATCCCTACAGACTGTCGTCGCCACTTTGAAGTGCACGGTCGCCCAGATCACGTCGGGAGCAAATCATGCATGAACCTTTGACCGCCGCCGAATACAAGGCCCTCGCCGCCGAGCTTCAATTCCCGACCAATGCCTTCATCGACGGAGCGTTCCGCCCGGCCAATTCCGGCAAGACATTCAAGACGACCAATCCGGCGACGGGCGAGGTGCTCGCGGTAATCGCGGCCTGCGATGCCAGCGATGTCGATTTCGCTGTCGCCAAGGCCAGGCAAGCCTTCGACGACGGCCGTTGGCAGCACCTCGCGCCCGGCGAGCGCAAGGCAGTTCTCCTCAAATTCGCGAAGCTTCTGGAGCGTAACCGTCACGAACTCGCGGTGATGGAGAGCCTCGACAGCGGCAAGCCGGTCCGAGAATGCCAGACCGTCGATGTTCCTGATACGATCCACACCATCCGCTGGCATGCCGAGCTCATCGACAAGCTCTATGACAACACTGCTCCTGTCGGCTCGAAAGCGCTGACCTTGGTCGTGCGCGAAGCGGTCGGCGTGGTCGGTTGCGTGCTGCCGTGGAACTTTCCGCTATTGATGCTGGCCTGGAAGATCGGCCCGGCACTTGCGGCCGGATGTTCGGTGATCGTGAAGCCCGCGCAGGAGACGACGCTGACCACGCTTCGCGTCGCGGAGCTGGCGCACGAGGCAGGCATCCCCGCAGGCGTTCTCAATGTCGTCCCCGGTAGCGGCAAGGATGTCGGCGAACCGATCGGCATGCATATGGGCGTTGACATGGTCGCCTTCACCGGATCGACGCCGACAGGTCGCCGCTTCCTGCGCTACGCGGCGGATTCAAATCTCAAGCGCGTCGTCCTGGAATGCGGCGGCAAGAACCCGGCGGTGGTTCTCGACGATGCCGAAGACCTCGACCTCGTCGCCGAGCAGGTGGTCAACGGCGCGTTCTGGAACATGGGCGAGAATTGCTCGGCCACGTCGCGACTCATCGTCCACTCAAAGGTCAAGGACGAGCTGCTGCAGCGGATCGGCGGCTACATGCGCGAGTGGAAGACCGGCGATCCGCTCGACCCGGAAAACCGCATCGGTGCGCTCGTCAGCAAGAACCATTTCGAGAAAGTGAAATCCTTCCTCGGCGACGTCAAGACTGAGAAGCTCTCGGTCGCCCATGGCGGCGCCACGCATAAGGGAATCTACATCGAGCCGACCGTCGTCGACGGCGTCACACGTTCGAGCCGTCTCTTCCAGGAGGAGATCTTTGGTCCGATCCTTTCGGTCACCACGTTCAATTCGCTCGCAGAAGCCGTGGCACTGGCCAACGATACGAACTATGGCCTGACTGCGTCGGTCTACACCGGGAGCCTGCGCAAGGCGATCAAGCTTTCGCGCGAAATCCGCGCCGGCGTCGTCACTGTCAACTGCTTCGGCGAAGGCGACGCGACCACGCCGTTCGGCGGCTACAAGGAATCCGGCTTCGGCGGGCGCGACAAGTCGGTCTTCGCGCACGACAATTACTGCGAGCTGAAGACCGTCTGGATCGATGTCTCGGACCGTTCGGTCGACGAGACCGTCCGGTGAGCGATCTCGTCGTCAAGCGTCTTCCGGCGGAATCCGGGACCTCGGGCTGGGAGGCGCTCAGCAAGCGCACCATCCCCTTGCACACGCTTGACGACGACATCTCGGCCGACTGGCTGATCATCGGTGGCGGCTTCGGCGGCCTTTCGGCTGCGCGGCGCCTGTCCCAGCTTCGGCCCGGCGACAAGGTCGTGCTGCTCGAAGCCGGAGAAATCGCCAAAGGCACCGCCGGCCGGAACTCGGGCTACATGATCGACGTCCCGCACAATCTGTCGTCGGGCGAATATTCGGTCGCCAGCGAAAGCGTGACCAGAACGGAGATCGCGCAGAACCGTTTTGCGATCTCTTTCGCCGCCGACGCCGCGGCGGAGTACGGCATGTCCGAACGCACCTTCGATCCGTCGGGTAAGATCAATGCGGCGGCGACCGAGCGTGGCATGACGCTCAACGCCAATTATGGCCGCTCGCTCAAGGCCATCGGCGAAGAACATCGCTTCCTGGATGCCGGCGAGATGCGGGAGATCACCGGATCCTCCTACTATCAGGGCGGCCTCTACACGCCGGGCGCTGTGATGATCCAGCCTGCCGACTACATCCGCGGGTTTGCCGAGGGGCTGGCATTGAAGGCCGACATATTCGAGCACTCGCCAGTGCTCAAACTTCAGCGCCTTGGCGGCGTCTGGAAGGCCGTATCGCGCAACGGAAGCGTCACCGCGCCGAAAGTCATCCTGGGCGTCAATGGTCACATCGAGGACTTCGGCCATTTTCGCGGCCGCCTAATGCACATCTTCACCTATGCGGCGATGACTGCGCCTTTCACGGCGAAGTCCACCGGCAAGGATCGCTGGGCGTTGCTTCCGGCCGATCCAATGGGGGCGACAGTCAGGAAGATCACTTCCGGTGGCTCCTCGCGTATCGTGATCCGGACCCGTTTCACCTACGACTGGACTGTCCAGGTCGGCGAGAAGCGCCTGGCCGGAATCGCCGCTGAGCAGCGCACGTCCTTGGACGCAAGGTTTCCGGACCTCAAGGACGTGCCGTTTGAATACGTCTGGGCCGGACGGCTTTGCCTCAGCCGTAATCACGTGCCGGCCTTCGGCGAGATCGAAGAGGGCCTCTACTCGGCGTGCTGCGAGAACGGACTTGGCACCGTGAAAAGCACGCTCGCGGGCGTCATGGCCGCCGATCTGGCGACCGGCACCCGCTCGGACATGCTCGATAAATTCTCGGATCAACCAGAACCCGCGAGGCTTCCTCCCGAGCCGCTGGCGTGGCTGGGCATCAATGCCGTGATTCGATTGCAGGAATTGCGTGCTGGCCGCGAGGGATGAGCCCTGGCCGCGCAATGTGAAGACTGAGGCGACCGCAGAGGTCTTCAGGGGAATGAAATGAGAAAAACAGGAGCGTAAAATGAGGACTTTGTGGAAAGCGCTCTGCGCTGCCGCGATGGTCGGAATGACCATGCTGTCGGCTCACGCGGAGGAAAAGACCATCACTGTGGGTACGATGTCCTGGGAGGACCTCACCCCGATCACCGGCATCACCAAGAAGGTTCTTGAAGACGCCGGCTATACGGTCAAGGTGGTGCCTTTCTCGGAGTGGGGCATCGCCTATGCCGCCTTGACCAAGGGTGACATCCAGATCCTCGCCTCGCAGACGGACTACGTCGCCCAGGACTACTGGGACAAAAACAAGAAAAAGCTCGAGAAAATCTCTCCGGTTTCGCATGGCCTGTTCCAGGCCATTGCGGTGCCGAAATACGTGACCATCGACTCTACGGACCAGTTGAATGACAACGCCGACAAGTTCGGCGGCAAGATCGTCGGCATCGAGCCAGGATCAGGTCTGATGCGAGACACCGCCAACGCCGTCAAGGCCTACGACCTCAAGCTCCAGCTTGTCGAAGGCAGCACGGCGGCGATGACCGCTGCCCTCAAATCGGCCGTAGACCGTAAGGAATGGATCGCCGTCACCATCTGGGAACCCTCCTGGATGATGCAGAAGTATGACGTCAAGTTCCTCAAGGATCCGAAGGGCGTCTTCCCGCCGCCGCAGAGCTACTACTGGATCGGCAAGAAGGGTTTCTCGGCTGAAAACCCGCATGCCCGCGAGGTGATCGCCAGTGTCTACGTCCCGCTTGCCGATATCACTGCCATCAATGGCGCCGTCAACGAGGGCAAGACCATGGACGAGGCCATCAAGGCCTGGACCGACAGCCATGCCGACCTCCTGAAGCGCTGGGAAAACATCAAAACCCAGTAAATTTCGAAGGGGCGGGCCGTCGAAGCCGGCGGCCCACTCGGAACTTTGCAAACAGGAAGGCCAGCGTCATGCGGCCCACGGGGAACGCGATGAACACTGCGATGAACGTTACCAACGAGATACTGATCGACTGCCGGTCCGTATGGAAGATCTTCGGCGGCCGTGCTCCGGCCGCCGTCAAGGCCATTACCGAACGTGGGCTGTCCAAGAAGCAGGTGCTGCAGGAATTCGACTGCGTGGTCGGTGTTTCCGACGCTAGCCTCGAGGTCCGCCGCGGCGAAATCTTCTGCGTCATGGGCCTCTCGGGAAGCGGCAAGTCGACGCTGATCCGCCTCCTCAATCGCCTGATCGAGCCGAGCCTCGGCAAAATCACCGTCAAAGGAAAGGAGATCGCCAGGCTGAATGCCGCCGAGCTGCGCGACATGCGCGCCCGCAATATCGGCATGGTGTTCCAGAGCGTGGCGCTTCTCCCTAACCGAACAGTTCTCGAGAACGCCGGCTTCGGCCTTGAAGTGCGCGGCGTTGCAAAGGACGAGCGCAACAAGACCGCCCGCTCGGCTCTCGAAAAGGTTGGGCTTGCCGACTGGACATCGCGATATCCCTCGGAACTATCCGGCGGCATGCAGCAGCGCGTCGGCCTTGCCCGGGCGCTTGCCGCAGACCCTGAAATCATCCTCATGGACGAGCCGTTCAGCGCGCTGGATCCGCTGATCAGGCGCCAGTTGCAGGACGAATTCCGCCAGCTGACGAAGTCGCTCGGCAAGTCCGCCGTCTTCATCACCCACGATCTCGAGGAGGCCATCCGCATCGGCGACCGCATCGCCATCATGAAGGACGGTGTCATCGTGCAGGTCGGAACGGCGGAGGAAATCGTGACGAAGCCCGCCGACGACTACGTCTCCGACTTCGTCGCGGGCATATCCAGGATCCACCTGGTCAAGGCGCACTCGGTGATGCGTCCCGTTGCCGAGTTCAAGAACTCAGAACCGCATTGCGACGTGAACGCGCTTTTGCGGACTTCGCCGGAGGCTGACATCGGCCAACTCATCGACCTCACCATGCAGTCGGATCGCGACGCTGTCGCCGTTGTCGACAACGGAACCATCGTCGGCGTCGTCACTGTCCGAGGGTTGCTGCGCGGCGTGGCCGGGACACCCGCAAGAGAGTTCGTTGCGGCATAGCTCGGGAGGAGCGGAATGGACATCTCGGTCATTACGGACACGTTCGATAGCTGGACGGACGATGCGCTCGGCTGGATCAGCGACAATGGCGAATGGCTGTTCGACTCTGTCAGGACCGTGCTTGAAGGAACCTACAACGGTGTCCTGTGGCTCCTGCAGCTCGCACCGTTTTACGTGATTGCGATCGTCGCCGCGCTGCTCGGATGGCGATTGATCAATGCCTGGTCCGGTGTGCTCGCTGGCATTGCGCTAATCTTTTGCGCAGTCATGGGGCTTTGGCCCGAAACCATGAGCACATTGGCTCTGGTGATCACCGCCACATTCCTCGCCCTTCTCGTCGGCATTCCCGTTGGCATTGTGGCGGGCTTCGTCAAGTCGTTCGATCGATTTCTCGAACCAGTGCTCGACCTGATCCAGACCTTGCCGCCTTACATCTATCTTCTTCCCGCGATCGCGCTGCTAGGCTATGGGCCGGCGACCGCGCTTGTTGCCACCTTCATCGTCGCCATGCCGCCCGCCATCCGGCTCACCTCGCTGGGTATCCGGATGACGCCGCATGAATTCATCGAGCTCGGCCAGGCAAGCGGCCTCACCCCATGGCAGATGTTCACCAAGATCAGGCTTCCCTTCGCCATCCCAAGCGTGATGGCCGGGATCAACCAGAGCCTGATGATGGCCTTCGGCATGGTCGTCATCGCCGGTATCGTCGGCTCAGGCGGTCTTGGCGAGACGATTTATTCGGCGGTGCGCACTCTCGACATCGCCACGTCGATCAACGCCGCGATCGCGATCGTCATCCTGACCATGGTGCTCGACAGGCTCACGCAGAGCGCGGCCCGCCGCGCCAAGGGAGGCGTAAGATGAATTTCGGTCTGCCCAGCTTTTCGCCAGGAGCTTACCTTGCGCCCTCAGTGGATTGGTTGAACACCCATTTCCATCCGTTCTTCGACGCGGTGACCAAACTGATCGAGGCGGTGCTGAGCGCCATTGAGGCAACGCTGCTCTACCCGCCACCCTACGCCATGATCGTCGTGGCAACCCTGCTCGCCGCGTTCTTCGTCAGCGTCCGGGTTTCGATCGTGACCGCCATCGCCCTCGCCTTCTGTTTGCTGGCGGGCTTTTGGGCCGCATCGATGCAGACGCTGGCGCTTGTGACGGTGGCGGTGATCATTTCCGTTTCGATCGCGTTCCCGCTCGGCATCGTGGCGTCACGCTACAAGAAATTCGAAGCCGCCATCCGCCCTGTGCTGGACATCATGCAGACCGTGCCGCCATGGGTCTATCTTATCCCCGCCGTCATGATCTTCAGCCTCGGCCGCGTTCCGGCGATCATTGCGACGATCGTCTATGGCATCCCGCCGATGCTGCGCCTGACGACGCTCGCCTTCAACCATGTGCCGAAGGACCTGTTGGAACTCGGCCAGGCCACAGGCGCTTCGCCACGGTCGATACTGTTCAAGATCGAAATCCCGTCGGCGACGCCCACCCTCATTGTCGGCCTCAACCAGTGCATCCTGCTTTCCTTGGCAATGGTGGTGCTGGCTGGACTGGTGGGAGCAGGTGGCCTCGGCGCCGAGGTGACGCGAGGATTGACGCGCATGGAAATGGGGCTTGGCCTTCGGGCGGGACTATCGATCGTCGCGATCGCCATTCTTCTAGACCGGCTCTCGCGCGGCGCCCTCCAGCGCAGCCGCCGACCCGGCACTGCGTAAATCGGGACCACACACTGGAAAGGAATACCATGCGGCGCAGCTTTCTCTGCATCGACTCCCACACGTGTGGCAATCCGGTGCGATTGGTCGCCGGAGGTGGGCCCTTGCTGCCGCACCTCCCAATCTCGGAACGGCGCGACCTGTTCGTCCAGGAGCATGATTGGATCCGGCAAGCACTGATGTTCGAACCCCGCGGACATGACATCATGTCGGGCGCGATCATCTACCCCGCTTATCGCGAGGATTGCGATTTCGCGGTGATCTTCATCGAGGTCAGCGGATGCCTGCCGATGTGCGGTGCCGGCACGATCGGGCTGGTGACCGCGGCAATCGAAGAAGGCCTCGTGACCCCTCGAGTCCCAGGCAAGCTGTCGATTGAGACCCCCGCAGGCAGGGTCGATATCCAATACGACAAGCCGGGCGAGTTTGTAGAAAGCGTGCGGATGTTCAACGTCCCCAGCTATCTGCATGCCGCGGACGTGGCCGTCGATATCCCTGGTCTTGGCCGGCTCGTCGTCGACATCGCCTACGGCGGCAATTATTACGCCGTTGTCGAGCCGCAGGCGTCGTGGCAGGGCTTGGATGGGATGTCGGCCAGTGACATCGTAGAGCTCAGTCGCAGTCTCCGCGACGCGCTCGAAACCGTCTGCAATCCAGTTCATCCCGACGATGAAAGGATACGCGGCGTCCACCACGCCATCTGGTGCGACAGGCCCTCAATTAGCGACGCCGACGGCCGCGGCGCGGTGTTCTATGGCGACAAGGCGATCGACCGTTCGCCGGGCGGGACCGGAACATCGGCTCGCATGGCGCAACTCCACGGAAAAGGTCGACTAAAGGTCGGCGACACCTTCCGTCAGGAAAGCCTGATCGGTACGGTGTTTGAAGGCCGCATCGAGGCCGAGACCGACATAGGTTCGTTCAAGGGCATCAAGCCCAGTGTCGGTGGTTGGGCACGGATCATCGGCCACAATACGATCTTCGTGGATGATCGCGACCCGCTGGCGCATGGGTTCCAGATTCGGTGATGGAGCCAGTTCGAGGCTGGACGTCCGCTTCCAGGTGATGGAGTTGACTCGACTCTAGCGACCGCGATGGGGCGCATTGCAGCCTTTCGCAACGCGGACAATAATGGTCACGATGGGTCATCAACGTGAATACGAAGATCTCCAACGGATCCATCAGCGTAACCGGGAACGTCGCAGTCGCCTCACAAATGATCGAGGCGTTAGTCCGGGCTTTCCTCCACCGACGATCATGGGTAGCAACGCCACAGGCTGATGGGTGGCTAATGCCGCGTCGTGCATCAGCTTCATTGACGAATGCCTTTTGCGCTCGCCGGAAACGGGACCAGCATCTGACCACCTGCGATGCGGCAGGTTAGCGGATTTCAATATCATCCTCGCAATGAGATGCGTGGCTCTTGATCCTGAACCGCCGAGACAGAACGAGTCTCGGCGACAGTTCTCCGCACTCTCCCGCGCTTCACAGGGCCGGCAAGCAAGCTTTGCTCAGCGCTCGTAATCGTTATCGTTCGAGCGCTGTGTCTTGCGGTCCTGCTCTTCTGACTGCCATGCCTTCTGTTTGTTCGCGTCCTTCTGCTTGGCTCCCACCTTCTGCTGCTCGGTGCCTGTGCGTGGGTGCTCCGGCTGGCGGGGATCGTCCCGAGTTGGAAGGTCTCGCCCTCGCGCCTCGCGCTCGGGGACCGGCTCGCCACTGCCACCACCACGACGCTGTTGCTGCCGCTCGAATTGCAGCCGCGCGAGACGATCGTGCATCTTGTCGTTCACCTCTTCACGATACTGTTCGAACTGTCCTTGATGCGCCGGCGGCAGCGTCTCGCGCATGTTGTCCAGAGCCTGATTGACGCGGGCCATCTGACGCCGCATTTCCAAGGGGGTTTGCGCCATGTTCAAATCTCCTATCAGTGCGTTCAATTCTCTCATACCGGGATGGGACAGGAAAGACTTCTGCCCCGATTGATCTGCTCCGCGACCTGCGGCAGGACCTGGCTGCCCCTCCCCTGTCCGATCGCGACGGAACCGCAGAAAATTGTTGCCGATCGACTCCGCTGCCGTGAGAGCCTGACCGACTACGCCCGCGGTCCGCATCGTCGTCACAGTCTTTTGCCATGCGGCAGCGATTGCATCGCCGTTAACGACAAGGGATTGTCCATCCAAACGGCGTTGCCGCTTGGCCTCCACCCGCTCGATCGTCCTGGCGCTGACCTGGTAGCGCGGATCGTTCTGGGCGCGCCTGTAGGCTCCGGCATGCTCCTTCGTGAAGGGCCGCGTCATCGCATGATCCATGCGCCGCGTCGCCACCATCGCAATGCCGTTCTCGCGTGCTTTTTCCGCAAATGTCTCGCGCCAGGCGACCAGATCTGGCTTGTAGAATTTCAGGCGTTCGCCCTCGGCTGACCGTGCCTGCACCATCGCGTGGATATGGACGTGCTTGGTGTCCTTGTGATGCGCCAGGACGAATTTGTATCCTGGCGCGCGCTCCTCGAGCACGGCGCGCGCCGCGGCCATCACGGCGTTGGCATCGGTGCCGGCTCTTGCCGAGAAAAGCAGGTGATAGGCATTGCGGCGTTCACGCCCCGAAAACTGCGGGCGCCATTGTTCATAGACCGAAGCCGCCGCCTTGGTGGAATTCTTCGCCCCGGGCACGGGCTCGCCATTTGCGTGGCGGACCTGGCTGTGGGTGCGGATGAACTTCTGCAGGAAATATTTCGCTTTGGGTTCACGGCTGACGGCCGCCATCACCTCTGCCTTGGCTACCACCCCCGCCGCGCCCATGGCCTCGGACAAGCGTGCCTCGATCTTGTCAAGCGCCTTGCTGCGCGAATTTTCCCGCCCACCGGCCAGGACTCTCGCAAGCGGCCCGGCCCGCTCATCGGTGTGCGCGTATACCTGCACCGTGTGTCCATCTTGAGCATAAATGAAGGGTTTTGCTCCGAAGGCCTTATTCATCGCCTCGCTCAAGGCGGCATCGGTGACCTCGCCAGCGAGCTCGAAACGAACCTCGATAAAATTGGTGTTTTCCAAGGGCGGTTCGAACGTCTCGCAAAACGTTTCCAGGAACGCCTTTCGTGCGCCGCCTGTCGCGAGAACCTGTCCGTCCTCGTCGAAAATCTCGATGTCGCGTTTCTCGCCTTTTTCGTCCTCGCGCTTCCCGATGTAATTGAGCAGCCGCGACGCCGCGTCCTTCGTGGATGGCGGATTGGGCATGACCTTGAACACAGCAGGCTGCGCGCCCGCCGCATAGCCTGCCCTCGCCGCCACGGCCCGCGCCTGATAGCCCGCCCGCGCCGCCCGTCCTGTAGCGCTCGCGCGACCCGCACCACGGCCACCGCCGCCGCGCCGCTTCCAGTCTTCCTCCTCCTCTTCCGGCCGAAAACCGGCGAGCGTGGCGCCATAGACCATGATCGGCGCGCTAGAGGTCGCAGCAGCCGCGCTGGGGACGGAGCCTCCTCCTGTCCCTCGCGGCGACGAACGAGGGGCGTTCCTCCCGCCACTGACCAACGAGCCGGCTTGTCCTTGCCCGACCCGTCCGCCGCCACCGGTCCGTTCATAACTTTTCATCGCCTGGAATTCACTGGCCTCGCGTCGGGCGCCCGTCAGTGACTTGTCGTCGTCCAGCTCCTCACGCTTCACGCCGGCAGCGCCCCGAAGATAGCGTTCGATTTCGGCTGCGTAGCCAGCAAGCCGGCCGCTCATGGCCTGGCCTCCCGCGCCTTGCGGGAGCCGCCAGTCATCGCCTTCAGTTCCTCGCGGAACCGCCGCACGAGGTCGCCCACGGCGATCAGCGCCCGCTCAAGATCCTCATCATGGGCAACTCGGCCGTCGTTCATGGCGCGCACGGCCTGATTGAAATTGACGCCGATGCGCCGCAGCTGATCGGTCATGTCCACGATCGCCGGCCGCAACGCCTCTGACGCGACAGGCAGATGTCCGGCCTCAGCCCGCACCAGACGTCGGACGATCTCACTGAGGGTTGCGCCCTCCCGTTCCGCAATGGCTTTGAGACTGGCCAGCTCGTCAGCCGAAAACCGGATGTGCGTCACCTCGCCATAGCGTTGTGACGCGCTCTTCACCGCAGCTTTCTGAGCGTCTGCATCCATCTCTCAAGCCCGCTTGCGGGCGCTAAGGCCCGTCAGGGTCGCGCCACCTATTTTGTGTGTATCACAAAATAGGCTATCCTGCCAGTAGAAAGCTGCAAGTAGAAAGCTGAGAGAGGCGCTAAGCACGGCAGCGGACGTCCCTCCTCGCAACCAGCCAGTAGACACTCCAGTCCGACGGCGCGCGACGCGTTTCCAACGTGGTTTGTTGTGATGTGTCCATGTTGCATTGAGGACTTGTTTCCATGTTAACATGGAAACAATGAGCGGTTTCGCAGTCGGCTCGTCCGAGCGGAACCTTTCCCCGCTGAAGATAAGCTGCGGTATGATTGCCACCCGGAGCAGCCCCTTACTGGTGCGCGCCTGGGTTGCCAAACCGGTCTGCCGCGTTGACTATGTCAGCATGTTTCGACCGTGACATTAATCCATGTGTCCATGATGACTTGTTCCCATGTTAACATGGGAACAAGGAGACAACGCCGGAAGGAGGGCCCCATGATCATCTCCGCTGCGATCCCCAAGGGCGGCACTGGCAAATCAACGCTGCTGCGCACCCTCGCATCCGTCGCGCTGCATCGGGGTTATTCGGTCACTCTTATAGATGGCGATCGGCGGCAGAATATGAACCGCTGGTTCCAGATGCTGGGCGACGCTGGCAACCGTCCTGACAGGCTCCAGCTTGTAAGCGCGATGACCCCGCAGGAAATCCTCGACGCCGCAGCCACTCACAACGGCGAGCGCTCCGTCGTATTGATCGATACGGAAGGCACCACGAACGACAACCTCATGGCCGGGCTCTTCGCGGCCGATATTGTCGTCGTGCCGGTCTATTTTGCCCTCGACGACGTGACCGCCGCCATCCAGATCACCGACCACTACATTCCGCTGGCGGTCGAGAGCCGGGGTAGACCGCTGCCTGCAATATTCGTGCTGACCAAGCAGACCATCATCGATGGCAGGGCGCGAGCCCTGAGCGAACTGCGCGCCATCATCCAGGCCAACGGCACGCCGATTGCAGAACACGTCCTGCACAACCGCGTTGCCTATCGCGACCTTCAGACCGGGCAGACCCTTTACAGCCCCGCGGTGCCCGATGCGAAGGCGATTGCCGAGAGCGAAGGGGTTTTTGACGACCTTCTGCAAACCTTCATCGAAGCCACAAGGAATGCGGCATGAGTGAAGAAACCGTACCGAAACCCGGTGACGACAAGAAAGCCCGCATGATGAAGGCGATTTCCACGCAGCCGCCGGCGCTGCCGAGCATGTTCATCACACCGAAGGTCGAGACGTCAGGGACCAAGGAGCAAGCTAAGCCACCGGTGCAGGTACCGACAAAGCCGTCGCCGGCAGTCGGGCCCGATTTTCGCAAGCTGCTGCGGCAGGGTCAGAAAAAGGATCCCATCGCCGGCAAGAAGATTCGCGAGGAGGAGATGGTCCGCTGCGGGTACTATCTGACGGCCGCGGAGCAGCGTCAGTTCAAATTGCTGGCGATCAGCAACGGGCACAGCATGACCGAGCTGCTGCGAAAGGCCGTGCAGGATTATATCCGCATTCATAAGCACAAACTGCCGAAAGAATAATTGGCGGTTTGGAGGGCTGTCGCATGCTGCGACGGGTGATGTTCATGGCTCTGTTGCGACGCGCAAAAAAGGGGCCGCGACGGAGCACTCCGTCGCGGCCCTGAGACGTGTTTGCCTACTTGGGTTGGTTGAGGTGTTTCAGCAGTTCCCCGAGGGTGCCGTCCCGCTCCGGACGCCCGCTGGCTGCCGCTTTGTCGTCGACCAGCTTTGCGGCCAATTCGGGCGGCAGCGGCATGAAGTCGTAGCCGTGTGCGATCGCGGCGTGGCGAAGATATCCGAGCGTTTCGAAGGCACGATCGTGGGTGCCAAGCCAAAGCGCGGGCTCGTCGGTTTCCTCGTGCGGGAACGCCTGCAGGAAATAGGTCCGGAGCGGTGGGTCGTAGCCGATGACGGCGTCTGGATCCGAGCGGGCCTGTCCGGTGACGGTGATGATGTAACGGCTCATTGCAACCTCCTTTTGCCGATGGGGAAGCCGGCCCCTCGAGGGGCCGGCCGCCGATGCCTCACTGGGGGTTGTTCCAGAGGATGACCTTCTTGTTTTCCTCGCCACCAGGGGCGGGAGCGAGATTGCCGAAGATCACGCCGATCTCGGGGGCTTCCAGCTTGACCGAGAGGTATTCCTCTCCCGAGCTGGGAGATGCGGTGCCAGCCGGCTCCGATCGCGAAGCCCGTGCGCTTGTTGACGATCCGGTAGTCGGGCGCGTCCTCGCGCGACTTGTTGGTGTTCGGGATAAGGGTGATCGGGGCGTTGACCCGGAGCGTGGCGAAAACGCCTTCCATCGAGCCGTCGGCCTTGGTGGTGAGGTTTGCGATCGTGGTGGCCATAGTAGTTCTCCTTCGGTTGCATCGGGACCATTCCCGATGGCGCCAAAGGAGAGGGCCGTCCTGCTGCGGTCATCTCGGCGAAAATTCTGGAAAATTCTATTTGCCGAAAAATAGCGGGCAGGCCCTTCGCCTGACCGCAACCAAAAACAGAAATCGAATTTTCCTGAATATTCGCCGAGTGTACCCCCAACGGGGATTGACCGCACAAAGCAGGCGGTCGTCTACAAAGGCGACATGAAACGGGGATGCCCCGGATGCGGCAGATGGACAAGAACCCAGGCCGCCATCGCTTGACCGCCGACGCAACGCTGCCGGATCGCCGGGATGCTTGCCGCGCACCGCCGGGTCATGTCGCCTGCGTCGTCAACACTTCGAACAGTGCCTGGCGCGTGAACCGCCTTGGGTGTTCGGGATGGCGGTACAGCGGTTTTGAGATCGGAGCCGACTGGCAGTGAACTTCACGCTCCTCGGTAGCAATCCCTCGAAGCCACGATGGATGACCGCGCAAGCCAGGATGTTCGGCACGCTGCACCCGCTTCAGACGCGAGACGGGCAAGATGATTGTCCTGCACAACGCCCTGCGGCTCTGCGCGTGGCCGATTTCGGAAGGGGCCGGCTCCGGCCGCTCATTCAAGTGGAGTTGGGGTGCCGGATCAAGCATATCGGTTCGGACCCGCCGGGCTGTCGGCGGGACTGCGCCTACATCATCCCGGCAACGCCAGACGCTCGTCCGGCGTCATGCGGGCTTCGGCTTGGCGGCGAATGTCGGGACCGGCATGGCGGAGCATGGCGCACCAGTCTTCCACAGTGTACGTGGTCGCCATGCTGCCCCTGGCCAGATCGTAAATGACGCACGGCTTGTTCGCTATGGCCAGCCGAAGCACGTTGACGGCCGTGCCGGGTGATGCGCCGTCCCAGACCATCATGCCAAAGTCGGCGCGCCGCACCATCTCCCGGTCTTTGGCGGCGTGGACCCAGCACCCTCTGGCATCCTCAGGAGAAGGAACATGGTAGGCGGCCCAGTCGCCCAGATTGTTGCGGGGTTCCTTGCCCGCATGGAAGACCCCGACATGCTCGTAATTGTAGCCGGCGAGCAGGCCCTGCGCCTCGGTATCGGCTCCAGACGCGTCGCCAATCAGCACGCCGTGCTCGGCAGCAACGATCGCGCCGATGCGAGTGATGGCAGGTTCCGGCAGCTCGAATATCTCGCGTGATCCACCTATGAATATCATCGACATCGTGACTTTCCCTTCTCTCCAGCGTCCCCCGCCCCGCGCCAGCCGCCCTCTCCCTCTGGCCCTGCGCGAGGGATCGTCACCCGAAGGCCGAGACGGCGAAGCCGGCGCGGGGAGCGGCGGGACGCCGCGACTAGAGCCCGGCCGGCCGCAGGCCGGCGCGCCCGGACCCTGCCGCTGCCGGAGGCGCTACGCGCGTGGAGCTAATGGCCTTTGTCGGCCAGCCAGAGGCTCACGTCCTGGATTGAGCGCATGAGCACCGAGGGATTGTCCCGCGCGGGGATGAAGCCCCAGCTCTGCCAGTACTGCTCGGCCTCGGCGTCGATCGCCCGCACCACCACCGCGCGGCCGCCGACGATGTCGGCGCCGGCGACGCAGCGATGCAGCGCGTCCTTGACCAGGCCGCTGCCGATGCCTTGTCCGGCATAGCGATGGTCGACGGCGAGTTGTCCGATCAGCAGGCAGGGGATCGGGTCGGGCGGGCGACCGGTGCGGATGGCGCGCGGCGCGCTGTTTGGCTGGATCACGCCCGGCGCGAGGCCGTAATAGCCGACGACTGTCCCCTCGTCGTGAACGATCAGGACGCGGGTGAACCCGCGGGCCTGGTTCGTTCGCGCGAAGCCGGCAAGCCAAGCGTTGAGCGCCGGCTTGCCGCAATCGAAGCTGTCGAGGCGGTGCGCGTCGTCAAGGAGTTCGATGCCTGAAAGCGCCACCTAGCGGTCCCAGGGCGGCGATCGACGCAGCCGCTCGGCCGCCTTCGGTGTGGGCGGGGCGGCGGGGGCTGAGATCGCCTGCATGAAGGCGTCATAGGCTTCCGGGGACACGCGGATGACGGTTTCGTTGAGGATGGCCGCCTGCGCCTCGTGGAGTGCTGCGCGTCGCATGAACTCCGTGCGCGAGAGGCCGAGCAGCTCCGCGCCGCGGTCGATGATGGTGAGATCATCATCGCGAAACCGCATCGAGACGGGTATTTCCTTCCTCGTGGCTGTGGTGGCCATGGCGCGCTCCTGTGCTGTGGATGTATATACGTCGGTGTAACGCGGATCGCAATACCAGGTTGCGTGGCGGCACGCTTCACCGCGTCGATCCGATTAGTGGAGGTGGAGGGTGCCGTGCTTCGCGCGCGGGCTTCGGGGCGCTTCGCGCGCGCCGAACCCGGCCGCGCGCGGTCGGGTCCGATGGTGCGGATTGCGAGGAAACCGACGCTCACGCGGCGTCCTCCGCGAACCGCCAGACGGGGATGCCGAGCCGACGGGCCTTGTCGGCAAGGTTTTCGGTGATGCCGGAGCCGGGAAAGACGATCAGGCCGTAGGGCACGACCGAGAGAAGCTGGTCGTTGCGGCGGAACGGAGCCGCCTTGGCGTGCCGGTTCCAATCCGGCTTGAAGGCGATCTGCGTGACCTTGCGGTTCTCGGCCCAGCAGGCGGCGATGCGTTCGGCGCCGCGCGGGCTGCCGCCGTGGAGCAGGACCATGTCGGGATGCCTCTCGCGAGCCTTGTCGAGTGCGTCCCAGATCCGGTCGTGATCGTTGCAGTCGAGACCACCGGCGAAGGCGATCTTAGTGCCGGGCGGAACGAGCACCTCGGTTTCGGCGTGGCGGCGGGCGGCGAGGAAGTCGCGCGAGTCGATCACCGACGCGGTCATCGCCTGGTGGCTGACCTTGGAGCCGGTGCGCGGCCGCCATGCCGATCCGGTCTGCGCCTCGTAGAGGTCGGCGGCCTCGTCGCGCATGATTTCGAGCACGTTGCGCCGCTCGATATAGGTTGTGCCCTCGGCTGTGAGCCGTTCCAGCTCGACGGACTTCACCTCGGAGCCGTCCTGCTCCTGCTGGCTCGAGCGTTGCGCCTCCTCATTGCGGTCGAGGCTGCGGGCGACGCGCTCGGCGGCGCGGTGGAAGACGTTGGTGAAAGACCAGAGAAGGTCGTCGAGGTCGGGTTCGAGCCTGGTGTCGCCGAGCATGCCGGCGAAGGTCTCGACGATACCGGCGAGGCCGGCCCGGATCACCTCGTCGTCGGGAAGTGGCCGAGGATCGGGCTCGTCCTGATGCGGACGATGACCGTACATCTGCAGTTCGAGGATGACGCGGTCGGTCGGTGAGGACGTGTGGTAGGGCTCGTAGGCGTCATCGAAAGGAAGGTCGTAGGTCATGGCGTGTCTCCGTCGGTTGTGGCCGCGCCTGTCGCGGCCTGACAGCGCATCCCGGCCGCGGCCCGGGCGCGGCCGCACCGAAGGCCGGAGCGCGAGCGGAGGACGGCGCAGCCGTTGCGGCCGTGACGGGGGCGTGGCAGGGGTCGCCTCTCGGGCAGGCCGCGGGCGCGGCTTCTCCCGGCGGACCGCCGCCGTGCCAATAGGTCTTCCGGTGACGCCGGCCCTGTCCACCTGACGGCCCGAGGCGTTCATCAGGGCGGCAGCAAGAGACGGGCATCCTCCGGGACGAGCTGATCGCTGAGCCAAGCCGCGAGATGGGTCGGCCCGAGATGCCGTAGATCGTCGTTGAAGTCGCCGAGCCGGGGTCGCAATTCCAGAGTGAGGACTCCGGCCGCGCCGGCTCGCTGGCTGAGACGCTCGATGCCATGCCGTCCGGCGGCGTCCGCATCGGCGGCGATGTAAAGGCGGCGACAGCCAGACGGAAAGATCAGGCCGGCGAGATGATTGGCCGAGGTCGCGGCGGCAACCGGCAGCGCCGGCATCACCGTCCTGAGCGACGCCATCGTCTCAAATCCCTCGCCGGCGGCCATGACCGGAACAGGCACACCGGGCTGGAGGCCGAGCCAGATGCCGTTGCCAAGAAGATGCCCGAGCGAGCGGCGCGGATCAGCGAGTTGCGCCTTGCCGACCTTGCCGTTCGGATCGAGCCAAGGGGACAGGTAAGTGCGCTGCAGTCCGGTGATGCGCCCGTTGAGGCCGGTGACGGCCGCAATCAGCGCTGGCAGCATCTGCGTCTCGCCAGTCACGAGATCCCGGTAATAGCAGCCGGGATGGAAGCGCAGGGCGCGCTCGCTTATGGAAAGCACGATGTCACGACCGGCGAGGTATCGTTCGGCCAGCGTGCCGGCGATCGGCCGCGACATGGCGAACAGGCGACGCGCAGCGTCGGGAGAGCCGCGCGCGGCGGCTGGTTGGCGCTGCCCGCCGGAGGTCGGCGACTGTGGTCGCGGCATGGAGAGGAACCGGCGCGCTTCATCGGCGACTTCGCGGAAATCGGCGAGGCCGCAGCTGTGTTCGATCACGTCGAGCAGATCGCCATGTTCCCCGCTTTGCTCATCGACCCACTTTCCGGCTGGTCCTTTCGTGTTGGCCTTCAGCCGCACATGCATGGAGCGGCCGCGCGTGTTGCGGACATCGCCGACGATCCAGTGATTGCCCGCGCGATGGCCGTTGGAGAGATATTCGCGGCACACCGCCTCGGCATGGTCGCCAAGGCGGCGCGCCAGCTCGGAAGCCGAGCCGGTCATGATCACCTCCCTCAAGCCGCGACCGTACGGTCGGTGAGCCCGACCAGCGTATGGCGATCGAGGAGCGAGGCGAGGATGGCGGACCCTTGCGCGGCCGTCGGGATGAATAGCCTGAGCTTCCAGGAGATGATCTCGGAGATCAGCCCGAGGGCCTTCAGCCGCGGCACCATTGCGTCGGTGAAGCCGATCAGCTCGACACGGTAGTTGTTCATCACTCGGCTGCGCCGAAGGACTAGGCCGTCGGCGAGTTGCAGGCCGATCCGGCCTTCCACAAGCCCGGTCCAGGCATCTTCCGGTGCGAGCGAGGGCACATGATCAAGCCCAAGATTGCGGAGCATGGTTGCGACAAGGGTCGGCGCGATGTGACGGCCGATGATGCGCTCGCCGGTGTCCGTCTGGATGCGGTAAACCCGGCAATCGTCGTCAGGCAACCGCCGCCAGATCGGCAGGAGAAGGCCTGTGACGATGTGGAAGGTGCTGGTTGTGAACTCCGGGACGGCCTCCGCTTCGGCTTCCCACAGCTCGCAGAACAGTTTTCGGTCGGCCGGTTGCCAGTGGGTTTCGGCAAGGGCGTCGAGACCCAAGCGCACCTCGTCCGTCGGCCGCAGCAGGCGTACGCGGTGCTCTATCGTGCCGTCGTCGAGCATCAGGCTCGCGGTCGGCAGCTGTATCGCCGCGCGGTTCGACCGCGTGTTCACCAACAGCACAGATTGCGGCTCCGCGCGAGCGATCGCCAGCGCATCGACCAGACCGAGCGGCCGAATACGGTCCTTGCGGGCGACGGTCAGCACATGCGACTGCGCGCCCGAGACCGGATGCGTGTAGACGGTGCGACGATCGGTGACGACGATGCTCTCCGCCGCAATCGTCTCCAGACCTTTGTCATAGGAGCCGGCAGCGATCGCGCCCTCGACCTTCGCCGTCGTCAGTTGCTCGAACACTTCGAACAGCAGGTTCTGGGTCTCGATGCGCAGCGCAAGCAGGCGATTAAGCCAGGTCGTGATCGGCGGCAGTTCGTCGCGCAGCCCGCCCTCGTCGGTGGTCAGCGAAAGGCCGGTGACCGTCTCGAAGGTCGTGAGCGAGCAGCCTTCGATCTTACCCTGGTGGAGCAGCCAGTAAAATTGGCGAAGAGCAGCGCGGGCATAGGGGCTTTCCAGATTGTCCTCGGATCGGAACAGCCCTGCCCCACCGGTCTGGCGCTGGCCGCGCGTGATCGCACCCAGTGTGTCGAGCCGGCGCGCAATGGTCGACAGGAAACGTTTTCCGGCTTTCACATTGGCGGCCATGGGCCGGAAGAGCGGCGGCTGGACCTGGTTGGTGCGGTGCGTCCGTCCCAGGCCCTGGATGGCGTTGTCGGCGCGCCAGCCGGCCTCGAGCAGGTAGTGCTTACGCAACCTCTGGTTCGTCATCCCGAGGTCTGCGTGATAGGACCGGCCCGTGCCGCCGGCGTCCGAAAAGATAAGCACGCCCTTGTCGTCGTCCATGAAGCTTTGGGTCTCGGCAAGATTGGCCGAGCCCGGACGGTTCTCGACGGCGAGCCGATCGACGCCGTCGCTTCCGGTCTTCTTCACGATACGGCGTGAGCGCCCCGTAACCTCAGCGACCATGTCGGTGCCGAAGTGATGGATGATCTGGTCGAGCGCACTGCCGACCGGCGGCAATGACGCGATGCGCTCCACCATCTCGTCGCGCCGGCGAACAGCCGCCCGGCACTGTACCGGGTTGCCGTCTTCGTCATGGACTGGCCGCGAATAGACGTTCCCTTCAGCGTCCGAATATTCTTCAAACAGCTGGGTCGGGAAGGAGTGCATCAAATACCCGCCGACGTACTCGCGCGGCGTGACGTCGACATGGAGATCCGACCATTCCTCGGTCGGAATCTCGGCCAGCCGTCGTTCCATCAGCGCCTCGCCGGTTGAGACGATCTGCACCACGGCCGCATGACCGTCGGTGCGGTCCTGCTCGATCGCGCCGATCAAGGTCGGCGTCATCATCGAGGTGATGAGATGGCTGAAGAAGCGCTGCTTGGTGCTTTCGAAGGCTGAACGCGCCGCCGCTTTTGCGTTGCGGTTCAGCGTACCGGTCCCGCTGGTGATGTTGGCCGCTTCGAGCGCGGCAGTGAGATTGTTGTGAATGACCTGGAAGGCGTCCGCATAGGCGTTGTAGATACGGATCTGCTCCGGGGTCAGTTCGTGCTCGAGCAGGTCATATTCGACACCGTCATAGGAAAGCGAACGCGCCGTATAGAGCCCGAGCGACTTGAGATCGCGGGCAAGCACTTCCATCGCCGCGACTCCGCCATCCTCGATGGCGGCGACGAACTCCGTACGGTTGGCGAATGGAAAGTCCTCGCTGCCCCAGATGCCCAGGCGCTGTGCATAGGCGAGGTTTTCAACCGCGGTTGCACCGGTCGCCGAGACGTAGACGATGCGGGCGTCTGGCAACGCATGCTGCAGGCGCAGGCCCGCTTTGCCCTGCTGCGAGGGTGCGACGTCGCCGCGTTCGCTTTTTCCCCCGGCGGCGTTGGCCATGGCATGCGCCTCATCGAAGATGATGACGCCATCGAAGGACCGTTTGGTCCCCGTCGGGCCTTCGCCCCTCCTCGCCTCTTGTCCAACCCAGTCGAGGATCTGGGCGATCCGCGACTTCTTGCCCTCGCGCTCCTGCGAACGCAGGGTTGCGTAGGTGGTGAAGAGGATACCTTCGGCAAGGCGGATCGGCATGCCCTGCCGATAGCGCGACAGCGGCTGGACGAGGAGCCGTTCCTGACCAAGTGCTGCCCAATCGCGCTGGGCATCTTCCAGCAGCTTGTCTGATTTGGAAATCCAGACCGCGCGGCGGCGGCCCTGCAGCCAGTTGTCGAGGATGATGCCGGCGACCTGTCGTCCCTTGCCGCAGCCGGTGCCGTCACCCAAAAACCATCCTCGGCGGAAGCGAACCGCGTTCGCAGCACCTTCTGGTGCGGCCGAGACTACATCGCAGGTCTCGTCAACCGTCCAGGCGCCGGCGAGATGACCGGAATGCGCTTCCCCGGCATAGATCACGCTTTCGAGCTGGGCGTCCGACAGCAGGCCCTCGTCGACGATCGCGTCAGGCAGAAGGGGCCGGTAGGAAGGCTTCGGCGGCGCGACCGCGGCCATGGCGGCCGACTGGACCAGCGGCGTCGGATGCGGCTTTGCATGGGGAATGTGGATCGACTGAAGGGCGTAAGGCTCGTAGATCGTGTCGGTGAGGCATCCACTCTCCTCCGGCATCCACTCGCGAAGCTCGTAGGCCAGGGGCAGCGCCGGGGCGCTGCTCGCAAGGGCCGGGTGGCTGAGCGTTGCCCTTGCAACGGGGCGAGCCGGTCGGACAGCCTTTGGCGCAAACGATGTTGCGGAGGCGGGTGCAGCTGCTGCCGTGGGCCGACCGGCCATGTGCATGGCGGCATTGCGCAGGATCCCGTTCGACAGAGCGCCGATCGAGTCCGGAAAGCCGCCCGGCGTCCGGGGCGGCAGATCCATGATGCAGGAGAGTAGCGTCTCGACGTCGGACGCCCTGCCCGGCGACGCGACGAAACGCGACGGATCGGCGGCCGGTATCTTGTCGATGATCGTCAGGCGGGTTTCGGCGGTGGTGCCATGGCGTGCATAGACGCGGCCGTCGATCGCCGCGGTGAAGATGACGGTGCCCTGCTGCTGCAGCCGCTCGAAGGCAGCCCGCCATTTGGGGTTTTCGGGTGACAGGCCGGTGCCGGTGATGGCGACAATACGGCCGCCTGGGCGCAGACGCGCGAATGCGGAGGAGAGATGTCGCCACGCGGCATCGGCGACATGGCCGTCGACATAGGCACCGACCGTGAAGGGCGGATTCATCAGCACGACGGACGGCTCGATGGCGGCGTCGAGATGATCGTCGATATGGGCTGCATCGTGCCGGGAAACGGGAGCGCGCGGGAACAGCAGGCCGAGCAGATCGGTGCGCGTGGCGGCAAGCTCGTTGAGGACGAGCGAGGCTCGGGCGATCTCGGCATGGACGGCGAGAAGGCCGGTGCCGGCCGAGGGTTCGAGAACGAGATCCGAGGAGGTGATTGCAGCGGCATGCGCGGTGACGAAGGCAAGCGGCAGTGGTGTGGAGAGTTGCTGCATGGCCTGGCTCTCGTCCGACCGTCGCGTATGGCTGGGAATGAGCTTGGCGATCCGCTTCATCATCGCCAGGGTCGCCTGCGGCGTAGTCGACCGGGACAGGATCGCCGATCCGAAGCGGCGCAGGAACAGCACCTGGGCCGCTTCGAGCGCTTCATAGGCGTCCTTCCAGAGCCAGAAGCCCTGTGCGTCGGTGCCGCCGAAACTGTCCGTCATGGCGGTGCGGAGCGCGGCGGTGGTGACTGGCTTGCCCTCCTCTAGGAAAGATAGAAGCAGCAACGCCGCCTGAAAGATCACCTGGGCTCTGTCGTTGGCAGCGGGTGCCCGCGTGCCGAGGGGAGCGGCCGTTCGGGCAACGTCGGATGTGGTCGAAACGATGTTCATGGAGATGTCCTTCGCGAGAGGGGAATGGCCCCCGCGCCGGCACTCTCTCCGCGCCGGCCGGGCCGCACTCCTCCCGGCTCCCCTCTCCCTCCGGCGCCGATCCATCAAACGGGTTGCGCTCAGCGCAAAGCCATGACTTGAATGTGCACACACGGATGCGGCGGCGACCTGGAGCTGCGGAGGTGATGCGACGGTTCCGAATTGGAAGTGACGTCTACGAGGAGGGAGCGCCTGACCTGCAGGCGGCGCTTGCGAACGCCTATGCCCGCAAGGAGCGCCCACTCTGCCTGTGCCGTGAGCCGGGCTGCCCGATGTACGTCGCCCGCATCGGTGACCTCCATCTGATCAAGCGCATGCCGCTCAGCGGCGGCGGGCACGATTCTTCCTGCGATTCTTATGAATCGCCTTGCGAGCTGTCCGGGCTCGGCGCGTTGATGGGCAGCGCGATCCAGGTCGATCCGCAAAACGGCATGGCGGCGCTGAAGCTGGATTTCAGCCTGTCGAAGACGGGAAGTCGTGCGGCGTCCGTGCCTGCTGGCCAGAACTCCGCCAGCGTGGCCGGAGATCCCAGGAGGATGTCACTGCGTGGCCTCCTCCACTATCTCTGGCACGAGGCTGAATTGACGGTCTGGACTTCCAGATGGGCCGGCAAGCGACATTGGTGGAATGTCCGCTGGCACCTCATCGAGGCGGCCGGGCAAATGACGGTGAGAGGCGGATCGCTGGCGGATATCCTGTTCGTCCCCGAGCCGTTCCGGGCCGAGAACAAGGAAGCGATCGAACAGCGTCGCAACGCGATTCTTGCTACAGCACTTCGGCCAAAAGCCGGACCGCGGAAGTTGCTGCTCCTCGTAGGCGAGGTGAAGGAGATCGTGTCTGCCCGATCGGGTCAGAAACTTATCGTCAGGCATTTGCCCGGTTTTCCCTTCATCATCGACGACGCAATGCATCGGCGTTTGCAGGCACGCTTCGAGAGAGAATTATCGCTGTGGGGAGCGGATTCGAGCTCACATCTCATGGCTATCGCGACGTTCGGAGTGAATTCGGCCGGCCTCGCCATTGTCGAGGAGATCGCGTTGATGGTCGTGTCGGAGAACTGGATTCCTTACGAGACGGTCCCTGAAAAGCGGCTCATCGATGCGCTTGCCCGTCTTCGCGAGAAGAGCGTGAAGGGATTGCGCTACGACCTGCAACCCGACCAGCCGATCGCCAACGCGTTGCTTCAGAACAGGCAGGAGCCGATCGCGCTCTTTGTTGTTCCGGCCGGAGCGGACGAAGCGTTCGAGGTTTCGCTGCAGGACATGATTGCGGATCGGCCGGAGATCAGTGCGTGGACCTGGCGGGTCGGTGACGGGGAGATGCCGGCCCTTCCATAGGACTGTTTAACCGGTTGGTCGCTGGTTCGAATCCGGCCCGGGGAGCCATTTCAGTACAAAACTGCGAACGTCGTGCCCCCCGTCTCCACTCCAGGCTTTCCAGCTGACACGACAAGCGTCTGTAGAAGCGTAGCTTTCGATCCTTTGATTAGAATCCGATCGACTCCAACCTCAACCCTCTGCACCAGTGTTTGCAGATGGTGCCGCCTAAAGGTTCCGTCCTGAGCCCGGAGTCGCTGCCTGGCCCCCTCTGCGAACCGTGCGACCGCCCTTTTGGATATTTCGATCGCTTGGCTGCCTCGGTGCTCCGCACGCTCGGCGTCGGCGTTGGCCGCATCCCGAATTCTTTTCAATTCGGCGATTCGCCCCTTCAGGTTGCTATCGGCTAAATCAGCCAGACCGTTCTCGATCGCTTCATAGAGGCGTGTGAGCCTCCCTTCAGCGTCGGCGGCCTGTCGTCGTAGATCACCGACCCGATCCTTCTCGCGATCGCCTTGCTCTGCCCTCCGGCGCAACAACCCGGACAGCAATTCCTCAAGCCTAGCAGTGTTCAACAGCCGCATATCCACATAATTTGCCACCAAATCGTTGAGCTGCTCCATCGGCATTGTTCGGCCCTTGCAGCCGCTATGCCCCTGCCGAGCGGTCGTGCAACAGGTGTAGTATCGATACTGCTTGCCCTTTCCTGAGGTGCGTAAGGTCATCGCACCTCCACAGTTCTCGCAGAACACAACACCCCCCAAGAGCATCGGGCTGTTTACGAATCTAGGCGCACGCAATTGCGGGCTTCGCGACTTAAGGAGATCCTGGACCGTATTGAATTGGTCCTCCTCGATGATCCGTTGCACCGCAACATTGACGATATCTTCCTGTCCCTTCTCAACACCTTTCCGTTTGCCGCGGACGTTGAAACGTTGTCGCCCGATATAGGTCGTACGCGTGAGAACTTGATGCACTCCCCCAAGCCCCCACCGTCCTCCAGTTTGTGTCCGAATCCCTCGATTGTTTAGGTAGCTGGCGATCTGACGTACTCCCATCGGGCCGTGATCGCTATCGCCGGAATGCGCCAAACGGAACATCAAGCGGACGTGGTCGACGGTCAGAGGGTCCGGTTCGATTTTCTTTTTAGCCCGGGTGCCACGCTGTTCGGCAGTCACGATTCGATAGCCGTAGGGCGGTCGGGAACCATTCCAATAGCCCTGCCGGGCGTTTTCCCGCATAGCCCGCAGCGTGTGCTTGGCGTTCTCCTTGGACTGATATTCATCGAATAGAGCCATGATCTGACGCATCATGGTGCTCATGGGATCGTCACCAAGATCCTGAGTGATCGACGTCAGCCGAACACAGTTTTTCGCCAATCGCCGAACATAGAATTCAAGCTGGAACTGATCGCGGAAGAACCGTGAGAACGAATGCACAATGATTATGTCGAATGGCGCCGGCCGTTGCGATGCAGCATCCATCATTTTCTGGAATTCCGGCCGCTTGTCGTCGGTCGCCGACGCACCTGGCTCAACAAACTCCGTCGCCACAGCAATCCCCTTCGCCTGACAATAGGCCTGTAGCTGGCGACGCTGGTCAGGGATTGAAAGATCGTGCTCAGCCTGCCGACCCGTCGATACGCGGAGATAAAGTGCGGCGCGCCCGGGCATGGCCAAGGCGGAGCTCGCTTTGGCATTCATGAGCGGCCTCCTCTTTTCGAGTTAGTTTCTGGCTCCAAAAATCTCGTCAAGCAGATCGGAGCAGTGAACCTCGAACAGCTGCAACTCTCGCACCGAAATGGGAATATGATCGGGCCAATCGTCGATGATTTCCGGTTGCCATTCTTTCTTGTACCGTTTCGCGCGGTTAGATTTTGGACAGCGATCAGGGGCGGCATAGTCGAATAGACTGGTGAGCTCCGTCGACCTGCGAAGTGGATAAACTTTAGCGGACATTCCGCCATTGTCTCTTTCGAAATCAAAATTGCTAGCCTATACAGGGCATTATGTGAGCCATTGAAGGCGGACATTAGAATGCCGCCGAAGACTGCCGACCTCGATAGGCCATTGTGGGCGATTGTGGAGAAGTGCATTTCGGCGCGCCAACGCGATCTCTGACGTCAGTCCTTCCAGTTCGAAATCGGATGCCAGCACGAAGGTGCGCAACACTCCAAATCAAAATCGATATTCCGCCTATATGCCTTCACGATACGTCTGGGCCAAATACCTGACTAAGCCCTCCCTGCCGGCTAATCCGACCAATATCATCAAGGGCCGAGCGAATCTGGGGCCAAGGAAACTCAGTGTCGGCTTCCGAAGACTGCCCTTCCCTCAGCACCGCATCAAGCTTGGCTGCCACACCGGCAAGGGAAGCTGCGGGGGTTTTGGACAATAGCTTAAGCAGGTCCTCTGCTCGATCAGCGGCCTCGCGTTCGGCGCGCAACGTCGCGGAGTAGCCAATCGCTCTGTCGGCGGCGTCCCAGCGCGCTTGATGATCGAACAAATCGGCTTCGGCCTTTCCACGCACAGCCGCTTCCGCAGGAGTTACATCGAGCACGTCGGTAAGCGCCTCAAGTGAATACAGCGTTACGCTCTCGCCGCCGCGCAGCCGGGTCGTCGTGCAAGGAAATCCGACCTTTTCGGCAAGCGTTCGCTCTAGACGTTGCTGTTGACGGCATAGCCGTTCGGTCTGCTGGTGTGCTGCCTGCCATTTGCGCCACGCCGCTATCGCAGGATCGCCGGATAGGTCCATTTCTAAATCGGGGCCGGCAAATGCTTTTCGCTCCGATGCCGCAATTGCCATTGCCGTTCCTATGAGCATCCTCCTGCGGGTGACGCGTGGCGGAATCGTGCTATTGTCGGACTCAGTCATGATCCGAGCTCCTCAAAGCTTGATTGTGGCTAGGTCGGGCTGGGCGTGCTAGCGCTCAGCTCGGCCGTTAGGGGGACATCATCTTATACAAATTGATTGACGTCAATCGGATTGATAGAATGGAACGTGCGCTAACGGTGGAGCAGTGTCGTGGCGCTCGCGCGATGCTTGGCTGGAGCCAAGAACAATTAGCCGAAGTAGCAACCGTTGCTCGACAGACGATTGCAGATTTTGAACGCGGCGCGCGTATGCCGATCGCCAACAATCTGACGAGTATAAGGCTTGCGCTGGAAGCTGCTGGAATCGAGTTCTTATCCGAGAATGGGATCCGATACAGAGCGCGCGGATGACAACCTTATTTTGAACCGATCTCCGGTTTGACGGCCGATCCTAGGTGGCACGATCCACGACCGTTTTGGGGCCGCTTGCGGACCGTCCGGTTGTTGAGAGGAATCCGGTGTAGCGGTCGTTCGGCCGACGACCTCAATTCCGCCATTGAGCCGGGAAATGCGCAATCCTGAAAGCTGGGCACCGGTTGTTCGCGCTGGCAGTCGCCAAGAGCGGATAATGCCGCCACCGTCGCGAGGTTTCGCTCCTGGTTGTGAGCTAGTCAGACGGACCTGCTCCTCAAACTGTGGGCGCTTGGAAGGAAGGGCTGGCGCGCCCGGTTTCGCGTTGCCTACATCTAACTGACAATGGCGGAGCTGGCGTTAGCCTATGCAAGCCAAATGGCCGCTATTTACCCCCATCCCGGACTTTCCCAAGTCCCACCTCACTTCCCCGAAAGCCGATTTTCAGCGGCTCATTTTGAGCAGTAATAAGCTTACAGTTTCGAGTGCGGCACCCGATTGAAGTCTGCAAGCGCGTTGACAATCAGCTATCGAAGCAAATCAGGCCTGCCAGAACGGCTTTTGAAGTTCCGCCTCGACGGCAGCCATGGTGAGACCGACGTCGTCGATCCGCTGAGGCCCCGCTTCTGCCAGTCGCTTCAGCTCCTCGCGATAGTACATGCGCTCGCGCCAAACCGCGACCAGGCCGCGCAGGGCGACGAGTCTCGCCCAGACCGATGCCGGTCCAGTCGTCCACGTCGGCGGTTCGCCCCAGAGAGACTGGTAGAATCTTGAGGTGAGAGAAAGCTGCGTGCTCATTTGGCTCGTCCTGTCTTGGTGTTGCTGAAATCGATGACGCTACTTTGGCAGATGAGCGGACCTGCGTACTAAAGCGCGGCCGAAACTGTTCCGAAAAATTCCGAAACGTCTAATATGACGGGATGCATCGGGTTCACCTCGCCTTTGGTCCGTTCGTGCTCGACCCTGAGAAGGGGACGCTCCTGCGGCAGGACATACCGATCTCCATCGGGCATCGCGGCATCACGCTGCTCGCCGCGCTTGCGGCCCGGCCCGGCGACATCCTGACCAAGGCCGAGCTGATGGAAGCTGCCTGGCCGGGCCTGGCGGTCGAGGAAAGCAATCTCACCGTCCAGATTGCGACGCTGAGGAAGGCGCTCGGCCCTACCGACCACGGTGGCGACTGGATCGCCACCGTGCCTCGCGTCGGCTACCGCTTCACCGCGCCTGTCGAGTGCGTGGAAGGTTCAGTGCAGCGACCGATCGCGCCGTCCGGCAAACCCACCATTGCCGTGCTGCCCTTCGCCAATTTGAGCGGCGATCAGGACCAACAATATCTGAGCGACGGCATCACCGAAGATATCATCACCGAACTGGCGCGATACCGGTCGATCGTGGTGATCGCGCGCAATTCATCTTTTCAGTTTCGTGGGCCAGCGCCGGACCCCGCAGAAGTCTACCGGCAACTCGGCGCGCGCTACCTCATCGAGGGCAGCGCGCGACGGCTCGGGGACCGCATCCGGATCACGGCGCAACTGATCGACGGCGCCAGCGGCTTCCATTTGTGGGCTCAACGCTACGACCGGGCGCTCGAGGACATCTTTTCGGTTCAGGAGGAGGTGGCGGCTCTCGTAGCTTCAACTGTCCAAGGCGCCGCCGAGGCAGATGCGACTAGCCGCTCGCGGCGAACCCCGCCGGCCGATTGGGCCGCCTACGACTACTACTTGCAGGGTCGCGCGCACTACCATCAGTATGAAATGGACAAGGGCGAATCCATGTTTGCCCGGAGCGCCGAACTCGATCCGGCTTTTGCTCAAGGTCATGCCTATCTGGCGCAGTGCCTGGTTGCGCGATTCTGGTACGACCGCGATTCTCGTACGCTGCAAAGTGCCTTGCAGTCTGCGCGCACGGCGCTCCTGCTCGACCGGAATGACGGCATCTGCAACCAGAGCATGGGCCTCGTGCTCGTACATATGCGCCAGCATGGGGATGCCGGATTGCATTTCCAGCAGGCCCGTACGCTCAATCCGCACGACGTCAACATTGCCGGAGACTATGCAAGCTGGCTCAACTACGGCGGCCAGCCTCAGCAGTCCTTGGCGGTCCTCGAAAGGGCCATACTGCTCGACCCGTTGCCCCCGGTCTGGTTCTGGGAGGTGAAGGGCAGCGCGCTCTTCCTGCTCGGCCGATATGCCGAGGCCATCGACGCTTATCGGAAGGCCGGCGACCAGTTCTTCATCCATGCCTTTCTTGCGGCGGCCTACGCACATCTGGGCGAGATGGAAAACGCGCACGTCGCAGTCGAGGCCACACTGAGCCGGCAGCCGGGCCTCTCGCTTGGCTACCTTGCCCACCTTCCTTTCGCAGACCTGTCATCCTTCGAGCTCTTCCTCTCCGGCTTCAGAAAGGCCGGCTTTTTATAGGATCCAGTCGGTCCGAGAAACTCATCGCTGCATTTGGGTGCATGCGAGCAGTAAGAAGGACGACGGCGATGATCATCGACATGACAACCTCCCATACTCTAGGAACCTGACATGCGGGGTCATTGTTGGATCAGACCCATCGTCGAGCAACGCACTCATGCTACTTTGGCAGACCGTCCACTTTCGAGCGAGGTAAAGTGCGCCGAACCTCCGAGATGGGGGGCATTGCTGACAGGCAGCCTTGGGCCCGTCGAACGAACCCGCTGCGCGGGAGGGCGCCTGCGGTTGAGGTAGCGGTTAGGGGCCGGGCGTCGCGCTCGCATTGAGCGTCCTCCGGCGGGGGCAGAGCATGACGGGCTTCTTCAACAAGGAGCCCGACCATGCACCATCCCATTCTCGATGCAGCGATCAGCCCGCTGCGCCAGCGGCTGATCGACGACATGAACATGCGGCGTTTCTCACGGGAGACGCAGCGCAACTATCTCCGCGACATTGGACGCCTGGCGACATTCCTTGGGCGTTCGCCGGACACGGCGACCGCCGACGACCTGCGCCGGTTCCAGATCGAGCAGCAGGAGGATGGCGTCCCCGTGCCGACGATGAACAGCATCGTGTCGGCGCTGCGCTTCTTCTTCACCCAGACGCTCGACCGCCCGGACCTGGCGCGCAGGCTCGTCCGGCTGGCGCATCCGCGTAACCTGCCCGTGGTGCTGAGCCGCGACGAGGTTGCCCGGCTGCTCAACGCCACCACCTGCCTCAAGCACCAGGCGGCGCTCTCGGTCGCCTATGGCGCCGGCCTGCGTGTCGCCGAGGTGTCGATGCTGAAGGTCGCCGACGTCGACAGCGAGCGCATGCTGCTGCGCGTCGAGCGCGGCAAGGGCGGGCGATACCGCAACGCCATGCTGTCGCAAGACCTGCTCACGCTTCTGCGTGAGTGGTGGAAGGTTGGGCGGCAGCAGGGCGTGATGCACCGCGACGGCTGGCTGTTCCCGGGGCAGCACGCGATGAAGCCGATCAGCACGCGTCAGCTCTATCGTATCGTCGTCGAGGCGGCACATGCCGCCGACATCGCCAAGCGGGTCGGACCGCACACACTGCGCCACAGCTTCGCCACCCACCTGCTGGAGGACGGCACCGACATCCGGATCATCCAGGTTCTGCTCGGGCACGCCAAGCTCAACAACACCGCCTTCTACACCAAGGTCGCGACCCGCACGGTGCGCACCGTCACGAGCCCGCTCGACAAGCTTGGCCTCTTCAAGCTGGAAGAGATCTCGCCCGACGGCTGAGCGTGCGCGCCTCGCTCGAGGTCGCCGACATCTTCCGCACTGCCGGGCCCGCCTACCGGGTCGCCCATGCCGGACATCTGAGCCTCGCCCAGCTCAAGGTCATGTCGGCGATCGAGCACTGCCGCACCGCGGCCCTTGGCGGTCACGTCGAGGCCTGCGAAGACTGCGGCCAGTGGCGCATCGCCTACAACTCCTGCCGCAACCGGCACTGTCCGAAGTGCCAAGGCGCAGCGGCGCGGACATGGTTGGCCGAGCGCCAGGCCGACCTGCTGCCGGTCGGCTACTTCCATGTCGTGTTCACGCTGCCGGCCGAGGTCACCGACATCGCCTTCCACAACAAGGCGACGATCTATGACCTGCTGTTCAAGGCGGCATCGGAGACGATGCTGACCATCGCCGCCGATCCGAAGCACCTCGGCGCCAGGATCGGCATCACCGCCGTCCTCCACACCTGGGGCTCCGCGCTGACTCACCATCCGCATGTCCACATGATCGTGCCCGGCGGCGGCATCGCGCCGGACGGCAGTCGCTGGGTATCGTCACGGCCGGCCTTCCTGCTTCCGGTGAGGGTACTCGGCAAGCTGTTCCGCCGGCTGTTCCTCACCCGCCTGGTCACTCTGCACGACGCCGGCCGGCTCAGCTTCTTCGGATCGATGGCGCACCTAACCGACCGCCAAGCCTTCCTGCGCCATCTGGCTCCCGTCAGGAAGAAGCGCTGGGTGGTCTACGCCAAGGTGCCCTTCGCCGGCCCGGAGGCGGTGCTCGCCTACCTATCGCGCTACACCCACCGGATCGCGATCTCGAACAGCCGCCTGATCGCCTTCGACAAGAATAGCGTCACCTTCCGCTACAAGGACTATCGCCGCAACGGCGCCGACCGGCAGCAGGTCATGACGCTTGCCACTCACGAGTTCATCCGCCGCTTCCTGCTCCATGTCCTGCCGCGCGGCTTCCATCGCATCCGTCACTACGGCTTGCTCGCAGGCGGCTCTCGCAAGGACTGCCTCGCGCTCGCCCGCCAACTCCTGGACGTCGCCGCGCCGCCCGATGACGATAGCCTCGACGATCCGGACAACTTCCGCCCGCCGTGCCCTTGCTGCGGCGGACGCATGATCGTCATCGAGACGTTCGAACGGTGGAGGCAACCGCGCGGACCGCCGGACGCAACGGCGACGAACCGGGAGAACGTCCCATGACCTGGCATGGCATGGTCGAGCCTTCAGCTGCAGGCGCTCAGCCGCCGGCGACGGATCCACGCGTGTCCATGGTGACTACCGTCGCCGAAAGGCGCGCGTCCGGACCTGCGCCGAGCCGGCAACATCGCGCGGAAGCGCAACGAAGCGGCATGTCCGCATCAAACCCGACGCTTCCCGGCTGCGGTCGCGCCATCGCCGACATCAGCCGAAATCCGAAATCCCCATAGCCATCGCCTGTGGCCCGCGGGTTCCTTCCTCGGGGACTTTCGTACGCCTGCCGGCGCCCGAAACTCTTCACGTTAGCGGTCTGGCAGCTTTCAGGCGGCGGATCTTCGATAGCGGACATTCCGGCGAGCGTGGACATCGCCTCGGTTCAAGGGAAGAGCGCCCACACGTCGCTCCAGCCACCGACTCCGGTGTTGAAAACTGAGGCACTCCCCAGCTTTGATCTCTTCGTTTGTCGTCTCCTCCATTTTGTTTGAATCAGGATTCTTCATGGACGACTGGTTAGTGTGCGCCGTCAGGCTCGAGGGCTCTGGCATCGATAGGATATCAACCTAAACCCTGCTCAGGCGGGAAGTCCGGCTGCGTTCAGCACCGCGATCACCCGCTCCAACCGTACAGGGTCGCGGTAGCGGTTCGAGCCGCGGACCTGATCCTGGTCGATGTTCGCCTTTCGCCCGACAGCTTCCGCGAGGGCGCGGCGCGCGTCTTCCGTCCGTCCGGCGAATCCGTGGATGACTGCCAGCATCAGGTACCCGCAAGTATCCTGCGGATTGGCTGCGATATAACGATGTAGGCTGGCCTGCGCGCCGGCGCCATCGCCGAGCCATGCCCGGGCATGGCCGATGTGATAATCGATCCAGGTGCTCGCAGCGCTGGGTCGAACCGATGAGGCGAAGGCTTCGGTTAGGGAAGCTCTCAAGCACCACCCGGATTTGACCGTCGAGAGCATCATCAATGAATCCGGCATGAGCACGACGGAACGCGGCCGTTTCATCGGTGACAATGCCGCTCGCCGGCTTCCCGCTTTGCGCCAAGCCCGAAGTGCTGGCCGGAATGCGAGGGGGGAGGTGCAGCCTCTCGGGCAGCCATAGAACAGCCCTGTGCAAGGTGCGCGGGCAGCTGATCGCCCCGGCACTGGCGGGCGCTGTCGCCGAAGGTTGGACGCGATGACGCATATGGTTGTGACGCCGCGCGAAGCTCCCGCTAGCGAACGAAGAACTTAGGTAAAACGCTGAGTGAGGATCCCAGAAGGTCGCGCCGGACTTAACCTTGGGATGTCTGGGGAACTTCGGGCGCGACCGGACCCCCAAAGGTCCACTTATGCATTAGCCACAGATAATATTCGCAGGCGGGTCCCGGGTGGTCTTATTTGACGGTCGAAAACTCAAAACGATCGAAACGGAAGACTGCCGTATACTGGTTGCGTCGCTCCGGCGTCCCAGCAGGATTGCGGAAGATCGCGCCACAGGTTGTCTGAACTTTCGGAATGGCGTCGCACAGGAAGTTCTGCTGCACCCAACTGGTTCGCTTATCTATCCATGCGCCTCCCCCGCGCAGGTCACGACCGAGGATGAGCGACATGATCTCCGAACCGGTAAGCCGGTCCCTCGCATCCAGATCGAGCTGTTCCGGCAACTGCGGCACACCGGCCTTGTCCAGGCCGTCCAGCAGACGCCCGATGTCAGCCGGGTTCTTGAACACAAAATACCTCTGCGTGACCAGTTGATTTGCCCCTCCATCCTTTCGTTCCAACATGACGTTCCTTAGACTGTCACTATAGGCCGCGACTTGGTCACTGCGCCCGAGATGTGCGTAGGCCGAAACCAACACCTGCAGGCCGTAGAATTTCGGCCATGGATCGGGCGATTGGAGATCAATCCTTTCAAGGTAGTCGACGGCCTCCGCGAAACGACCTTGGCCAAATTCAGCCAGCCCCGCCTGGTAGTGCCGATAGTCATTGCCGCCTGGGTCGACGCGGTTGGCCGCGTCGAGATAGTCGCGCGCCTCGTTCGGCCTGCCATTGAAATTCAGGGCGTCTGCCAACCCGACATAGTTCAGGGGATCGCTCGGGTCGAGCGCCACTGCCTTAAACATAACCGCGACTGCCTCGTCGGACCGGTGCTCGCGAACCAGCAAACTGGCAACGAGCTGATAGTACGAGGGCGAAGGATGCTTGGCCGCCTCCTCCAGGTACTTGTAGACGTTGTAAAACGCCACAGATTCCGAAAAGGCCAAAGCCTTGACCCGTGGCCCGTCCATCTCCCAATAGGCCCATGCGAGCGATGCTGCCGCCGCGCCGAAATTCGGGTCGAGCTCCAGCGCCTGCTGGAAAAACCTCACCGCCTGCGCAAACTCCTCTGGAGTATTGCGACGATTGTAGATTTCCATGCCCATGAGGTAAGCTTCGTAGGCTGCGGGATTGCGCGTGCCGCCCGCGACATCTGCCTTGCCTTGGGCGCTGACGAGACGGAGCTTGAGCGCGCCTGCGATGCTGGCGACGACTTTGTCTTGTAGCGCAAAGACATCCGTCCACTGGCCGTCGAAACGTTCCGCCCAGAGATGACCGGTGGTCGAGCCGTCGATCAATTGCGCGTTGATACGCATGTCGTCGCCGACCCGACGTATCGAGCCCTCCAGCATGTACCGGACACCAAGCGCTGCGGCGATCTCTGCGGGTTTAGTCTCCTTGCCCTTGTAAGTGGAAGCCGCGTTTCGCGACACGACGAACAGGCCGGGTATGCGTGCAAGTTCTGTGGTCAGGTCCTCGGTGAAACCGTCAGCCAGATAACCTTGCGACTTGTCGTCGCTGAGATTGTCAAATGGAAGCACGACGAGGGATGGCCGGGTGTCTGCTTTCGCATTGGCCGTCAGAGCGGTGGGCCGCATCGGAGGCTCCCACGGTCGCCACCACGCTGCTGCAAGGCCGACTGCGACAACAAGGACCCCAATAGCGACGGCCAGATTGCGCCTGAAGCGTGGGTGTCGATTGACAGCCATGGGCTTTCCCGCCACCGCGGGATCGAGCAGCACCCGGTACGCCTGCACCGGTTCGGCGATGTTCTTCAGCTTCTGTTGGCCCATCGGCTCAAAGCCGAAAGCCAACTTCTTCTCAACCTCCTTTGCGACCTTTGCCGAGACACAGATGCCGCCAGGTTCCGCCAGTTGTTGGAGCCTGGCAGCAACGTTGACGCCCTCGCCATATCGGTCCTCGCCCTCGACAATCACCTCGCCGAGATTGATCCCAATTCTGACGCGAGTCCGATGATCCTCGGAAACGGCGGCGTTGCGTTCCGCCAGGGCGTGCTGCAACGACACGGCACATTCGACCGCGTCCACGACGCTGCCGAATTCGGCCAGCAGTCCATCGCCCATCAGCTTGAAGATGTGGCCGTGGTGGCGGGCAATCTCAGGCTCGAACAGTTCCTTGCGTCCAGCTCGAAGGCGCTCGAACGTGCCGGCCTCGTCGCGTTCCATCTGGGCGGAATAGCCCACAACGTCGGCAGCGAGAATGGCGGAAAGCTTACGGTCCATCGATCTGGCCTGTCCCCCGTGGAGTATAGACCTGGTCACACTGAAATGAAACGACCGACCTCTCCAGCGTCCGCCGCCGGAAAACAACTCCAACTGGACGGACCCGATCCGCAGGTCCGCATTCCATGACTGCCGCTCCTGCCGAAAGACCTCCCCAATTAGATCGAGGCGGAGGAGTTCAACGTAGAACCGTCGGGACCGGTCGTAGTCGGTGCAGATGAGCGCGACGTGGTGAATGGCGTTCAGCATACTACGAACTCTAGCTAAGCTGGGGTTGGCCAAGGGCACTGTCGGGTACGCAGCACTTTGTTAATGTCGCCGTTCGCAGCCGCCTCGTCATACAGATTTCATCTGCGGAAATGTCCATGTTAGCCGCCGGCCGAAAGTGAACGCACGGCAGCACCCAGGATTGGCGAGGGAACGGCGGATGGCGGCTATGGGCGCATTGCAGAACGGCGGCAATTGGGCGGCGGGTTCAACCGATCGTCGCAACACCTTAATCTGAGAGGATGAGGTGTCGGATGGTGACGTCACGGATCTGGTTTACATCAGCGCAGACGCCGT